>JAHIRD010000004.1 GCA_018818835.1 Pseudomonadota bacterium
CAAGGGATAACTCGGTGCGGTAGACTGCTGTCTACATTATACTCAAGCCGGAAGGAACCACTCCTTCCGGCTTTCTTGCACCTGTCTTACATCGGTATTTTTACGTGGGATTCTTCTGGGACTCGTGCGTGGGAATCTACAATGGTCACTTCCTTAAAGTGAATAAATCACTTTGCCGGATTCTTGGTTATTCCGATAAGGAATTATTGACAAAAACATTTCAGGAACTGACGCATCCGGATGATCTTGAAACAGATCTCGCCTATGTTCATCAGGTGCTGGCGGGTGAGATTGACATCTATGAGATGGAGAAACGTTACCGACACAAGCAGGGCGGTCTTGTCTGGGCCCAGTTAAATGTATCATTGGTCCGTGACAGTACCGGAAAACCCATGTTTTTCATCGCACAGGTTCAGGACATTTCCCGGCGTAAGAACGCTGAAACATCCTTGCTTGAAAGCGAGGCATGTTTCGAGGTACTGACCAGTCAGTTGAACGATGTGTTCTGGATATCAACGGCTGATGGGGCAAAGGTGCTTGACTTAAACCATTCTTTTGAGAAAGTGTATGGGATATCCGAGAATGAATTTCGGCTCAATCCGGGCCTCTGGCTTGAGATGGTCCATCCCGATGATCAAACGGTTGCAAGGGCCAGCCATGATGAACTGTTAAGGACCGGCCATGCCCAGGCCGAATATCGCATTGTCAGACCGGACGGAGAGGTTCGATTTCTCCGTGATCGTAAAGCCCTGTTTTATGATCAGGACTACAGGCCGGTAAGAATGGGGGGCATCGCAAATGACATCACCGAGATCAACAATAAGGAAAGGGAAAAGGAGAAGCTCAGGAAACAGTTAATCCAGGCGCAAAAGCTCGAGGCGGTGGGCAAGCTGGCCGGCGGCGTTGCCCACGACTACAATAATATGCTCAGTGTTATCATCGGTAATACGGATTTGGCATTAGGCAAGGTTGACCCGGGTTCCCCCCTCAATGAAGACCTCATGGAAATCCTCTCGGCTGCACATCGTTCCGCTGATATTACCCGGCAGTTGCTGGCCTTTGCCCGTCAGCAAACGGTTGCTCCCAAGGTGGTCGATCTGAACAAAGCCGTCAAAGAAATTCTCAGCATGATCCGACGATTGATAGGCGAAAATATCGATTTGTCCTGGCTGCCCGGGGAAAAATTGGAAAAGGTAAAAATTGATCCCACGCAAATCGATCAGATACTGGCCAATCTCTGCGTAAACGCACGGGACGCTATCGCTGATGTGGGCAAGATCACCATTGAAACGAAAAACACCGCATTCGATGAGGTATACTGCTCCGATCATGCGGAGTTTATCCCCGGAGAGTATGTTTGTCTTACAGTCAGCGATGACGGATGTGGCATGGACAAGGAAACACTCGATCAGATTTTCGAGCCGTTTTTTACCACAAAAACGCTTGGCAAGGGAACCGGGTTGGGACTTGCAACGGTTTATGGCATTGTCAGGCAAAATGGCGGTTTCATCACGGTATATAGTGAGCCGGGGGAAGGGACGTCCTATCATATTTACCTGCCCAGGTATGTGGGGCAGGCATATACGATTCAAAAGAAAAAAAAGATAAATTACATATATGGTAAAGGAGAAACTATTTTAGTGGTCGAAGATGAAGTTTCAATACTGAAGCTCACAAAGAAAATCCTTGAAGGACTGGGTTACGGTGTGCTGACCGCAAGCACACCGGGTGACGCCATGCGCTTGGCTGATGAACACGCCGGTGATATTCATCTGCTTCTTACTGACGTTGTGATGCCTGAAATGAACGGAAAAGATCTGGCTGGGCAGCTGCAATCCCTTTACCCGGACATCAAGTGCCTGTTCATGTCCGGCTATACAGCCAATGTGATAGCCCACCGGGGCGTTCTTGACGAAAATCTGCACTTCATCCAGAAACCGGTCTCAAGAAATGAATTGGCCGCCAAAATTAGATCGGTCCTTGAAATGGAGTCTGAGGAAATGTTCCAGGATTGATAAAATGAACCGCAGGAGGACAAATGAATTCAACATCAATGCTCAAGCGAATAATGGAATACCAGAAGACCTTTTTTGAATCTGCTTACACCAGTATGGTCATTCTTCAGGCCCAGGCAGGAAAATTCACCATGGACATCTGGCCAAAATCATGTGTCCCCGGGGAAACACTGGTTGTTTATAATAACGCCCTTAATGAATACAAAAAAATACGCAATAAATTTAAACATATGATGGATGAAAGCTTCCGTATATTTGACGTCTGATGAACATGAAATGCACATTGCATGAGCGTTTAGCCTGTTGGAGCCATCTGAATCTTATTTAATTTAAATAAAGGCTTAATTTTTTTTGAATCAGGCCGATGAATTTACTTATGTAAGTCATTAACGTATAATTATCTGTCTTTTATTGGTTATGTTGCAAAAATTATAAATGGACGTTCTGATAACTTATATCTGCTTGATCTGATGAATGCTGACAATTTAATCTCGTTTTAAACATTGAATTTTTGGAGCAAAACCGCCTGAGTAACCTGTTTTAAATCTTTAGGAGGTCTTATGCGTAAAATCATCCTGGCGGTGGATGATGAAGAATGCGTTCTTCGTTCTTTGTGTCGCTTATTCAGAAGCGAGCACTATGATTTTGTTTGTTTCACATCTCCGGTCGAAGCCCTGGCCGAGTTGAAAACAATCAAGCCCCATATCATCATCTCGGACAACAAAATGCCCCATATTCCCGGAGTCGATTTTCTTTCACGTGCAGAAATGATCTCACAGCGGAGTTTAAGAATTCTGTTGACCGGATACACTGTCCAGGACGATGGGTGTGGAACCCACATCGACAGGGTTATGGCAAAGCCCTGGCATAATGACGACCTTGAACACGAGGTCACAAATACCGATATTCATCATGATAAGATTATCGTTGCCATCGTTGATTCGGCTGAGATGAAACCCATGCATGAATGCAGCTTCTGTGGGTCAAAAACCATCAGCCATGAAATCAGATATGATACTTTCACCGAAGGCATGTGCTCCAACTGCCACACCAATTTCAACACCTATGTCGGCTCTTCCATGGAATCTTCGATTTTCAAACACATGATAGGGAATGTTTTTTGAAAATAAAAATGGGGCATATCCCACACGCCGGGATATGCCCATAATCGCAACCTAAAAAATTAACGTTCAACATCAATGAATTCGCAAAAAGTCGACGTATGGCTATGGAAAAAGGTCCATAGGCAAGGCATAGTGCTTGGCCGGGCGTGAAGGCATACTTAAAACGTATGTCGAACGTCAGGCCAAACACTATAACGCCGCATATGGGACTTTTTACGACGCCATCTTCATTGGATGTTGTCAGAACGTGATGATCTCAAACCCATTGTCTCTGTATCCAGCCATGCCCGGATGACCGGATACATCATCAAGAAGGGTGAGGCCCTGCTCTTTTGCAGCGTCCAGGGTTCCCAGTTTTTTCGAACAGGCCTTGCAGACGCCTTCCACCATTCCTTCAGCCAGATTTTTTTTCCACAATCCATTTAAGGGATTTGCCGGATTGATCAGTTCGGGGATCAGTTTAACAGCGGCACCCTCAATGATGATTTTTGCTTCATGGCCTTTGGCTTTCATGTCCAGGGCATTTAAAAGCACATGGATAAAACACATGGGATCTCCGTTAAAGACGAACAGGGCAAATTTTTTCATGGTTGACTCCTATGGTGGCGACGAGGTTCGTTGTTTTAAGTGTATTGGAAAATAATTTCTCATAAAACCCAGGTAAAGACGGTTTGTCAATTGAAAATCATGTCATCCTCCAGGGAAATGACCTTTTTACGACGCCATCAGGGCCTGGCGCACCTTGATTCCAAGGTCTTTCACGGAAAAAGGTTTTTGTATGAATTGAACCCCTTCATCCAGGACACCTCGATTCGCAATCAAGTCGGATGTGTAACCGGACATGAAGAGACATTTTATCGCTGGTCTTAGGGCCTTAATCCGTTCAGATAGATTCCTGCCATTCATTTCGGGCATGACCACATCCGTCATCAGCAGGTGGATCTCGCCGGGGTGCGCCTCTGAAAGGGATATGGCATTGCCTGGCGTTGCGGCGGCCAACACCGTGTACCCCAGGCGTTCAAGCATCATTTTGGCCATTTTAATGATGGACGGCTCGTCTTCAACTAAAAGTATGGTTTCATGGCCCAGCACAGCCGGTTCAGATGCTTCTTTCTGCTTTATCTGTTCGGCCATGCCCTCATATCGGGGCAGGTAGATTCGGAAGGTTGTTCCTTGACCCGGTTCGCTGTAAACGTTAATAAAACCGTTGTTTTGCTTAACGATGCCATAGACCGTGGCCAGCCCCAGGCCGGTGCCTTGACCCACACCTTTGGTGGTGAAAAAAGGATCGAAGATTCTATCAAGAGTCTCCTGGTCCATGCCGCTGCCATCATCACTGAGGGCAATCATCGCAAATTCCCCGGGGACAAAACCAGTGTTCTCAGCGCAGTATGCTTTATCAAAGGACGCTGTCCCGGTTTCGATTATGATCTTGCCGACACCCCCGATGGCATCCCGTGCATTGATGCAGAGGTTGGCTATCATCTGGTCAATCTGGCTGGGGTCCATGTTCACAGGCCACAGGCTCGATTCAGGCAGCCAGGAGAGATCGATATCCTCGCCGATGAGGCGCCGCAGCATTTTGAACATGCTTTCAACGGTCTCGTTTAAATCGATTACCCTGGGGGAAATGGTCTGCTGGCGGGCAAATGCGAGCAATTGGCGGGTCACCTCCGATGAGCGTATGGCGGCCGTGAGGATTTCCTGGAGATCATCATACAATGGCTGACCGGGGTCCACCTTCTCCAAAGCCATGTCCGTATAGCCAATAATCACTCCGAGCATGTTGTTGTAATCGTGGGCCACCCCACCTGCCAGGGCACCCACAGATTCTAATTTTTGAGACTGGGACAACTGGTCCTGGAGCTTTTTTTGCTCCATCTCCATGTGCTTTTGGGCTGTGATGTCCCTAAGAAAAGCCACAAACCGTCCGCCCTCCATGGGTCGGTACTGGACGCTGATTTCGACATCAAAAACGCTTCCGTCTTTGCGGCGGTGCCGGGTTTCAAAGCGATTCTCGCCTTGGAACTTTATCTCCCGGATCCGATCAGCGATGCCGCTTTCCGTTTCAGACGCTTCGATATCTTTAATGTGCAAGCCTACAAGTTCCTGGACACTACGGCCGCTCATCCGGCAATACGTTTCATTGACTTCCAGAATTCGTCCCTTTGAGTTTACCATCCAGAATCCGTCCATGGCTGTCTGAAGAAGAGTCCGGTTCCGTTCCTCGCTAATACGGAGAGCCTCCTCAGCCTGTTTACGTTCGGTGATGTCCGTATGGACGGCCACAAGCACGGGGCCATCCACTGGGTGATCGAATACCGAGACGGTGGCATAAGACCAGAAGAGGGTTCCGTCCTTCTTGAGGTTCTGTATTTCCCCACTCCATTGTTTTTCTTCCCGAAGGATTGCCATAATTTCCTCGGCCGTTTCCTTGGGCGTTTTCGTAGTGGGTGGATTGACGATAGAGACGTGCTTCCAGAGCATTTCGCCGGGAGCGTATCCAAACATCTTTTCGAATTCAGGATTGGTGTAGATAATGATGCCGTCTCTGAGCCGAATGAGATAGACTCCTTCTGCCATGTTGGTTGCGATCTGGGCCTGAATCTTCAGCTTTTCCTCCACCTCACGGCGCTCGGTAATGTCGATAAGGCTGGCTCGAATCAGCCTGCGTCTCTCGTCAGGCAACATGACAATATGGACCGCACAGATACGATGTTGACCATCAGGTCTGCGAATCGTCCGTTCGAACGTGACTTTTTCTCCTGACAATGTTTTTTCTGTATATTCGAGAAAACGTTCGCCCGCCTCCTCCTTGTCGAGTTGTTCAAGGGGGTAGAAACCTCGCGGGTCGGTTTGTAGCAGTTCATCGCGGTTGTACCCGAAAAGCGTTTCCGCGCTGGGATTTGCTTCCACAAAGCGTTTAAGGTCCATATCGAAAACAACAATGGCATCCGGTGCCTCCTCTATTAAGACGCGGAATCGTTTCTCGCTGGCACTAAGCTCATCGCGAGCGGCCTCAATCCTCAACGCCATCTTATTGAAATTCGAGAGAGACGTCCTTAATTCCGGGCTGCCACGCACCGTCAGGCGGGTTGATAAATCACCCTGGCCCAGGGCTTCATTGGCGGCCGCCAGATCTTTCAATGGCAACAATCCCTGGCGTAACACCCAACACATGCATAACCAAACCAATACAAAGCACAGCAAAAGCATCTGCATCTGCTTCAAATAACGCTTCCAGGCCTGATTGATGGCGTCATTGGGCGATATGATCAAGGTCAGTGCACCGTAATACTGCCCGTCAATCACGACGCCTCGGTTGGCTTTGATTTCATCCAGACCGCACCAATGGGAAAACCAAAAGGGGGCATAAAGAGGCATGGGCATATCATGGCTGACACTTACCCCATCCGATGTATCACGAAAGCCCACATGGACCACCTCCTGGCCATACGTAATGTTTTCAAGGACAGCCTTGAGTTGCTCGGGATTTAATTGGAAATCGTCTGAATCAGAGGAAAAGGCGGGGGCGATTCTCACCCCAAGTATTTCCATGTCCTGCTGGAATTTGGCGGTTAATTCATGCTGCACGTTAATCGCCGTGTCTCGGGCGGTGAGATACGCTACCCCCAGGCTCGCAATGGCCATGCCCAGGAGCACCGTCAGCAGCAACCGGAGCATCAGGTTCAATTGATCCCAGAAACGAGAGATAGGCCAGGTTATCATTAGTGTTTTCCTCGGTTGGGCAAGGCATCAGGCGAAAAGGTCATGTTCGGAAAACCGTTGGGTTTAATCTGATACCCCATGCCCGGATCACCAAAATGCTGGATAAGGGTGTATATATCGCTCGACAGGTCATAGGCCCAGTAGCATCTGGCCATGGGCATTGGCATATCGTAAAGTGGCGTTGCCGCAAGAAAGATTCCTTTAACGGGTTTATCCCCGCGGCTAAATGCATCGCTCATGCTGCCGCCGCTCCAGTCCTCATCAAAATAGAAGATACGCCGACTTAGACTATGCCGTTTTCCTGGTTTTCGGGTGGCCTCAACCACCCAGACCCGATGCAGTTCCCATCTTACAAATGCCGGGTTCAGATGTTTTGGTGTCAGTATTTGGGAAGAGCGGCTCTCGAACGCCAGGCTGTAATTGTTATAGGGAATCAGCATCTCTTGCTTGCCAACCAGTTTGAAGTCAAAGAGGTCAAGTTTTCCCAGGAATACATATCCTTCATCGTAGTTGGTTACGCCACCCTGGGAGGCGATGGGCGTGTCGTAGGTAAGATCCGGTGAAATGCGGATACGGCGGGAGGCGGCAGAATAGCTCCACGCCCGGCGAGGTTGTTCCACCGGATCCAGGGTGTCAATGGAATAACTGGCATTGCCCGCTGCTGTGGGAGGAAAAATGAAGTGGTACGCTGCCTCAAAAAAGGCATTGCCATTCTTCTTCAACTCCTCGACATTCCATGTGGGGTTATAATAGCCGCTTTGCAAAGAGACTTGCAGCGCCCCTGAGTTGACTGCTTTCCCGTTTTTGCCCACATACCAGTTCCGCCCACGGTATTCGGCAGGATACCCGTTATAGACAAGCATATGATTCCACATCACTTCATTACCGTTTTTGGGAATGGGGAAGGGGATACCGCCAAAGGCCCCCTCAATGGCTAAGCCATTCTTGGTGAGATGGGCATGGGTTGCGTTTTTTCGAGTGTTGTCGAGTACCCAGGCCGGATAGGCAACGCTGCGGTGGCTGGGATAGACATCCATACGGTAGGTGGAAAATTTTTTTAACAGGATTTTGCTTGCTTCGCTGAGACGATCCTTATATTTGCCCATGTTTTGTTCAGTGATCGAATACAGGGGTTTTTCATCGGAAAAAGGGTTGGTCCAGCGTCCGGACCCTGGTTGGAAACCGGGAGGCGATGTGTTCGCAGGAAGGCCTCCTGTGTATGGGGGAATGGTGCCCTCATCATTCCCCGCTTTTTCAGCACCGATGGGCGTCAGGGAATCGTTGAACTGAAACGTCTCGCTTGCGTTGACTCCGGCGATGGCTCGGCCTGCATAAAAAATTGCAATCAGGGTTAATATGAGTATTGAGCGGTGGTTCATAAAATCTCCTCTTACCTTATGCTCAGTAGGTCACTTGATACGTGAATGACAGCCACCCTTTGTCACTATAGGGAACACCGAGAACGCGTGAGCCAAACGTGGATCCGGGCAGGGTTTCAATTTTCTGGTCATAACCGGTATAGGCCAGGTCGAACTGATGGCGGGCATAGACCTTTGCCGTGAGTCCGATCTTATAGACGGTGAACCCCTCGCTGCCCCCCCCGTTGGTGGGCGCATTGCCCTTGACGTTTCTTGAAAAAAAAAGGGGCATTCCAAGATCCACGCCCGGATATACCTGAATCCATGTGGGTGTAAAAGACAGGGCCAGACTCATAAATTCCTTGTCAGCGCAACCGCGCATCGTGGCGTCCGTATCTCAGGCCGAAAGAAAGCCTTTAGCCCGGTAAAGCTGGGGGTTTATGGTCACTCTGTCGAGCCTTGACCAGGCAAGTTCCGCCAATAGACTGGCGGAGTCATAGAACAGGTTGGGCCCTAAACTTGCCACCCCATTGAGCAATCCATGCCAGGTATCTCCCCGGGCACCTTCATATCCGCCAGCGGATCCTGCCGAAGCAGATCCGTCGCTGGTCAGGGGGCTGTCGCTGCGATGGGACAGTTCGGCACCCATGGAAATGCCGCCGATATTCTTGGACACCGTGATGCCCAGAAGCCCAATATCATGGGCATAAACCGCGCGTGTTTGGCCCTCGTCTGCCGCCTGGGCCAGCCACCCCCCTTTGTCGTCGAATCGACGAGCGTAGAGGCCGAACATCCCGTCAAACCATGTCGGACGCCATTTTAGGCCTATCCCAAGGTCGCCGGACTCACCTTTAATGGGGGAAAGACGTCTCACATTGGGGCCTTCATTCACGCCATCGGCTCCGAAATAGGTGCCACCCTCAGGAAGACGATTGGGACGCCACTCTAAACCGAGGTGGGTCACCAGGGAAAGCTCTCGGCTGATTTGGACGAGCAATGACAACTGGGTGACGGGAAGTGCGGTTTCCTTGGCCGATGCACCCGGGTTGGATACTGCCTTCATGCCGTCACTGGGCGCCTGGGAATAGGAAATCGCGTGAGTGCTGCCGATCAGGGATTCACCCCAGACAAGCGCATGGCGTCCCACTTTAACATTCCAGACCGTAGTGCCCAGGTCAAAGACGTTAAAGATAAAGGCATCCAGCAGTTCTGCAGAAGGGCCGGCGTAATAGCGCCGGACGTAGTGTGTAAACGCGTTGTTTGTGTAGCTCGTGGGCACCGCATCTGTTCCCATTGCTTCAGGATTGCTCCGGCCTCGGTTGCCGTATGCGGTGTCATACCAGGCGGTGGCCGAGACGCTCAATCCGCATCGTTCACGATAAATCAGGTCGAATTCACTCAGCCAATCGAGTCGATTGGCGATGGTGTTGTAACGGTCGAATAGGGCGTCACCTTGGTCAAATGTAGCATTTTCTGAAATTCGTGGATCGCGGGCCTGCATACGCATTGCGCCATTGTAGCGCAGTGTGTTGTTCCAAGTCAGTTTAAAATCAGGCGAGTCGAGGGGAATTGGGAACGCCTCGGCCTGATCCATGTAACACCACACGATGCATATGAAAACCCCGGCAATGACTGTTACACGGTTTTTCATGGTTCAACCTCCCGGATAGCCTGTTTCGCCCGTACCTTGGAAGGGGAATACTTAAGGGAACAGGTACATTAAATAATGGTGGTTCTTGAGGCGTAAATTCATCCGTTTATACTAAATATGGGGACGGCATGATCATTGAATCGTAATAATTAAATATGGCTCATTGCGGTGAAAAATATATTTAATATATCATTAATTTTATTATTACTCCAATCAAGAATTTTCAATTAGTGTCAATTCAGTCTGCTCAATGTGTTCACTATTAAAGAAATTCTCATTATTCTTGATATATTCTGATAATTTATTTACAAATGGTTTGATTTTTTTAGCATTGGAGGTCATGGAACCATGGGAGTGATTCGATTTAAAGATGAAATGGGAGAGATCCGGGTGGGGCGGTTGAACGGTCCGGATACAGCGGAAGAATGCCTGGAAAAGAGCATGGGCATGTTTGAAGCCACGGGCAGGGTTCATCGGGTCAGGACCGTTCTTGCCCCGGTTGAGCCCCGGGCCATTTTCTGCATCGGCCTCAATTACAGGGCCCACGCCCTTGAAACCGGAGCGCCCATTCCGGAGTACCCCGTGGTTTTTATGAAAAATCCGGCATCGGTCATCGGCCCTGGCCAGTCCATCGTGCTTCCCCAATCCTGCCGGGATCCTCTCCAGGTGGACTTTGAGGTGGAACTTGCCGTGGTTATCGGGAAAGCGGCTAAAAATGTGACCGAAGAAAAGGCCCTTTCCCATGTTAAGGGATATATGGTGGCCAACGATGTCTCGGCACGGATCTGGCAGAAAAACGGTGGGGGCGGTCAATGGGTAAGAGGAAAAAGCTTTGACACCTTCTGTCCCCTGGGACCGGAACTGATCAGTGCCCATGACATTGCCGACCCCAATGGCCTGGAACTGTCCTTGCGACTGAACGGCGAGCTTATGCAGAAAAGCAATACCTCGGACATGATATTCCCGGTAAAAAAACTGATTGCTTTTCTATCCGAGGATACGACCCTTTTGCCTGATACGGTCATTCTCACCGGGACTCCCAGCGGCGTGGGCTATGCCCGATCTCCCCGTGTCTTTCTGAAACCGGGAGATCGGCTTGAACTGAGTATTGAGCATATTGGAATTCTTGAAAATTCGGTAATATAGTTATAAATTTTTTCTGAACCAATCCCGTGCCGCCATAACCGTGTCCTTTACATGCAGGAAGGGCAGCATGTGTCTTGCCTTTGGAATTTGAATAAAATCAAATGGATGTTCCATTTTTTCCACAAGGAGACGCATATAGTCGGCACTGATGACCTCATCGTTTTCTCCGGTGATAATGGCGGCGTTGAAATCCATTTTTTCATGGACCAGGCGGCTGGTTGCGGAATAGATATCCGACAAGGTATTGATGGAGTACTCCCAGACAATCAGGGGATCATAGTCAATGAAATTGGCAAAGGCATTCCCGTCCAAAAGGGCGTTTACATCAATGAATGACCTGAAGTCAATTTTAAAACCCGGCATAAAAAGTCGGGACATGTGGAGCATGTTCCACCCTGAAAAGGTTATCAAATCCGGAGGAAATTCCGATAAAAACAAGGTGTGGCAGAGCAGTGCCCGGATGCGGGGATCATTTTCAGCACAGGCCCTGGCCAGGGGGGAGCCGATGGAACAGCCGAAAAATCCGATGCGTGGATTCAGGGTTTCGACAAGAACATCCACCACCTTTGCCATATCCGAAACCACCTGATCCACGGTGTAAGCGCCTCTCTCACCTCCGGAATAACCATGACCCCTTAAATCCACACCCACCACATTGAATCCCCAGGAGGAAAGTTTGGACAAAAATTCGCAGTACATTTCCGAATAGGTTCCGATTCCGGGCAGAAACACAATCACCGGATCGTCCTTGGCACTTTCGTAAAGCTCGCAGTGAATGGGGACATCCCCCACCATAAAATTTTTTCGTTTGGAAATGAAGGTATTGAGTTGCAATACATCCATGAGAAGAAAACGTCGTTCTTCCGGGCTTCGTGCAGAATCAAGTATCTCTTTCGCCTGGGCGATTTTTTTTTCTGAAAGATGGATCATAATTCCTTTGTGTCAATTGTTTTTGGCTTGAAGAATATATCGGGTGACCAGATTGACAAGCCCCCAGATGCTTGCTGCATCCAGGCATTGTTCGATGGATTCGTCAAAAAGAACGTCAACTCCGCCGTCAAATTCCTGATCCTTTTTCCAGATAAGGTAATACAAGGGTATCCGTGGGAAGGGATGAAAAACATACGCATTATCAGCCATGTTAACGGCCTCGGCTTTGAGGGCGATAGCTGCTTCATCAAAATCCGATAAATGGTCTTGGAAACGCTGTAACAGGGGTCCCAGATTCAGCGCATGGGGGCCTTTGAAAAAATGACCTTCTTTGAGATCTTTTGTCCCCACCAGTTTTTTCCCCTTGGGATAAAGGGCGTCCGCCCGGTTGAAATAAAGCAAGGTGATCAACTCCAGCAAGGGGTCATCCAATGGCTCCCAACGGCCCAGATTGTTTTTTTTCAGTGTCCTGGCCCCGAAATCGATGAGGATGGTCTGGTTCAGGAAGGGAAAGACGATGCCATTTTCCCGGGGCTCGCATAAGGTGAAATTGCATAGGGTGTGAATGTCCTTAAGGATTAGAGCATCCCAGTAAGTTTCGGGAATAACGATATCCGTATCCTGGGGGGTTAGGGCCGGGGGATTTTGGGACAAACGTCGTTTTTGCATATCAAGAAAGCCTGAACTGAAAGGATAGGGCCCCATCTTGAAATTTTCGCAGGGGAAAAGGGCACAGTCTTTCATGCAATGGTCGATGTCGTTCAAATGGGCGCATTCCAGAATGGGACAGCCTGCCCCGAAAAGGTTTTTCTGGGCCGCCAGTTTCGACACAGCTTGGCTGCTTCGCCCTGGCCCACAGGTCGAACAGGTTCCGATTATATTTAATTTGCAGACATCACAATTGATTCCGCATGCGCCCGTGGCCATGATTTGTTCTCCTTGGGGAAGGACTTTTAAAAACCGAACTCCCCAAAAAAATGGGGTGTTGGATAGTTAATGAAACTCCCCTTGACTTAAAATATCTGATGGCAGGCTTCATCAGAATAATTTTTGATTTTATCAGAACACCAAGGATATGCAACAGATAAGTTTTTTCGTACCAAGGCCTGGCTTCGATAGCTTTGCACGATGAGGCCCAGGGTATCATAGGTCCTAATTATTAACATCAATGGTTGTTAACGCATCAAGCTCGGCAGAAACAGGGCCAGATCAGGCCAGATCACCAGAATAATGGTGGCCACAACAAGGGCGGCCAGAAGGGGGATCACGCCGGTGAAGATTACGCCCAGGGGCACATCCGGAACAACGCTTTGGACCACATAAACATTGATACCCACAGGTGGCGTGATGACGCCGATCTGGGTGACCAGGACGATAAGGACCCCGAACCACATGGGATCGAAACCCATGGCCAGGACCACGGGATAGAAAATTGGCACGGTGAGCATGATCAGGGCCAGGGCATCGATGAAGCAACCACCCACCATGTAAACAAGAATGATCAGTCCGATGACCGCATAGGCAGGCAGATTGACGGTACTGACCCACTGGGCAATGTCAAAGGGAATCCGTGTGATGGCCAGAAAATGGCCGAACACAGTGGCGCCGGCCACAATGACCAGGATCATGCAGGAGATCCGTGTGGTTTCCAGAAGGGCCTGGGAAAAGCCATCCCAGGAAATATTCCGTTTGACCAGGGCGATGATCAGAGTGCCTAAAGCGCCCACGCCACCCGCTTCCGTGGGGGTGAACAGGCCTATAAAAAGACCGCCCATGACCAGGATGAACAACAGCAGGGTTTCGATCAGGCCGGTAAAGGACCGTATTTTTTCTTTGAAACCGGTCCGGGGGCCTCGTGGGGCCACGTCGGGCCGGATGATGGCCCAGGCCATGACCACCAACATAAACAGGAGGGTCAACAGGATGCCTGGAAGAATGCCTGCCATGAACAGTTTCCCAATGGACTGTTCGGTCATGATGCCGTAAATGATGAACACCACGCTGGGAGGAATCAGGATCCCCAGACTCCCTCCGGCAGCCACCACTCCGGTGGCCATGCTGTCTTTGTAGCCGTATTTTTTCATTTCAGGAAGGGTCACCGAGGCCATGGTGGCGGCTGTGGCGTTGGTGGACCCGCAGATGGCGGAAAACCCGGCGCAGGCTCCGATGGTGGCGATGGCCATGCCACCAGGCCAATGGCCGATCAGCTTGTATGCCACGCGAAAAAGCCGGGTGCTGATTCCGGCATGAAAGGCAATCTGACCCATGAGGATGAACAGGGGAATGACCGTGAGGTTGTATGAACCAAACACATCAAAGATATCTTTAACCATGACGCTCATGGCCGCATCTACATTTCTCAGATAGGCAAATCCCACCCCACCGACCAGAGCCATGACAAAGCCCACAGGAATACGGGAGAAAATTAGAACAAACAGGGCGATGATCCCGATGATGCCCACAAGGGTTACAGACATGAAAAACTCCTGAACATCACAGCTCTTCCTTTTCGGATGGTTCAAAGGAAAGGATGAAACGTAAGGTGGAAATGATAAAAAGCATGGCGAAACAAGCTGAGATTCCAATAATAAACGGATGGATAGGCATCTGGAGAGTCATGGATACTTCATGGTTCCGGTGTGAGGCCAGGGCAAACACCAGGGAATACCAGGAGATCAGGCCGAACAGTGCGGACAGAACCAGGGCGTTGATCCGGTCCACCTGCTTTTGCGCATCAGGCGAAACACGTTGGACAAGAAAACCCACGGCAATATGACCCCGTTCAAGGCTTGTTTTGGCAAGGGCAAAGGACACGGCCAGCGCCCCGAGAAAACCCACCATTTCATAGGTTCCGGGTATGGGATACCTGAAAAGCCTCAGCACCACATCGGCGCAGGTCAGTCCCATCATGGCCAGAACACAGACGCCGGATATATAATTCATGGCCTGGGCCAGAATCCGGACCAGGCGATATAGGCTCGTAAACACGTTCATTTAGTGTGCATTGATCAAAGAGGTTAAGGTGTCCACACAGGCTTTGCCATCAATGCCTTTTTCACCAACGGTTTTCACATAGTCGGCAATCACGGGTTCCACGGCTTTTTTCCAGGCGGTTTCCTGATCGGCGGAAAGTGAGATCAACCCATTGCCCAAACTCTTACTGTATTCCAGGCCCAGCTTGTCTCCCTCGTCCCATTCCTTGCCATGGACATCGATCCATTCCTTGCTCATCTGATCCATAATGGTCCGGATGTCCTGGGGAAGGGCGTTCCACTTGTCCTTGTTCATGACCACGAACATGGTGGTGGTGTATCCCACCACATTGCAGTCCGTGGTGGATTTGATTACTTCGCCCTGGCGCCATCCCTTGAGCACTTCCACCGGGCCGATGGTGCCTTCGACCACACCTTTTTGAAGGGCTTCATAGGTGGAACCCTGATCCATGGCAACAGGCACGCCGCCCAGAGCTTCAACCACCTTGGCGCTGAGGCCGGTGGAACGGATTTTCATTCGGGACAGGTCTGAAAGGGTGCTGACCGGTTTTTTCGTATGCAGGAGGCCGGGACCATGGGCATGGAGGTAAAGCACCTTTACATCGGATAGCTCCTTGGGCTTGAGTTTGTCGTAATACGCATTGACTACGCGAGTGGCCGTGAGGCCGTTGGGATAACCCAAGGGAAGGTCCGCCGCTTCCATGACGGGAAAACGACCTCGTGTATAGGCAAAACAGCTCATGCCGATATCCGAGATGCCCGTGACCACGCCGTCGTAGCAGTTGTTGGCTTTGGTCAGTGTTCCCCCGGGATAGACATTGATCAGCACCCGTCCCTGGGTTCGTTTTTCCACTTCTTTGGCCCAGGCTTCACCGGCCTTGCATTGGCCATGGGATGGGGGGAAGAAGATGCTGTACGACAGCGTAATGGGTTTTGAATCGGCAAAGGCTGGAATTGAAAGTAAAACAAACAAAACAAGGACAGACATCAAACGTGAGAACAGGTTGGGCTTTTTCATGCTCAGTCTCCAATGTTAAAAGTATTCCAAACTATCAGAATAATGGGGCGTCTTCCCATGCCCCA
The DNA here is from genome assembly GCA_018818835.1 of Pseudomonadota bacterium. GTDB lineage: Bacteria > Desulfobacterota > Desulfobacteria > Desulfobacterales > Desulfolunaceae > JAHIRD01. The sequence continues at coordinate 16,030 of JAHIRD010000004.1, forward strand.
TCCCGGCTTTAAAAAATGTCGTGGATGGGTCCGTGTAAGCTGACATAAAAGCGTTATTTTTTCTCTTCTGTCAAGTGTTTTATTTTACGTATTCCCTTAAAAGGATTCAATATTCTTGTGAAATTTCACCGATGGCGATGAGGATATTGTCAAAACAGGTCCGGCAGACAGAAATGCCGATTTCAGTGGGGATATCCAGGATATCGATGCAGGTGTCAGGCCCCAGCTCGGCTGGTTTTTTGTAACAGATGAGGCAGATCCCTTCCATGGGAGCGAGAAGGCGTTTGACCTGGTCAATGGCATTGTCCAGAATAATTTTATTCATTAGCGTTTCCTATTCGTATGGGTGAAAATAAATTGACCGGTGCCATTATAAGTCATCCCATACAGAGGTTTCAAACATTAAGATTATTTTAGGGGTATAGGATTCAATTAAGGCGTTTGCAATTCACTGAATTATACGTTAATATCTAAAAATTAATGTCGATTTAACTCGTGTTCATTGATCATTCTTAGCTTTTGCACATTTCTATAGCCTTTACCTGATAAAAATTCGCATCACGTGAAAAACCTGAATTCGATCATACGATAAACACATCTGTGTGGGGACGTGAATCATGATAGTGAGGATGTCTATGTTCCGTTTTTGTTTTATTCTCTGGGCAGGGCTGGCTGTTATGGCCTGCACCGATGCCAAGCCCGTGTTCCAGTGCACGGACAGCATCGGCTGTGTGGATATCGCTCCTGGCAAGCCCATAAAAATCGGGGTGTTACAATCTTTGTCCGGCAAGGTCGCCCCTTTGGGCCATGAGCAGATCAGGGGGCTTGAACTGGCCATGGAGACCATCGGGGGGCAGATCGCCGGTCACACCATTGTACTTAAGGTCGAAGACACGGGGTGCACCACGGAAGGGGGAGCCAATTCGGTGTTGAAGATCATCGCCGATCCCCAGATGGTGGCGATATTCGGGACCACCTGCTCAGGGGCGGCCCAGACCGCGTCCCATGCCATGTCCCATGCCGGTTTGACCATGATCTCCGGAAACAACAGTGCGCCTTTTCTCACATCAGTGAACAATGAACGTGCCCCATACTGGCAAGAGGGCTATTTCAGGGTCTCAAAAAATGAGGAACATGCGGGAAAGGCAGCGGCCATCTATGCCTTTGATAGCCTTAAGGTCACCAAGGTGGCCACCATCAATGACGGCGATATCTATACCCGGGGATTGACCGAGGGCTTTGTCCGGGAATTTGAAAAGCTTGGAGGGCAGATCGTACTGGACACCGCCATTGCAAAAGGGGAGGAGCAGATGGGGCCTGTGCTCACAGCCGTTTTAAATGTGGGGGCTCAATTGCTTTTTTCCCCCTTGTTTCAACCCGAAGGAAACCATCTCGTTGTCCAGGCGAGAAACATTCCCGGTCTTGATCGATTGATCCTGATGAGTGATGGGGCTCTAATTGAAAGTTCATTTATCAATGAGGTTCAGGACAAAGGCACAGGGATGTATTTTGTGGGGCCGTCCCAACCTGAGGGCGCCGCAGCCAGTGCCCTTGTCACGGCTTATCAGACCCGGTATCAGGAAAAATCTTCCGCCAGTTATTTTCTTTTTGGGTTTGATGCGGCAAATCTTTTGTTCAAAGCCATTGCAGATGTTGCGGTAAATGAAAACGACGGCAGTCTTCATGTGGGCCGAAAGGCATTGAGGGATGCCATGTACAGGATGAAAAACATCCAAGGGGTTACCGGCAGTTTGAGTTGCAATGAATTCGGGGATTGCTCCGTTCCGGATTTTGTGATTTTAAGACTGGATGATCCCCAGGCTGGAGTCGAAGGGCTGCAATCCAATGTCATGGCCCGCTATACCTTTGAATAACGTGCCCGATACGAGGACCATGCGGTATGGACGCCACAAACACCTGGCCACAAAGGGATAAAATGCAAAGCATCACCACCAAGTTTGCCATGGCTGGGGGGCTTTTGCTTGCTTTGGTTATAATGATAGCAGCCACAGGTTATTTTACCCTGACCTATGTCCATAAGGCCCAGTCCAGCATTCATATCAGTACTGAAATTCAGAGGCTGGTCCTTGAAATGAACCGGGGACTTGAAGAGTCCCGTCGTCTTTATGGCGATTTTATCATGCAGTACCCAGCGATAGGGCTTTCCAAAGCCCATGAGGCCTATGCCCAGCCATCCATCCGAAAAGTGGCCCAGGTGATAAGAAACAGCGGATTGCTGTCAAAAATGATTGAGAAGTCCCCCGTGAGTGAGGCCTTGAAAAAGAAACAAGTGGATCTGAATTTGTTTCTTTCATCGGCTGAACGATTTGCTGAGACATCCATCACGTCTGTGGAACTTGTCACGAAACTTGCGGCCCCGATATGGGGAATCGAACCTCGTCTGGATCAGGCTATGACTCGACTTTATGCAAAAATTGCTGCCATTGAAAATCTCAGGGACCTGCACCGTGAGATGACATATTTTATCCTGAAATACAAACTCAGCCGACAACGATTTGTTATGCAGTCCGCTTTTAATACGGCATTCAAAATAAGGGAAGATATTGCCCGGATTACCTCGTTTTCTGAAACCGAAAGAGATACCATTGACGAGGCCCTGGACCAGTGTATTCATACGGCTGAAGAAATGTTGGATGTGGATTCTCAGATCAAGGCCATATCCAATGACTTTTATCTCCAGGATGATGCCATGAAGCCGGTGTCCCAATCCTTGGTGGCGCTGGCCAGGGACGATGTCGAAAAAACACGGAACAAGATTGACAAGGCCCAGCGAACCGCTCTGGGTATCATGCTGGTGATCACACTGCTTGGACTGTGTCTGGCCATGGAAATCGTATGGCTTTTAAACAAGGGCATCACACTGAAACTGGTGGCTCTTACCATGGTCACGTCCGAGTTCAGGAAAGGCAATCTCAATATCTCGGCCCAGGAAGGCAGCAGGGACGAGTTGGGCGAACTGGCCAGGACATTTAATGCCATGGCCTCCCGCATACGGGATCTGGTGGATCATCTGGAGGACAAGGTGGACCAGCGCACCCTTGAACTTGAAACCTCCAACATTGAGCTTCAGCGTGAAATTCAAGAGCGCATCCAGGCTGAAGAAGAAAAGGAAGATCTGGAGTTGCAGCTCCGCCAGGCCCACAAGATGGAAGCCATAGGGACACTGGCAGGGGGCGTCGCCCATGATTTCAACAATATTCTTGCCGCCATTATGGGCTATTCCGAAATGGCCATGGAAGATATTCCTGAATGGAATCCTGCCAGGTACGCCATCAAAGAGGTGTTGAATGCCAGTCACAGGGCCAAGGATCTGGTCAAGCAGATCCTTGCCTACAGTCGAAAAACCCAACAGGGCCGGAAGCCTGTTTCCCTGAATGGTTTGGTTGAGGATGCCTTGAAGATGCTCCGGGCGTCTATTCCCACAACCATTGTTATCCACCAGGAGATGAAAGGGGAACACATCGTTCTTGCAGACCCCACCCAGATCCATCAGGTGATCATTAACTTGTGCACCAATGGGGCCCAGGCCATGGATTCCAATGGGGGTACTCTTACGTTGGGACTTTGTGAGGTGGAACTGGACGAAGATGACCTGGCCCAGGAAAAGGGGCTTAACCCGGGGTCCTATGCGGCCCTTTCGGTGAAAGACCAGGGAGAGGGCATTGATCAAGCCATAATCAGCCGGATTTTTGATCCCTATTTTACCACCAAGGCCGTGGGTAAAGGTTCTGGCATGGGACTTTCCGTGGTACACGGGATTGTAAAAAGCCATGAGGGCCTGATCCGTGTTGAAAGCACGAAAAATAAGGGCACAGCCTTCACGGTTTATCTCCCCAGGATTGAGACTCTGATCCAGAACGAAACCGAAATCCCTGATCCCATGCCCAGGGGCACTGAACACATCCTGGTGGTCGATGATGAGGCGGCCATGGCAGATATCCAGCGTCAAAGACTGGAGGGTCTTGGCTATCAGGTGACCACACGGACAGAAAGCCAGGATGCCCTGGAATTGTTCCAGACCCGGAAGCATGACTTTCATCTGGTGCTAACAGACCAGACCATGCCCAGGATGACCGGTGAGCAGATGGCCGCAAAGATGCTGGCCATCAGGCCCGATATTCCGATTATCCTATGCACGGGTTTCAGCTCGAAAATCGATGAAGCAATTGCCTTCAAGATGGGCATTAAAGCCTTTTTAATGAAACCCATTGAAAAAATCATCCTGGCGCAAACCATTCGTAAGGTCCTGGATGATCCGGATCAGGCCCTTTGACCTGATGAACTCGTAATAAGCCGGCAGATGGCTATGCAAAAATAGTCTCTCATGCTGTTCCCCATCCTGTAGAGGGCACAATTCCGTCCTGTCCAGAAGCCTGTTGTCAAAAAGAAATAATCCATGTATTGTCCCCTTAAAAGAATAAAATTGCCTTTTTTAGCCCATGAATTAATTAATCATCGAATGTCAATTAACGTTCGCGAGAGGAGAGCCTTGTGAAACAATTCATCGTTATTTTTCTATGCACAGGGTTTCTTGTTTGTGTAGGGTGTGGCAGCAACAGTGGCAGCCGTGTGGACCCCTGTCTTTCTCCAACGGCCGGCGATTGTCTGAATCCCGATTTTTATCAGGGCTGCCAGGCCTCAGGTGGAGACAGTTTTGTGGCTCGTTGTGACGATGTTGTTGAAGAAAACCATCAAAATGAGCTGCTTGAACAAAAGAGTTCAGCCTGCGTGCCGGAACTTACAGGAGACCATGAACGTCAGAGGGCCATTAAGGATGTCATACATCATGACCAGACGCCCTTGTATGTGTTCGGATCAGCTGAACCGGATCGTTTCACACTGAGTGGATCACGAAATACGTTGCTTGCTATCAATGACAGTCTGTTGAATGAGGGAAGCCACAGCAGTCTGTTCCAGGCCCTTGATGTCAATTTCAAGATGGCGCCGGATATCACATCGACCTTGCCCGGGTCCGGTTCCAAAGCTTTGCCTCTGTCTAATGTGGTACAGCCCCTGTTGGCAGAGACGCCGGGTTTTCGTTTTGACGGGATTTCCTACACCCAGCCGGACCATTTAGACCTTCTTGACGCCCTTTATGTAGGCAAGGTCACTGAATGGGATGACAATGGCCTTGGGGTTGCATCCTGTGAGGAATATGTGTTTGAAAAATACTATGACCTGACACTGTTCAGGGATTTTGCCACCCTTCATGAAGATGACCCCATGCGGGTGACGGAATTTGCCTTCCGGGGTTCCACATGGGATGAGAACGGGTTGGACCTTGTCGGAGAACAGTCTCTCTCATTTGGCGCCATTGGCACCAAGGTGCTGTCTTTTGTTTATTCCATAAATCCCCGACTCTTTCAAAAAAAAGGAGCCGCCCTGATTCCCGATCCGGACATGGTCTTTGCCGAACCCACAGGCACGGAAGACTATATGACCGGTGCCTTATTTGATCTGGGCATTCATTACTATTCCAGCGTCCCAAGGCCCGGGATGATCTATTCGGACTATCTGGACAATAACCCCCTGGCAGATCACGAATTTTATAAAAATGTGGGCAAGGAAGGGTACTATATATTTGATCCGATCTCCCATGCATATGAGTGCGTCGGGAATTGTGAACAAAAAGACTTCATCCCCAAAAATTTTTTTCTGGAAGTCATGGGAAGGATCAAACCAGCCAATACAGACCGGGTAAAGGGGATTGTGCTATCGGAGGATGCCCTCCTGGGCGTGTACGGCCAGCCCGACTTTTATGATGCGGCACAGGCAGACATCTGGGGTTATGACCAGTCCTGGGACTATCTGAATCAGTTTTCCCAGTGGGGCTACGATAACACCTTTCGCCATCACCTGATGATGTATACAGCCGCACGGAAACAGTATCCCTCAATCGTCAACCGGAACAGCGAACTATTGAAATTCAAGCTGCTTAGAAAGCATCTCATCGAACTTCTGGCCGAGCGTGCCTATTTTGAAGAAAAAATACCCACCGAAAACCTGGCGGACCTCCTCACGCATCCCACAGCGGATATTCTCACCGAGGCAGAATCCTTGTCCCCGTCTGAAAAGAAACTGGCCCGGCTCCGTATAGACGACCTCAAGGCCGGGGGGCATCTGGACTATGTCGTGAATAACAACACGAAAAAGAACAAGGGCTGGGTGTATACATACCCCGAGCCCGAGTTGATCGGCATTCGCACAGCAAGCCAGATTTGTGCATCCCTGGACGTCCAGATCGAAGCGGTACTTTTGAAGGCCAAGGAATACGGTGCCCTTGAAACGGACCGTGATCCTTCAAAACACAATTACCCCGTGGTTTATACCGTCACCGATCCCTATCATGGGGACTACACTGAAACTTTCGACATGGACTATGACAAGGTTCTCTGCGACTGGAGCCCTGAAAATTTCACCGAATCCGCCCTTACCGTCCTGCCCGATAGGGTTCTGGACAAAACCTATGCCGAATGCCAGCGTTTGACTGCCGGCGATTTCGAAATCACCCGCCCCGACGAGTTCATTTTTTATTTCCCGGCCACGGGTGGCTGTGATGAAAATTCTTTCTTCAATGTCTGGCATCCCAACACCTATATAGATTACACCCAGGACAGCAACCAGTTTGATAAGCTTCGTGATCTGGTCGAATACTATCCCAGGGCCCTTGAAGACTGTCAGTCCATTGTAAACGAGCAGGTCAAACGCGATCTCAAGGAAAACGGTCTGAACTATTTTGATCCCGTATCCGGCCAGGTGTTGATGAGCAGGTCAAGCTCCTATTACGACCAACTCGGGGGCAAATACGCGTCCCTGGAATTCGGGTATGCCATGGGCTGGCTTTACGAAGGCTATGAAAATATTCCGGGCATCATGACCATGGATGAGACGGACCGGTCCTTTGTCTGCGAAAACACTCACTATTTTGCCTTTGGCAATTATTTTGTGGAAGGCTCCTTTTTGAATTATGATTTCGTGCTCTGCTCGGCAGGGTCCTATGCCAGCAATAAAACGGCGGCAGGAGATCGGCCCACACCACCCACCCTGGATGATGATGCCCTGGTAAATAAGATCAATGGCGAGATCAGCGCCGTGGCCGCAGAACATGGTGTGACCCTTAATTCCTTTATGTTTATCAAAAATGAGAAAATGACCTACACCTACAGCGACAGTTCAGGCCTGACCGGGACTCCGGTCACGGTCAGCCACAGTCAGGCCTATAACACATCCACCCATGATCTGGATTACACTAACGAGGCGGTGACTGATACCCAGATGCTGTCCATCACCATGAAAAAATCGGTTCCGGTTTGCGGGTTCATATCCGTGACCATCAAAGGCTCGGTCACTGGAGATATTGATGCGGACACCTTTGTGGACGGGGATAACTCGGCAAACTACATGTCGGATCAATGCAAGAAAATGAACTTCAATTACACCCCCCGCATGGATTTCGATGCCTATGCCCAGGCTTCCGTCACAGCGGGAATTCCGGGTGTGGCCAGTGTCAGCGCCGGGATCGATATCGGCCTTAAATTCGTGGGCATCCGTTATCCCTATGAATTCCAAGGCTACCTCAGCCAGAACAGCACCGAGAATCCTGCAAACCTGGCTGCGGACAAGAAATTCAACTACGATATCCACACGCAGGTGCTCAGCAATCTGGATCAGGAAATCACGCTTCTGTCCGGTTTTTTCGGGGCCTTTGTGGAAGTGGAGTATGTGGTTGACAGCACCACCTACAGGCAGACCCTGTTCAGCTGGGACGGCATCAGGTTTGATGATAATCTGGATCGTGTGGGGCTGATCAACTCTGATGGGCGATTTCCCGTAAAAATACCGGTCAGGGCACTGTACAGTCTGGCTGAGAAATATAAGCAATGATGATGGATACGATGAAAAAGAGTGTTTCCCAGTGTGTGATCATAATGGTGTCCGTGATGGTATGGGCGGGAACCGCCCTGGCTGATGATGGTATGATTTCTCCGGCCGGGAGTCTGGCAGGTGTTTACCGCACGTACCGTTTCACCTACCAGGATGAGAACACCACCACCCTGTTTCCCAAGCGCATGGGGCAGGCCGGTGGCTCTGCCAATACCTTCATGTCCACCCTGGCCTTTGACGGGGATCTGCGTGTGAAGGATTATGGTACACTGGGTGATCAGAAAATATACAGCCTGAGTTTCGATCAGGTCCGCTCCAATCATTTTGCCCTGAACGGCCATGATGTGTTTGATGATCCTTCGCTGTTTATCGGGCAATATAAAAAAAGCGAGATCTATGTTGCCCTTGACAGACAAAACGAGATCTCACGGTTTTATTACCCCGGTGACACATCCCAGGCATTCAAGACCTTCATGACCACCGTGGCTGAGGAAATACAGGTGTCGGTAAGACAGGGGAAAAACAGTTGGAGTACGGAGGAAATCAATCAGCACGGACGCGGAATCGTTGATTACGCCGTGACCGGGAACAAGGGCAAAAGTCTTGAATTGTCCAAGACCCGGAAAAATTATGATTATCCCGGTCTGATTGAGCCCGGTGATCGACAGGATATTCAGGGGAAAGACAAACTGATCCTTGATGACAAAGGCTTTCTACAAGACATCGACAAACGGGAAGAGACGACCATCACCTCACAAGATGGAAAAGAAACCATTCTTCAGGTTAAAAAAACACTGCAGCTGAGACGTACTGATCAAGGGACCTTTGACCCCGGTGATTTTGGCGAAGGTCACCTGGCAGCCATGCAGGCCGCCTATCCCGGGGAGTCTATACCGGACAAGGGCCAGGACCGGGAACTTCTGGCCAAACAGGCCGCCTATCTTTCCTATGATGATATCGAATCCTGGATCGGCGGTTTCACACCCGATGAAAAAAATAACCGGGCCAACAATTCCATGTTCTACCGGAGCGTGGGCTTTGTGAGTCTCCAACCCCAAAGTACGGTAAAGCTGGCCGAGTACTGCATCACCAAGGCAGACCGGTCCCAGGCAAAAACCCTGGTGATGAATCTGCTGGCAGCCGTGGGAAGCCCCGAAGCCCAAGGGGCCATGCGTGAGATCCTGTCCGACCCGGGAATCCAAAAAGAACGGCAATACGGTATGATGATTCAGAATTTTTCCTTCATGGACACAAAACCGGAGCCTGAAACAATTGAATTCCTTGATAAATTGATTCAAAGTAAAACAAACTATGTGTCCTATGCCGGGGCCCATGCCTATGGATCCTGCATTCACAAACTATACGCCGGACAGGAGCAAAAAAAAGCCCTGGCCTTGAACCGGATCCTTCTGGATAAGATCAAGGCATCCAGCACACCCGATGAAAAATCCGAGTATATCGCAGCCCTGGGGAATGCAGGCATGATGGAAAACAATTCCCTGCTTTTTGAATGCTTCGGAGATGATAGCCCCAAGATCAGATCCGAAGCGGTTATGGCCCTTCGAAAAACTGAAACCCCCCAGGTGCGTATGCGCGTTCTTACATTGTTTCCGGATTCCGAACGGGGTGTCCAGCGCAGCGCCATTCAGACCTTTATCCATTTTTCACCCGAAGAACAGGATATTCGGGAAATGAGAAATCAACTGGACACGGGCCGGATCGAGGAAGCCAACTTCTACGACATGACCAGCCTTCTCAAAAAAAATATCACACGTTACCCCGCCCTGGTCCGCGACTGCCTGAAACTCATGGTGCGGAAAAAACTCAAAGACCCTGATCTTGAAGCCCGGATCAGGGGGATGATATAGAATGTTTTTTCATGTTTTAAGTCTATTTAGCGAGATATGGGTCCCATACGTCTCATAAGTCCTATAAGTCCCATGGTATTATTTGCATGCCCCCGGTTTTAGTACACGTACTCGAAAAGATACAACATATTCGACAATTTGTCCTGAAAAACTAAGGGCAATGAAATAGGACAGAACCGTCATATATGACGGGGCAGATATCGTATTTGACGGAATAATCCGAAACGGATGGATCAAGCCCTGATATCATAGATGTATTCAATCTGGCATATATCGTGAAACAAGTTAAATCCTAACGAAAGAAACCGAACCGAGCCTCGAAATGAGACGCGAATATCTTTCACATCACTATTTAAGGAGGATTTTATGGACGTGAAAAAAATTGCCGTTATCGGAGCTGGTGCCATGGGCAGCGGCATTGCCCAAATGGGGATTATGGCTGGCTATACCGTGACCCTGAATGATGTCGAGCAGCGCTTTGTCGACAAAGGGGCCAGTGCAATTTTAAAAGGCCTTGCCAGACTTGAGGGCAAAGGGAAAATCACTTCTGCCCAAAAAGAAGACATGCTCGCCCACCTCATTACATCCACAGATATGAAAGCGGCCGTGTCCGATGCTGATCTCGTCATTGAAGCCGTTTTCGAGGACATGGGCCTCAAGAAAAAGATTTTTACCGACCTGGGCACGTATTCCCCGAAACATGCCATATTGGCCAGTAATACCTCATCCATGAGCATCAGTGAGATCGCAGCTGTCACCGGCAGGCCGGAAAAGGTTGTGGGCATGCATTTCTTTAATCCGGCGACGCTTCTTAAACTCGTCGAGGTCATCTATGCAGAGCACTCATCCGATGAATCGGTTCAGGTGACCTGTGATGTGGCCACGAAAATGGGAAAAGTGGCCGTTGTTGTCCGAAAAGACTCTCCCGGATTTATCGTAAACCGTGTGAACGCACCTGTCGTGCTCTTTCACCAGCTGATCCTGGAGAAAGGCACGCCCACACCCCAAGAGTTCGACGCTGCATTCAAGGCCTTTATGCCAATGGCTCCCTTTGAACTCTGGGATTATGTGGGCATTGATATCGTTCTTCATACCCAGCAATACTACTCAGAGACACTTTCCAAGGACTATGCACCGAGGAAAGCACTTAAGGATCTTGTTGCCACGGGGAACCTGGGAATGAAGACCGGCAAGGGCATTTATGACTGGAGTCAGGGCCGGCCGACCATTGATTTGACAAACCCCACCCAGGAATATGACCTATCCCATATCCTTGCGATCCAGGTCAATGAAGCAACCAAGATCCTTGAAGAAGGCGTGGCAAAGGACCCCCAGGACATTGACCTTGCCATGACCAACGGTGGAAACGGCACGGGTGTATTCTCACTGGTCGACACATTTGGACACGAAAAACTTGTGGCCCGGCTTAATGAACTTGCCGACGCCTTTGGAATCGACACCTTTAAACCCACAAAGACCATGCTGGCGGGCGGAGTCAGCCTTGCCAAGTAGTTATTTTTAGTATTTTTCACGGGGATATTTATTCCAGCCAATCCCCATGCTCACCCCTAGATTCGTCCCCTGGTCAAAGCCAGGAGACGAATCACTTTTTACTCACCACCCGATCGCAGAGCTCACTTACGAATACGAAGGGCACGAAGAGCAGAAGAAGGGCAAAAGATTATCCCTGCCGGGGGCCCCAAACATTCATTTTGAAGCCCGATAAAAACACATAAAAATCGTCAATTATGCAATAGAACCCCAGAATAATCAGATCCAAGTGACAGAAAAAGGCGAGTCCAATAAGGGCAATTCTTGATGTCATGTGCAAGGTTAAATAATTTTTGTGTGGTCAGTTTAATCCCTTCAAACAAGGGCACGGCGCACCGTGCCCCTACGATGTACGAGCGTTTTTGGTCAAACGATTGAGCCGGATTATGTTAAAATTTATAAATAGTGTATAAAAATCTTTATACATCCCATACGTCCTATGACTACGATGGGTTGGTTCATGGGACAGCGTTGGTGGTGTTTTATGTGATTATCAGATCTTTTGACACATTTTAACATACCAACCACCATGACCCATTTGCGTGTCGGGGCGAAGCCTTGGCAAAGACCGATCCAGATTTTTAAAGCTTGTCCCAACAACGTGAGGGAGCTGGCCGCCTGAGGCATGCTTTTCTTCGTGCTCTTTGTGTCCTTCAGTGAGCAACGCGAACGGGTGGTTTAAAAAAAGAAAACATCTCTACCCCAAACGTGATGAACTCGTAAAAAATCGACGGATGGCTATGGAAAAAGGCCCATAGGCAAGGCATAGTGTTTGGCCGGGGGTGAAGGCATACTTGGTCGTATGTCGAACGTCCGGCCAAACACTATAACGCCGCTTATGGGACTTTTTACGACGCCATCAAACTTCATTCCTTTCATGACCTTCATGGTGAGTATAAAATTCCCAGGCATTGCCTGTGAATTGAACGTTGTATTCTTCCCTGTTTATCCATTGACATCCCATGGCTCAAAAGATAAACTCGCCGTTACTAAAATAAACAAAATCCCCATGCTCACCGCTGACATCCACCTGGCCCAATCCGCGCACGTCCTTGGTGTGGTGGTGAGTGTGTTTAATAGGTGGACCCTTTTTTTGAAATTATGAAAAGAAACATGGAATTACTGGCCCCGGGCGGGGATATAGACTCTATAAAAGCTGCCATTGCAGCTGGTGCCGATGCAATCTACTGCGGATTGGATCGATTTAATGCCAGAAACAGGGCTGTCAATATTGACTTTGATGATTTGAATGGGATTATAAAGCTCGCCCACAGACACCAGTGCAAGGTTTTTCTGACCCTGAATGTCATTATCATCGGAAGCGAAATTCCGGCCCTTATACGGCTTTTGAATAAACTGGTTAATACCAGGATTGATGGTGTCATTATTCAGGATATGGGGTTGTTCTATATCTTATCCACCTATTACAAAAATCTTAACATCCATGCGTCGACCCAGCTCAATACCCACAATGAGGGCCAGATTAAATTTTTGAGTAAACTGAATGCAAGCAGGGTTAATCTCGCACGGGAATTGAATATTCATGAAATAAAAGCCCTGACAACCGTGGCCCATAATCGTGATATCCTGACCGAAGTGTTTGTCCATGGGTCATACTGCATCTCGTTTTCAGGTATTTGCTATATGAGCTCGGTTCATGGGAGAAACTCCGGGAATCGGGGCCGATGCAGCCAGCCATGCAGGGATAGATATTCCGAGACACTTAGCGGGAAACATTTCCCCCTTAATCTGAAAGATAATTCAGCCTTTTTTGATCTGAAGGAACTATGGGATGCGGGGGTTGACTCACTGAAGATTGAAGGGAGAATGAAGCAGTTTGACTATGTTTATACGGTGGTCAATTGCTGGAAAAAACACATCCGTGCTTTTTATAATCACGGCAGGATAACAGGTGACAACGGGGATCTTTATAAGGTGTTTAACCGGGATTTTTCAAATGGTTATTTAAAGGGAGATATCCATAAACATATGTTTATTGATGATCCGATGGATCATTCAATCAAGCATCTGTCTGTTATTCATGATTATTCATCCAATGATACGCGGGAAAAAGCCGTCACAGATCTATTTAAAGAAAAAGCCGACATTGTCGGTGATGTCACGGTTAAGATAAGTCGGCTGAGTATAGAAAAAGAACCTTTGATTATAACCATTTCAGGCAAATTCGGTACGCCTTTACACATATCGGTTCAAACGCCGGATACAGTCTGTGACCTGATGTCAAAAGCCAATCTGGAACATCCTTCTAAAAACAGTGTGAAATACCTTGATTACGATTTTTTGATGACGCGATTCAAGGATTTAAATCACACGGGGTATTATATTAAACATCTGGTTGTGGATGATCTTGAGCCTAATCTTTTCATATCCTTCAATGAGCTCACCTCACTCAAAAAACACATGCTATCCTTCCTCAATGGGCCGGAAAAAATCAGTGGTCCAGTGGAGATACCTTCTTTTAAAAAAAAGTCCCAATTAGATTCAACGCCGGATCTTGGTGTATTAATCGCCTCCAGGAAGGATCTGTCCCTGTGCACCACGACACGCTCAGATATTTATTTTGAACTTCCCAATGATTTTAAACATAATTACTCTGAGTTTATAGAGATTTTTAGAGAAAACGCAGATCTGATTCCCTGGTTCCCATCGGTTCTGATCGGAGAAAACTATGCTGCAGCCGTTGCTTTTCTTGAACAGATAAAACCAAAACGTATCGTAACCGATAATACCGGAATAGGGTATGAAGCCTATAACGAAAAAATCCCATGGATCGCAGGCCCTTATCTGAATACCGCAAATTCCTTCAGTCTTTTGGCTTTAAAAGAACTGTTTAATTGTTCTGGCGCATGTGTTTCAAATGAGATCAGTAAAGTTCAGATGAAGAGTCTGGAAAGACCTGAAAATTTTAAACTCTACTACAGTATCTATCACCCTGTTTTGCTTTTAACCAGTCGGCAATGCCTGTTTCATCAGGTTGCCGGATGCGAAAAAGAGAGAATAGATGATAAATGCATTAAGGATTGTGAAAAATCAACATCGATCATGAATTTAAAAACGGTTCCCCTTTTTATAAATAAAACAAAGGGAAACCATCATCGTATGTATCATCATACTCATTTTCTGAATACAGATATTGTCAGGGATTTTGCAGGGATGTATTCAGGTTTTTTTATTGATTTAAGGGACATAAAAACGGAAACCTGTGTCGGGTTGGATAAATCTGGCGTAATCACTCTTTTTGAAAACCTTCTCAAGGGGAATTCCGTTTCAATCACGGATCTTAAAAAAAAGATTCATCCCACAACATATGCTCAATATGAAAAAGGAATCTGACCATACATGAAGGTCATGAAGGGCATGAAGTTGCCGCCTCCGGCGGCTCTCCGAGAGTCAGTTCCCCGCCTGCTCAATGACAAGCAAATCGGTTGGGCTTGGAAACGAGTCACGTGGCCTGAAATAATACCCGGATAAAGACGAGAAAAAATGACATAAGTCCTATGAGTCTCATAGGTCCCATGGGACGTATGGGACCTATAAGACCCATGGGACCGATGGAGAATTGTTTTTTTGGAGGATTTGCCGCCTCGTTCCCAGGTTCCTGCCTCCGGGGGCATGGCTGGAGCCATGCGCTATACACTCCCAGGCAGGAGCCTGGGAGCGAGAAGAAGGAGCCTGGGAGCGAGAAGAATTGTTTCCCGGCAGGGCCGCCAGAGGCCTTATTTGGCCCTTTTTCGTGAAATTTTTTCTTTAAAGATCAATCCTCCAACACAGGATATACACCGTCCTTATCATGAACCTCCCGCCCGGTCAGGGGCGGGTTGAACACACAGATCATGCGCATGTCCGAAAAGGCTCTCAGGTGGTGTTTTTCATGATTGGACAGGGCGTACATGGTGCCGTCTTTGATGGGGATGATTTCGCCGGTTTCAATGACTTCCAGTTCACCTTGGCCGCCTACGCAGTACACTGCCTCCAGATGGTTTTTGTACCAGATCAGGGTGGTGGTGCCTGCGAAAATGGTGGTGTCATGAAAGGAAAACCCCATCTTATCTTTTTTAAGAAGCAGTCTTCGACTGGCCCAGGTGCCTGTTTCAGCATGGATATCCCGGTCGGTTCCGATGATATCTTCAAGGTGCCTTACAATCATTACATCTCCATGGTCAGGTTTTCGAGTTTTTCTTCCATGATTTCATCCACGGCCTCTTCGACAATGGAAATGCCTTTGACCAGGGTTTCTTCATCGATGATCAGGGGGGGGAGAAATTTCACGACCTGGGACTCGGCACCGGAAAGCTCAATAACAAGACCTTTTTCAAAACAGCGTTCCGATATCTGGCCGGCCACGCCTCGTTCGGGTATTTCAAGGCCGAAAATCATTCCCCGGCCCCGTACCTTTGCATTCATGTCCGGGTGCTTGTCTGCAATGGCTTGAATGGCATCTTTTATGACAATGGATTTATGCTTGACCGCATTGCTCAGGTCCATGGTGTCCCAGTAAGACAGGGCTTCTGTGGCTGCCACAAAGGCCAGGTTGTTGCCCCTGAACGTTCCGGTGTGCTCACCGGGTTTCCATTGGTCAAGATCCTGGCGAAAAAGGAGCAGGGCCAGGGGGAGGCCTCCGCCAATGGCCTTGGACAAGGTCACCATATCGGGTTTGATTCCGGCTTCTTCGAAGCTGAAGAAGTCGCCGGTGCGTCCGTTGCCCACCTGAATATCATCAATGATCAAGAGAATATCGAATTCATGGCAAAGCTGGGCAAGGCCTCGGAGCCATTCGGGGCTGGCCACGTTAATGCCGCCTTCAGCCTGAATTGTTTCAACGATCACGGCGGCCGGAATGTCCAGGCCGCTGCTGTTGTCTGTGAGCATCTTCCGGAAATAAAGAAGGGAATCAAGATGTTTGCCCAGATAATTCTGGTAAGGAAGAAAGCTCACATTGGAACGGCTGATGTGGGCCTCATCCCTGTAAAACGTATTTCCGGTGATGGCCAGGGCCCCCATGGTCAGGCCGTGAAAGGCATTGGTAAAGGCCACGATGTTTGACCTTCCCTTGATCATCCGGGCCAGTTTAATGGCGCTTTCCACGGCATTGGTGCCGGTGGGACCGGTGAACTGGACCTTGTAATCCAGATTACGGGGCTCAAGAATAGTTTCTAAGAATTTGGTCAGAAATCGTTTTTTTGCAGACGTGGCCATGTCCAGGCTGTGGACCACGCCGTTGCTTTGAAGATACTCGATCAGGGCCTGGGTAATCTGTTTATTGTTGTGCCCGTAGTTCAGTGTTCCTGCCCCGGCAAAAAAATCAATATAATCACGGCCGGATTCATCGGTCATTATTGCCCCTTGGGATGATTCAAAAACCGTTGGGAATGACCTTACATAGCCCCTGACACGGGACTCCAGTTGTTCAAAAATTCTCATTATCGTCTCCTAATACATGAAGAGCGGGTCCGATGCGGAAAAGTATTTCGGCATCATGGCCGCTTTTCCCGAACTGCTCTTCTGAAAAATAAACATCGTTAAAATGATGGGGCACCCGGATGATAGCGGATAAGGCTTTAAAAAGTTGAATGGACGCCCGGTTTTCTTTTGTTATGGTGGTTTTAATCTCTGTGATTCTTTTATCTTTAAGGGATGTGACCAGGGCGTTGAGCATGCCCAGGGCCAGGCCCCTGCCCCTGAATTTTTTAGCCACAGTCACCTGCCATACAAAAAGGGTAAGGGGCTCATCCGGCGGGATATGGCCGGTGACAAAACCCACAATCTCACCCTCATATTCGGCCACCATGGATGTTTTTGAAAAATGACGGCATTGAATCAGGTAATGGTAGCATGAATTCACATCCAACGTTTCCGATTGTATGGCCAGATCAAAAAAATATTTTCCATCACTGGTAACCGGATGACGATAAGAAATAGTGTTGTCAATAATTTGTTTTTTCATAAAAAAAATTAATTAATAATAATTAAAACAAGATTATATAAAGTAAATATGGGCAGATATAAAGCCATTGAGTTGCTCTAAAAATGATTTTATAGTAATAATTATCATTATAATTTATTATTAATAATAAATTAATATTTAATTAAAAGCCGATAAAACAGTGATATAGACTATTCAATGGCATGGACATTTAAATGTATGAAGTGTGACATTTACATTATTAGAATGCAGATTAGAGAGCAAATTTGGTAGTGGGAATGTCCGAATTTTTGATTGTTGGAAACCATCATGAATAGCCCTTTTAATTTGGAACATTAAAATTAATTGAATACTTTATAAAACCTTTTCGGGTCTGTCAAGGCCCTGGCAGTTTTTTCTGACCATGATTCTTATGTATGAGGAAATTTTAAATTGCTGAATTGACTCTCAACGGTACGGCAGGCAGGCCTTTGGTAAGTTCGGGGTCTTCTGTATGTCATGGTTTTAGCTGGATCAGAATAATTTTCTGAAAGCGGACGCTTTGATTGCCGCCACAAGAGCCTCTCCTTTTCGGATATCCAGCTCCTCAACGGATTCCGGAACGATCTGGCAGATCAGTTTTTCGCCAGAGCATGAAAGTTCGACCCCCACGCGATTCCCCACATTAAAGAAATCCGTAACAATACCATGCAGAAGATTTCGGGCACTGGATGCTTCGGGGTGGCGTTTGAACAGGGTGATGTCCTTGGAGGGCAGCTCAAAGATGTTTTCTCCCTCCTTACCCGGTTCCGTCAGAATAAGGTCCGTGTTTCCCCAGGTGTATCGCCAGAGGTCCTTGTGGGGCAAAGGATTTTTCAAGGTAATCAGATTCGCGTATGCCCGATCCCCGGAAACCAGATTGTGTCTTGCCAGATCTTCGGAGGACAGACAATGTGAAAGAAAACCTTTATCAAAAACCAGCACATCGTCGGTCAAAAGGCGCATTTCCCTGAGGGAGTGGCTGATAAAGATCAGGGGGATGTCAAATTCCTGAAACACCCGCTTTAAATAGGGGATAATCTGGTATTTCAGATGTTGGTCCAGACCTGTGAGGGGCTCATCCATAAGGATCAAGCGGGGACTGGCCAGAAGGGTCCGACCCAGGGCCACCCGCTGCCGTTCCCCCCCTGAAAGCCTGTGAACACTGCGGTCAAGCAGGTGCCCCAGGGCCAGGACATCAATGAGTGCCCCAGGTGAAATTTTACGCTCCTTTTCGGGTGTGCGTTTGAATCCGTACATAAGATTTCTTTGGACATTCATATGGGGGAAAAGATGGGCATGCTGAAAAACCACACCGATACGCCTGTTTTTCGGGGATACAAGAATGCGCTTCTCCGAGTCAAAAAGGGTATGGCCATCCAGGCGGATAAAACCACGGTCCGGCGTGATAAGCCCCGCAAGAAGATTCATCAGGGTGGACTTGCCGCTTCCCGAGGGACCAAAAACCCCCAGGCGTTTCCCCTTTGCAGACACATCTGCCTTGAATTGAAAGGCAGGGAATTTTTTTTCAAGGGACAGCTCAAGATTCATGGTCAGGGCCTTATTTTAAAGGATCGTGCCATGGATTCGCTGATCATGAGCACCACAAAAGACAGGACAATGGACACCAGGCATAAGGACAAGGCCATGGAGTCACCGCCCGGTGTGTTTGTGTAATCATATATGGCCAGGGGAATGGTCTGTGTGATTCCGGGAATGTTTCCCGCCAGAATAATGGTGGCCCCGAACTCCCCCAGGCTCCGAGCAAACATTAAGGTCATCCCGGCGATCAGCGCACGGCCGGAAAGAGGCAGAATAACCGTGAACAGGGTGTCCCACCATCCTGCCCCCAGGGTCCTTGATGCTAAAATATAATGTTCGTCAATGCCTTCCATGCCGATGCGCACAGACCTGACCAGCAAGGGGAATCCCACCACAGCCGAGGCAATGACAGCCCCTTTGAGGGTAAAGATTACACGGATACCCAGCTTGCCCAAAAGAGGGCCCATAAAACCGTTTTGGCCCAAAAGGATCAGAAGCAGGTAACCCACGACCACCGGAGGAAGAACCAGAGGCAGGTTAAAGATGCCTTCAAACACTGTTTTGCCCGGGATTTTGGAAAAAACAAGAAAATAGGCCGCAGCAAAGCCAGCAGGCGCAGATAAGAGCGTTGCTGCGGTTGCCACTTTCAAGGATAGGACAATGGCTTGGATATCCTGGGGGCTCATGGTGACCATGGTGTCTCCTCCGTGTGCCTGGGTCCGGTTTTCATGGTACTGTGACGAGGCAGGGAACCGGTGATTCAAATCCATAGGATTTAAAGACCTCCATGGCCTCTTTGTCGATCAGGTAGTGATAAACAATTTCAGCCTGCTTGTTGGCTGTGCCGGATTGGGTCAGGGCCAAAGGATAGGTGATTTGTTCGTAAAGTTCTTTGGGTACGGTGAAACGGATAACCGCTTTTTGGGCCAGGCGGGCATCGGTTCCATAGACGAATGCACCGTCAGCTTCTCCACGGTCCGCGTATAAAAGTGCCTGCCTGACATCCTTGGCCATGATCAGTTTATTGCCGGATAGAAGGGCGTCATAGATTCCCGCCGCCATCAGGGCCTGTTCGGCATACTGGCCCGCAGGCACGCTTCGGGGGCTGCCAAGAGCTATGCGCTCTAAGCTGACCAGGTCTTTGAGGGATGTGACGTTCTTGTCTTTGTCTCCTACAAAAACCAGGCTGTTATGGGCAAAAACACGGACATGCGCCCCATCAATTTTCTTTTCTTTGACCAGATAATCCATCCAGGTGGTATTTGCAGAAACAAATATATCAGCCGGAGCCCCCTGGGCAATCTGCTTGGCCAGGGAGCCGGAAGATCCGAAATTGTACCGGATCATAATGTCCGGATGTTGAAGCGCTATTTTTCCGGCCACGGTTTTGAATGCCTCGGTCATGCTGGCTGCCACGGATATATCAACCTCCTTTGCAAGGGCAGGGTTTGAATTCAGGATCAACAGGCTTAGAAACAAAAGGCTTAATGATTTTGAAAATGACATGATCCGGCTCCTCTTTGTATGTATTCGGCTAAAGTGATGTTGCCATTGCCCATTGGCATAAACTCGGATACAATAATTCACCATACACATGACGTCTTAAGGCATCATAATGTATGGTCAAGATGTAATGGATAAGTTTTTAAACGTCAATAGGTATTTTTAAACGTCATATTCGAGAGGGGCACCATGGAGGGTCAGGAATCAGGAATCACATGTCATGTTAAGGCATACCGTCAGGCCAAAGGCTGGTCCCAGGCCCAGCTTGCCGATGCTGTCGGGGTCAGAAGGCAGGCTATTTATGACATTGAATCAGGACGTTATCTTCCCAACACGGCGGTGGCTCTGCATCTGGCCCGTGCCCTTGACTGCCGTGTGGAAACCCTTTTCAGTGAAGAGGCCCCGGAGGACATACAGCCCGTAATCCTGGATGGGGAAGGGGAGGCGGGCACCCGACGGCTCCTGGCTGCCCGTCTCAGGGGCAAGCTGACCTGCGTGCCCATGACGGGGAAAATCCTTCTCAACAGCGGCCTTCCCCCGGCAGACGCCTTATTGGAAAAAGAGGGCCAACGGGCACGGGTGTTCTGTCCTTCTGATGTTCTGGAAAAAACCATTCTGCTTTTTGGGTGTGATCCGGCCTTTTCCATTTTGGGCGGGCACGTGGCAAGGGCTTTTTCCGGTGCCCGTGTCCATTGCTGTTTTGCGTCCAGCTATGCATCCTTGGAGGCCCTTTCACATGGGCGTGCCCATGTTGGAGGGGTCCATCTTCATAACACGGAGGATCATCCTGAAGATGAACAGGCCAATGTAACCCTTGCCCGAAAAATGATGTCGGGCATTGCCGGAAAGGTCATCGGGTTCACCCACATGGATGAAGGTTTGATGGTTGCCCCGGGCAATCCACATAAGATTCGGTCCGTGGCTGATCTTGCCCATAAGAACCTCACCCTGATCAATCGTGAATGCGGGGCTGCCCTGCGTCGCCTTCTGGATGACCAATTGGACAGGGCAAACATACCCCCATCGACGGTCAGGGGCTACGATCATACCGTGTCCACCCATAATGAAGGTGCCCAGTTTGTGGCCTCAGGCCTGGCCGATGCCGCCCTGGGGCTCCATGTTGTGGCAGACCTGTTCAATCTTGATTTTATTCCCATTGAAACCGTTCGCTGCGATCTGGTCATTCCGGACGACCTTTTATCACACCAAACCATACGCATCATGCTCGATGTGCTCCAGACAAGAGCCCTGAGGCAGGAAATCGCCACCATCCCCGGTTATGAATCATCGCCCATCGGAAGTCTTATCGATACTCTGTGATAATGAAGAATCACTTTATAATTCAACCATTCTATGGTATTGAATAATATAATTAATCGTGTCCACGCCGGAGC
>JAHIRD010000230.1 GCA_018818835.1 Pseudomonadota bacterium
CAATATCTTTTTTTGTATTTTAAAACTTCAATGAGCTTATATTAAAATATATTTAATCATATAATTCCATTTATTTTTAGATAAACATGAGAACAAATAACAAACATTTCAAATGGGACCAAAAAATCTAATGATTAGAAGATCTACTATTAGTCTCAACTTTTCTAACAAGAACAAGTTAGAAAAGTTGAACACGATTTTTGAAGAATATCAGAGAGTTGTCAATTACTTCATAGATTATATTTGGTCAAAGAATGTCTTTCATGGTTCTTTTCTCTCATCTACAAATCATTGCTCAACATGGTTTTCTGCAAGAATGATTCAATGTGCCGCAAAACAAGCTCTTTCCATTTGCAAGTCTCAAAGAAGAAAGAGGAAGAAAACTAAACCTTCTTTCAATAAATTCTCCATGGAACTAGATCAAAGATTTTATGATATAGAATTTGATAAAAATTCATTTGATATTTGGCTAAAGTTTTCTTCCATTGGTGATAAGATGATTTTATGGTGCCCATCAAAAAAACATAACCATTTTAATAAGTTCTATGAAGATGAAAGTTGGAACTTGAAGAAATCTTGTAGATTGAGAAAGACTGATAAAGGGATTTTCTGTGATATTTTCTTCCAAAAAGAAGACCCAAAGAAAAGAATTAAGGGAAGAAGAATTGGTCTAGATGTCGGTTATAAAAAATTAGTTGTTTCTTCCGATGGTCTTTCTTTCGGAAAAGAAATAGAAGAAAAATGTAATAAAATAGCAAATAAACAAAGAAATTCAAATAATTATAGAAAAGCAATTGTAGAGAAAAATGAATATATTAATAAATCGGTTAAAGATTTCTTTGAAAAATATGATAATCTAAAAGAAATAAAAATAGAAAGATTGAAGAATTTAAAACATAAATCAAAATTCTCAAGAACTTTTAATAACAAATTCCAATATTGGAGTTATTCAAATTTTATAAGTAGACTTAAATTAACCTCAGAAGAACTTGGCGTCCAGGTTACAGAGGTTGATCCTGCTTATACAAGTCAGACTTGTTCTTCGTGTTCTCATGTTGACAAGTCATCTAGAAATAGAGAGATGTTCAATTGCACTTATTGTAATATAATTTTAGATGCCGACCACAATGCCGCATTAAACATTTTCTTTAAATTTAGGTTATAGGAGTTTATGGTCCCTATATGACAAAGAAATTGGTTTTATATTTTTATATAAAATTAGTAACTATAAAGACTTATTATAAAAACTTTTCCATCAAAAACAAATGTTATCATTATATCAAAATCTTCTTCAACAGAATCAAAAAGTTGAGAAGAAACACTTCCTGCATTGCAAGCAATCGCTTTATAACCTTCGAAAAAAGTAAAGAAAGAAAATGCTTTAATAAGTCCCTTGTAAAAATTATCTCTATATTTCAGAGCGATTTCACCCATTCTTATTTCTTCTTCTGGTTCATAATCAGGGTTTAACCATTTATTCCATTCTCTTGAATTTGGATAAGTCTCAAACAATCTTATCCCAGATTGAAATTTCTTTGTTTCTTCTCCATACTTAAATTTCCATAAATCATAATCTCCTAAAAGTTTTACGACCTTTGGAATAGGAATTTCTGGAAAGAAATATTCCCATGTTAGTTCACAGGCAGAAATTCCATCCCTTCTTATTCCATCTATTTCTTCAGGAAAATCTTTATATTTTTCAATGGCTGTCTGATGATGATCTATCCATATGATATTATCTGTTATCTTTAAAAGTTTTTTAAATTTTTCTACTTCTAAAGAGAAATCAACAATTACAACAATTTCATTTTTTAAAATATCTTCAAATGGAAAATTCATATTATAATTTATTTGTCTATAATCTCCTCCTCCTTTATAATTTTTAAAAACTATTGCTCCAGAACAATGACCATCCATATCTGTATGATAAAAACATTTCATAGAAGTTTATCCTTTCTCTTTTATGGATTTAAACTTATCAAAGAAATCTATAATTTCTTTATTCAATAATCCTAATTTATATTTTGGCTCTAAATTTTTTTTTATTATTTTCATATGTTTTTCAAAAAAACTTAACATTAAATCTCCTATGATTATATTCTCATATCTTTCCTTTGAATATACAGATAAAAGAAGTTCAATGACTTTTTCTGTATATTCTTCATTTAATTCTTCTATTAGTTTTCTAATCTTTTCCATATTTTTATTATCTAATTCTTCAAACATTTTTTATTTCCTTTCTTTTTTTATTAAAATCTTTAATTTCTTTTCCAATTTTTCTCTTATATCGTTAGGAATATCTTTAACATCTTCTAATAAGTAATATATAAGAGTTTGATTTTCACAACATTTTAATTCTG
>JAHIRD010000294.1 GCA_018818835.1 Pseudomonadota bacterium
TAATCTTGATAAATTTTCTCTCATCATCCTTTGCTGATACTCAACCTTACCGATGATGTGGTTGTCGGGATCCTTTTCTATGGCAGTCGAACCCGTCCCTTCCATGGCATATCCCATCCTTTCAAGGATTACATCAATTCGTTGGGCAATTTCTTTTACTGCATTATTATTACTGATCAATTCATCAATGACCTGATCCATAAACTTTAACTTTTCCATTTTTGGCGTGTTTTCCATAACTGATTGTTTTTGATTGGTTTATAAATAATACCCGCGTTGTCACGGTTTATCTTTCGGTCTCAACACCAGCATAATGCTCTTGTCGTCACTGAATGTCCTGAGGTATCCGCCCCTACATTTATTGATTGATGCCGTGAACGGTCTCATATGCCTCTCACCGAATGAACCAGTATGTACCGCCAGTTCAATATCATCGTTCGGAGTGATCAGGGCAAGTGCCATCTTCTCGTCATCATTCTCAGGCGTGAGCATGATCTGCTTCAACCCGTCTGCAAAAATTATTGCTGTTTTCATGTCAATTTTATTATTGTTGATCTTGAGCAAATATCCATAAGTACATCTATTGGGACACCAACACAGATCGTTATATAATTTTTATTTTGAGCTTCAATCTTTGGATATTTCTTTTTCCATTCAATTTTGAAATAATTCCATGATCTTTTAAGCATTCTCCAGTCAAATAGATAAACAGTTTTGACTGGTAAAAACGCATAGGCAAGATAGTCAATAGACAAATCTTTTTCCATCCAGCCCGGTGACTGAGTTGTGGAATTACTTATATATTCTAATGCAATATCATCCCAAACCTTCCTTCTTACTTTCTCATCAATCGTTATTACTTTTCCGTTTTCAAGATAAATTATCCGATCAACGCCATATTCCTGGCTTTTACATTTATCCTTTTTCCCAATCATATGATTTGTCATATTCGGAAATGCCTTTTTATAGATTTCATTCCAAAATGGTTCTAGTCTTGCATCCTCAGACAACTTCAAATCCTCATTAAAATCATTCATTACCCCAAGCCTCCCAACCATCTCTTTTATTTCTGGCAAACAATTCAATCTTATGTGCCAAGGGAAACGCTCTTTCAATCCACTCATAATAGTGGGCGGGCTTAGTTGAATGAGTATTACGAGATTCCTCATATACACTAGGATTCCTATTCTCTGGAATAGGTGGTGAAAACTTCCCCTTTATAGCAACCAAAAATAGTTCATGCTGTCCCCGAAACCAATATCCCATTCCAATCTTTTCCTTGTTCCATATTCCATGTGTCTTATATTCAAAACCCCACGCATCTATTACAGTCAATGCCTCTCTTAATTTTGGCGCCGTTGCCCACATTAATAACAAAGCATTATCAGCAATACCCGGAAGTTCCATATCGCAGATTTCATTAACTGACATAGTTGGGTATTGATTCTCAATTTTTCGATTATTTGTTTCCGTAAAATCATATTTCCATGGAGGATCACAATAGATCAAATCAAATATTCCTTCTGGTATTTGCCTGATCTCATAAATTTTCTGCTGTTGTTCTTTCTTTATTTCCTTCGCCACCTGCAACATACCAGCCGTCGTTAATTCACCAACTGCTTTATTGACGGCCTGTTTTTTAACAATGATAGCCTCCTCAAATGTCTGTTCCGGTATCGATGCTATCGCCTGAAACACGCTGCTCTCTTTGCGGGTGATCCCAATTTCAGAAAGAGTCTTAACGGTGTCCCTCCCTGGCACACCGTTTGAAATATTAGCACCACCTATATTTTGACTTGCTATCTCTCTCGCCTCTTGCCCCTTCTTTATCAACTGTCCCAATATCCGCTGGGTTCTAATCTTCTGTTCAGCTACCATGTTCTGAAGTTCAGCGTCTTTCTTCTCGGCTTTGACCCACACCTCAATAGCCTTAACCTTGTTCAGATACTCGCTTCCACCCTCAACGTCCTTGATCTGTTGTAACTGTTGCCGGGCGTTATCCCTGAGTACAAGTGTCTGCTCTTCGTTATTCATATCTTAAATAATTAAAACCCTGTCGGAAAGCGTGTCGATAACCAGGCCGTATGGCGGAAGGTTCGCTTTCTTTCAGGGCTATACTGTGAATGTCTTTATTTATACGTCCGCTGTTATCGACAGCACAAATATACACCATTCCCCGCCCACCCCAGACAAAAGTTATCAACACTTATAGAAATCCAATTATTCTATCGTAAGTTTGTATCACCAACCTTGAACATTATGATATTCAACTTTTCTTCCTTACAAACAATCAGCGGCA
>JAHIRD010000045.1 GCA_018818835.1 Pseudomonadota bacterium
AAAATTAAATTGAAAATTCAGTTTCTTTTGGTGTTAATGGGGCAAATGGGACTCATGAGACTTATGGGACTTATGGCCCCGAGAATGATGTTTTGACAGGAGCTTATATTAATGAACTATCCGGCTTATATCGAAGAACCGATGGATTTTCCTGATTTTTATCGGGTTTCAATGCATTATCCATCCACACGGATTGAATGTGTGGAAGATCATGTTCGTGCGGAATTGGACCGGGTTCTTCCCCAAAGCGGAATAGGGGAAAAGGATCGTGTTGCTGTGGCCGTGGGAAGTCGCGGGATATCGAATATCCCTGTGATCGTTAAAACCCTGTGCGACAGACTCAAGGAAAAAGGAGCTCTTCCCCATATCATACCGGCCATGGGAAGCCATGGGGGCGCCCATGGTCCCGGCCAGAAGGCAGTACTTGAATCCCTTGGAGTCACCGAAGCATTTTGTGGAGCTCCCATCGTGTCTTCCATGGATGTTGAAAAAATCCATGACATTCTGGATGGTGTTCCGGTCTATTATTCAAAGGATTGCATATCCATGGATCATGCCATATGTATTAACCGGATCAAGCCCCATACCAAGTTCAAAGGACCGGTGGAAAGCGGTATCTATAAAATGCTGTGCATCGGTATGGGCAAACACTCGGGTGCATTGAGTCTTCATCAGGCAGCACTTTCCCATGGGTTTAATTCCGTGATCCGGGCGGCTGGTGATGCTGTGATTCAAAAGAGCAATGTTCGTTTTGCCCTGGCCCTTGTGGAAAATCAGTATGATCAGCTGACGGACATCAGGGCCATTTCTTCGGCGAATGTTTTTGATGAGGAAAAAGAGCTTCTTATCAAAGCCAAAGACCAGTTCCCAACGCTTCCCTTTCGTCAGCTCGACGTGCTTGTCATCGGTGAAATCGGCAAAAATATCAGTGGATCCGGAATGGACCCCAATGTTACAGGACGGGCCTTTGATCTCATGGAGGACGATTTTTCCAAGAATCTTAAGGTCACCCGCATCGCCCTGCTTGATCTTTGTGAAAAGAGCGCCGGTAATGCCATCGGCATGGGCAACGCCGACTTTATCACCGAGCGGTTGTATGGCAAACTGGATTACGAAAAAACCTTGATCAATGCACTGACAAGCCTCTCCCTGCGAAAGGCTTTTATTCCCATTCGGCTTAAAAATGATCGGTGTGCCATACAGGCAGCCATGAAAACAACGGGCATAAAAAATTCTGAAGAACTGAAGGTTGTGATCATAAAAAATACCCGGGAGGTTTCCCGGTTTTGGGCAAGCCCGGCTCTTCTTGGGGAAATTAATGCGATGGAGCATGCCGAGATCGTCGGCAAGGTAAAACTTGATTTCACATCTTCCGGGGATCTCATCTTGTTTTGAACATGGCGTTTTATGGTTTATGGATGAGTATTTTTTCGATAAATATGAACGGTGATCATATTTCACCACCTCTGTTCGCTAAATAAAATCATTTTGCTTAATGTGATGCCATTTGGGAACATTTTCCTTAAGATGGTTTTATAAAATTAATTATGATATTTCCTCGAAGTCCCGCCGTTGTTTTTTAAATAATGGTGTCGATCTCCATGAGGGCACCACCTCTTGAAGAATTAAAAATCCGTACAAAAACTAACTGTTATAGGATGTCTTTCTGTGCGGTGTTCCTTACAAAAGCCAAAGGATTCTATGGCATATATATTGCAAAACCCTTAGGCAACAGCGTGCTCGTATTATAAAAAACATACAATTTGGCAATGAAGTACTAAGAGTAACAACCGTTTCTAGGAGGTATTTGTGTTTTCAATTTTTAACAGCGGCGGCCCCTTCATGTACGTGATTCTTGTGGTGTCAATTACTGCGTTTGCTCTGTTCTGCGAACGGGGAGCCTATCTTTACTTCCGGCTTAACCTGAACGCGGATCATGCCTACAAGCGAATCGTCACACTTCTTGAAAAACTCAATTACCGGGGCGCCCTTGATGAATGCGCTAAAATCGAAAACCATCCCCTGGGCAGGATTCTCAAATCCGGTTTAATGAAAGCAGACAAACGTGACAAGGAGATTGAACTTGTGATGGAGGAAAACATCATGAGGGAGATTTCAAGTGTAAAAGCACGAGTCAACTACCTGACTCTGTTCGCAAACATTTCAACCCTTCTGGGTCTCCTGGGAACGATTCTGGGCCTGATCTCTGCGTTTAAAGGCGTGTCAAGTGCCAACGCAGCCATGAAACAGGAAATTCTGGCCAAAGGTATTTCCGTGGCCATGCTTACCACCGCCTTTGGTCTGATCGTCGCCATTCCATGTCTGGTGGGTTACTACCTCTTAAATAACCGCGGGGAATTCATTATCAGCCAATTTGAAGAAAAAGCTCTGGCTCTCTATAATCTTCTGACCTCCATGAAACGCGAAGAAAAGGAATAAAACCATGTCTCTGAGCAGACGACGAAGGGTAGAAGATGAGGAGATTGAGCTGGACATGGTTCCCATTATGAACATGTTTCTGGTTTTGATTCCTTTTTTGTTATTGTCCGCTTCATTTTTCCATATCAAGGCCATCAACACCTCGGTTCCCGTGCTGTCGTCGACCGAAGCCAGCATGGCACCTGATTCAAAAATATCCGAGGTCAAGGTCACAGTGATTGTTGAGCTGAAAGAAAATACCATCGTATTGACTGCCATGAGTGATGAACTTCAATACGAGGATCTGGCCAAGCTGGAAGCCGATATCCCGGTGAATAATCCCGAAGAATATCCCATGGAGGAGCTGGCGGCCCATTTGCGATATATCAAGGAATCGTATCCCAAAAGCGACACCCTGATCCTGGTGCCCGCGCCCAGTGTTGTCTATGGAACAATTATTCAGACCATGGACATGGCACGGTCTGCCGATAATTCCGAAATGTTTCCCAATGTGGTTTTATCGGGCAAGGTGGGTTAGGGGGAAGCATGGCTTTAGGAAAACGACGCAAGGCGGCAAAACCGTTTATTCCGCCCAAACTTCAGATTACATCCATGATGGATATGTTTACCATCATTTTGATTTTCCTCCTGTTTTCCTTTTCAAACAATCCGGAACAGATGGATCTTGACAGTGAGATGTCTCTTCCCCAGTCCACATCCAAACTGGATTATAAGGACAGCATCCGCCTGGTTCTGAGCAAAAATGAACTGAAACTGGACGGAAACGTGGTGGCCACCCTTGAAAACGATTCAATCGTGGGGCTTGAAACCCTTTACGATGAATTGAAGAAATACAGGGACATTGCGGATGAACTGAAAAAAAATGAAAACGAAGAAGACAGGAAAGAACATATCCTGTTTTTGTGTGACAAAGAACATTCGTTTAAGGTGGTGAACGCCATCGTAAAAACGGCAGGGCGTGCGGGTTACCCCAATTTCCAGTTTGCCGTTGTGGAAAAGGATTGAGAATGATGCGACATAAAATCATGGTCACATGCAGTGTTTGCCTAACTGTTCTGCTGTTGGAGATGCTTTTTGGTTCACTGACAGCCTATGCGGCGGACAAGAAATCCGAATCAAATGAATCAACGGAACTATTGACCCGAATTGACTTCGGTAATTCTTACATCACGGGGCAGACACTCAAGTCCGGCGCGGTCTATCTTCTCCAGAGAAAGAAAAGTGATGTGAAGACCATGTTGAAATACAGAGAAGACTACAGAAAAGAGATTCTTGAAGCCCACGATATCCGGAAAAAAGATAACGTGGAACGAAACACCGTTGAAGGGGCACCTCAACCATAGGGTTTTGAATTATGAATTTTTCGTTAAGCAAAAAGAAATCGACAGGGGATGGGAAGAATCTTATCGCAGATTCCCACGGGGGCGGGATGAACGGCTTTGTGGCCCAGTTTTATGTGTTTCATGGTGAAAAATACCTGGGGTGGGATTGCTTTGACACCCCCCATGTCCGGGTTGGAAAATCTCCTTCGGCAGACCTGGTGTTGAACGATGAAAGCATGGATGATATCCAGGCTGAATTTTTAATCCAGGGAAGCAAGGTCACGGTTGTCGATAAAGGGAAAAAAGGGATTCTAACGGTCAATAACCAGGCTGTTTCCCATTGTGCCGTGGGTGCCCTGGATGTGGTCAAGATCGGAACGTACACCATCAAGATTAAAGTCAAGGGGATTGAAGCGGTTTCAGTCAAGGCACAACAGCCCCTTCCTGAAAAAGCCCTGAGCATGGATAGGCCCACGGCAATAATGGGTTCCGAGTCCCTGGACCGTCTTTCAAACGAACTTAAATCCGTCATGGATGAAGACGAACTGGACTCCGTGGATTTGGAGGATATCCTTGATTGTGAATCCGACAAAACATTTGAAGAAGAATGTGACCTTGCCATTGATATGAGTTTGTTGTTTGATGATACCGAAGACGTGACGGAAATGATCGCCCTCTCAGATTTAACCGTTGAGGATGATGTTGAGGTCGATGTTGTACCTGCCCGTCCGGTTAAGACACCGATAAAGAATCATAAAGAAGAGGTACACATCCTTGAAAAGGCACCCCAAGCAGAGATAAGCTGGGATGAATTTTCCCGGGAGATTCCTGTTGAAACCAAGACCCATGAAGAAATTACCCAAAAACCAACTCTGGCCAAGGCCCCAAAGAAAAAAAGACCCAGTCCTGCACCAGAGGTAGCCCCTCTTTTAAAAAAACAGGTTGAATCCGAAATAAAAAATACATTCCCCCCCTCATTTTTCAAGGTGATTGACGATGAAGAAGACAAGGACGAAGAAGATTTCCCAGCGTCCTTTTCCCTCAGGGATAAACTCATCGGTAATGACAGGAATCTGGGACGGACCTCTCGGGGTGAAAAAGTCCTTGAGATTATCACATTCAGGGGTGACAGTGTTCTGAATATCACCCATCTCAAGGGGAAGGAAGACCATGTTCTCATTGATGACCACAAGGATTTCTGTCGTGTCAGCCATGATGAGAAACAGGGGCCCCGGCTTTTTTTCAGCGAACCCCTCCTTGGAACCATCAACCGATCTGAAGGGAAAGAATTTAAAGCGGAAAAACAATTTTCAACCAAAGGGCTTCTGTCACGTCAGAAAACCTTTAGCAGCAGCCTGCCGACCAAAGGTGAGCTGATCCTTTCAGATGGATTTTATGATTACGCATTACGCCATAGCTTCCTCAATGACGCACCACTTTTCAAGGAGCATCGGAAAGATGATCTGCCCCTTCCAAAACGCGTGGTCAAATCAACCGCCTTTAAATATGCGTCACGTGCTGTGGGCTTTCACATCATTCTGATGATTATTCTGTCCTATTCCATTACCATGCCCGACAAGACCGAATTCAAGGATCCGGAAACCTATTTTGTCATGGTGGAAACGGAAAATATTCATAAGCCGGTGAAACCCAAGCCCAAACCCAAGCCCCCGGCTCCCATACCCCAGAAGGTTGAGAAGGCGGTAAAGGTTGAGCCCAGGCCCAGTACCCAGGTGGCAGAACTTAGACCGAAAAAAAATCCGACCAAATCTAAAAAAGCTGAACCACCCAAGGCCGGTGGCGGTCATAAAGGCACGGTGGTCAACCGCAACGTGAACGACATGGGTCTTCTGGCCACCCTGGGCATGAAAACAGGCATCGAGATCAAGCCCAACGACGCCCTGGCTTCTGTGACCAATATGGACGCCATCACCAGCAGCCATGCCAGCGAAGCCCGCATCAAAGTGGGAGGGCTTGTGGGTGATCTGGGGGACAGTCGTATGGCCATCCCCTCAGGCGGTGTGATCAATAACAAAGGCGCTGCCGATGTGCTTCGAAGTGCCGGAATCGGTGGTAAGGGCACTGTGGCAGCGCTTCAGAACGGCAACACAGGCAACCGTGAGGTCAGCGGAGCTGTAACCGCACCCCTGACCAAAAAAGTGAAATTCAAAGGCGGCGGTATCAGCCGGGAGGCTGTGGCCAAAGTCATCAACGATCATATCGATGAAATCAATTATTGTTATGAAACAGCCCTGATCAGTGACCCCACCCTGATGGGTAAGATCGAATTTGAATGGGTCATTCTCCTTTCCGGAGAAGTGGGAGAGGTCAGGATCAAATCCTCATCGGTCAGATCAAATGAGATTCATTCCTGTATCAAATCTGCCATAAGGACCTGGACATTCCCCAAACCCAAGGGTTCGGCTGTGGAAGTTTCATATCCCTTTGTTTTTGATGTTTCAGGATTTTAAGGAGCGCATGGTTTTTATGAGACGATTTGTCATATCACTGATCCTGGTCATCCTCTTATTGGTGACCATCGGGCACGGCTACAGCGAAGAATCGGCAACCGATGAACCGGTCTTCGCGATTCAGGAAAAGATCTTTCACAAATACCACGAGCTGGCCTTTGTGACGGGATACAACGGTGGAGATGATTTTTACCATATTTATCCCCTGGGCATTGCCTATACCTTTCATTTTGACGACCATATCTCATGGGAAGTGGCACGGATTTACGGGAATATTTCCAAGGAAAAAGATATCTTGAAAAAGCTTCTGGATAATTTTGGAGCAGCTCCCACGAGCTTTTACGAATCCAAATACCAGATTCTGACCCACCTGGTGTACCGTCCTTTTTACGGTAAGGATTCGGTGTTGAATAAAACTATCCTGAATCACGAAACATATTTTTACGCAGGGGGAGGGTTTGATTTTTATAATGAAAATTTTTCCGATCAGGTCACTGGAAGCAAAAGCAAGACATCCCAGTTGATCAGCATGGGGGCCGGGATCAAGTATTTTATCAACCAGAGTTTTAATGTTGCATTTGAAGTCCGGGATTTTCTTACATACAGGGGCGGGGAGACGGTCAATACCGTCTGGTTCGGAGTGAACCTTGGCTTCCGTTTTAACCTGGGTTCACGGCAGTCCTATTCGGATGAAACCATCTCCATCTTGAACGGTTACCTGAAAGATAAATAAGTTATGCCTAATAAACGATATATCATACCCATTTTTCTTTTCCTTGCCCTTATTTATGGGACAGGATCCGGCATGGCTGAAGATAGCGGTGTAGCAAAAGAGAAACCGGTTGTGGCAGCATCTGAAAACACGGCCACCAAGGATCGTCCTTCTCAAAACGGGGACCCTGCGTTTGAAGGGGCTGAAGGAACGATTGAAACAGACGTCGCCGTTCCTCAGGCCGAAGAGGGTGATGCCCCTGTTGAGCAAGACATAATGGCTTCTTTTGACAAGGGCTATGAGTATTTTGCCAAAGACGACTTCAGGGATGCAGCCCCGCTTTTTTACAAATACATCACGGACAATACCTCGGCTGCCGAGGACTATGACTGGGCCGAATTTTTCCTGGGTGTGTCCCTTAAAAAGATCGGTTTTTCCCATGCCTCGGTGGACACACTGTCTTTTCTGGTTACACGCAAGCCCAATACACAGATCGTCACCTATATTCTGGAGCTGTTCGAGGAAATTTCACGGACCATGCCCTATGACCGGGGAAAGGTGATTTTGAAATCGGTCTGCGATCAGGAATACGGATTTGTGGACAGCAAGCTGACGGATTTCATCAACTACCACCAGGGGGTTTTTGACTGGGAAAACGGCTTTGACGAGTGGGGTGACCACCATTTCAACAAGATCAAGAAGGGCAGTTATTACGATTATTCATTCCGTTACCAGAAAGCCCTTTATGATATCAGTCGGGACGAGATCGACCCGGCCATCATCATATTGAATGAAATCAACGAGGCCTCCTTTGACGGAGAGGACCTGAAAAATGATGTGCGTAAGACACTGGCCCGTTTGATGTATGAGAAAAAGGACTACCAGCGTGCGGATGATCTTTATAATAGCATCAGCAACAACATCGTGTTCCAGGCCCAAAATCTTCTGGAACGGTCCTGGGCCCAGTACCGGTTGAAACATCAGGAAAAGGCCATGGGGCTTTTGTATGCCTTCAAGGCCCCGGTATACCGGAACTATTTTACGCCGGAATACTTTCTGCTTAAATCGTTTATCTATAAAGATGTCTGCCACTACGCGCGTGCTCTGGGCGTTATCGATGAATTCAGAGACCATTACCGCGAGGCCCTGGACGATGTTTACGGCAGGGCGGATCTCACAGAAAACAAGGTGCTTCTTCTTGCCCTTCTGGGCCATCGTAAGATCAATGATCTCTGGCGTTTCCTTCGTTTGCTCGACACGGAACAGGCCCGGATTGAAAACATCAAGGATCCTTTGCTCAAGGGATACCTTGAAAAATTATATGCGCTTCAGATCGAGGAAACGCGGCGGGAATTCAAACTGC
This sequence comes from Pseudomonadota bacterium, assembly GCA_018818835.1. GTDB lineage: Bacteria > Desulfobacterota > Desulfobacteria > Desulfobacterales > Desulfolunaceae > JAHIRD01. The sequence continues at coordinate 8,308 of JAHIRD010000045.1, forward strand.
TTGTGGAGGATAAATATGAGGCTTTGGCCAATGACCTTTTGGAGTATGAAGAAAAAGCGGATCTGATGGCCTATGAAATCGGCCTGGACATGTATCAGCGGGTCTATCAGTACCACTACAACGAAGAGACCGATAAAAAAGAAACCGTCAAACGGGTCGGTAAGCATTATCAGGCCTTTTACCCTTTCCAGGGCGAGTTCTGGAACGATGAACTCAACACCTATAAGGTTATCCTGGAAGACAAATGTGCCTGCATGGAAGAATGGGATATATTTTTCAAATGAAAATTCATCGATTGATATCGGTCATTGCCTTGGTTTTGCTCAGTGTGGTTTTTTCGTCCCCGGTGTTTTCGGAAGGGAAGAAGGAGGAAAAACGTTATGAGTTTGAAAAAAAGGACAAGGTCAAGGAGCAGGAACGCTTTCTTGAAAAACTGAGAGAAGACAAGACCAAGGTGGATCTGGCCATCGGCAATACAAAGCTATTGATCGACAAGTCCCGCAATATGCCCTATCTGCCCGAACTTTATCTCCGGCTGGCCGAACTTTACATTGAAAAATCACGTTTCGTATACTTTATCCGGAAAAATGAAACCAAGACCACGTCCAAAGCCCTGGACAGCCTGGAAACCAATACCCTGAAAAATCTTGCCATTGAAACCTATTTGAGGATTCTCAATGATTTCCCCGATTATTCGGACTGCGACAAGATCCGATTTTTTCTGGCCCATGAATACCGTGAATTGAACCAGATTCCCGAAATGGTGGAACAGTATCGGGCTCTTATTAAAACCTATCCCAAAAGTCTTTACACCCCCGAATGTTTTCTGCTCCTGGGTGACCATTTTATCAATGAGCAGGATCTGGAAATGGCCCTTCGCCATTACAAGAAAGTCCTGGATTATCCGGATAGTTCAGCCTGTGTCATCGCTCGGTACAAACTGGCCTGGGGCCATGTGAACAATCGCGATTTCAAGGCTGCCATTAAGCTTTTTGAAGAATCGGTAAAAGCCAACGAGCCGGACAAGGAAATCGACGTGGACACCTACAAACGGGTGGACATCAAAATGGAATCCCTGGTGGACATGGCTTACTGCTATCCCGAAGTGTACAAGGAAAACACTCCCTTACAGGCCATCGCTTATTTCAGAAATTATTCCTGGTCACGCCAGGTGTTCACCCATGTTCTTGAAAAACTGGGGTACCGGTATCTGATTAAGAAAAAATACCGCCATGCCGTTGAGATCTACCGCCAGCTGGCCACCCTCCAGCACGATGAAGAAAAGCTTCTGGATTATGCCCGAAACATTTTCGAATGCGTCCAGGAACTGGGGGATTTTGAAAATGCGGACAAGGATGTGGACATCATTGTGGATGCCTTGAAAAAACAGGCCTATTCCATTCATATCCCGGACGAGGAAAAGGAAAAATCCTATAAAGACTATGAACTCTATGCCCGTAACATCGTGACACACCTCCACAAGCAGGCCAGGAAATCCACATCCATCGATGGGTTTAACAAGGCTGCGGACGCTTATAAGGTCTATCTGGATTTTTTTGAAACAAGTCCGGTATACGGGGATATGCTGTCCAACTATGCTGAAACCCTTTTTGCCTGTGGTCGATACATGGAGGCCGGTAAACAGTATGAAAAAATGATGGCCTTCGTGGCCCAGCCCACTTTGGAAAAGGAACGCCCGGAACAAACCGTGGCCAAAGCCGATACACCCCCGGCCCCCCCGGAGAAAGCACCTGCCGAGACGAAAAAACCCGTTGTTCAGGTTAAAAAATCAGGTTTGGAAAAAAGTGGTATTCCGTCCCGGATGGAGCTTCTGAACAGTGCGGTTGTGTCATACTACAACGCCCTCAAGAAAAAAGAAGAGCTCAATTACTACGAAATCGCCTATGCCAGGGGAGGGCTTCGAACCAACGGCAATCTGTATGTCACGGAATACCCCAAATCCCCCAAAGTTCCGGACATCCTTTTTAACATCGCCTGGATCACCTTTGATGAAGGAAATTATATCGAGGCGGTTCGGACATTCTCCGAATTCATCACCCTCTATCCCCAGGGGAAAGCGTCGGAATCTGCCATTCAGCTAACGTTGGATGCCTATCATCTGAGAGAAGATTTTGAAGGACTTGTGGAATTCGGCCGGAAAATCGTCCAGGATACCCGGATTTCACCCAAGGTCAGAAATGATGTGGCCGCCGTGATGAAGGCATCTGAAAACAAGATCGTCAGCAACCTGACCATCGATGCCATGAATGACTGGGAACTGGGCAAGCAGAACATCGAAGATATGGTTGAAAAACATAAGACCACCGGCCTTGGCGAGCAGGCTTTAAATGCCCTGATCATATCAAGCAAGGACAAGGGCAAGCTGGATACCATTTTTTCAGCGGGTTATAAACTGATCAAATACTATCCGGAATCCGAACATGTGGCCGATGTCATGGCCATCATGATTGATTCTGCAGGGTCAGCGTCCCAGTACCGTGTGGTGACCAAATATCTGGAAGAATTCGGTCGAAGATTGCCGAAGCACGAAAAAACACCGGAATTCATGAAGCAGGCCGGACAGATCCGCAAGGCACTGGGCCAGGAAAAACTATCCACCCAGGACTATCTCGTGTACCTGGCCCGGTCAGACAAAAAAGATCCGGGTCGCGTGGGTGTCATGTTTGACATCTTTGAAAATTCCAAGAAAACCGGAGACACCGAAACCGCCGTGAAGGTCCTTGACAAGGGGCTCAGGGAAATGGCTCCTGGGGATGCCATCAGAGCCCAGTCTCTGATCGCAGAATTTTACAGGGAAAAAGGGGATTACAAAGAAGCCCTTTCGTACAGAAAAAAAGCGATGAAAGAGTACAAAGGCAAATATGGCAAAGACAATCCGGCCATGAATGATGCCTATTCAGCCATGATGTTCAATGCGGTCCAGGGTTCTTATGGACAATACATGAACACCAAGCTGGGCAGCGTCATCGATAACCAGGTGGTGGCCAACAAGGCCAAACTTCTGGATAACCTGGAAGAGGGTTATGGCTCTGTGATTTCCCTGAAATCCCCCGAATGGGTCCTCCAGGCATGCTTTTATGCCTATAACGTCAACAAGGAATTTGCTGTTTTTTTAAAGGAATCCCCCATGCCGGACGGCCTTGGTGAGGATCAGCAGAAACAGTACAAAAAGATCATTTTCGACAAAGCCCAAAGTTATATGACAAAGGCCGAGGAATATTTAAGCACCGGTGAAACCCAGATGAGAAAGTGGAATATTATCAATCCCCAGATCACCGGTCTGTACACCCATGAAAAAACGAAAGTGGGCAGTTTTGGCGGAGAAAGTTCCAGTGCGGATATTGCTGAACAGTTTCTCAAGGATGATGACCTTAAAAATCTTCACTACGAAATATTTCATGCCCCCGAGGATAACAGTCTTCTCCTTAAACTGGCGGACATGTATTTCAACCGAAGCGACTATCACCAGGCTATTCTTCTGGCTTGGAAAGTGGTGGACTCGGCCAAGGATGAGGTCATGAAGGTGCAGGCTTATAAACTGATCGGCATATCGTATCTGTATACGGCCGATGACATGAAAGCCCTTGATGCATTCAAAGAGGTCTTGAAACGTGATCCCGGTGATATGGAAACCCTGATCAACATGGCCGGAATTCTTAAACATTACCGCCAGGACGAGGAAGCCGCAAAATTATATCAACGCCTGCCCAAAGAATTGAAAATCAATGGTTCAGGCCCGGCGATCCACCCCGTGGCCAAGGAGATGTACTATGGTGCCATGCAGAAAAAATAAGCATCAGCTCGTATCTTTTCTTAAGGCATTGATTTTGCTTGGGGTTTTGTCCACGGCCTTTCTGGTGGGATGTTCCGGCGATTCCGGGCCTCCCCTCAACGTCGATAACACCATCCCCGTGAGTGTGACCTGGGCCATCAATTCAGTGATGAACCAGGACCCGGCCCAGCGCACAGATATAACCCTCAGTGAAGATGAAGAAGGCTACATCGACCCCCAGCTCAGCGTGTTCGTTCAAAATGATCGGGTCCATATGGCCTATTACGATGTGAATCCCGATGTGGACACCCGGGATGAATTCCCTTATCGCTTGATGTACAAGTCCTTTAACCGGGGCGATTTCCTTTATCTCAATTCGGGAAACACGGTTCTGGAAGAGGTGCTTCTGATCGATGATGACCCTCGCAACAGAGCGGGTCTGTCTGTTTCAGTTGCAGGGGGGAAACCCGTGATCGCCTACCCGGTGTTTAAGCTATACATTGTACTGGAAGATTCGGATTTGAACAACCAGGGCGATGTGATGATCGCTGTCAGGGACGGAGCCGGGACCTGGAGGCAGGAAATCGCTGCCTACGGTTATGTGTCTCCTGAACGGAACCCTGTGTTCAGGGATGGTCTTGCCCAGTCCGACTTCTGTCTTCTTGGGAATAATGAAGGCCAGGTCATGCTGTCCTTTCAGTTTTATACCGAAGGTATCGATTCCTATAATTTTGATTATCCTGACCTGCGATATATCAGCCAGCCCGTGGATGCCTTTGTCAATAATGATGTGTATGCGGTGGCTGATCTTGAAGAAGTCGTGGAAGGCAATGTCTACCAGAACAATGCATCGGGTCAGCAAAAGGACCAGGGCAGGGTCAATCATTTGATTCTGGATCATGATGGCAATCCCGTGATTTTTTATTACATAGACGATACGGTCAATGGCTCATCCCAGGACTTTGGCATCCGCTATTCCCGGCGGGTCGACGGGGAATGGCTGACGCCCCAGTGGATTGAAAGCGGCGTGACTGTTGCTTACATCAGCGGAGCCGTAAAGTCGGACGGCGGACTTTTCGTGGCATACACCGTGACCAATGTGCCTGACTTTATCGACTCCCAGACCATTTTACCTTCCATTGTGAAATACGCCGAGCAGATTGATGTGATCACGGGATATGATGATGACGGCGAAGAGATCCACGAGTGGGAATGGCACTATGGTTATGTCAATTATAACACCATTTGCGGCTCCTACCTCACCATGGTTTTGGATGCCTCGGATCACCCTGTGGTGGCCTATTACGATGAAATGAACTTTACCCTGAACCGTTTTTTCAGCCGGATCAAGGTATCGAGACGAACCGAGGCCGGGAACTGGGAGGTTTTTGTGATCACCCCCGAAGATGTGGGACTGAGCAACGATGTCAGCCCCTTTGACGTGACTCCCGGGTCCACGGATATATACTACATCGGGAAATACAACCATGTGTGGATGGATGGAAACGGCAGGATCAATCTGTCATCCTATTCCACGGTGAATAAAAAAACATACCTTTTCGTGATCGATTAAGCGGGGAAGAATTTTAAGATATTCTTTGGGGTAAAACGGGGACATATTAACTTTTAACACCAATATCGGAGATGCTATGAAAACACAAATCCAATGTTTAACATTCATGGTGCTGATGATGCTTTTCATCGGCATGGGGGGAGGGCCGGTCCAGGCTGCGGACATTGTCCCTTCAGAGTACTGGGATGAATGCAATGAAGTCGGCTGCGGGTCACCCCCGTCAGGCGGTGCCGGAGGCGGTGGAGCCGGAGGCATTGTGGTCCTGGTGACCTACAACCTGGGGCCCCTGGCTTATGTGTCCGATGACAGCGACGATGACGGTACCATGGATGGCATGGATAATTGCATCATGGATGCCAACGATCAGACCAACAGTGACGGGGATGATCTGGGTGATGCCTGTGACAACTGCCCCGATATCACCAATCCCGATCAGGCTGATACAGATGGCGATGGTATTGGTGATGCCTGTGATGATAACATTGATGGGGACGGCGAGACCGATCTGGATGAAGACGGCTTCGTGGATGTGGGCTCGGCCATTTTAAATGACGATGACAACTGCCCTTACGTTCCCAATGTTGATCAGCTTGATACGGACCATGACGGAGCAGGGGATGCCTGTGATGATGACGATGACAACGATGGTATTCCCGACAGTATTGATGAGTGTCCCAAGGTGTCCAACACGGCTCCGGGTGCCACCTGCCTTGACTCGGATGGGGATGGTTTTGAAAACAACGATGATTATTGCCCCTTCTGCAAAAGTTCAGTGAACAGGGATTCTGACGGTGACGGTGTGGGCGATGTCTGTGACAACTGCCCGGACACGGATAACCCGGATCAGGCAGACACGGACAAGGATGGACGAGGTGATGAGTGTGAATAGTAATCTCCTGCGTGTCATTATCGTGGGTTGTGCGATTCTGGTGTCAGGGTGTTCCAGCCCTGATCTGGAACTGGCTCAGTCACGGAGTAAAGTGACATTGACTGGTGAATTCCTCACGGAAAATCCGGATGTGATCAATTTCCCCATCCGTATTTCCCTGGCCATTGACTGCTCCGGATCCATGATGGGATCGGACCCGGAAGGCGCCCGCATTCAGGCGGCCTGGGATTTTATCCAGACCTACCACGATTATGAAAGCGTCAAGTTCGATGTGATTTTATGGAACAACACCATCAGCAGGACCACCGGGGGGTTCACCAGGGACCTGGAAGCCATTGAAGGTGTTCTTTTTAACTACAATAACACATCCACCACCAATTACATCAATGCCATTCAGACCGCGGAACAGCATTTTCTGGCTGAAATTGCGGATATGCGAAACGATAATGCCCAAAGCGCCAACATCGCCCGCATGAAGTGCATTGTAATGTTTTTCAGTGATGGCTTGCCTGACCCGGGTGGCTCCATTGTGATCAATGAGATCTACAATACTATTCAGGATATGGAGGAACATCTGGTGGAGGAACAGGGCGTTGCGCTGTTTAATTTCCACACCTTTTTCCTGTCCACCCTTCTCCAGGCCAATGTGGCCGACTACAACACCGCCGTGAACCTTATGACCAATATGGCCAATATGGGGAACGGGATTTATACCGAGTTTGAAAATGACGAGGATATTGAGTTCATCAATATTGTGGATATGAGACTGACCGTGGAATACCAGGTGAAATTCATCATCGCCTTCAATACCAATGTCCGTCCCGGAAACGAGATTGTCTATGTGGACAGTGACGGTGATGGGCTGACCGATGAAGAGGAGCTGGATGTGGATTTCAACCATAACGGACGGATTGATCCCGAAGAAGTGGGACGTGCCACAAATCCCATGCTTCGCGATACGGACAACGATGGGCTCAGTGATTTTTTCGAGCGAAAGATGAGCACCATTGACAATGCCCTGGATCCCCTGAACCCAGCGGACAGCGGATGCCCTTTCGGCGCAGAAACCATGGACCGTGACCGCGACGGGCTCACCGATTGCGAAGAAGTTATCAAAGGGACCAGCTATAACAATCCGGACACGGACAGCGACGGTATTCCCGACGGGATCGAGTTCAACATGGGAACCAACCCCCTTGAAGCCCAGTTTATGAATGATTCGGACTTTGACGGGGTTCCGGACTGGCTGGAAGTTCAGCGCCACACCAATGTGCGGATCAACGACGACAAGATAAGGGCCCGGTACAGTTATTATTACGATATCCGGGATCTGGGTCTCATCGAGTTGAACCAGGGCACTGAATACCAGTCCAAACGGCGGAATATTTTCTTTAATATCTCCAACATTGACATCATGAGAACACAGGGAAGCGATACATTTCTTCCAGGGGACAACCTGATCCGTTTTTTCATCGCGGAAGTTCCCGAAGACATGCCCAACTCCAACCCTGTGTACCGTGTGGCCGATATCGTAGTAAATTATTTTGACACCCAAAGCAGGATTATCAATGTGGATAGCTTTGAAGCATTGTAAACGGGATTTATATAAAACCATTAACCAAAAAAGACCAGGTGAATGATATGAAAAAGTTAATTGTGCTGATAATGGCTCTTTTTGTCGTCGGGTGTTCTTCCGACTCGTCGGACAATGGGCCGTCCATCATCGAACTGACTGTTGAGGACAGCGATGTGATTTCATCGAAACGCGTGCAGGGAGAAATTACAACGGTGGGTGAAGTGGATCGGTATTTTGTCAATCTGGCAGAAACCGGCCGGAATGTACAGATTAAATGCACCAACGAAACCCTGAGACCTGACGTGGAGCTCCTGGTTAACGTTTTCGAGGAAAACGCCCAGGGTGACATGGTCATGGTGGCCGGGGATCATGCAAGGGACACGGATTTGACCGCAAACATCAAGGTCAATGTATACGTGGATGCACCCAAAAAACTGTATATCAACGTCCGGGATTTGATGGATGATAACTCGTCCTACAACAATCCCTATTTTATTTCAGCCAGCTATGAAGCGGCACCCGATGGAAATGGGTCCTTTGAAACAGCGGTTTCCCTGACCATGGACGGAACTGAAGCACGGGATGTCATCGGATCTGAAGATGATGCGGATTGTTTTAGCATCCAGGCCGCCCATGACGGGGTTTACGATGTGTACGTGGATTTTGACCGTCAGGTCGGATCCGGCGTGAAACTTCAAATTCAAATTTTCAACGAAGACGGCGAACTTATCGAAGCCCGGAACCAGGGCACAGCCACCAAAAGCCATATGATCCATTTTCTCGAAGCCGGAAATTACTATGTGCTTGTCAATGATCAAGGCAAAGATGACTTCGACAATTTATCCTACTACGAAGTGAGTGTGGATGAGTTTGTTGGAGCCGAGGCCATGGCCAATGACACCCCGGCAACGGCAACAGTTCCCGGGGCAACAGGATTTTCCGGGTCTATTGATTATTTTGAAGATCTGGATACCTATGCGGTGGATGCCGCTGTGGTGGGGAATATCAAGGTCATGGACCTTGGATTTTCAAGCGATATCCCCCTTGATTTTCTGGTCGAACTCCACGAAACCATCGGTGATACCACAACCGTTGCCTTTTCCCATGAATACACCGGTGGGGACAGTGGTGACGGAATCTACCAGGCCACGTTGAAGCTTGATAACGCGGGGACTTACAACCTGGTGGTCAGGCCCACCGCAGGTGCCAATGTCGCTACCCTTTGTCCCTATGCCGTGACCATGGACGTGACAGGCATCACGGATGCGGATGAGGACGGTGACGGGAATAATGTGGAGTCCGATGCCATTGATTTGAGTGCAGAGCCTTCACATGCAGGAAAGGTCTCCTACCGGGGTGATGCAGACTGGTATACCGTGACCTTTGCACTGAATCCGACCAACCAGCAGGTCTTGTCCCTTTTCCTTGATGTTCCTGCATCGGATCAAGTCCAGTATGCCATGAAAATTACTTCTGCGGTGGATCAAAGCCTTGAAAAAATAGTATTCAACAGCTTAAGCGACCAGCGCGATGTGGACCTGCAAACCGGTCTTCTGGTCCCCATGGGTACGGGAAACGTGACCTATGCCATCAAGGTGTATGATTTCCAGAATGATAACGGCGATAAAGACGCTGTGTTCACCTTGGACTGGAATGTTTCCTCTGTCCCGGGGGCTCCGGTTGCCTGCCCTAAAGACGGCGGAACCACCGTGTACCACAATGAAAATGACGAAGGTGGCCTGGCCGGGTCCGTGACCATCGAATACCCGGATAACTCACGGGGCACATTCAAGGTGGACACCGATACCTTTGCACTTGCGTCCAATGATCCAAGCCCTGTAACCATCCAGTCCCCCTGGATTTCCGGGTATATTGATTACCAGGGTGACGAAGACTGGTTCAGTATGGATCTCAACGAACCCCTTGCTCCAATAGATGGCCCGTGGCATTACACCATAAACGTTGAGCTCTATGCCCCGGGGAGCCCTGTGGAATACACCTGGGAGTACATGCCCGATTCCAACGGCGATCATATTGTCAGCACCGAATGGTGCAGAAACGTTACCCAGGATTGTTTTGAAGGTGTCCAGGCCGCATACAGCGATAGTGATATTTCTGAGATGGGTGCCACAACTGGCATGAATACGGTGGATTACACCCTGAAGACGGATGAGTCAGGCTATCTTCTCTGGCTCAGGGGTGAGGGTGCTGCCTCTGTTTGGGATGGGACTGTCTTTTTCCGAATCAGTGATTTCAATTATCTGAGAACGGCTGAAGATACAACGAATTCCAACCCTGACAATGATTGGGGCTTTGTTGCACCCTATTATTTCAGGGTAACCGTGACTTATTACAATGTGGCACCTGCATCGCCTTTGATTCCCTAATTATGGGCTGATGTAACACGACGGTTTATTTAAAAGGCCGTATCCATCGGGGTACGGCCTTTTTGTTTTTAAATCAGAGCCCTCTTTTTCCCCGTAAAACAAAAAACAGATTCAAACCCTTGGAGCCGCTTGGAAAAAACTACGGCAACATTGGAAACATGTCCTGAAAATATTATATGATCACATTTTGGCTTGATTTCTGAGTCCTTTAATTATAGGTCAAGTTAGTATCTTTATTCAGTGATGGGGTTGCCAAATAAAAAAATAAATCACGATTAAAGTGTCTTTTTTGGATAAGGGCACGTTTAATTATAGCTAAAAAATAAGTTTCTTATGAGGTTAGGGAGAAGACGATGGGCTTAAGGTTCTTAAGATTTTTTCATGCCGCAGCGATCAGGTATGTATTTTTTTTCTCATGTGTTTTTTTTTCGGGTGTGGAGGATCAGGCCAAATCGTTGATACAGATCACGACGGGATAACCGAGAGCTTTGATACCTGCTCCGATACACCCCAAGGAGAAATGGTTGATAAAAACGGCTGTTCCGACGTCCAGAAAGAAACGGACACGGATGGAGATGGTGTGAACGATTCTGTGGATACCTGTGCGTCAACGCCGACGGGTGAGACAGTGGATGCATCGGGCTGTTCCGACTCTCAGAAAGACAGGGACGGAGATGGTGTGATGGATAATGTGGATACCTGCCCGGCCACACCGGCGGGTGATGCTGTTAAGAATACTGGCTGTTCATACGCCCAAAAAATTTCAGATTGGGTCAAGGTTGCTGCAGGTGAGTCGTCTACATTTGAGATAAAAGCTGACGGGTCTCTTTATGCCTGGGGTTGGAATAAAGACGGTCAGCTTGGAGATGGGACAAAGATAGATAAATATGTTCCAACCTTGATTGGCAGGGATACCGATTGGACCCATTTGGTTCCGGGGGGCCTACATACTCTTGCCATAAAAATAGATGGGATGCTTTATACATGGGGAGATAATGAATTCAGTCAACTTGGCAATGGATCTGATTGGGAAACAAGCCCTGTCCTTATTGATGCCAACCCATAAATTATGAAACATATACACAGAGGTGATGAATATGTTCTCCCTTGCGTGTTTCAAGGTCAATGTTTTTTAATTTTTAAGCATGTCACCTCCCGTTTGAATGATTCCCATCACGGATGGCCGGGGGAATTATTGACGTTAACGTTAAAGACGCCTATGAATTGTAAGGACACAATCGATTCACCTTGACAGATCAGGACTTCGGATTATAATCAACACGACGAACCCTATGCGGATAAGGAGTGTGATCCATGCGTTACGAAGGACAGATCTATCGGCCCTTTTCAGAAGCGAACAGCTATCTTTTGCAGTGTACCATCGGGTGTTCCCATAATGGATGTACCTTTTGCGGCATGTATAAGGACCGGCATTTCAGGATAAGGCCCATGAACGAGATCATGGAAGATATCCGCATGGCTCGGGATTATTACGGTGATCTTGAAAAGGTCTTTCTCTGCGACGGGGATGCCATTTCCATGGACACGGACCTTCTTCTTGAAATTCTTTCCGCCCTTTACGGCGCGTTTCCGTCCCTTCGGCATGTGGGAAGTTATGTGGGACCCCAAAGCACCCTGGAAAAAAGCCTTGGTGATCTTGAACGTTTACGTGACGCCGGGTTGTCCAAAGCCTATCTGGGCGTGGAATCCGGTGACGACGAGGTGCTTAAGGCCATCAATAAAGGCGTTAACTCGGCCCAGATGCTGGAAGCCGGACAGAAGCTGGTGGCATCGGGAATCAATTTGTCATCCATGGTCCTTTTGGGGATTGCACAAACAGGGCCCAGTGCCCATAAACATGCCGCGCTGACCGCCGAGATGACAAACCTCATGAAACCGCGTTATCTGGCAGCCCTGACCTTTACGCCCATGCCCAATACTGCCCTTTTCAGAAAATATGAGTCCGGAGAGTTTGTCCTGCCTGATCCCTTTGAAACCCTTGAAGAGATGAAGGTGATGTTCGAAAATATCCATATCGACAACCTGACCTTTATCGGGTCCCATGCTTCCAACTATCTGCCCATCAGCGGAAAACTCCAGAAAGATAAAGCATCCATGCTGAAAACCATAAACGATATCCTTACCTCACGGGATATGGGTGCCCTGCGGCAGGATGCGATGCGGGGTTTGTAAGGGTCACTCTTTCTCGGTTATTTGATCTTAAAAAGCTGAGTCGGTCTTCGCTAAGGCTTCGCCCCGACACGCATATGGCTTGGGGTCTTGGGGACGAATAATGTGGCCTGAAACAATACCTGTATAAAGACGAGATAAAAATGACATAAGTCCTATGAGTCCTATGGGTCTTATGGGACCTATAAGACCCATGGGACCTATAGAGATTTGTTTTTCTTCGTTCTCTTCGTGTCCTTCAGTGAGCTGTGCGAACGGGTGGTGGATAAAAAATGAAACAAAAACGATTTTACCATACAAGGTCATGAAGAAACGTTATTATTCCCCAGCTTTTTGCTCTTCTCTGTGTTCTCTGTGCCTCCGTGAGAGACGTGGCTTTTTGGTTGTGGCTTTGCCGCGTTGAGCCCTTCGTGCTTCCGTTGCCTTAGTAAAAACTATCGAGAAAATTTAAAAAAAATACCCAAGGCCGAGTGTGGGTTTTGCGGCCTTGGGCACAAGGTGTTACATGGCGGATTCCGGATGGAAGACATTGACGTCTTTGAGATCATCCCCCAAGTAGGCACGTTCATTGGGCCCCAGGATTCCCAGGGCAAGGCAGAGGATGGTCCAGAAATGGACCACCTGGTAGTGGCCTTGGTAATGGTCGGATAATTCGTGGATCTGTGCATGGCAGTTGTGGCAGCCTGCGATCACGTAAGTGGCGCCGGTGGTTTTGATCTGGGTGTCCTTGATGCGTCCGTACTCAAGACGTTCTTTCTTAAATCCAGATTGCAGAAACCCGCCGCCGCCTCCGCAACAGAAATTATTGGAGCGGTTGGGGTGCATGTCGATGAAATTCTCTTCTCCAATACAGGCTTTAAGAGCAAATCGAAGGTCATCGGCGATTTTGTCTCCATAGCTTTTTCTGACGATCTGACAGGGGTCCTGCATGGTGAACTTTATTTTCAGGTCCTTGTTCCAGTCGGAACTGGGTTTGAGTTTTCCTTCCCTGATCCATTTGGCATAATACTCGTAAATGTTCTTTACCTCAAAATTATGGTCGATGTTGAACTTTTTCAGTCCGGCCCGGACTGAGAATGTGATGTGCCCTCACTCGGTATTGAGATAAGTCCCGCACTTGAGCTTGTGCATCTGGTCGGTCTGGGTCTGGGTAATATGTTTCCATCCATCGTTGTCAGCCAGGAACAGGCAGTAGTTCTCTCCTGCCCAGGCTTTACTTCCGTATGTCCAGTTCACACCGGCCAGATGGAGAATCTTCCACAGGGGAACCATTTCATCGGGTTCGGTCATGGGCTCCCTGGAGTTCTGGTTGATGAAAAACTCAGCTCCTTCCTTGTCGATGGGGGCCTCCATGTCCGCGAATTCGGGTTGGGCCTCCCTGTATTCCTCAAGCACATCCTCCACCACAAATTGGAAATCTTCCTTTGATGTCCCCATGGCAGAGAGCGTTTCATTGTTCAGGGCCATGTCGCAGGAGGCCGTGATGCCCTTGGGCCTGTCTTCCCTGGGCCTGAGCTGCCGTGCATTGAACACCAACTGGGGAATGTCGATTTTCATGGGACAGACATAGATGCAACGCTGGCACATGGTGCAGAACCAGGGCCAGTTGGATTCAATGATCTGGTCGTCCATGCCCAGGGCGGCCATCCTTAAGAATTTCCGGGGGTCCATATCATCAAAACCCGTGGCCGGGCAGCCCGATGAACAGGCCCCGCAGGTCAGGCACATATTGAGATTCCCACCTTCGGGGAGAAGGGCCTTGACCTTGTCAATGAAAAGGCTTTTCTTGTTTTTATCAATTTTAATGACGCGATTGTCCATGCAAACCTCCTGATGCACTGTTTATTAGCCATCGGTTAATATCAATTCATGGTTTTGTTGTTTTGACGGTACGAGGACCCTTTGCGAGATGGTGCAGGAGATAGATCAGAACGTGCAGACTTTAAACTGTTTTCTCAACCCATATGCCGAAATATTCCGTGATCTTCAAGAAAGGCCAATGTTTTGCTGCACACCGGAGCAGGGGTCTCAACACTGATTTTCATATCCGGGTATCTGGTCCGTATGATTTCAGCCTTGTCAAGGATCCCTTTGCCGTCCTTCATGATGATTCTGCTTTTCCGATCGATCACCAAAGCAATGTGATTGCCGGAAAGGGTTCTGATCCGCGTACGTGAAGAGAGCCCCAGAGATTCGGGGGTGTGAATGTCTTTGAGAGAATGTGTCATTATATCACCTTTTTTTATAGAGGTACAGCATCATGATCTCACGGTCAAATACTTTTTTGATGACATTCGGCCAGAGGGAAACATAAACTATGAGCAGTAAATGCAAAACAAAAATTTATGGGGCCTATACATCTTATGGGGCCGATGAGTCCTGTGGGACCAATAGGTCCTATGAACATCAGACGTTTAAAAAGAAATAATTGCAATCATCATGTGACAGTGATCAGGGATTTAAATTGTTCAAAATAGATCAATTGAATGTTGACTTATCTGATCAATGTTTTATAACTTTGCGAAAGATCCATAGCAAATAATGTTATTCATGTTATTCACAATATTCTGGATTAATTATACTTGGTTGGTATGGAGGTTGTCATGAAAAAACATGTCGTCGTGAGCTTTTTATTTTTATTTTCAGTTTTTTTGATTGGATGCGGAAGTGAATCGGATGATCCCGTTACACCTACAGGGCCTGACCTGGTCGTCTCAGATCTTTCGGTGACCGCATGGACTTCAGGGACCATCCACTATGCATATACCATAACCAATAACGGAGATGAGCCGGCCAACCTGGACGGGCCAACAGACGCTGAATTCGATAATGTGAGTGTCCAGGCTTTTTTATCCGCAGATACTGTATTCAACAACGAGGGGGATATCGCAGCAGGCGGAACCGTTGTGGGACTTTCCCCCTTGGGAGAGCTTGCACCGGGAGCATCCATGAGCGGCGCCTTTGAGGCCAGTGCTGTTGTCAATCCCGGATCAACACCTTACCTTGTACTCATGGTTGACTGGGGTGATGTGATTGAGGAAGCGCATGAAGATAATAATACCCTGGCCGTTAATATTTTGGATGTGGGGGCACCCGATCTTGAAGTGACGGCCCTTGAAGTGACCTCCTGGACATCGGGCATGATCCAATACGCCTATACCATCACCAATAACGGGGATGCCCCGGCCAACCTGGATGGCCCCACAGATGCTGAGAGTGATAATGTCAGCGTCCAGGCTTTTTTATCTGCCGATACTGTATTCAATGACGGTGGGGATATTGCAGCCGGTGGAACCATTGTGGGCCTTTCCCCACTGGGAGAGCTTGCACCTGGAGCTTCCATCAGCGGAACCTTTGGGGCCAGTGCTGTGGTCGATCCTGCCTCGACACCCTATCTTGTGTTGAAGGTTGACTGGGGCTCAGTGGTTGCCGAATCAGATGAAGAAAACAATGCTCTGGCAGTGCTTATTCCCGAGCCTGGCATGCCGGACCTTGTGGTGACCTCCCTTGAGGTCACAGCATGGACAGATCATTCCATCAGCTACAGCTATACCATCACCAATATGGGCGATGCCCCGGCCAATCTGGATGGACCCACGGATAACGATTCTGATAATGTGAGTGTTCAAGCCTATTTGTCCGATGATAACGTGTTCAACAATGGAGGGGATATTGCGGCCGGTGGAACCATCCTGGGGAATTCTCCCCTGGGCGAACTTGCACCGGGAGCCTCCATGAGCGGAACCTTTGGGGCCACTGTAACGGTTGATCCCGGCACAACACCCTACCTTGTCTTAATGGTAGACTGGGGCGGGGTGGTTGCTGAATCGGATGAGGATAACAATACCCTGGCCGTTGAAATCGATCAAGCCGGAACACCTGATCTTGTGGTCACTGCCCTTGACGTGACCTCATGGACATCCGGAGGGATTCAATATTCCTATACAATAACCAATGAGGGTGACGGACCGGCCAATCTGGATGGGCCCACAGACGCAAATCATGATAATGTCAGCGTCCAGGCTTTTTTATCCGCCGATACCGTATTTAACAATGAGGGGGATATTGCGGCCGGTGGAACCGTTGTGGGGTATTCCCCCTTGGGCGATCTTGCACCGGGAGCCTCCTTGAGCGGAACCTTTGGGTCAAGTGCTGTGGTTGATCCTGCATCAACGCCCTATCTGGTATTAAAGGTCGACTGGGGCTCAGTGGTTGATGAATCAAATGAAGATAATAACACTCGGGCGGTGCTTATCCCGGAACCCGGCATGCCGGATCTTGTGGTGACGGCCCTTGAAGTCACTGCATGGACAGATAATTCCATAAGCTACAGTTATACCATTACAAATGTCGGAGATGCCCCGGCCAATCTGGATGGGCCTACAGATGAAAATTATGACAATGTCAGTGTTCAGGCCTTTCTATCCTCAGATACCGTGTTTAATAATAGTGGGGACATTCCGGCTGGCGGCACCATTGTGGGGTATTCTCCCCTGGGCGAACTTGCACCGGGAGCCTCCATGAGCGGAACGTTCGGGTCAACTGTAACTGTCGATTCCGAATCAACACCTTACCTGGTATTAATGGTTGACTGGGGCGCACGCATTGACGAGTCAGATGAGAATAACAATACCCTGGCTGCCACGATTCAATAATATTAATGCGTTGTGTGCTTCGTATTCTCCAGCGATCAACGGGTGGTTTGAAAAAAATGAATGTGCCCCAAGCCCGAGCCTGGAAACGAGTCGGGCTAGCCAATCAGGAGAATTTAAGTATGGGTGAATCGTTTGCCTCTTGATCCTATGAACGGGGACTGTTATGAAATGAAGAAAACACAGATAACCCTATTCATGAGATGCGTTGAAAATGATAAACACCCGTTTCCGGACAATTTGGATTTTTTTAATCAGTGTGGGCATTCATCTGATCTTATTCTGTGGTCCGTCCTGCTGCGCTGAAGACATGTGGGAGCATGTGGGGACCTACGATGGGGTTGCGCTTTTTCGGTCTTTGGAAGAAAAAGAAGGGCTTTTGCCCTTTAAAGCGGTTGCCGAGTTGGATGTCGCCTATGATAAAATCGTTATGGCTCTGGTCGATGCCGAGAGCAAAGCGAGTTGGGCTCCTAAGCTCAAAGCCACAGCGATTCATGCTGTACCATCTTCCAATAGCTTTGAGTACAGCGAGTACTATGAAACTCCCTGGCCGTTCAAAGACCGTGAGTTTCTCCTTTTGGGAGGGGTGCTTTATCTTGATGATCGGATTTTGTTCACAGCGATCAATTCGCCCCATGACAATCTGGCAAGAGCGGACCATCAGTTGGCCAATATTGAACGTCTGAACTTTACTATCATACCCCTGTCCGACCATAAAACCAGGGTCAGCTTTGAGTTTTCTGGCGATCTTGGGGGCTGGATACCGGATTTTGTAAAAAACATCATTCAGAAAAAATGGCCAGTGCGTTTCATCCAATCTCTGAAAGATCATATAGCAACACACCCGGTACTTGAAACGGAACGGTATCTGGCCCTGGTGAAGCCGCCCTTTGCCATTCCACTTCATCCGTGATCATGGCTAAGACAATAAAACAGGGGCCGGCCACTAATACAATCAGTAATGCCCTAAATATATTCTGTTTGTTAAGTTTAATGTTTCCCAATCATTTCTAAACCCAAAGGATCGATAGGAGGTTTAATACATGATCACAATGATAATTTCATATTTTATGTCTAACCTCCGGCAGGTCGGCTAAGCCCTCATCTCCATGGCCCGATCGGGCCGAATGTTATCACCGTTTAATAGACATATGTCAGCTTGATATTAATCTCTATCTATGTATTTGCCGAAATCAGTATGTCATTGAAATACTGGGTGCGGCTGTTCGGCAACTTCAGTAATGGATACCTTCCGTTTGCCCAGCTTTTTAAAGCTTGTCCCCGCGAAGGCGGGGAGCTGGCCACCGGAGGAATATTTTCTTTGTGCTCTTCGTGTCCTTCAGTGAGCTACTCGAACGGGTGGTTTAAAAAAAACAAGTTTACAAGAGCATGAAGACACGAAGAGCACGAAGAAGGGCAAAAGATTATCCCTGCCGGGGGCTCAAACATGAATTTTAGGATGAGTCAAATGTCCGCTGTCGAGATGCAAGAACGGGCACGAAGCATCGTGCCCCTCCCTTTGTGCCTCTGTGAGAGACGAGGCTTTTTGGTTGTGGCTATGCCGCGCTGTGTTCTCCGGTCCTGACAGAGGCAAAAAAAGCCCCCCAAAGACACACCGGTTTTTGGGGGCTTAAATTTGATGAATTTGTAAAAAGCTGACGGATGGCTATGGAAAAAGGTCCATAGGCAAGGCATAGTGTTTGGCCGTGGTTACGGCATACTTATTCGTATGTCGAACGTCCGGCTAAACACTATAACGCCGCATATGGGTCTTTTTTTACGACGCCATTAACGTTTTAATAGATACGTATATCAGCCCATCAATTCCTTGACAATGGCGTCGCCCATCTGGACGGTGTTGACGGCCTTTGATTTGTCACGGGCGATATCGGCGGTGTGGATGCCTTTGTCCAGGACCCGGGAAATGGCGTCTTCAATGGCAGTGGCCGCATCGTTCTGATCCAGGCTATGGCGGAGCATCATGGCACCGGAGAGGATCTGGGCAATGGGATTGGCAATGCCTTGGCCGGCAATGTCCGGGGCAGAGCCGCCGGCCGGTTCATAGAGACCGAATTTCTTTTCGTTGAGGCTGGCCGAGGCCAAAAGGCCCATGGAGCCCGTGAGCATGGCGCATTCATCGGACAGGATATCGCCGAACATGTTTCCGCAGAGGAGCACGTCAAACTGATGGGGATTTTTGATCAGCTGCATGGCCGCGTTGTCCACATAGATATGCTCCAATTTTACGTCCGGATAGTCTTTGGCCACTTCCTTGACCACATCGCGCCAGAGGACCATTGTGGTCAGAACATTGGCCTTATCCACGGAATGGACCTTGTTGCTGCGCTGGCGAGCCGCATCAAAGGCGATGCGGGCGATGCGGTCGATTTCAAACCGTGTGTATACCATGGTGTCGAAACCCTTTTCCGTGGGACCGGAGCCTTCACGGCCCTTGGGCTGGCCAAAATAAATATCCCCGGTCAGTTCCCTGATACAAAGAATATCAAACCCGTCTTTGGCAATATCCGGCCTTAAGGGGCAGGCATCAACCAGAGTTTTGAATACCTTGGCAGGCCGAAGATTGCAATACAGATTGAAATGTTTTCGCAAAGGAAGAAGGGATGCCCGTTCAGGCTGCTCAGCCGGGGGAAGGGATTCCCATTTGGGGCCGCCCACGGAACCGAATAAAATGGCATCACTGTTTTCACACAAGGTCAGAGTACTTTTAGGAAGAGCCTCTCCATGGTTGTCAATGGCTGCGCCCCCTACATCTGCAAAAGTGTATTCCATATCAAAAGAAAATTTTTTCTTGGCCGCATCAAGAACTTTGATGGCTTCAGCCATCACTTCAGGACCGATGCCGTCTCCCGGCAGAACCGCTATTTTTTTCATGGGTATACTCTCCGTTGTTCCGGTCATTTATTGTGGAATCGAACTTAATCAATACTAAACTAACTGTAGTATTTATAAATACAGACTAAAAATGTCAAGATGGAAAATCAGATATGGGGGGTGTTGGACAGAGCCCAGAGCAAATAAGCTGCCAGGATGACGTTTATTCCAGGATCTTGGCGATATGAACCGCGTGGCCTTTTTGTTTTTTGGCCTGGTACATGGCTTTGTCAGCATAAGACACCAGGGCCTCTCTGTCCATGATCATACCCGGCTCCCGTGTGGCAACACCGATGCTGAAGGTGACACCCGAAAGATCGGAGCCTGATTCGGCATTTTCAATCAGACGCCTGGCCACGGTGACTGCATTTTCCTGGGATGTGTGTGGGAGGATGACGGCAAACTCATCTCCCCCGTACCGTGCAGCCACATCCTCTTCCCGGACCACCTGAAGAATGATCTGGGCTGTGTGGACCAGGATTTCATCCCCTTTGAGGTGCCCCTTGGTATCATTTACGACTTTGAAATTATCCAGATCCATATACAAAAGACTTAAGGGTTCTTTGCTTCGCTGGCTTCGGGAAATCTCACGTCGCAGTTCTTCATGGAAACTTCTCTGGTTGTAAAGATTTGTCAGGCCGTCTTTGCGAGCCAGCAGGGACAGTTCTCGGGTCCGTTCGGCGACAATGTGTTCAAGACTTTCTGCATAGGTCTCAAGGTCCCGTTTCCCTTGTTCAAGGGCATCCATAAGGCTGTGGATGTAAGTGTCAAACACCAGCTCAAGGTCAAAAAGAATGATTTTTTCAAGGGAATCCATGCGTTGGCTACAGGTTGGGCAGTGATTATCGGAATGATTTCGAAGTGTTTCCGACAACAGATGTAGCAAGGTTCTTATGGATGAGATGTAAAGCTTGGGCGTGACACCGATTCGTTTATGGACAAGTCCGATTCTCAGTCGGGATTGGACATAGTCTTGGCCATAATTCCCGTCAAAAAGATCCAGGATATAGCGTCGCATATGGTTTTTCAGCCTGGAAAGGGTCTCTGCATCACCAATCAGATGGGCAATTTCATCAACGGATATCTGGTTTGCATAGAACCGGTCCACAATGGAATCCACAGATTCTGCAATAATGGGCTTGACCTGTAACAACTCGGCCGCATTTTTTTTGGTGAAATGCAGCAATTCAAGCCTGCGGTTGATCTCCCGGTCAGTGATACGTAACTGTTCATTCAGAGTATAATGGGCGTGGTTCATGGTTATTTTTCCTGGGTCAGGGTTACCCCATTCACAAAACATCCGCCACCCCCATCATCCGAACTGCTTACTGAACGGAGAATAAGGGGGCCTGATCCCAGACCCGATGGGTCATCCACCACCTTGTCCATGGGATTGTCGTCATAGGGGCCGTCATCTTTGATGTACAGGGTGATGCTTTTTCTGTCAACGCTGAAAACGGCACCGTCACCTGTCCCGTTCGAAATGAGATTGCGGTCAAAATCGATCCAGGTGTCCTGGTCTGGCATATATTTGTACCAGGAACTTGCCCCGGGAGCCTCTTGGGGAAGATAGACAGTCAGGACGGCAGTGCCTCCTGCTGACGGCAGGGTGATGGACATGGTGATCAGTCCGTAGCTCAGGGTCTGGGGAATTGTTACGCTTGGAATGTCATTGATGTCCATGGTGGTGAGCCTGGTAAGCTCGCCGGTCCCAACGATTTTCGCGCCCATATTTTTACCGGTGCTGGATTTGAAGGTGATAATACCCGGTGGATAATTACTGATCCCGTTATCCATAATGGTCACAGCCATCTGGTCACTGTCACTGCCCTCCTGGGTGAACACCGTCAGCTGGAAAGAGAGGGTGGATCCGCTGATATCCGCAAGGGGTACCGTGAATGAGGGATTGGGAGACGTGGGGTCGGAAAGCATGACAGTGGCAGGTGAAAGGGCTTGTGTGGAATCGGCAACCTGGGTCTGGACCCAGAGGAAAGACGTGTTATTTCCTGTCAGATCGTTCAGGTTTTGTCCATCAAGGTAAACGATGGTGTTTTCAGTGACAAGACTCTGGTCAGGGCCGGCATCGGCATCCGGTAGATTGTCTGAGCCCGTGCCGGTGGTTGCTTCAGTGACAGTCACATGAATTTCCTGGTATTTTTTTATGTTGTCGGTCACCGTGACAAGGGTTGATCCGGGCGAAACACCGAGGATGCTGACCACGCCATTGCTTTCCGAGGGAAGGGCGATCTGGCTTCGCCGGGTGGCGACCCTGTATGGGCTTTTGCCTCCAATGATGGTGATACTTCCTCGTTCTCCAGAAGCGATGGAAAGGGTATTGGCGGATAAGGTCATGGGTACAATGGTCAGGTTGACAGAAGCAGATGCGCTTGAGTCGTCATAATCCGTGGCCGTGAGGGTGATGATATGGGTTCCGCTTGACAGGGTATCCAGAGCCAGGTTCGCGCCTGTGCCCAGTTGACCATCCAGGTTGGACGACCAGGTAAGGGAGACTCCGGTGAGAGCTCCGTCTTCGTAATCGTTTGCTGTCCCCTGGAAGGTGATGCGGTTACCTTCGTCAACGGTTGAGTCGGGGGCAGGCGAGGTTATGGTTACCACGGGAAGGGTGTTTTGTGCCTTGATGGTTATAGACGTGCTGCTGGAGGCTCCATCTATATCTGTGACGGTCAGGGTGATGGTGTGCTCGCCATTGTCCAGGGTGTCCAGGGTCAAGGAGGTGCCGTGCCCGATGTCGCCCTGGCGGCTTGATGTCCAGATTAGGTAATCGTCCAAAAGCACTCCGTTTTCTGCATCCACGCCCGTACCCTCGAAGGTGACGATTTGGCCGGCTTCAAAGACTGATAAGTCTGCTGGGCGAAGAATGGTCGCCACTGGCAGGGTGTTGCCCACACGGATGGAAATACTAGTGCTGTATGTGATGGCATGGTTGCTGTCCGTGGCGGAAAGGGTGATGGTATGGAGCCCCACGGGTAATGTGTTAATGGGTGACGGGATTGCGCCGGTGGCAAATACACCAGAAACACTTGACGACCAGGCAAGTGAGGCGCCTGAGAGCGTACCGTCTTCCAAATCTGTTCCCGTGCCAACAAAGGTGATGTATTCCCCCTCATCGTAATTGGTTCCGGTCTCGGGCGCAGTGATGGCGACTGTGGGAGGGGTGTTTCCGATATGGACAGTGATGGTCGTTCTTCCGGTTACACCCTCGCTGTCTGTGGCAGCAAGGGTGATAATATGACTTCCTTTGGAAAGCACCACCGAAGGGATTGATGTCCCGGTGCCTAAGTCTCCATCCAGGCTGGAGGACCAGGCCAACGATGTTCCGGAAAGGAGGCCATCTTCACCGTCAATGGCCGTCCCGGTAAGGTCCAACGAGGACCCGGTCACGTATATGCTCCCATCGGGCGGACTGTTGATGGTGACCTCCGGAGTACTATTGACAATGGTTATTGCAATGGTTTGGGTGTCGTTTTCGCCCTGACTGTCCGTCACGGTGAGAGTAATGGTATGGGTTCCTGTGGAAAGGATGCTCACCGGAAGAATGGTTCCGGTTCCGATGACACCGTCGATATTGGATGACCAGACCAGAGAGGCTCCTGTCAGGATGCCGTCTTCTGCATCGGTTGCCGCACCTCGAAAGGTGACGGTGTCTCCCTGATTGAACGTTGCTTCGTCAACCGGTGAGGTGATCGTGGAAGAGGGTGCAGCATTGCCCACTGTGATGGTGATGGGCGAACTTACGGTTGAGGCGTTACTGGAATCGGTTGCCCTGAGGGTGATGATGTGGTCTCCCTGGGGAAGGGAGTTGACGGTTAAGGGACTTCCTGTCCCGATCTGTCCTGACAGACTGGATGTCCAGATCAGGTCAGTTCCACTCAAGGCACCGTCTTCTGCGTCAGTTGCCACACCGGAAAAGGTGATATTGGTATTGGGATAAAACCAGCTGTTGTTGGTGGGTGATGAAATGGATGCCGTGGGAAAGGTATTATTCACCGAGATGATCACCGAGGCGGTTCCTGTGCCCGGAGTACTGTAATCGTCACTGGCCAGGAGGGTGATCACGTGGGTTCCACTCTGGAGGCTGCTCAGGGTGAAGGTGGCACCTGTTCCGATGGGGGTGGCACCCTCAAGGTTGGACGTCCAGACAAGATTGGCGCCTGTTAGGCTGCCGTCTTCCGTGTCAATTCCGCTGCCCTGGAAGAGAATGACCTGACCCATGTTGTATGAGGTTCCGTTGGTCGGACTTGTGATGGTTGCCGTCGGGCTGTGGTTACCCACAAAGAGGGTGATGGATTGGGGTGTTGTATTGGATGCACCATTGGTATCGGTGACGTCAAATGTAATGGTGTGGTAGCCCGAGACAAGGGCGCTTGACGTGAAGGCCGATGACGTGCTCAGATCACCGTGAATGTTACAGGACCACCGGTACGTCAGGGCATTTGCCGCATCTTCCGTGTCAGTGCCCAGGCCGTTGAAGTTGATGACGGTTCCGGGATAGAAACTGTCGTTATCCGAGGGGCTTAAAATGGTGGCTGTGGGCGGGTTGTTGCTGATGTTCAAGGTGATGGGTGTACTCGCCGTAGAACCACCCTGGCCGTCGCTGACCGTAAGGACGATGACATGGGTGCCCACCCCCAGTGTTGACACGGAAATCACGGACTGACTGCCGATAACCGTGGTGACTCCCCCAAAGGTAGAGGACCAGGAATAGGATAGAACATCCCCGGTGTCAATGTCTGTCCCTATCCCTGCAAAGGTGATGGCTCTGCCAGAGAGATACGTGCTGTTGTTGGCCGGTTGGGTGATGACAGCCGTTGGCGGGTTGTTGGATACGGTAATGGTGACGCTTGCCACGGTTGAAAGGTTTTCACTGTCCGTGCCGGTGAGGGTGATGGTATGTGTTCCGGATTTCAAGGTGTTGATGGCAAAGCCCTGGCCTGTGCCAATGGGCCCGTTTTTACTTGAAACCCAGGCCAAGGCTCCTCCGGAAAGGGAGAAGTCTTCGTTATCAAAACAGGAACCTGAAAAATTGATGTACTCTCCGCCTATATGGGCGCTCAGATTGGCAGGCGAACTGATCACCGGAATCTCTGGGGCAATGGCCAAGGCCGTGGGGGGATGAATCATTCCTGCGATACACCAAGAAAAAATAATAATAAAAGACAGCAATGGACTGCGGCTGTTCGTGTTTGGTAAAACATCCCTGTTCATGAAAACCTCGTTTTAATGCTCCTTTGAAACCAAAAGGACTCGTGTTATGACGGGGTAGGCTTCACGCCACCCATAGTGAATGCATATTCAGTATATCGACGGAACATGTCCCCAACTTGACAGGTAAAACATGTTAAGGCCCCACAGTGATGGTGATGCTGTCACTGTCCACCAATCCCCCGTTGTCCACAACTCTCAGGTTGATCACGATGTCAGTGCCCACGGGCAGGTAATCAATGGTAATGTTGGTTCCCACGCCGATGACACCGTAGTTACTGGCTGTCCAGACCAGGGACGTGCCGGTGATGTTCCCGTCTTCCGTGTCCTCACCTGAACCGTTAAACGGAATGGACTGGCCCAGGGAAAAACTGCTTCCATCCGGAGGATAATTGATGGTGGCCATGGGGGGCGTGTTTTTGATAATCAGGGATAAGGTGGCTGTACCGCTGGTCCCCTGACTGTCGGTGGCCCTTAGGGTGATGATGTGTGTGCCGCTGCTCAGTGTCTGGGTGACAACCGTACTTCCCGTGCCGATTTGACCGTCTTTGTTGGAATACCAGACCAGAGAAAGGCCGCTGAGCCAGAGATCTTCCGCATCGTAACCCGTACCCGTCAATTCAACGAAATTCCCGAAATTATACGTTGTCCCGGTGGGCGGGCTGGTTATGGTGGCTGTGGGCAGAGTGTTGTTCAAAGGGTTCATGATGATGGACACTGAGGTGCTGTCGGCCAGTCCAAAGCTGTCCATGGCGGTCAGGGTGATCTGGTGTGTGCCCTTGGAGAGGTCGTTGATGGTGAAATTGGCTCCTGTTCCGATGCGGCCGTCAATGCTCGATACCCAGGTCAGGGCATTGCCGGTCAGAACCTGGTCTTCGGCGTCCGTGGCAGAACCTGTGAATGTCACAGAATTATTGACCTGATAAACCATGCTGTCCGAAGGAGAGTCGATCTGGGCCACAGGGGCAGTATTGGACAAGACAACACCATTGTCGTTATCATCTGAACCCGTACCCACAATGCTGATAAGCCCCAGGCCGATGACAAGCAGTATGAGCGACCTTCGCATAAGGTTGCGAAGTATCTTAAGGGAGGTGTCCATAGTCAATTACTCCTTTTTATGCATCACGATGAGAAGGGCGTAGGCCATGAAAGCCCCCATGGCAAACGCCAGTATATCAAGGGGATCGAATGTCCCCTTACTGAAAAAATTCGTTGTTCTGGCCAAAAGGTGTGAACCGGAACTCCCCCGAGCAATCCAAGGGACCACAGTGTCAGGGAATTTTTGGCCCAATTCGAACAGGGCATTCACACAAAACCAGAACAGGGTGATCCAGGCATATGTTTTTTTGTCTTGCACCATGACTCCAGCCGTGATCAGTGAAAAGGCTAAAACATGGAGAAAGGCCGGCAGGACATTGCCCAAGGCTCCGAACAAGGGTGGCAGTTTCCCGTAGACGGCAAGATTTCCACACAAGGCATGAACCAGCCAGGCCGTCTGCGGAGGACGGTCTGTCATATAGATCAATGCCCCCATTAATAGGGCGGTGAGGCCGGTGAGCAAGGGCAAGGGGTGTATGGCATCAGTGTGTCGAATATGCGGCTCCTCCGGCTGCGCCTGCACCTGCACCAATCGCTGCGGCAGCATTGATTTCAGACGCAGTGGCCCCCACGGCCAACCCTCCCACAGTACTTGCAGCAACGCCTAAAGTGGCACCGGCCAGGGCACTTAAAATAGCACGGGAAAGTTTCGTCCCATGGTAGGCTTTGACCTCTCGGGGTTCGATAAAGACTTTGGTATTGACAATAGCCAAGCCGTTTTTGTAACTGATCAGTCTGGCCTGTGCCCCTCTCAGATAGGAATTGGTTTCACTGGTCACCTGGTCTTCAGTGACGCCTGCCATTCCGGATTTTGTGTATGCCGTGATCAGGATGCCTGAAAGTCTCTCTGAAATTTTTCTGTATCCGTCTATGGTGGCGGCCCGTTCGGCCAGATATTTTTTCTGGTGAACACTTCCGTTCTCAGGGTCAAATCCTTCGCCAAAAACACTGATGGTGATCTTGTTGTCCGATTCACCTGGTTCCACCCCCGGAATGATATTCTGGATATTCCGGATGGGGTTTTCATATTTGAAAATCTGATAAGAACTGGTGCAGGCCGAACAAAAAGCCAAGGCAATAATAATGACAATGACTTTCGGGGTCCTATTGAAAACATTCACCTGAAACACCTCCCTTAATTGTGTAGCAAACAGCAACCTTCTGTGATCCGGGTTTTCCAACACGTTAGAATGGAAAATCGGGAGAATGGACTCAGTTATGGGATGAATCCCGGATAGTTTCCATCATGGGAGAACAAGGTCCTCTGATGGAAAGCTTGAAATCTTGAACACTAAGTATGCAACGGGTATGCCATTGTCCAAAATCCTCTGATGACGGGAGGGCACAGGACAAGATGAAAGGGGGTTGGGTATGAAAAAGGAAATTTTTTCCGGTTTGGGCGCAAAGGAGGAGCCTGGCTCCTCGCTGACGGGAAATCACTGGATTACCCGCCAGCGTGGGAGACTATTCCGGGCAAGGATTTTTTTTTATCAATGTGCTATTCGCCTTTGATGTCGTTGATAAAAGCGTCGATGGTAATGGCGGGAAGTGTCATGGTCTTGACGGTGCCCATGGCACCCATCTCAGAGGCAATTCTGTAAATGGCTTTTTCCTCCTTGACCCGGATGATGGTCAAAAAATCGTAAGGCCCCAGAAGGGCAAACTGCTCCACGATTTCTCCCCCGCGATGGGCCACGGATTCGGCGCTGAGCTTGGTTTTTTCAGGATTATTCTGGATCTTTTTTTTTCCTTCCTCGGTGAGAGTGGTCAAAATGACGTACGTTTTCATATCTGTCCTCCTTTTTATGTGTGTATAAGTCAGCCAAAAAAGAAATGCTTGAAGAAAACCGCCAGCCAAGGGATACCGGAAATAAACAAAAGAATATGAGTATTATTATAAAGGATAGGTTGGTGGGCGTCAATTGGTATGGATTTTATGAGTCATTTTTTTATAGCGTTATCCGTCCCTGGAAGACGACATGGGCCGGACCGGTTTTGAATATATGGTTTGTTTTTCTGTCCCATTCGATGTGGAGGTCTCCACCGTCAAGATGAACAAGGACCTTGTCTATGGTCTTTCCATTTAAAATCGCAGCCACCACGGCGGCACAGGCCCCTGTTCCGCAGGCAAGGGTGATTCCGGCTCCCCGTTCCCAGACTTTCATCCTGAGTTCTCTGTCCGAAAGAACCTGAATGAACTCCACGTTTGTTTTTTCAGGGAAAAGGGGGTGTGTTTCCAAAAAAGGGCCAAGCTCACTGATCGGACTTTGGGACACATGATCCGTAAAGATCACTGCATGGGGATTGCCCATGGACACGGCGGTGATGGTTACGATGCCCAGAGGCGTTTCAATGGCCTCGGTCAGCGTGCCGGGATGGGGCGCATAAAACGGAATTTTTACAGGGTCCAGGATCGGTTCTCCCATATCCACGGTCACCGTCCGGATGACGCCCTTATCATCACGATTCAGTCGGGGGATAATAACGCCGGCCTGGGTTTCAATACGGATTTTCGGCTTGTCGGTGATACCCGATTCGTAAGCGTAACGTGCCAGGCAACGGACACCATTGCCGCACATCTGGGCTTCACTCCCATCTGAGTTGAAAATTTTAAGACAAAGGTCGCACGTTTTGGAATCACGTACGATCAAAAGCCCGTCAGCCCCGATTCCAAATCGTCGGTCACAAAGCTTCACGGCTAAGGTGTGATAAGAATATGTTTGTTCAATCGCCATGTTTCTGTCGTCAATAACGATAAAATCGTTGCCGATGCCTTCCATCTTCATAAACGATATGTCCATTTTATATGTCCTCCACATGATTTATAACGTCAGTTTACGTGTAAATAGTCGATTCTGCAATCCCAAACAGGGATGGATGCAAAAATGATGAAGAAGGTAAATTGTCCTTCCCTGGTTCCGGAAGGGGAAACGCAAAATTGAATTGCGACTTGGTTCAGTATTTGGTATTTGTTTTCAAGGTGATATACAAATAGTTTTTTCTGCCATAGGGCATGTGTAAGTGGGAGACAGGATGATGAGGAAAATAAGTTTGTACGATGAAGCCCATGTGCTTGTAGCTGCCATCAGGGTTCTGGAGTTTAAGAAAAGCGCAACTCCCTCACTGAAAGAAATTAGCGAATTCCTGGGTATGAACATTGACCGGGTCTCCCGGATCAGCAACGATTTGAAACATCTGGGCATCATCACCATGGTGGATGGTCCCTTTGAAAGCGTGAATCTGCTCGTTGCCGATCATACCTTGATCGAAGGTATTTCCAGGGAAGTCAAAGAAATTAAAATGGAAGACGAAATCCGGAAGTTCCGTGAAAAGTCGAAAAATGCTTATGAGACCAAGGTCATGGCCTTTAAGGAAGAAGCCAAGAAAAAAGAAAAGGCCTTGTTTGATGCGCTGCAGAAGAAGCTTAAGGAAGAAATCAAAAGTTGAGCAGGGGGCACATGTCCGTGTTCGTCCCTGTCAGTCCGTGTTTGTCCAGGCTATTTCTTCGTGGACGGACACGGACGAGCACTGACTGACACGGACATTGAAACACCGTGGTCAAACCGTTTTTTTATTTCGTTTCCAGGCGAAGCCTGGAAAGTTAACTTGTTTTGTTCACCACTGAAGGACACGACGAGCCACGAAGAAGGGCAAAAGATTATCCCTGCCAGGGGCCAAACCCCTCACTACGGGGGCAGACCTTTAAAAAAGTTTGATCCGTCGTCTCCAAGGCTATGACGGGACAGGCAAACCGGTTATGATTTTCTTCATGTGCCTTGTGCCGAGCCCGGCCTTCGGCTGTCAAATAAGATCAGGCAGGACGGCAGGCGCATTTTTTGCTGACTTCCGACAAAGCGAAGGTATACCGAATTTGAGGAAAACCCCTGGCGCGGGTTTTGCCTCTGATTATATAATCTGAATTATCAGACGCCGGGGGCTGGCGGCCGGGGTGCGGCTTTTTGAAGACCGGATGGCAGACGCCGGTGTTGGATAATTTAGGTCGGATTATGTAAGAAGC
>JAHIRD010000046.1 GCA_018818835.1 Pseudomonadota bacterium
AATACGTATACCGGTTGAGATTCTGGGGATTCGCAAAATTCGGAACAATCGTATCCGCCGTGATAAACACCCCAATAGCCGGGTCATACATCCTGGCATTGTAATTGTAAAGGCCCGCCTCGGAATCGTACTCCTGGTCGGTGAATTTATGATTTTTGACATCAAGCCCCGAAGGCTCGCGATCCAACCCAAAGGGCGTGTAACCGGACGCTGAATTGGAAACAGCCTGCCCGGCTTCATCGGTAAGGAGAACCGAGCTTCCCAGGTGGTCCTTGTGGTAGTACGTTGCCGTATCGGCCACGACCTTTGCAATCCGCTGGCCCCCACCGAAAATGTATTTGATGGGCACGCCGTTTCGGACTTCGTAATGATCTCCGATGTACAGGGTTGAATAACCGCCCACTGTTTTTTTGGACCGCGCTCCGGTGCCATCGTATTCAATCAGGGTCTCAACCCCGTTTCGTTTGATGCTCACCGGCATGTTCTCGGCATTGTAACTGATTGTCCGGGAGGCCACATCATTGGGATTTGAAACAAAATCGGGGACAGGCGAATTTTGCAAACAGACATCCGACATTAACATGCATGTTTGCATGGTCAAAAACGTGGCATTATTTAGGATGATAAGAGCTTATCGTACTCGGCGTGGGTTCTGATCCAAAACCAGATGAGCCCTTCTTCTATTTCTACGGCCAATGCCCGGTACTTTCGACCGGCCCTCACGGACCAAAAACGGATTCTCCACAACCATTCCTTAATGTTTTGTTTGGGTTGAATGTATCGCCTTAATCTCTATGCACCATGCAGTAAAGTTTGGGGTGGAGCTGTGCTTCAGTGAGCGCAGCGAATGGGTGGTGGGCAAATGGATTGAAAAGGGCGGGATTCTGCGTCCCGCCCTTTGATGGAAAGAGATGATGTTATTTCACAGCTTTTTTAGATGGATCTATAACCGTTCCCCATGTGTTTACGGTAACGATTTCTGTGTTGCCGGATTCGTCAACGATAATATTAAACACATTCCAGTTGCCCTGAGGTGTTCCGGCAGGTGGAGTGAAAATCCGTGTGGTTCCGTCCATGGTAAGTTGGACCCTGGCCGGTGAGGCGGAAATGTCACCGCTTCCGGAGAAATGATGAACCCAGTAAGAATAGGTCCCCGGGTTTTCAAATTTCATGATGGTAATGACTTCGGGGCCATAACTGTCCGTATCATCCACATCAAGACCGATAAAGGGACTTTGTGTGACATCTCCTTTTTCGCTGTAGTAGATATGAGTATCGTCCGGCAGAAGCATGTGTGAATCAAGATCACTCGGATTTTCACCCCAGGTCAGCTTGATCTGCATGGTTATGTCCGCAAGAAGCAGGCAGGACGGGAGCTCTGTACTTTCAGCAGTGTTGATTTCCATGGTGTTGGTGGGAACACCGGAACTGGTGGCATAGATGATGGATACGGCATTTAATTTGGCTTTGATGGAAAAATTTCCAGCACTGTCTGATGTGGCCCAGGATGATCCTGTGTAGTCCTTGCCCCGAAGTTCGATGGTGGCATAAGCCACAGGGTTTTGTGCAAGATCAATGACGCAACCGGTGATGGTTACGGTTTCAAGGGGCAGGTCCGCATTCCAGGTGGTAAAATGTGTCACGGTTCCCTCGTAATAGGTTTCATCCAGACTGAGGGTGGCTGTGCCTTCTTCGATCCATTTACCCAGGTCCGTATCATAGTAGTACAGGGGAATGGTGGTAGGGGCCGTAACACCAGGCTGCTTGGCCACAGGAATTCGGATGGTTGCCGTGGAACCGCTGGTGAGGTTCAATTCCAGGCCGTCTTCGTCGGTAAAGGTAACACCGATGGCTCCGAAACTTTCGATGATGTCATCCCCACCCAGGGTGTTGATGGCTGAAAAGTCACCGGGCATGATTCCGGGATCGGATGTGGGATCAATCACCGTAATGTCTACAGTGACGGTTCCTGTGCCGTTAATGGCGCCGGCATCCAGGATAACCGCTGCAGGTGAACCAGGAACTGTAAGTGTCTGGGCAACAGCAGGATCAAAGGTGCCCGTATAGGTGATGGGAATCAGTTTAACAAGAACCTGGGCATCCAGGCTGTCAAGGGAAAGAA
Organism: Pseudomonadota bacterium; assembly: GCA_018818835.1. Lineage (GTDB taxonomy): Bacteria > Desulfobacterota > Desulfobacteria > Desulfobacterales > Desulfolunaceae > JAHIRD01. The sequence goes on from JAHIRD010000046.1 coordinate 2,123, forward strand.
GGGTGATCTGGGATCCTTCGAGATAGCCATCGGCTTCGATGTTGACCGTGATGTGGTCGTCAAAGGTAATGCCTGTAATACTGAACTCACCGCTGGTGTTTGATGACGCTTCTTTGCTGCCCACTATGATGCGGGCGTTGCTGACAGCATTTCCGTTACTGAAATCAATAACAGTTCCTGTTATGGACCCGCTGGCCGCCGGTGTCGGTGGCGTTGAATCACTATCGCCACCGCACCCGGTGAAACATAAGGTTAATGCAATGCACAATAGCCACAAAACTCTGCTCGAAATTTTAATCATGAATCCCCCTAATTTTATTACATTAATTACAAAGTTACACAATGTAACTTTTCTCATTTAAGAACATTCCTTTGAGAAGAACAAAACAAAAAAATAACCCTTGTTAAACGTAAGGAATAAATAAATAAATACGGCATATGGTTTTGAATTCCGGATATATAGCTGAGATTCCAAATAACTTCAATTCCGTTTTTATTTAAACACAAACTAACTGAAAATTTACTTATCACCTATGATCCATTTCACATTGATATAAAAAACATTCAATGGGCATAAATATAATTCACAATGGATGTTGGTCATGTCATCATAGTTTGATAAAGAAGAACCTGCGCCCATGGGGGCATGGTTTTTTCTGAAAAAAGAAGGCGGACATGGCACATATGAGTGATATATTTAAACAGTTACGAATTTTTGAAAAAATGCTGGACAGGTGTATGGTCCGTGACCGATATGGCCTGAATCGAGGCCTTGCAAAAATCAGAAAAACCTTGGCCGAAAAAGGGCCGGATCACCAGGAAAAGACAGGATCTGATCTCGCAATTCTTGAGCAGAAGATGTCCTCATCCATGGATAAACGGGAAGCCCGGCGTCGTGGCCTTCCCCATGTCACCTTCAATGAGTCACTTCCCATCACCCTGAGGAAGGACGAGATTATCCGGAGCATCCGGGACCATCAGGTTCTGATTCTTTCAGGTGAAACAGGGTCGGGAAAAACCACCCAGATTCCCAAATTCTGCCTTGGGGCTGGCCGGGGACTTTCCGGAATGATCGCCTGCACCCAACCCCGTAGAATTGCTGCCATGACTGTGTCTGCACGAATTGCCGAAGAACTGGACCTGGAATTGGGCCAGGCTGTGGGATGTAAAATTCGTTTCCAGGACAAGACATCGGACAATACCCTGATCAAAGTGATGACCGATGGGGTTCTTCTGGCAGAGGCCCAACAGGATCGGTTTTTAAATGCCTATGACACCATCATTGTGGACGAAGCCCACGAGCGAAGTCTGAATATCGATTTCATTCTTGGGATTCTGCGGGATCTTTTAAAGAAACGGAAAGACCTGAAGGTCATTATCACCTCGGCCACCATCGATACGGAAAAATTTTCAAAAGCCTTTGACAATGCCCCCATCATTGAAGTCTCTGGCCGGACGTATCCGGTGGAACTGGTTTATCGGCCCGCACTGGACCCTGAGGAAGAAGACAGCTTCGTTGACAGGGCGGTTCAGGTTGTGGAAGAAATCAAACGCCTGGGGCCCTGGGGGGATATTTTGATTTTCATGCCCACCGAGGCAGACATCCGGGAGTGTATTGAGCTTCTGGAGGGACGCAAATATCTGAACGCCACGGTCATGCCCCTTTATGCCCGACTTTCCGGTGCGGATCAAAAAGCAATTTTCGCGCCGGTGCCGGGCCGGAAGATCGTTGTGGCAACCAATGTGGCTGAAACCTCCATCACCATTCCGGGTATCACCTACGTGGTGGACACAGGCCTTGCACGAATTCCCAGGTACACACCCCGGACACGAACCACCGCCCTTCCGGTGATGGCCATATCACAAAGCAGCGCTGATCAACGAAAGGGTCGATGCGGCCGGGTTGAAAACGGGGTCTGCTTTCGTCTGTACAGTGAAAAGGATTTTGAAGGACGCCCCCTTTTCACCTCTCCTGAAATTTTAAGGGCCAACCTGGCCGATGTCATTTTGCGGATGATCGCCTTACGCCTGGGTGATGTTGAGAACTTTCCCTTTATTGATCCGCCCTCGTCTCCAAGCATCCGGGATGGGTATGATACCTTGGTTGAACTGGGTGCCATCCGGGCGGAAAAGCATTCCGGGAAAAAGGGTAAAACATCGTACACCCTCACGGACAAGGGCCGGATCATGGCCCGTATCCCCGTGGACCCAACCTTGTCCCGCATGCTGATCGAAGCGGGAAATCGGGGATGTCTGGAGGATATGACGGTCATTATTGCCGCTCTGTCCATCCGGGATCCCAGGGAAAGGCCCCAGGACAAAATCCAGCAGGCAAACCAGATGCACACCCTTTTCAAAGACCCTTTAAGCGATTTCATTTCATATCTGAATATATGGAAACGATTTCATGAAGAATCCGGGGGAGCCAAGGGTGCAGGCCCGGTGAAGACATTCTGTAAACGCTATTTTCTTTCCTTCCTGCGTATGCGCGAGTGGCTGGATATCCATGGTCAGCTGACACGCATTCTTGAGGAATCTTTCATCAAAAATCAACCGGGCCGCAACCAGAGTCCCCAAGGGAAAAACGAGACCTTCAGCCCTGCTTACCAAGCCATTCATCAGTCGATCCTCAGCGGCTATCTTTCGGGGATTGCACTAAAAAAGGATAAAAACATCTACACAGCCACCCGTGGCCGGGAAGCCATGATTTTTCCGGGCTCTGGCCTGTTCAATACCGGAGGCACCTGGATCGTGGCCGCAGAAATGGTCGAAACCTCAAGGCTTTTTGCCCGTAATGTGGCAAACATCGACAATGCCTGGCTGGAAGAACTGGGGGGGGATTGCATTGTCCGGACCTACAGCGGGGCCCACTGGTCCCCCAAAAAAGGAGCTGTATTCGCCCGTGAACAGATGAGCCTTTTCGGCCTGGTCATCGGGGAAAAAAGTGTTCCCTATGGAAAAGTCAACCCGGCTGAAGCGACCCGGCTGTTTATCCAAGGTGCTCTTGTTGAAGGGGAGGTAACCCTTGAACGCCTGGGAAAAGAGTGGGACTTTCTCCGGCATAACATGGGTCTGATCGAGGAGGTTAAATCCCTGGAAGACCGGCTGCGCAGACGGGATATGCTGGTGTCTGACGATATTCTCAGGGAGTTTTACGAAACGCGCCTTCACCATGTTTATGACAGCAGGACCCTGACCCGGATGATCAAGGACAAAGGGGGCAACGATTTTCTCAAACTGACCAAAGACATCATCACCTGTTACTCCCTGGATCTGGAGTCTGCAAAGCAATTCCCGGAGCAGGTGGCCATCAATGACAGATTCTTTTCTTTGAGCTATTGTTTTGCCCCGGGAAAGGAAGAAGACGGCATTACCTTGAATGTGCCCGCGGGTGCCATGGGAGCTGTGTCACCCGAGAAACTGGACTGGATGGTTCCGGGTATGATCAGGGAAAAAATCGAAAGCCTTCTTAAAAATCTTCCCAAAGAGTACAGAAAAAAATTGGTTCCCATCTCCGCAACCGTGGATCGAATCATGAAGGAGTCCAGTGAATTAACCATGGGAAAAATTCCTGACCAGCCACTGTCCACGGTTCTGGGGAAATTTATCCACCAGCACCTGGGCATTGACATCCCAGCTTCGGCATGGACAGCAGACGGGGTGCCTCCCCACCTGCTCATGCGTGTGGCCATCCTGGACGCCAAAGGAAAGGTTCTGACCCAGGGACGCGATCCCAATATCCTCTGCCGTGATTTTTCAATCCAGGCTGGAGATGACGGATTTCTCCAGGCAAAAACCCGATGGGAAAAGGAATCGGTCCTGCCCTGGGATTGTGGGGACATTCCTGAATCGGTGTCCCTTGACGGCCAAGGGGCGGTTAAGGGCCTTGCCTTCCCCGGTCTCAGTGTGGAGAAAAATGCAGTGGCCCTGCGTCTGTTCAGGACCCGGAACTTGGCTGAAAAAAGTCATAAACAAGGCGTGCGTGCCTTGTTTGAAAAACATCTCTCTTCCCACTTAAAATCCCTGAAAAAAGACCTGACTCTCACAGGTCAGCACCGACTATACGCCAATTATTTCGGCGGAGACAGTCTTCTGAACCGAAGCCTTTACCAACGTGCCCTTTCGGAACTTTTTTCCGTCAATATCCGCTCAAAGGAGACGTTTTTCGATCATGCCCTGAAAACACGTCCCAAGCTCCATGCCTTTGGTCAGGAGCTTTACACCATCACCCTGTTAATTCTTGACGCCTTTCACCAGGCTCGATCCTTGATTTACAGCCGTGAGCTCAAAGAAGCACCCAAAGGCAGCATTCCGGATGTGGCGATTGATCTGCGTCGTGAGCTGGCTTCCCTTGTTCCTCCCTCATTTATTGAACTTTATGACATGGGTCGTTTAAGGCACCTGTCCCGGTTCATCCAGGGCATAGGTATCCGCGCACAACGAGCCTTTGAAAACCCGGACAAGGACCGCAGCAAGGCCAAAGAAGTCCAGCCCTATATGGACATGCTCAAGGGATTTGTCAACGACCTCAAACCCACGGACAGTGATGAAAAAAAAGATCGGATTGAAGACTTTTTCTGGTTGATTGAAGAATACAAAATCTCCGTATTTGCCCAGGAACTGAAAACACCGGTGAAGATTTCAGGAAAACGCCTGGCCGCCGTGGCTGGCGATATACGGCGGATGGCCTGACTCTTCAGGTGGACACCTCTTTGAGTTCTTCTCGCTCCCAGGCTCCTGCCTGGGAGTGTATTCCGCATGGCTCCAGCCATGCCTCTGGAGGCAAGAGCCTCCAAGTATGCATTCCCAGGCAAGAGCCTGGGAACGAGGCGGCATATCTCTCACAGAGGCACTTAAAACACAGCGGAATCAATAACGCCGCATATGGGATTTTACGACGTCATCATTGTGCAACATGCCCCACCCATGCCTCCATGGTCCCTTACCCTTTTGCCCCTGATCTTCCCCGATGAGAAACAAGTAAACCACACAATTTGTTAACGTGAACGTTCTCGTTAATATAAAGAGAAAAATAGCGTTAAAAGCCACGAACATGGTACTGTGCGAATCATTACATTCCTGTTCAGGTAAGCATATAGTGGTCAGACCTCCCGATTCTCAACAAAAAAACAGTTCTACAGTATTGTAATCAGATAAAAAATGTAATATAGACCCGAATAAACCAATCACAGATCAGGGAGCACATTTTTAATAAATATCCCAAACATGTGATCACCACTGGTTAACGATTCGTGTGATTTTAAAAGTAATTATTGTCCTGTAAATGCGTTGCCAGTGCATATAATATAATGAACATCGTTCATATTATCTGTTGCCCGATTTGCAACATTATGTGATTCCTCTGCAAGAAGAAGGAGCCTGTCCGTGAAAATAAAGAGTGTTCTGACCCTGATGATACCCCTGTTTCTTCTGTCTGCCTGCATGCTCCCCCCGGCATCCCCCCCTGACTGGAAGATGCAGAAAGAGGGCATCGTTCTTAATCTTAAGGCCGCCGACAAACTGAACAATTCCAAAGGGAACGCCTATACCCTCTATTTTGTTATCTATCAGCTGGCCAATCCCAATTCGTTCAATCAGCTGATCGAAGATGAGGAGGGCCTGTCCAAACTTCTTGAAAGCAAGATCTTTGATTCCACGGTGGCTTCGGTGAAAAGCATGGTCATCTATCCGGGCTCGGATCTGACCTATCGCATGGATCGTGCCGAAGGTGCCATGTATGTGGGGATCGTTGCCGGATACAATGTCATGGCAAAGGAACGCATGGCCCGCCTATTCGATGTTCCCGTGTATGTGAAATTCACAAATATTTTCAAACTGTCAAGAAAACTTGTTCCAGCGCCACTGGAGATAAACCTGAGTCTTGGCCCCCAGCAGATTGAAACCTTAAAGGATAAAAAATAAGATGGAAAAACCCTTGTTCTGGCACCAGGGTCTGTTTCTTCAGCCCCAGCACCTGCAACTGAAAGATCTCTATGACCAGTCCCTTTTCACGCCGTACCACAGTTATCTGAAGCCCCATCTCATGGGGGTGGCGTCCATGGATATCCGCGAGTCATCTCTGAACAGTTTTTCATTTCAGGTTGACCGGGGTGCCTTCTGGTTCCCGGATATGTCCTATGCTGTTTTATTGAAAAACGCCATCATTGAGTCACGGCATTTCAAAAAAGACTGGCTTGAGGGTGGAAAGCCTTTGACCATGTATCTGGGCCTTAAAAAATTTAATCCCATGGGTGAGAATGTCTGTGAGATTGATCCCGGAGAAAACCTTGCTCCCATCCATACCCGGTTTGTGGCCAGCAGAAATCCTGAAGAAATGAACGACCTGCACCGGGGCGGCAGCCCGGCCCAGGTGAAACATTTGAATTATCTGATCAAAATATTCACCCATGATGAAATTCATCAACTGGGGAACTATGACCTGATCCCCGTGGCAAAAATCGAGCGAAGCGGAGAAGAGATCCGCTTGGCCCGGGACTATGTCCCCCCTTGCGTCAGCCTTTCCTCATCCCCTGTCTTGTCCGGTATTGCCAAAGAGATTGGAGACAAGCTCTCCTTCAGGGGCCATGAGCTTGAAACCCACAAGAAAAAAAGAGGGATTCACAATGCGGAATTCGGCTCCAGAGACATGGTGTATCTTCTGGCGCTTCGGTCCTTCAACCGGTATATCCCCTATTTTCATCAGCTTCACGAAGGGCAGCCTGTTCATCCCTTTGATCTTTACACCCTGATCAAACAACTCGTGGGTGAACTGTCTTCCTTTTCTGAGAAAATAAGTGTCCTGGGCCAGGATGATGATGGCACATTACGCCTTCCAGCCTATAATCACCAGGATCTGTGGACCTGTTTTTACAGGGCATCGGTCCTCATTTCCAGCCTTCTTGATGAAATCACCGCAGGACCGGAATACGTTCTTCCCCTGCCCTATGATGATTCACGTTTTTCATGCCTGCTGAAATCCGAATACATGGAAGGCGACAACCATTACTATCTGGTCATACGGACCGAAGAAGATGTCAAACAGGTTCTGGACGCCGTCGACATCGGCGTAAAAATCTGTTCGCTCAAGGTATTACCCATGCACATTGAACGTGCGCTTCCAGGAGCCGTGATCGAGTATCTCCCTGTCCCGCCCCAGGCCCTTCCCCGTCACAGGAATGCCAAATACTTCAGAATAGACAACCATGGGGAACAATGGGCTCAAATTGAAAAGGACAAAAGCCTTGCAATCCACTGGGACAACCCCCCCGAGGACCTCCACATGGAACTGATGATTGTCAGGAGAAAATAGCTATGCCATTGAGTGATTGCTTTGTGGATCTGATCGCCTATGTGGCCTATGGCATGCGGGAGCCGGACACCATGCCCTCCAGTTGTGATGAACTTGCCCGGATCTTTGATCGCCTGATTGTGTCCAGTGAAGAAAAACGTGTCGTCGGGGGCTATTCCCTCGAAGATTATGACCTGGCCCGTTTCGCTGTCCTGGTCTGGATTGATGAAACCATCATGAAATCATCCTGGACAGGCAAAGGAAACTGGCAGAAAAAACTTCTCCAGAAGGCGTATTACAAAACCTCTGGCGGTGGTGTTGAATTCTATAAAAAACTCGATGCCCTGGAAGCAGACCAGGATCCTGTCCGGGAAGTCTATTTCGTTTGCCTGGCCCTGGGCTATTCCGGCCGGTACGGAGTAAAGGCCGGAGACCAGGGTGTCCGTGAAACCATCAAATCCAAGCATCTAAAGAGACTCACCGGATCGTCCAATGCCCTGTCCGAATTTATGGGCAAAGAAAAAATCTTTCCCGGATCCTATGCGGCTGGGGAGACGGCCCAACACACCGGAAAAAATAAACTGATTCATCCGTCATGGGTGCCTCTGCTCCTGGGAGTCGGCCCCATTTGCGTATTTGCCTTTCTCTATTTTCTATACCGGTTCATATTAAACAATGAAATTCTGACAAAAATGGTTCACTGAACATGCGTGCTATAAAACGACTGATTATTTTCCTTCTCATTCTGATTCTCCTCGCCCTCCCTGTGGCGGTGGCCCTCTGGGCCGGCCGCAGCCTTTGGGCCGGCCTCCTGGTTTCCGGTGGGTTTTTATGTCTTTTACTTCTGTTTTTCTTTATCCGTGCCCTGTGGCTTCGGCGTCGTGAAAAACGATTCATTGACGGTATTCTGGAACAGCAGACCGAAACCCATGAAGACAAAGAACGGCAGCTTTCCGGGGAGTTGGCCAAACGCTGGAAAGAAGCCGTGGGCGAGCTGAAGAAGTCCCAGTTGAAACAAAAAGGGAACCCCCTTTATGTCCTGCCCTGGTACATGCTTATCGGTGAAAGCGGTTCAGGAAAAACAACAGCCATAAAAAATTCCAAGTTGAGCGCAACCTTCACATCACAGCCCAGGGTGTCCGGAGTCTCGGGGACCAAGAACTGTGACTGGTGGTTTTTTGAGCAGGCCATTATCATCGATACGGCGGGCCGATACGCCATCCAGCCCGATGAGTCATCCGATAAAAACGAATGGCGTGTGTTCCTTTCCCAGCTATCCCGGTACCGAAAAAAAGAACCCTTGAACGGACTGGTTGTCACCCTATCCGCCGACAGCATTCTCACATCAACACCCCAGGCCCTGGAAGAAGAAGGCCGTAAGATAAGGATACGAATTGAGGAGTTAATGCAGTCCCTTGGGGCAAAATTCCCTGTGTATCTCCTGGTGACAAAATGCGACCTGATACGTGGAATGAAAGAATTCTGTGATTCCCTTCCCCCGTCAGCCCTTGATCAGGCCTTTGGCTATCTGGAACAAAACCCTGAAAAAAATCAGACGAATTTTCTTGACCGTGCCTTTGATTCCTTAAAAGAACGCATGAGGTATTTCAGACTGCACATCGCCAACAAACCGGGCATGGGAAAGACACGCACCGAGGCTCTCCTTTTCCCTGAAGAATTCGGAATGCTCAAGCAGGGCCTTTCGTCTTTTATCCAGACGGTTTTCAACCAGAACAGCTTTCAGGAGTCGCCCCTCTTAAGGGGAATGTATTTCACCAGCGGCCGCCAGTCCGGAGAGCCTGTTTCTCACTTTATGAGCAAATTAAAGCTCAAGCTCGGTAAAAACAACCCGCCCCCTTCGGATAGAAGTTATTTTCTCCACGATTTTTTCAAATTCATTCTACCCGGTGACCGAGCGATCTTTGCGCCCACCCAGCGGTCCAGGGACTGGAGCCGGAAAACCCGTGCCATGGGTTTTTCATCCTGGGTTCTGGCCATGGTGGTCCTTTGCGGCCTCCTGAGTTTTTCCTTTGCCCTGACACTGTCCACCGTAAAACAGGTTCAGAAAGAGTTTTCAAAAGCACCGGACATATCCGGAGAACTTATACGGGACGTGAACACCCTGGAGCATCTTCGCCAGACCATTGTAAAAATTGAAAAGCAGAACCGATCACGCTGGCTTCCAAGGTTTGGACTTAACCAGTGCGATGCCATAGAAAGAGACCTGAAGGGCTTGTATTGTTCCAGTTTTTCCAAGGACTTTCTGGGTCCCTATGAACGGAGAATGGATAATGACACCCTTGATTTCTCCGAAAAAACACCGGGAGTATTCATTGGCGCTCATGTTTCATTCTATGCCAAACGCATAAACTTGATTGATGGCGCCCGTGAAGGACAAGGCCTTGAATTGCTGGAAAAGAACCCACAGCCCGATTTCACGACCCTGGTCTACTCCAAAACAGATCATGCCATCCCAGAAGTCCTGGACCTTCTTGAAAACCAGTACCGCCATTATCTTGTCTGGGAAGAGGACCCCATTCTTTTTCAGGCCTCAAAACAAATGAAAGACAGACTCAAACACCTTGTTGTGGACAAAGGCATATCATTTGACTGGATCATTGACTTGTGCAATTCAAACGGTAAGGATATCCGTCTTTCCGATTTCTGGAACGGCAGCAAAAACCTCAACCATGAAGTGGTTATCCGGCCCGCTTATACAGTCAATGGCTTCGAATCCATTCATAAAATACTTACCGAACTTGAACAATCCATGGGCCAGCCCCTGTTAACCGAACGGAAAAAAAGAGATTTTCTTAACGCATACATGACAGCCTACCTGGACAGCTGGAACCGTTTCAGCATGAAATTTCCTGAAGGTGCCCTGACCCTTTCAGGCAAAGAGGAACATCTTTCAGCAGCCATAAAAATGTCCGGCAAGGACGGCCCCTATTTCACATTTCTTGATAAAATGGCCGAGGAAATCATTCCCTGCTTTTCCGATGAGAATCTTGAAATTCCTCAGTGGGCCTTGCTGGTTCAGGAGTTTTCGGATATCCGGGAATATGAAGAGACCGCAAAAAAAGGGAAAGATACCGGCGTCATGGGCCTCGTGAAGAAGAAAGGCTTGCGCATGATGGGCCGAGTCGGAAGAATAGCCGCAGCGTCCTCATCCTCCCCTGAAAAACTCATGGTTTCCTCGGAAGTATTTAAAAAATACCGTGAAGCCCTGGAGGCCATATCCAAAGCCTGCACATCGGCTCCGGCATCGTTCAAACTGGCATCCCAGGTATTCAATGAAGATACGGCCAACGGCGAGTCATGTGTGGCTGCGGCAAACCGCGCTGCAGATGAACTCAAGGTATCCATGGCCAACTATAAAGATTCCCAGAAAACCTTTGCGCGTCTTCTTGAAGGCCCCATCAACTATATGTGGAGCCATGTGACAAAACGAGCCGCCTGTCAGCTCCAGACACTCTGGGACGAATCGGTCTTATCCGAAATTCAGGGGGTTTACGATAACAAGGTGCTTTCGGAAATGCTCCTGGGAAAAGACGGGTATGTCAACACCTTCAGCAACGGCCCCGGCGCTCCCTTTATCGGACGAACCCGTAAAAAAGGCTATTATGCAAAGAAGGCCCTTGGGGAATCCATACCGTTCAAATCTGACTTTTTAACATTTCTGACCCGGGGGTCTTTTTCGGCCAAATCAGCCCAGAATCTGTACAAAGTTAAGATGGACGGCATTCCCACAGACACCAATCCCGATGCCTCCCTGATACCCCATGTAACCAAACTGGAACTGGAGTGTGCCGCAGGTGTTCAAAGCCTTGAAAATTACAATTACCCGGTAAGCCATACCTTTGAGTGGTCTCCCACCGAATGTGGGGACGTTAACCTTAAAATCCTTATCGGGAATCTTGCGCTGAAAAAATCCTATACGGGATTCCGACCCTTTGCCCGCTTTGTAAAGGATTTTGCAGACGGCCAACATACGTTTTACCGCAGCGACTTCCCGGATAAGGGGCCTGATCTGAAACGAATGGGCATCAAGTTCATCAAAGTCAAATACAAAATCTCCGGTGGGGGACCGGTCATCAGGCTTCTAAGCATGGCAGCGGGTAGAGCCCCTGAGGAGATTGTCTCGTGTTCAGACTGATCAGAGATAAAAATGCCTGGGATTTTGCGGCCTTTGGAAAACACCCCGCTGCAGGGGATTACCTTTCCCTGGGGGCTGTTACGCCTCTTCTCAAAGGATTCTCAGCCTGGATGGAAAAGGGCTACAGCCTGGTAGAGGCGGACAAACGGCCCCAGAACGGCTTGCTCTGGCGTTTCTGGGCCAAGGGCCCCAATGGAAAGCTGATCTGCGGTATTCTTAAAAACAGCCATGACAAGCATGGAAGACCCTTTCCCCTTATGATTGCCGGTGAAGGCCGGGTTCCTGATTCAGCAAAAGACTGGGATCTGATCCCTTTTGCCTGTGAAAGAACCTGGCAGATCCTGACACTGATAAGCAGCAAAGACTCCAACAGTATCAAAAACTTGAAACGGGTCATTTCACGGGTCAAAGGGCCGATTAACCAGTGGGAATCCTATCGTGAAAAACGAGAGCAGGTCAGAAAACTCGAAATCCTGACTGTCAAACCAGGATCAAATTCCGACTTCATGAACAAAATGAACAACGTGGATGGGCTGTCACGCAAAGAACAATTCAGCCTGTGGATCGATGTGGGTACACCCGAAGATTGCCTGATTCCCTTGACCAAATTCCTGGTTCTCCTGAAAAACAGATCAAAGATTGAACCGGCAACTGTATTTATCGGCGGTAACGAAAACAGGAATCGTCTTTTATTTCTTAAACGATCCTTAATGATGGATGATTTCAAGACCCTGTGGGTGTCCCACCCCGAAGAGGTGTAGTGATGGATTACCATAATCTGGGTGCCCTTCCTGTGTCTGAGTCAAACCCCCAGGGCAATGATATCCGATACGATGATCTTTTCCAGGAACTTTCTACGGAAATCGATAAGCTGTCATCGGCATCGGAACGGGAAAATTTTTCCTGGGAAACGGTCATAACTCTGGCCACCGCTATACTGAAAGACCATTCCAAAGATCTGCTGGTGGCAAGTTATCTGAGTGTGGCTCTGGTCCATATCCGAAAAGACAAGGGGCTTGACGAAGCGACATCTATTTTCAAAGACCTGATCGAAGGATACTGGGAAACCCTTTATCCGGGGAAAAACCGCGAAAAGGGCCGGATCTCGGCATTAAACTGGTGGGTCGAAAAAACCGATCAGGCCCTGGACAATGACCGGAACTGGTCATTAACGCCTGAACAGGCCAATACCATGGCGGATCGGTTAGATTTTGTTGACAGTTTTTTAAAGAAACAGCTCCCGGGCGCACCGTCCTTGTCTTCCTTAGTTAATAAAATCAGGAATCTCAAAGCCGAAGATATAGCAAGCACACCCAAAGCCCTGCCGGAAAAGGACAAAAAAGCTGACAGCTCAGATCTCAAGGGCTTTGACCTGGATATGTCCAAGATGATCACCCTGGACAATGTGGATGATGCGTTAAAAAAGATTTTGCCTTTGTTTCAGGGCCTCAAGCAGACAGCCAGCCTTCTCCGTGAAGAAAAAGACTTCAATCCCCAGGCATACCATTTTCTGCGTTTTGCCATCTGGGAATCCGTAAGGAATCTGCCTCCATCCGCTGACCGAATCACCCGTTTGAACCCTCCCATGGCCCAGACCCGGAGTCTTCTGGACAATCTCCTCAAAGATGACGATTTCAAGGCACTGATCCATGCATCCGAAACCGCATTGGTCAGCTCTAAACATATTTTTTTTCTGGATCTCAATCATTATACCTGGAAAGCCCTCAACGGACTGGGCGAAAAATACCGTGCTGCCCGGGACCTTGTTTTCCATGAAACCAAAGGGTTTCTGGATCGGCTTGAAGGACTTGACCAGCTTTTGTTTTCTGACGGCACACCATTTCTAAGTGAGACGACACGAGAATGGTTAAACAGCACGGAAAATGATTCTCAAAGCAATCGTGGTGGTTTAACCTTCGGACAGGGTGATACTCATGATGAATTGAAAGCTGAAATAAATACCATCAAGGAACGACTGGATCGCAACGGCTCCCTTCAGGAAGCCGTTGATCTGTTCCAGGAAAAGATCAATTCCTGCCCGTCCAAAAAGGACACCATGGTGCTGAGAATGGGTCTTGCCCGGCTACTTTCATCAAACAAACAGGGACGAATGGCCGCAGCCCAGATGGAGTCGGTTCTAAGAGACCTTGACACCCATCACCTTGACTCATGGGATCCGGGACTGGCCCTTTCAACGTTGAAAACAATATTCAAGGCATATAAACATCATGAAGACCCGCGTTACAGAAACAAAGCCATGGATATCATCGCAAGGATAGCCCGCATCAGCGCAACAGAGGCAATGAAACTTTGATGTTAATCAGTTGATTACTCAATGACTCAATCATGAAGAGCTTGAAAAGGCCAAAGAGGTCGACCAGTGGGCACTTCCTGGGCCTTAAAAAATACGATCAATCGCCATGGGAGGTCGACCAGTCGGGCACAATAATGACTCAAGCACCACCAATAAAGGCTTTAAAAGCAATATGAAACAGAATATTAGAATTCTTACCGCACCTCAACATGTCAGACCTTTGACCTGTTGAATTCCCGTGCCTGGGTAGTCTAATGTTTTTTCACAAATGTAACATAACATATTTATTAGCTATTATTGCCATGATTAATTTTTTTACAAATACTCGTTAAGAAAAATGTTGACCTCACAAATGATTCGCACTATAAGCATTTTAAGTAAAAGTACATTGTAGGGGAACCCGTGTCATCTACTTATTTTATCTCCGAATACGGGTCAGACGTCAGTCGCCCTCGCTCTGACACGAATGAAACAAACATCATGGCATATGTTTCAGGGTTTCAGAATCGTTCACACGATTTCTTGATTAATATAACCTGGATACAAGGTTCCCGATTTCGGACCGGTACCCCTGTCATGTCATTAACCATAAGAAAGGGTAGATTATGTCAAAAGACGCATCTGTGGCACCAAAAGAAAGAGTCAATATCGTTTATAAGCCCTCGTCCGGGAAGACGGAAGAGTCTGTTGAACTCCCTCTCAAGCAGCTTATTCTAGGAAATTTTTCCAATCAGGAAGAGACAAGCCGTCTTGAAGAAAGAGAATCCATAAGCATTAACAAGGACAATTTCAATGAGGTTCTCAAGGCCCACAAGGTCAGAGTGAACGTTAATGTTCCCAACACCCTGTCAGGGGAAGAGGGAGCCGAGTTGAATGTGGCCCTGGATTTCAATACCATGAAAGATTTCGGACCTGAAGCCATTGCCATGAAGGTCCCTGAACTCGAAAAAATGTTGAATCTGCGCGATGCGCTCATGGCCCTGAAAGGCCCCTTGAGCAATATCCCTGAATTCCGGAAGAAAATTCAGAATCTGATTGATGACGTATCCAAGAGGGAACAGCTCCTTGCAGAACTGGGGCTGGAAACCAAGTAAACCATATTAAGGAGACACCCTATGTCTGAAGCACAGGAAACAGTCCAGGTCCCTGAAAATCAGGACCAAACTTCCGGGCCTACGTCACTTCTGGATGACATTATTGAATTCACCCAGATGAAGCCCGAAGATGATGCCTACCATTTGACCCGCCAAGGTCTCCAGGCTCTGATCTCCCAGATGGCCTCCACAAACGCCGTGGGTGAAAAAGTCACCAAAGCGGTTGTGGACATGATGATCGCAGAGTTGGACCAACAGATAAGCGTCCAGCTGGACACCATTCTCCATCACAAGGAATTCCAGGAAGTGGAGTCTATCTGGCGAAGCCTGAAATTTTTGGTGGACCGCACCGATTTCAGGGAAAACAACAAGATAGAAATACTGAATGTCTCCAAGGATGAGCTTCTTGAAGACTTTGAAGATGCCCCGGAAGTGACCAAATCAGGTCTCTACAAACTGGTATACACCAAAGAGTACGGGCAGTACGGCGGGGAGCCCTACGGAGCCATCATAGGGAACTACGCCTTTGGCCCCGGTGCAAAGGATATCAAACTTCTCGGGTACCTGGCCAATGTTTCGGCCATGGCCCACGCCCCCTTTATCGGAGCCACGGCACCGTCCATGTTTGGCCTTGAATCCTTTGACGGGCTTGCCAGTCTCAAAGATCTCAAATCCATTTTTGAAGGACCTCATTATGCGAAATGGCGGGCCTTGCGGGAATCGGAAGATGCCCGTTATATAGGACTTACCCTCCCACGCTTTTTGCTGAGGCTTCCCTATGGAAAAGATACGGAACCGGTAAAATCGTTTGATTATTCGGAAAATGTATCCATGAGCAACGACCACTACCTCTGGGGTAATGTGTCCCTTGCATTTTCAGCCAAGATGTCCGAAAGTTTTGCCAAATACCGTTGGTGTTCAAACATTATCGGTCCCCAGGGCGGTGGCGCTGTTGAAGATCTGCCCCTGCACCTTTTCGAAGACATGGGCGCAGTCCAGAACAAGATCCCCACGGAAATTCTTTTGGCGGAACGAAGGGAATTCGAACTGGCCGAAGAAGGGTTTATCGGTCTGACCATGAGGAAGGGCAGCGATAATGCCGCCTTTTTTTCAGCCAATTCTATACAAAAATCCAAATCCTTTCCAAACACCGAAGATGGCAAGAGAGCTGAAACCAACTATCGCCTGGGCACACAGCTCCCCTACATGTTCATTATCAACCGCCTGGCCCATTACCTCAAGGTCATTCAGCGTGAGAGCATCGGAACATGGAAGGAACGTGTGGATCTCCAACGGGAACTGGATAAATGGATACGCCAGTATGTGGTGGATATGGACAACCCGCTACCCGGTGTCCGCAGCCGAAGACCTCTGCGCAAGGCAGAGATAACCGTTGATGAAGTCCCGGGCGAACCAGGATGGTATAAAGTGGGGCTGAGCGTACAACCTCATTTTAAATACATGGGAGCGTCATTTACGCTTTCACTCGTAGGAAAATTGGAAAAAGAATAACATTTTAACAAAGGAGAATTAGACGTTATGCCAATGACATCACACATGGAAATCACAGGCAACACCCAGGGAAAAATGGACGGTTCATGCGACATGCAAGGCCGAGAGAACACCATTCTCGTTTATGCCATGGAGCACAACATTCACATTCCCAGGGATCCTCAATCCGGACTTCCAAGCGGCAAAAGAATTCACGGTCCCATGATCATTGAAAAAGAAATCGATAAATCGTCTCCCATGATCTATCAGGCTCTTTGCACCGGTGAACAACTGAGTGAAGTGTCCATCAAGAAATACCGCATTGATCCCACAGGTGCTGAAGAACATTATTTCACCATCACCCTTGAGGATGCCATCATCGTGGAAGCTCAACCGTATATGCCCTTGGCTTTCCTATCTGAAAATGAGTCATACAGACACATGGAAAAAATCTCCTTCACCTATTCCAAAATTAAATGGAAACATGAAGTGGATAACAAAGAATCAGAAGATTCATGGAAAATTCCTGTTTGATGGGGAAAAGGGACATAACGTATGAGAGAAAAGAGGCTCTTTGAACGTATCCGGGAATGGTCTTACAATTCCGGAAAACGGCACCGTGTAAATTCCGGAGATCACATCATATCCGTGGTGGATCACCTGAAGAAGCTATTAAACTCCAGACAGGGAACCACCCTCATGGACATTGGCTTCGGCATGCCGGATTTTACAAGCCTAAGGGCCACTTTTCCTGATTCGGTCAGGGATATAGAACGCTCCATTGCCCAGACCATTGAACGTTATGAACCGAGGCTCAACCAGGTGGGTGTGCTTTTTGTGGATCAGGATGAACACCTGACATTGTTTTTCCAAATTCAGGCCACCCTGATATCCGAGACGGAACCACTCAACATCTATCTGGAAAGCACCTTGGACGCGGGGGGTAAAATGGCCGTCCGGGGATAGCCTGTACTTCAGGCCTGTTTAAAAACAGGGCTGTTTAAGAGAATATGTGTTGGCGCACATATTCTCTTTTTATTCAATCAGTCCATCATCGCACGTTTTTTGTACACAGGCCTTTAGTACAGGCAACTTCGGTCGCCCGAAAAGTCAGGTTATTCATTGTACAGGTGATTTAAAAAAAATCAAGCAATTTTAGATTTTCAAAAAGACGAAAATCTAAAATGGAAAAGCCTGGCGGCTTTTTTGATGTGGATAGTTGATATAAGGAAAAAGCAGAGGGAGCAGACATGACACCCGACGATAAAAAGAAATGCGTAGAAGTCTGGGCAATGTTCACCAATGAAAAAACTAAGCCGGAAGATTGGAATGAAGACGCTGCAAATACCTTGGCTATTATGGTTGCAGAAATTAGAAAATGTTCAAAAGCAATGAATTTTGTCCCAAGACCCAGTGGATCAAGGCCGGGTTATGGTTGGATCGTCAAATACGCATATAAAATTCTAAAAGAAAGATATTCTTCTAAACAACCTCTATTATATGAAGTCTGTATCAGAGCTTCCTATAGCCATAAAAGAGCTGTCAACATTGCTCTACAAATGGGGGAATAAATGAAACCCATACTGCTTTTATTCTTTATGATAACATATTTTCTTTCTGTCAGTGCATTTTGTGATGATATGTCTGATTACAGATATAACCCCTTTCAGTTTGTCTACCCTGAATACAATTACAAAGCAGATAGCTTAAAAATAAAGAAGAAGACGGCTTCTTTGGATAATCAAACCAAGGTGAACTTCTTTGGATTATCCGCTTATGTTCCATCAGAATATGCTGTGACCGTAAATGACGAAAGCCCGGACAAGGTTGTTATAAAATCAGGGAAAAATGTTATTGTCATGACTAAGGAAAAAGAACTTAGATCCGGATGCATTGATGAGCAAGTTGCTTCACGTAATAAAGATTTCTGTTCTGCATTTAGCTCAACAAAGGATCTTAGCTATAAACTTTTTACATTAACTGCTGATGATATAAATAAATCAGATACACCGCCATCCGTTGGAGTATTATGGATCATTCATCAAAAAGGTTTTTTATTCGAAAACACAAAAGACATTCATATTTACGAAGGGGATAAGTTTACGGCATTCGTTCAGGTTCGAAAAGATATTAAAGAGCATGGTATTGCAAAAGATATCGATTTATTTCATGAAAAAACGCTACCTGATCATATATCCATTGGAACAACTATAACGGATGATAAATTCTTAAATAATTTTTTGGAAACACTCGAATAATTTTAGATTTTCAAAAAGACGAAAATCTAAAATGGAAAAGCCTGGCGGCTTTTTTGATGTGGGTATTTGATATAAGGAAAAATCAGAGGGAGCAGACATGACACTCGATGATAAAAAGAAATGCGCTGAAGTCTGGGAAATGATGTCAGGAGAAAAAACAAATCCGGATCAATGGACGGAGAGCGCCGGGAATGCTTTAGCCAAAATGGTTGCTTCAATTATCTCATGTTCAAGGGCTATGAGTTATGTTCCAAAGCCTTCTGGTTCCAGACCAGGTTATAGTTGGCTTGTTAAGCAAGTATTTAATATTTTTAAACAACGGTTTGGCATGAACAAAAGTTTGATATTTAAATCATGCGCAGAAGTCCGATTGTGGCAATGGAAGAGCGTTATAACCACCCAAATTAATTAATAATACATGGAACTCGAAGGTATGAAAAAACCAATTTTTCTTATCGCACAGTTATTGTTGATTACCGGCTGTCTTACAGCTGGTTATGATTTTTCAGAATATCGGAATTCTCCGTTTCAGTGGGTTTATCCGGAATATTTTTATAAAGCGATCATAATCGATGTTGAAAAATCAAACCCCGATGAAACGTTCTCAAAAATCGAGTTTTTTGGCTTGTCAGCTTATGCCCCTGATAATTTTAAAAAAACAGAGAATCAAACAAACGAAAACACATTATCATTCAAGTCCGATTCTTCAGAACTTTTTGTAGTTTCATTGGAAACCGGAGATGTTTTAATGGGTACTGAGGGTTCCAGACAAAGAGAAAAAGATTATTATTCAGCTTTCAGTTCTGTCAAGGAGTGGTACCGGAAAATGTATAGTTTAACTCCTGACATAATAACCGAAACAACTCCCATAGGAGATTTGTGGCTGATTCACGCCAAGGGTATGTATTTTGATGATACAAATAAAATTGAAATTTACAAGGGCGATTCCTTTGTTGCTTATGTCAAATACTTTAAAAAGGACAACCTTTATTTAAATATGGAAATGGCTATATTCCATAATAAACTTCCGGACAAAAAATTTGTAAAGGTCGCGTTTCGAACGTCTAAGATAAATGCAAAAGCATTTTTAGAAACCCTGGAATAATTTTAGATTTTCAAAAAGACGAAAATCTAAAATGAAAAAGCCTGGCGGCTTTTTTGATGTGGATAGTTGATATAAGGAAAAATCAGAGGGAGCAGGCATGACACTCGACGATAAAAAGAAATGCGTAGAAGTCTGGGCCATGTTCACCAATGAAAAAACTAAGCCGGAAGATTGGAATGAAGACGCTGCAAATGCATTGGCTATTATGGTTGCAGAAATTAGAAAATGTTCAAAAGCAATGGATTTCGTCCCAAGGCCCAGTGGATCAAGGCCGGGTTATGGTTGGATCGTCAAATACGCCTATAAGGTTCTGAAAGAAAGATACTCTTCTAAACAACCGCGTCTTTACGAAGCATGTATCAAAGCGTCATACGGGCTTAAAAGTGATGTTATCATCGCTCTTAATATGGGAGGATAAAATGAAACTCATACCCTTATTTATTACATTCTTGATATCTTTCCATGCTAATGCTGCATTTTGTGATGATATGTCAGATTACAGATATAACCCATTTCAATTTATTTATTCTGAATACAATTACAAAGCAGATAAAATCAAAATATCCAAAATTCAAACTGCGCCGGAAGGCCTAACAAAAGTAAATTTCTTTGGCTTATCTGCGTTTGTTCCCGCTCAATATGTAAAAACCATAGATGAAAACAATCCAAATCGGGTCATATTTAAATCTGATAACAATATTTTTTTTATTGAGCGTGAAAAAGAACTTCGATCCGGATGCATTGATGAGCAAGTTGCTTCTCGTAATAAAGATTTCTGTTCTGCTTTCAATTCGACAAAGGACCTATTCTATAAATTTTTTACATTGACCGCAGATGATCTTAAAAAAAGTAAAGAACCACCATCCGTTGGCGTATTATGGATCATTCATCAAAAAGGGTTTTTATTTGAAAACACAAAAGACATTCATATTTATGAAGGAGATAAGTTTACGGCATTCGTTCAGGTTCGAAAAGATAATAACGAAAGCAGTATAGAAAAAGATATCACTCTGTTTCATGACAAATTAAGCCCTGATCATTTATCCATGGGGACAAATATCAAAGATGATAAATTCTTAAATAATTTTTTGGAGACACTGGAATAATTTTAGATTTTCAAAAAGACGAAAATCTAAAATGGAAAAGCCTGGCGGCTTTTTTGAGGCGAGTATTATAAACAAAGCAAAAAAGGGGATAGACATGACACTCGACGAAAAAAAGAAATGTGCCGAAGTCTGGGAAATGGTTTCCGGTGAAAAAACAAATGCGAAGCAGTGGTGCGAAGCAGCAGGTGATGCATTGTCTGAAATGATGGCATCGATGAGAGCTTGTTCGAAGGCAATGAAACATGTTCCAAGACCAAGTGGTTCGCGCCCTGGTTATGGTTGGATTGTAAATTATGTATATCAGGTTCTTAAACAACGTTACGGAATGAATAAATCACAAATTTTTCAAGGATGTTTCAATGTCAGTTATTCAAACTGGAGGTCACATATTACAATTACATTGGGTAGCTGTAATTAAAATTGAAACAAAAGGAGGACATGTGTAATGAGATTAATTCCAATTGCAATCATTTCAGGTTTAATTCTGGGGCTTGCGCCCTATTCAATTGCAAATGAGACTCCGAATCTATCTGAATACAGATATAATATTTTCCAATGGGTATATCCTGAATATTATTTCAAGGCTGAACAGGTTTCGATCAAAAAGGAAGGTATGAAAAAAGAAGCTGGGCATGCAATTACTTTTTTTGGATTATCTGCCTGTATTCCGGACGAATATACAGAGCCAAATCAAATCTCAAAAAACTCCGTGACATATAGGACCTCCGGTAAAAAGACAGGCCTTGCTATTTCTATCGATGATGAAACAAAATTACTTTGTTCCGATATAGCTAAATCAAGGGAAAAAGATTTTTGTTCATCCTTCAATTCTGCAAAAGAATATTACCATAAACTATTTTCGCTCACTCCGGACAGCATTGATGAAACAACGAGCACGGGAGACATGCTGTTAATCCATGCTAAAGGGATATTTTTTGAACATATAAAAAAAATCAAAATATATAATGGTAAGTCCTTTACAGCGTATGCCAGAGAATTTGATGACCATAGCACTCCATTGAAACAGGAGCTCATTATTTTCCATAAACGTTTACCGGAACATAAATACATCGTCGTTGGTTTTTCGGCATCGGATATAAATGTCGAAACATTTTTGAAAACATTGTCTCCAACCATATGAAACGCAGAATTTGGGACAAAAGACTTTTTTGAGTAACTTCTATTAACATTTAAACGTTTTAACCATGTCATACGACAGCAAAAAATAAATACGCTGAAATCTCGAAATTGGGGTCGGGAGGGGGAACAGAGTATCGATGCTTGGTGAAAATGAAAGAAAAAGATTAATAATACTTATGATGCTATTCGGATTCCCTTACAGTGCGTTCAGACATACCCAGACAATTGATTATTCGGATTATCGTTCCTTTCCCTTTCAATGGGTATATCCCGAACATTTTTACAAAGCGGATGTTCTTCCGGTTCAACACGATTCCGGTCCCCATAAAGGTTTTGTCACCATTCATTTTTTCGGCCTGTCGGCTAAAGTCCCGTCCGAATACGAGCGAACCGGAAAAAACGCCGATGAGTCGACGATCATTTTCAAATCAAACCGATCAAAGGGCAGCATCTTCTGCCTTTCCCTCAACAACGAATCGGCTATCCTTGGCACTGACTTTGACCGCAAAAGAAACCAGGATTACTATTCTTCTTTTTCATCGGCCGAAGAGTTTTACACCAAAACTTTTACATTGACGCCGGACATCATTGATGAAAACACGTTTACAGGTGACCTGTGGATGATTCATTCAAAGGCCAAATTTTTTGAAAAAACGGATTCCATCAAAATATATATAAATGATCAATTCAAGGTATTTGTCAGTAAATACAAACCTGACAATCCCTATCTTGACAATGAGATCGTCATTTTTCATAAAAATTTACCCGAGCATACATACCTGACAGCAGGTTTTAAAAATATAGACTTCACCGTCAGACAGTTCATCGAAACCCTGGCGCCGGATACATAAGCCTTTGTGACCTTCAGTTACCGCAGGGAACAGGTGGTGAAAAAAAAGAAATTTAACCACGAAGGACACGAAGAGCACGAAGAAAAGCATGAATATGTTAGCAACTTACATTTTAGGTTCTTCAGTGAGGACAGAAAGCGGGTGGTCAACAGTAAAACATAGCGCCATGAGTCAAAGGACAGTAGTTCGTAAAAGACAACAAAACAGCAACATCTTAAACCTTTTACCCCTTCGTGCTCTTCGTGTTCTTCAGTGACCGATAGGGAACGGGTGGTGAACAAAAAAACATCGAACCATGAATTAAAGTAAGGTTTTAGAAATCAAACCATAAACATTTTACCCCTTCGTGCTCTTCGTGTCCTTCAGTGACCGCAGGGAACGGGTGGTGAATAAAAAAAAGTTTTGAAACGATGTTAAACAAATATTATTTACAGGAGCTTCAACGACTGCGGGATATTGCAGCGGAATTTGCCAGGGAAAATCCCGCCATTGCGCCCATGCTCGAAGAGCCTTCGGCCGATCCGGATGTGGAGCGTCTGCTTGAAGGCGTGGCATTCCTCACAGGGTCCCTGCGCGAGAAGCTGGACGATGAATTCCCTGAAATCATCCATGACCTGCTTCGCCAGATCTGGCCCCAGTATCTGCGGCCCCAGCCCGCAGCCACCCTCATCGCGTTTACACCCGAAGAAAAAATCAGCCAGACGATCTGCATACCCGAGGGCGTCTATGTTGAGTCGGTACCGGTGGACGGAACCGTCTGCAAATTCAGAATAAGCTCGGATGTGGACCTTCACCCCATGAGCATCCAAAGCGTGGACTACGAAGAACCGCCGGGCAAGAACCCCCTGATCCGGGTGTCATTCAGACTCAATGGATGTCATGTGACCCGGTTCAAACCCAAACGGCTCAGTGTCCATCTTGGCGGAAATTACAAGGATGCATCCGACCTCTATCTTAGGCTGAACCGGGGGCTCAAGGAAATCCGTATCCAGGCCCAGGGAGAAGAGACATACTGCCGCCTGGGGCCCGAGCATCTTCAACCCATGGGTTTTTCCCCGCAAGAAGCCCTGATGCCCTGGCCCACAAACTCATTTGAAGGCTACAGGCTCATTCAGGAATACTTTATAATGCCGGAAAAATTTCTTTTTGTTGACATCACCGGCTGGGATCACTGGCACCCCAAGAAAGAAACCTGTGATTTTCATATTGAGTTTATTCTCACGGACCAGGGAAATGGTGAACCTAAACCCGGAATGAAAAGCTTTGTGCTGGCAACGACAACAGCCGTCAATATTTTTCCCCACGAAGCCGTGCCTGTGACCATCGATCACAGGAAAACAGAATATCCGGTTCGTCCGGCCGGAGATGGACTGGACAAATACCAGATATTTACCATTGATAAGGTCTCCGGCTTTGTTCATGGAACGAGCAACCCCGTTGATTTAAAGCCCTTTCACAGTTTTTCAGCCAGAGATTATGCCTATGTCTACCATGAAAATGTGAAAAAAAATCCCATCAGGGAGAGCGTTGATTTTTCAATCTCCCTGGCTTATCAGCCCGGCAAAGGCATTCCTGAACTGAAAAACCTTTCCTTTGATATTTTCTGTTCAAACGGTTTTTTGCCCGAGGCCCTGCGTGAAGGGGATATCTGCACACCCACACCCAAAACCCTCGAATCCGTTACATTGAAGAACATTCGAAAACCAACGGTGGCAGCACTTCCGCCCCTTGGATCTGAAAACCTGTGGCGGCTGACATCCCTGATGACCTTGAACCATCTGTCCCTGACCCGGGCCGAAAATCTGAGAACCCTGTTGAAACTCTTTCTTATGGAAGGACACCGGGACAGAAAAAACAATCTGATCAACGAGAGGAGAATCAAGGGCATCCTGGATTTAAAAACAAAACCCGTGGACCGCCTGGTTCGGGGGACCATGATCCGAGGGTTGGATATCCGTATGACCCTAAGCCAAAGCCATTTTGCAGGCCCGGGAGATGTTTACCTGTTTGGATCTATGCTTGACCGTTTTCTGGCCATGTACGCATCCATCAACACATTCACACGATTGACCATCAAAGAGACCGACAGCGGAGAGACATGGACATGGCCGGAACGTATGGGCGACCAACCCCTGATGTAAAAACAGAACTTTTAAACACAGGGCCTTCATTTTCATTTTTCCAGGTTCTGCGCCTTTTGAAAACCCTCTGTGCTGAGCAGGGTCTAAACGGAAACGAACCGGTCATCCCGGCTCACCTTATTAAAATAAGACCCAATCTATCCTTGTCCTTTCCCTCATCCGGCATTGCCTCGGTCGAACAATCGAAAAACGGAAACTTCACGGTAACGGCAAACATGCTGGGACTATACGGGACCGGCTCTCCCCTTCCCACATTTTACACCGAAGACCTTATGGACGATGAGGGCGACGATGAAAACACGGTCCGGAATGTGCTCGATGTCATCAACCACCGGCTTTATGAACTTCTTTTTTCCGTCTGGTCCAAGTACCGCAGCATGGTCAACGTCCTGGAAGAGCTGGACACAACAAGCCTCAACCGTCTTTTCAGCCTGATCGGCCTGGATGAGGAAATCCTTAAAAGGGAATTTGAAGCCCCCGAGCAATTGCTCCGTTATACCGGACTGTTTGCCATGAAATCTCGCTCTGCCAAAGGCCTTGAAACCCTGATCTCCGATTCATTCGGGGGGATCCTTGTGCATGTGATCCAGATGGTTGAACGAAAATCCCGAATCCCCGAGGACCAGATATGCCGACTGGGTCAGAATATCAGCCTGGGTGTCACCTCAAATCTGGGCCGGGAATTTTTAACTCGAAACGGCGCCTTTCGAATTGAAATCGGCCCCCTTTCACAAAAAAATTACCGCCGTTTTGTCCCCGGCAGCTCTGATTTTAAGCGGTTGTCATCCTTGACCGGACTTTATATGAATCAGCCCCTGTCATACGATGTGGAGCTTATCATGGATAAAAAAGAAAAACCCCTGACCCTCTGCCTGGGCGGAAAACAAAATTCAAGCCTGGGACTGGATACCTGGGTCTATTCTGATGAAGGACCCGAGGAATACCGTACACGCTTTTCCCCGGACACAAAGGCGGCATAAAAGAATTTTACCCCTTCGTGCTCTTCGTGTCCTTCAGTGACCGATAGAGAACGGGTGGTGAATAAAAAAACAAAAAAGATTTTTACCACGAAGGACACGAAGAGCACGAAGAAAAGCATTAATAAATGAGCAATAGGCCCTTTGAGTTCTTCAGTCACTGCAAGGAACGAGTGGTGATTATAAACGAAAAAACAATACCTGTTTGGCAACCTTTTAAAAGGTTGGCCCCCGGCAGGGATAAACATTTTACCCCTTCGTGCTCTTCGTGTCCTTCAGTGACCGATAGGGAACGGGTGGTGAACAAAAAAACAAAAAAGATTTTAACCACGAAGGACACGAAGAGCACGAAGAAAAACATAAATAATTTTAATGAAGAATAATTGAACCATGGACTTTGACGATTTATCAAATTCAGTTATCGGATGTGCCATCAATGTGCATAGGGACTTAGGGCCAGGCTTACTGGAATCATCCTATGAACAGTGCCTTGCCCATGAACTGTCACTCAATGGTATCGTATTTAAACGCCAACATCCAATGCCCATAACATATAAAGGTATCAAACTTGACTGCGGTTACAAGGTTGATTTGCTGGTGAATGATTCCCTCATCATCGAGCTTAAAAGTGTAGAGAAAATTAAAAATATTCATCGGGCACAATTATTGACCTACATGAAATTAGCAGCCGTAAAAACAGGCTTATTAATGAACTTCAACGTCGTAAAAATTAAAGATGGAATCAAACGGATGGTACTATAAAAACACCCCCTTCGTGCTCTTCGTGTCCTTCAGTGACCGATAGGGAACGGGTGGTGAATAAAAAAACAAAAAATATTTTAACCACGAAGGACACGAAGAGCACGAAGAAAAGCATTAATAAATGAGCAACATGCCCTTTGAGTTCTTCGGTGACCGCAGGGAACGGGTGGTGAACAAAAAAACAAAAAGAATTTTAACCACGAAGGACACGAAGAGCACGAAGAAAAGCATTAATAAATGAGTGACAGGCCCTTTGAGTTCTTCAGTGACCACAGGGAACGGGTGGTAAACAAAAACAATAAAGGATCAGCATGATAACAGTTGGAATTAAAGCCTTACTTGGGCGATTGAATGATTTTTGCAGAGCAAAGCTGGAAGCGGCCGCAGGCATGTGTGTGGCCCGGTCTCACTATGAAATTACAGTGGAACACGTGATATGGCAGATGATGGACGACACCCATTCGGATTTTTCCTTGATCCTTGCCCACTACGGCATCAGCGTGTCAGGTTTAAGGGAGCAGTTGAACCGAAGCCTGGAAGATTTCCCCACGGGAAACAGCACCAAACCCGTCTTTTCTCCAAGGCTCATCGAATGGTACCAGGAAGCCCAGCTATCCGGCTCCGTTGAACTGGGAGAAACAAAAATCCGATCCGGAGTCTTGCTGCTGGCCTGCCTCAACCGCACATCCCAGTTTGCACCCCAGGCCATGATCGAACTGCTCCAGGACATCAATCGTGAAGATCTGCTCAAACAATTCAGGGGCCTGATCAAAAACTCATGCGAAGAAACCGGCACACCCAAAGAGGCACGACCCGCGCAAACCGGGGAAAAAACATCCCTTGAAAAATACTGTGAGGACTTCACCCGAAAAGCCAGGGACGGCCACATTGACCCCGTATTCGGCCGGGATACGGAAATCCGCCAGGTGGTGGACATCTTTGCAAGAAGACGAAAGAACAACCCCATTGTGGTGGGGGAAGCCGGGGTCGGAAAAACCGCCATCGTAGAAGGACTCGCCTTACGGATCGTGGAAGGTGACGTACCGGATTTCCTGAAAAATGTCCGTCTGATGAGTCTGGACATGGGGCTTCTCCAGGCCGGAGCCGGAGTCAAAGGCGAATTTGAAAACCGCCTGAAAAAAGTCATCGAAGAAGTCAAAGCCTCTGAAATTCCCATCATCATGTTCATCGACGAAGCCCACACCATGATCGGTGCCGGAGCCTCAGCCGGAGGCAGCGACGCGGCAAACCTTCTCAAACCCGCACTGGCCCGTGGAGAACTTCGAACCATCGCCGCCACCACCTGGTCCGAATACAAAAAATACTTTGAAAAAGACGCAGCCCTGGCACGACGCTTCCAGCTGGTTTATCTGGACGAACCCTCCGAGGAATCAGCCACCCTGATCCTCAGGGGCCTGAAGAAAAAATATGAAACAGCCCACGGGGTCATCATCCGGGACGATGCGGTCATTGCCGCCTCCCAGATGTCCAGCCGTTATATATCAGGACGGTATCTTCCGGACAAAGCCATTGACCTCCTCGATACAAGCGCAGCCAGAATCAAGGTCCTCCTCACGGCAAAACCCGCAGTGGTTGAAAACATTGAACGCCGCCTCCAGGCCTTTAAAAGGGAAAAAGAGGCCCTGGAACGCGATGGTCTCTATGGCGTTCCGGTGGACAAAGAGCGGAATGATCAGATCCTCAATGACATCACGGATCTGGAAAAAGAGCACAAGACTCTCCATGCCCGCTGGACCCTTGAAAAAGAACTGGCCGGCAAACTGATCACTCTACGGGAAGAACTTTATCTGACACAGTTCCCCCCCCTAAATGGAGACGTTGCCCAGGAAGTTGCCACCATTGTCCAGGATAATTTAGGGACCGCAAAAGAAACGAAAAAGAAAAAAACAGGCCCTGAAAAAGGAAAAACCCCACAAGCAGATGCCCCTGAACAAAAAGCCCGAATAACCCGTTTAAACGACGACATCGCACAACTGACCCTGGAACTTGAAAAAATCCAGGGCAAAGACCCCCTGGTCCAGATCGAAGTCGGCCCCGATGTGGTCTCCAAAGTGGTGTCGGACTGGACCGGGATTCCCGTGGGTAAAATGATGCACGATGAAGCCCAAAGCATCATGGACATGGAACAAAGCCTGAAAAAACGCATCAAAGGACAAGATCGTGCCCTTTCAGAAATCTCACGCATCATCCGGGCCTCCAAAGCCGGACTGAAAGATCCCCGGCAACCCCTGGGCGTCTTCCTCCTGACCGGCCCCAGCGGCGTGGGCAAAACCGAAACCGGCCTTGCCATGGCAGAGCTTCTGTTTGGCGGTGAACGATTCACCGTGGCCGTGAACATGAGTGAGTTCCAGGAAAAACATACGGTAAGCCGACTGATCGGATCACCCCCCGGCTATGTGGGCTACGGCGAAGGCGGCATACTCACCGAAGCCATTCGACAGCGGCCCTATTCCGTGGTCCTTCTGGATGAGGCGGAAAAAGCCAACCACGATGTCATGAACCTTTTCTACCAGGTCTTTGACAAAGGGGTTCTGGCCGACGGTGAAGGACGGAATATCAATTTTAAAAATACCATCATCTTTATGACCAGTAATCTGGCCTCGGAACAGATCGCAGAATGTCTGGCCAGCAACCCTGACATCAGCCAGGAAGACCTGTCAGCAACAGTCAGGCCCATACTCAGCGGGCATTTCAAGCCATCCCTTTTGGCCCGGATGACCATTGTGCCCTATCAGCCCCTGGATGCTGCCATCATGCAGGATATTGTCCGCATGAAACTGAAACATGTGGTCGACCGGATGATGACCACCCATAAAGTCATCCTGGACATTGATCAAAGCGTTTCCAAGCAAATTGCAGACCGATGCCTTGAAGTTGAAACCGGAGCCCGGAACATCGACCATATCATGGACGGCACCATTCTCCCCTTACTGTCCCAGGAAATCCTAAGCTTCCTGGCCCAGGGAGACCTGCCCGAAAAACTCGATCTTTCCGTGTCCCCCGAGGGCCATTTCACCCTGGCCGCGTCACAAAAAAAGGCAACAAAGAAACACACAAAAAAGAAAAAATCACCCACCCCCAAAAAGGTGGGTTGAAAACCATTTTACCATGGAGGGCATGAACACCTTGAAGAAGTGAAAGCGCACCCGACCTCATGACCTCCATGGTAATTTTTAAAAACAATTTACTCTTCGTGTTCTTCTGTGACCACAGGGAATGGGTGGTGAATAATAAAAAAAGAATTTTAACCACGAAGGACACGAAGAGCACGAAGAAGAACATGAATTAGTTACAAAGAATAATGGGACTATGGAATTTGACAATTTATCAAATGTAGTTATTGGATGTGCCATCAATGTGCATAGGGACTTAGGGCCAGGCTTGCTGGAATCTGCCTATGAGCAGTGCCTTGCCCATGAATTATCACTCAATGGCATGGCATTTACACGCCAACATCCAATGCCCATAACATATAAGGGTATCAAACTTGACTGCGGCTACAAGGTTGATTTACTGGTGGCTTCTTCCCTTATCGTTGAGCTTAAAAGTGTAGAGAAACTAAAAAACATACACCAGGCACAATTATTGACGTACATGAAATTGGCATCCGTAAAAACAGGCTTATTAATGAATTTCAATGTCATAAAAATAAAAGACGGCATCAAACGGATGGTCTTATAACCTTCGTGCTCTTCGTGTCCTTCAGTGACCGCAGGGAATGGGTGGTGGATAAAAAAACAAAAAAGAGTTTAACCACGAAGGACACGAAGAGCACGAAGAAAAGCATTAATAAATGAGTAACATGCTCTTTGATGTCTTCAGTGAGCACAGCGAGCAGGTGGTCAACAATAAAACATCGGTCCATGAATCAAAGGACGGTTTTTAGCAATAGAGATCAAAACATAAACAATTTACCCCCTTCGTGCTCTTCGTGTTCTTCAGTGACCACAGGGGACGGGTGGTGGATAAAAAAAGAGTTTAACCACGAAGGACACGAAGAGCACGAAGAAAAACATTAATAAATGAGTGACAGGCCCTTTGATGTCTTCAGTGAGCACAGCGAGCAGGTGGTCAACAACAAAACATCGGTCCATGAATCAAAGGACGGTTTTTAGCAATAGAGATCAAAACATAAACAATTTACCCCCTTCGTGCTCTTCGTGTTCTTCAGTGACCACAGGG
>JAHIRD010000047.1 GCA_018818835.1 Pseudomonadota bacterium
AATATTGACATCCCTCGGAGAGACGAATGCCTCGGGGCACTGGGAAGCCTTTATTAAAAGCCAAATAGATACAGGCCGTTACAGTTCCGCAAGTGAGGTAGTACGCGATGCGTTACGACACATGGAAGAATGTACACCCCGCGCAAAGCAAGACTTGATGAATATTGGGCGTTATACCCTGAAAATGTGGGGCCATCAGCAACGAAATATATCTCTTAAAGCCATTTTCAAACGTTTTGATTTGATTTCAGATTATGGCTATTTAATTGATGTGTGAATAACACGAAGGATAACGATAGCTCCTGCCGCTTCTACATATGGAAGAATATACGGCAAACCAGAGATAATTAGCTCACGCGTACCTTCCACTCGACCCGGTCGCCCCATGCCAGGTTGATCGGCCAATTGTTGTGCGGCATCCCAAATGCGCTGTGCAACTTTCGCTGCTGCAACGGGGCTATCTGAAGCAATATATTCAACAGCAGCATCAATATTCAAGAGTGCCTTGCGGGACCATTTAATCCGCATTTACGCCCCATTTTTGAAATTTGGCAACAACTTCCTCAGTGCTTGCTATTTCCCCTTTTTCCACCTCAGATAACCCGTCTTTAACTTCTTGAACAAACCATTCCTCATATTCGAGAAAGCGATTAATCGCTTGGTTGATGATCCAGGATCTTGACCGGCTTAACACGGTTGCCAAACCATCCACCCGATCCAATGTACTATTATCAATACGAATTGTTGTTGCCTTCATAAATACTCCTATATTTGTATTCTAAAAGAATACATCTAACTACACTTATCGTCAAACAAAAAACAGGGTGAATCTCAAAACTCGAAGCAGGGGGGAATCATTTATTGATATATAAGTTTGAACTGGCAATGCGTGAACCGGAATACGGTTTGTAAAATCCTTAAACCGGCAATTTCAGTATCAAAAATGCCGGTTTAACTCATATTTCGCACCTTGAAAATAAAATTTCCATCCAAATACCGGGATTGGCATTTATGGCAGCTAATTGCTTGATATAGCACTAAATATTAAATCTAGACATTGCCATTAAAATGATCTATAACAACCTCAGAGCCCTTAAATGGAGGTATTATGGATCAGATTGAAGCCCGTTTCAAACAAGTTGATGTTCTTCCCATGGTCAAACATTATATGAGTTCACTTGATCTTTTCAACTTAATGAAAAAGTATGTGCCGTCTTCCAAAGACTCTCTGGCAGAACATGCAGAAAGTTTGTGCATTATTACAGCGAATATTATTTGTGACAATAAACCACTCTACAAAATCCAAGAGTGGCTGGCCAGGTATTCAGACGGCTTAACAGATAATCCTGTGAATACCGGGTTGTTTAATGATGACCGACTTGGAAGATCTCTTTCTGCCCTTTTTACGGCGGACCGGCATTCCCTTTTGACTGAGTTGTCCTGTAATGCGATCAAATCGCACCAATTAATTACAGATGAGATACATAATGATAGTACGACAGTAACATTTAAGGGTGAATACAAAAATCAGGACCCTAATGCCGTTAAACTAAAACATGGGCATAATAAAGATTTTCGTCCAGACTGCAAACAAATCGTTTTTGGTTTAAACATAGTTGCCGATGGCCATGTGCCTCTGAGTTACGAGCTATATAACGGCAACCAAAGTGACGACCGAACACATATCCCTAACTGGAACGGCCTGCGTTCTTTGATAAAGAAAGAAGATTTTATCTACATCGCAGATTGTAAATTATGCAGCAGCGAAAACTTGGACCATATTGATAAAAACCATGGTTATTTTATTACCATCATTCCTAAGTCTCACAAGGATGTCAAAGAATTTAAGGATTATATCCAAACCCATGAGGTTAATTGGGATACAGCTTTCTCTACCCCACACTCGCGAAAAAAGGATGAAACAAATAAATATCGGACATATGAAGCGGGTAAAAACAAAAAAGGTTATCGGGTATTATGGGTCCACTCCAGCTTAAAGGCTGAAGACGACGGAAAAAAAAGATTGATAAAGATAGAGTCTGCTCAAAAAGCCCTTGAAGAACTGGGCCCGAAACTCAATGCATATCATTTCAAGACACAAAAGCAGATAAAGACAGCCGTTAATATAATTTGCAAAGATGTCAGCGATTATTTGGACGTTAAAATCACAATGGGCCGAAAGCGGATCGACCAAAGAATCCCTTCAACCAAACGCAAACCGGGAGATCCGGTTTGCCTTTGACTACGGACTTGAATGGGAGATCAATGCGCAGGCAGTAACTAAAGCCTTAAAAACCGACGGTCTGTTCCCGCTTATTACAAATCATCATGCATTAGAAGCTGCTGAAGTATTAAAAATGTATAAACGGCAATCTTATCTTGAAAAAAGGATGTACACGAAAAAATCAATCTTAGAGGTAGCCCCCGTATTTCTGAAAGATGAAAAAAGAATTGAAGCAGTGATGCTTCTTTATTTTGTTGCCTTGATGATAGTTTCTCTTATCGAGAGAAGCATTCGAAAGAACATGGAGACAAAAAAGATAAAAACGCTGCCGATTCTTCCCCAAGGGATGAATACCAATAAACCGACATGGAACAACATAAGGTATTATTTTAGAAACATTCACCTGTCATTGATATTAAAAGACAAAGTCCCGATAAAATCAACCGTACAGGGCCTAAGTGAATTACACAATAAAATGTGCGAGCTAATGGAAGTACCAGCTTTCGTATACCAAAACCTCAAAGACAGATGGTGGTTATTTGATCCTAACTAACTGTTTATTTATGATTTAAAACCTATAATTCTTGAATTATTTTTTCAAAGAACGAAATGTTGGTTTTAAAGCCGTTTGAGTGCCTGAATTTTTGGTTATTTACCATTATTTCATTATGCTGCCATGGCCCGACCCAATTACGACATACCATTACGAACCCAATTAACAAAGCCAATTAACCGAAACCCCAATTAACCGAAACGGCTGGATGACCTACTATGGTTTGTTTGTTAAGAGCATTATTCGAAACATTTTGTTTCACTTCGACAAACGCCTGAGTCGTTGGGCCAAGGCGAAGTAGAAACAATTGAAGACGCTCACGCAGGCTGCTCAGCGAATTAATCGGGCAAGAAAAATGAATCCGAGCTGGTTTTCTCATTGGAGTAGTAACTAAAGGATGATTGAAAGGTTGGACAGGAAGATCCGTATGAAGCGAGAGTTTCACGTACGGTTCTGTGAGAGGATAGAGGGGAGGTTTCTTTGGCCTACTCGACCAAGCGCCCCTGACCCAGAGCGTTCTCACTCTGCTCGCACGGCAAAGAAGAAATAAATTCATGGGTATTCAACAGAAATAAAACCATGAACACAATCACCCCATCGGGTGATTTTTATTTTGCTCTTTCGAAAGAATGAAGATAAGAAGAAAGGAAATGACCTTTCAGGGTGACTCTCATGGTTGGCAGCCATCTCAACCTTGAAACAAAATGTCCTTGAGGGTGTATTGCTCGTTCGGTCTTTGTCCTTGCTTCTGAAATCCCTGGAAGCAGGAGGTTTTTATCTAATCAATTGATGCGATGATGAGAACAAATCGCTCCACCTGACCGGGCTACAGTGGCGCAGATTAACCGTTGTAGTATTTATAATCACTTTCGTTCATCTGGCTTTGTCGCTGTTTTCCGCCCGTCAGGTGAGCTTATCGTTCAACCCTTTAGCTCTTCGAATGTACAGATAATCTTGAGGCTGTTGTCCTCGAAGGTTGTACGAATTTTGTAGGGCAATGAGTTGAATAAGCGGATCATCGCATTGTTGGTGGTGGCGGTATAGGCAATCAGGCCGATGATACCATTGTCCCGTGCTGCATGCGCCAACTTTCTCAGCAGCGCTTTGCCAAGCCCCATCCCCTGGTATTTACCGTTGACGGAGAATGCGACTTCTGCCAGGTTGGTCTTCGCTTCGAGGCGGTATTCACCAATGGCGATGACCTTTTCAAAACCGACCTCTCCAACCAAGGCGACGAAAACAAGTTCCCTGATATAATCAATTTGCGATTTTGTTTCCACATCGGAACGGATAAAATTGATTTTTTCGTGGAAAAATCGACGCACCACATCGTCCTTATCCAGACTGTAGTAGTGCTCCTGTATTCTCCGCTCGTCGATGGGCTTTGACGGGCGGATGATTATCTTCAGGTCATCCCGGTAGGCAAACTCCTCGAGGTGAACAGGATACACGCTTTTGCCGGAGGTGCCCAATTTTCTTTCTTTTGCAACCAGGCCGTTCTCCTTGGCCTGATCCAGCAATTCATCGCGAAAATCGGGGTGGGCGATGCTGATCATGGCCATGGCCCTTTCCTGTAGGCTCTTGCCGAACAGATTGATCACCCCGTATTCCGTCGTGATAAAATGCACATCGCCCCTGGGAACGACCACCGTTTCATCGCCGAGGGAATGAACGATGTTCGATCGGGTTCCCTCCGGGTTGGTGGAGGGGAGGAAGATGATTGATTTCCCACCTTTTGAGCCCCACGCACCACGGACGAAATCCGGAATGCCGCTGACCCCGGCGTAAAGCGTCTGGGCCATGGCCTTGGCTGTTACCTGGCCGGTGAGATCGATAGCCCGCGCCCTGTTCATGGCCACCATCTTGTTGTGGCGAGCGATAATGAACGGGTCGTTGACATAGTCTGAGGGGTAGAATTCTATTCCCGGGTTGTCGTGGAGAAACTCGTATAGGTTATGGCTTCCAAGGGCGGCGGAAGCGACCAGCTTGCCATCGTTGAATCCTTTGCAGCGGTTGGTAATGACACCCTGGGAGTACAGGTGCATGACGTCCTCGGTGAGGTATTGGGAGTGAAATCCGAGATCGTTCTTGCCTTCAAGAGCCTGGATGGTGGCCTGGGACGCGGCGTCGAGACCGATCTGCAGGGTTGAGCCGTCCTCGATGAGTCGGGAAATGTGCTTGCCCATCTGGGTTGCTGCGCTTGATTTTTCCACTAAGTCGATGGTGAGCAGATCTTCGTCGTGTTCGACGATGACATTGACCTGGTTGGCATGGATGAAGCTGTGCCCCATGACCCTGGGCATCCGACTGTTTACCTGGGCGATAACAAAGTCTGCGGCGAGAGCCGCGGCGAGGGTGACATCAACGGATACACCAAGACTCATCCATCCGAAGTCGTCGGGCGGCGATACCTGGATCAGGGCGACGTTGATCGGCAGCTTGCGGCTGGTGAACAGGTTTGGAACGTCGGACATGTTCATCGGCGTGATGAACCGTTTGTTACGTGAAAGATGCTCCGAATTGGTCGAGCCGAGATAAATCGAGCGGATATTGAGGCTACCATCCTGGGTCCTGTTGGCGATTCCGGTGAGTGATGAGGTCTCCGTGCTCATCATTCTGACGATTTCGAGTCCGGAGAAGTTCTGGGAACGTGCGGCGAGCGCCTTGACCAGTTCCTGGGGTTCACCGCAGGCAGAGCCTATGAAGATTCGCTGACCATTTCGAATTTTGTCGATCGCGGAAAGTGCGTCGCAGGTCTTGTGTACATACGTGTCTGCCCAGTAGATGTTCTTTGCCATTGTGCAACCTCCCTTAGTGTTACTCGGGCGGACCGCTTAACACGTATTTTTATTTGATGATGTCAATGTACCCTTTAGTATATCATCATTTATCTGTCTGTCTTGTTTTTTTTGGTAAAGAAAACAGGGGACAGGCCAATAGTGCGGCCGGGCAAGGTCGTGTAATCGAGCGGGTGAGAATCCCGTCCCGGAAGGAAGGCCATCCACCGGGTAGCGAGTCTTTGGAGGCGATGTGGTAACACAGCGCTTTAAGCGTAGGACAGCGAG
>JAHIRD010000245.1 GCA_018818835.1 Pseudomonadota bacterium
CCTAATGGAATTATTGCTTTTAACTCCTCTATTGCTGGTTTAAGTATTGCAAACATGTTTTCCAATCCCTGAACTTTTGGAAGGTAAATTAATCCAACTACAACTGCTGCAAATACAAGCAAGATTACAAGGAAATCATTTTTTCCATATTGCCCTAAATCAAATCTTCTCGATGCAAGAGCAAAAATTGTATAAATTAATGCAGCAATTAAAAATAGGAAAAATCCTGGACCAAGTTTTAATATTGGAACGCTTTTGAATACTTGAGATATTAGCAAAGAGATGGCTTGCACTAATACTAAAAAGATTAATGCAAAAAGCACTACCTTATTCATGACTTCTCCTAAATCAAATCTTGATGTCTTAGTTACTCCTACCATTTTAAGCAGTATTATTATTTAACCAATAAAAACCCAATGCTGAAACTACTCCAACAACATATTTTAATTGAATTGGAGTTCCAAATAGGGTAGTATTTAGAGTAATCTTAAATATGAATTCCATTACTGGAAACATAAATAATGCTATTGCAAAAAATGCCCATTTCATTATTCCTCTTCTTAGCTTATAATCTATTCTTATCATTTTTACCTCCTTCTCAATAGTAGTATTATTATCACTATGATTATAATTATTACTGGTGTTGATATTGTTGGAGTTGCTGGTTTACTTGATTGAACTAATTTATTAAACCATACAAAGCCGATTGTTCCTAATGCTGTTAATGCCCAGATAAATGCTATTACTGGTAACACTCCTTTCTTATTCATTCTCTTTTTGTTTTTAAATATATTCATTTTATTGTTTTGGTTTCCATATAGCGTCAATAGCAACTCCACCAATTGTAATTAAACCTATTGTTATTGTTGCATAAAATAATCCATCCGTCCTGCCGAAATATTCTCCCATTTTTGTTATTAAATTATATGGAAATATCTTTGTCAAATATATAAATATTCCTATGACAAACCCCCAAAAAGCGCCTTCTTTTTGGCGATAAAACCAAGTTTCAATTATATCTAATTTTTTCATTTTAAAAATTCCTGAACTTTGTTTATAACTTGATTAGGATTTCTTAATTCGTGTTCCCAAATAATCAGGCATCCATAAAAATTATTTTTATAATGTTCTATATCTTGTTTCTCAACAATTTCTCTTGTTAAAAAAGGATTTTTAAATCTTTTCAAATGCCAATAATCTCCATGCAAAAGAATAACTTTCTTTTCTGGATTGCAAGTGAAGTCAGGACATTTCCCGCCTATGATTAATTTCCCATCACCTACATAATGAAACCTGTTTGGGAAATTTGATTGAAGAAGATTAGTCAAAAATATCTCTGGTTTATTTGGTTTTATTGTAAAAGATTTAAACATTTTTTTTGCATAATCTTCATTCTGCCAATTTTTCTTATGTTTTAAACTTAATTTTTGTTTTGTTTCTTTTGACTGATGCTTTCCATAATTAGGATTATTTGTTCCTATTTTTGTTAAAGATATTTTCTTCTTTGTCTCTTCTGTATGATGTTTCCCTTTCATCCAAGTAATTTTCCCTTCATGAGCTAATCTTATTCTCTCCTTTGTTTCTTCAGAACAATGTTTCCCTTTATTCCAAGCTTTCTGTCCATTCTTAAATTCAGTTTCAATATTAGTATGTTTTCCTTTATGAGCTTCACTAAGTTTTCTTTTTATTTCATCTGTTCTAATATATTTTCCTTTCATTTTAAAAATGTATCCCGATATACCATCCAAGCATTAATATTCCGAAAATTATACTTGTTATTTTGAGGATATACAAAAAGTTGAAGTGAGCCCAAACTTTGTTATTCCTATAGTATGCGAACATAAACGAAATCGCAACCAATGTGATTATCCTATATTTCTGTGGTATAAATTCGATTCCTTGTTTTAAGTATCCTCCTAATTTTATTAACCATTCCCAAATAGTAACAAATATGTTACTTATATCAGCCATTTTATGCTCCGATTCCAAGTGGCAAAATCGCCTTCAACTCAGTTATCGCTGGTTTAAGCATTGCAAACATGTTTTCCAATCC
>JAHIRD010000048.1 GCA_018818835.1 Pseudomonadota bacterium
ATCATTTTACGTTTGAATATCTCAGAATAAGGCATGTTGTCTCCATCGCCGCCAATTGTGGGTTGATTGCAGCACATTTTCGCCGTTCACCCCCGTCCCCAGACGGTCCTGAGTTAACCGGGCTCCAGACCGCCTGCGGACGGGGGTGAACTACTTTCTCTTTTCAGAGAAGGTGACAACTATCCTGACACAGGGGGCGTCTCCCTGCTCATTGAAATTTAGGCGTTCAACAAGCTCTACAAAGTCGGTCCAACTAGTTAGTTGATATCGATGCCAAGTCATTCCTTCTCCAGATAACGCGGTTTTTAGTGGGCGGGCGGCGCATTACGACACCCACCAGAAGGCGGAAACGGTTGATAAAAAACAGCCTATAACGAAGGCGCGCTCCCGCCCGATCCACTACAAAACATTGTTCTTTTAAATCATTGAGTTACGAATCATTCATGATCAATCAAGCGACAACCTTTCATGGCCATGAAAGCCTTCGAAACGACGAGCGACCCTGAACGAGAAGGCG
This sequence comes from Pseudomonadota bacterium, assembly GCA_018818835.1. Classification (GTDB taxonomy): domain Bacteria; phylum Desulfobacterota; class Desulfobacteria; order Desulfobacterales; family Desulfolunaceae; genus JAHIRD01. The sequence continues at coordinate 518 of JAHIRD010000048.1, forward strand.
AACCAGCTAAACAGAAACTTTCGACAAAGCGAATCACCCTTAAGGGAAATTCCTTTCTTTTTATCTTCGACTTCCAAAAAAGCCAAAAGAAAAAAGAACTCCGATAAGGAGACAATCACCAAGGTTTCGAAAGCCTGGGAAACCACCCAAATCAATTCAACCTACGCTGAAAAAAGAACGTTAAAATCACGGGCCGGGCGGCGAAACACGAAAGCAGTCCAAGAGCGAAAACGGTTGAAAAAAGAAAGCGTTCAATAACAGCAAGCTCCCGCCCGGTCCAGTTCCAGGTAGAAGCACCGGTTACCCGGCGCTCCCCCCACTGACCCGTACGTGAAGATTTCCCTCATACGGTTCCTCGATTCAGATCCTTTTTACCGGATCGTCAACCTGACAAGCGACACCCCGTCAGGCGCATAACTTTGCTACCCTACAAGATCAGAAATTATGGACTATTCTTGGACGCGGCAGAGGAAATGACTTAAGTATCCTTCTGAACTTCTCGTAACTCAAATACCCATCTCTATGGCGTCTACCGAGCCAGTGTTTCCAGGCTCTTTCGGTAAATTCAAACACAACTTCCAGGACCTTGAAATTACTGCGGACCCCGAAGTATTGGTAGTACCCTCGAAGCTTGCTGCATAATGTTTCATGCTGCTCCTCCATGGGTTCATGCCTGTTTTCTTTACACCATACCCAAACCATCTTCATAAAACGATTCCGCCGTTTCTTGGATGTTTTCTTCTTGAGAACCCAATCCCCTTTTAAGCTTTTACCCCAGTGGAATGTGAATCCCAAGAAGTCGAACGTTTCTCGTGTTTTTCCATTGCGAGGAGGTTTCCCAAAGGCGATCAACCGGGTCTTCTTTGGATGAAGTTCCAGCTTGTAGTTGCTGAATCGCTTCGGTAGTAGCCCCATCACTGCTTTTACGTCAGACTCCAGTTGAAACCCCAAAATGAAGTCATCAGCAAAGCGTATCAGGAAGCATTTGCCTTTCACTCGCGGGAGAATCTCCTTGACGTACCAGTCGTCCAGCACATAGTGCAGGAAAATATTACTGAGCACCGGAGAAACTACCCCTCCTTGGGGTGTTCCCGTGTCAGAATAACTGAGATCTTTTCCTTCTAACACACCGGCGTTTAACCACTTGCCGATTAGCCGCATAATGCCGCCGTCATTCATCCTGATTCGGAGTGTTTCCCGAAGGAGGTTGTGGTCTATGTTGTCGAATAGTCCTGTAATATCTGCACTCAAAATCCAGTTGATGTTCAGATCCAGACACTTGCTGCGAAGCTCTGCTATCGCCCCGTGTTGGCTGTGCCCGGATCGAAACCCATGGGTGAAATCATGGAAGATCGGTTCGTAGATCATGTCCAACAGAGTAGTCACGGCTTTTTGGACAATCTTGTCCTCCAGAGCCAATATCCCGATGGGACGTTTTTTCCCATCTTCCTTTTCAATCCAGATACGCTTTACAGGTGATGCGACGTACTGACCTCTCCGCAGCCGTTGATAGAGATTATAGAGGTTTTCATCAAGATCCTTCACGTATTCTTTCACGGTGACCTTGTCTACACCTGCTGCCTTGCTTTTGCGTAACTGCCTGAAGGATTCCTTCAAGAAGGGGTAATCGATTCTGTGGGCCAGGGATGTGAATACGAGATTCGTATCCCTTTCCGCGAGCATCTTGAGCCGGACAAGTGAAGATTCACCTACCAGAACTGGCAGTTTATCTGCTGTGCCCTTTTCGTCATTACATCTTGGATTTTGCGTGCCTTGTAACGCAATTTTTCGAGGGTCTGGTGATATGGTTTGTGAGCTCTGTGTATCTCCCATAGTTCCATCCGAAAAAACGTTATACCCTGCTTCACCTTCCCTGCAATAGGTCGCTTTGGGTTCCACTTCCCCGCTATATCGTCCCGCGCTTACACGCGGCGACATCGGTACTATGATCCACTAAGACTTCCGAATGTCCAACCCGGGATTGTTCGCTTTTGGCTATCCGCACCCGGTACCTTGCACGCGTCAGCGTTTTAACTACTATACCATGAACTGACGTTTCCATGGCACCATGGGAGTTTTACCTCTACGGACGGTAACCTCCTGACCGTTTTATTTCACAAGGAAACATTCGGATCTCCCGAGTTCCCGAGCTACCCCCTTAAGCACATGCCCCTGGATCAAGTCCAGGGCAGGCTCTGGTCTAAGACCCCGGTGGTGTCCGGTGCACTCGCCACTATCGCACACTGGACTGCTGCCTTCCGTTAAATGCAGAAACGTCGGCTTTCTCCGATTTTCAGGATTATCCTTACGGACCACAACTATACATTTTTCGGGGCTCAATACAGAGCCTGCACTCTTGATCCATCCAGCTTCAGACTCCCGTCTCCGGGTTTACCTGCGGACTTCACTACTGACCTGCTGGCTACGCTTTGGTCTGATGGGACTTTCATTAACTTCAATGTCAGGGCAAGCCCTGCAATGACGAGGGAAGCAGACGACTTCCTGAGCACCCATTGGGTAACATTATCGAATTTCAAAGATCTCTCTTATTCCGACGATTCGGATTTAGCTCGACGCGAGCATTTTTTTGTTAGAAATTGTTTAGATTTCAATCAATCCCATTAGTTTTTCCTCAATACTCTTTAATAATTCATAGTCTTCACTTGACCATCGACACCAATAAACAGGTTTGTCATCTTCTGGGGCTGTAGGATGACGTTCAGACACAGACTTCCTAATAGGATATCTTCCAAATGTTATAAAAAATGATAAACGTGCTAATATTTTACGTTCTTCATCATTCAAACAACTATCAACATTTTCAAATACTTTTTTTTCGAGAGAACACAAATCATGATCTTTTGTCTCAGGTATGCCACGATATTTTCCATTGGAAACTAGTGTGTTGCCAAAGACAAGCCACAATGTTTTAAAAAGGCATTCAAATGCCATACCATAAAGCATTCGAAAAACGCCATGGAGTTCAATCCATTTAAAAACTGAATGAATATCTTCTGGGTCTTCAGGAGTATAACAACAATTCTTTGCAAGAGATTTTGCCGATTCAAATAATGCAATAGACTTATATCGCCACTTTTCTATATCATTTCCTGATATATTAAATTGTGCTTGTGGTGGAAGGTCAAAATACTCATCATCTTCGTCATCATCATTAAAATCATCATCCATTGATATACCTTTTTGATTTCTAACGTAGTGTTCAGTGGGCGGGCGTCGAAACGCGACAGCCGACCAGAGAACGAAACTGATTGAAAAAAGACAGTGGTTAACGAAGGCGCGCTGTAGCCCGATCCACTGCAACACACTTGTTGTGTGCCGGGCACGGCACACGTCTTAAAAGTGAGTCAGCGTAGCATGGTATTCCTACGTTTGACAAGTCTTAGGTCCAGCCAGATGGAGGCGAAGGACGTAGCGGTAGACAACGGGGTTTCGGCGACGGAACTTCGGAAGGCAGTCGTCCTGCAATGTCAGGGTACCGCGAAGGTACGGGGTGACGAACAGGAATCGAGTTAGGCGTGCAATGTGGGACCAGGGTGCAACACAATCTTAAGTCCTCTATCCATTACAGGCATTGTCCGTATACTCGGCATTCACGTACCGAAAGACGTGTGTCTTACCCCGGGAGATCTCCTATGTGCCCGTTGAGAAGTCGCATGCGACGGAATTCCGGCTGAGGGTGGGGCAACCTGCTCTGACCGCATGGGAGAAGTCAGCAGAGGGCATATTAGCCGAGGAAACGAGCCCTGCAAAGCAGGGAGGGCTCACCTTAGGTGAAGGCCCGAACGGTGCCCGGACCGAATGGTACGGGTAAATGATAATGACAAGTAGGAGGTGTGTACTTATGGACATACGGCCACGGCAAGTGGAAATGTTTGTAGCGTCGCAGATAGCCGAACGTCTGGGAGAAAGAGACCGGTTACAGGAGATGATCTTTGAACGCCGGAATATGTTCAGGGCATTGAAACAGGTCCGAGCCAATAAGGGAGCCCCAGGTGTTGACAAGATAAACGTCAACCAAATCGGCGGCTACCTGAAAAGACATTGGCTCAAAATCAAAGAGGACCTGTTTCGTGGCACCTACAAACCCTTACCAGCACGAAGGAAAGAGATCGACAAACCGGATGGCGGGGTCCGATTACTCGGGATTCCCACCGTTCTGGACAGGATGATCCAGCAGGCCATTGCTCAGATTGTGGAGCAGATATGGGACCCGACCTTTTCCGAACACAGTTACGGATTCAGGCCGGAGAAATCCGCACATGACGCCATTCTACAATCAAAGCGATATCTGCTCGAAGGATACACCTTTGTTGTTGACATGGATCTATCGAAATTCTTCGACAGGGTGAACCACGATCGTCTGATGAGTCGGCTGGCAACACGAATAAAGGATAAACGTGTATTGAAACTGATACGCTGCTATCTGAAGGCCGGAACAATGATAGACGGTTTGGTAAACCACTCAGACGAAGGGACCCCTCAGGGTGGCCCCATGTCTCCGCTATTATCTAACATCGTCCTTGACGAGTTGGACAAAGAACTGGAAGCAAGGGGACATAAGTTCGTCCGATACGCCGATGATTTCAGGATCTATACCAAAAGCCTGAAGGCCGCTGAAAGGGTGAAAGCGAGTATCACGAAGTTTCTTACCGTGAAACTCAGACTCAAGGTAAACGAAGAGAAAAGTGCGGTCAGCCGACCATGGCTCCGTAAATTTCTCGGGTTCACATTCATCCACATGTGTGGACAGACCAAAATCCGGATTCATGCAAAAACCATCGAACGGTTCAAGCAGAAAGTCCGTGAATTAACAAACCGCAACAGAGGGAAAAGCCTGTATCAGGTGATCGATGAGTTAAATCAGTACTTCCATGGATGGTGGGGTTACTTCCGCCTGACCGAAGCAAAGTACTTTTTGAAGTCCCTGAAAACCTGGATTATCAGACGCCTTCGTTGCCTTGTCTGGAAACAGTGGAAGAACCCACGAACCAAAATCCGA
>JAHIRD010000049.1 GCA_018818835.1 Pseudomonadota bacterium
CACAGCCAGACCGGCAACACGGACGATTTTCTTTCAACGGATTTCGGGATTGTGGAATTCAACGATGTGGATGAAAAGGAACGGTTCCGCCGCTACCGGCGATATGTTTATGAAGCCGGATCCCTTGCCAGAGCTGACGGGAAAAGAAGTCAGGTCATCGAAAAGGACATTGTCACCGCCGAGCGTGAAAAGGATTTCGAAATCACCCGAACCGATCGGTTCATGAATAGAACACGGTATTTTACCGATTCCGGCATCATCGGATCCAAGGCCTTTGTGGCTGAACAATACCTGCGATTCAAACATATGTTTCAGTCAAAACATGAAAAAATACCCAGGCCCATCAAGGGCCTTGAGGGCATGTATTCCTTGAAACGGCTTTCATCCTGACACATGCGTTTCAAAATATTTTTAGCAACCCCTTCTTTTTTGGTGTGTCATAAAAAGAACCGTCGAGCTGTTTTTTTCTTTTCATTGAAAATGGATTAACCGTGCTTTGATGAGATGATTTTGGCGGATCAATTTACTTTTTCCATATAAAAAGGAGCTCATGGCAGGCTTTTCTTAAGGAGCAAATCATTAAAACCAACTGTTTATTTTTCACCGCTTACATGCCCCAAATTGATAATTTTCTGAAAACCTTCTTGCCAGCCACACCAACGATGCTGGAAACACCACCAAAATGGCAGTCTCCGAAAAACAATTGAAAACCCCGGTCAACGGGTTGTGCGAGACTTAAGAGTTCAGGTAGGTTAATGTCGGATGCCTATTTGTATAATTGGCCTGTCCCTTTTTTCCCTGTCCCTTTTTCCTTATTTTCCTATTCGACCGATCTGTTTAACGCCTATGGGTTCAAATCCAAAGTATGTTCCGGAGTCGCCATGGCCGCGTAAGGCGCAGCATATACGGCGCCTTGCTGCACTGCAAAAACATAATCATCGCGAAAGATTCCGCGCATCCAGGGGCTGTACATATAGCCATCTCCAGGTAAATTTGTTTTGATTACACCAAGTGGGCTGAACCCTGTATCCGATGAAATCCTGTAGACAAAAAGGCCTGAATACTGATACGCCCCCCATTCATAGGGGTCTGAAGGCGCGGCTGTTTCATGAAGTTCAACAGGAATGGCAAGGAGATTTTTCGAGGCCCAGTAGGTCAATGCCTTATGGTTGTACAACGCTTCGGAGTATGTTCCGCGATCACCTATGGATTCCTTGAACACAAGGGCTGGATTTTCGAAATCACGGATATCAAAAATGGACATGCTTATTCCCTGGTTTAGAACACGGCCCTCATAGGTCGAAACATCCTGCCCCACAGTCAACAGATAGTCATCGGATAAGGGATGGATGTAGGTGGAATAGCCTGGGACCTTTAATTCACCGCTTTTTTTGGGGTGGGTGGGATCGGACAGATCCAGGGTAAATAAGGGGTCTACCTGGACAAAGGTCACGAGATATCCTTTGGTGCCCTGGAAACGAGCCGCATATATTTTTTCACCTTGGGCAAGGCCTTCAAGTTTTCCGAGAACACCTAATTTTCCGTCCTCTTCTTTCACGCAATACACGGCATTACTGATTTCACCCTGACCAAACCAGCTTTCTCCATTTGTTGTGGCGATGCGAAGGACATCATGATATTCACCCAGGGAGAACTGGTTCAGGATTTTACCCGAAACTGAACCGGCACCTACGCAGATGGCCCCCTCATCCCTAAAGCTGAATTTAAAAAGATAGGTCTGGTAAATGTCTGTATAACGTTCGTTTTCATAGTACACATCATTCCACCGCGTGGATGCTATGTACAGGGCCTGGGTGGAGGCATAAATGGTATGGGCATCGGCGATGACACCGGTACTTTGAATGGGCAGGGCCACATCGTCCAGATCAAGGGTGCTTAATGTGACGACACTGCCCCCACTTGTCAGGGAGGGCTTGTAAAAATGATCGGATGTGACCAGCTGAATTTTTTCAGTTTCTTGTCCATCTTCCCCAGTGGTTTTATAATAGGGGATCAGATTTTCCAAGGTGATGCCGTCCAGCTTGGTCTTGTTGGCTGCGATCACATCGTCCTTATCGCCGGATTCATCATAATAATAGTCAAACTGAGGGAGCATGGGCAGAAATTGCTGCACAAGATAGAGTTTATTCGATATTCGCCGTGATGATACTAAATTCCCATCGATAATGGTTTCTTGTTTTATGACCGGGCTGGCTGGGTCAGATACATCAACCCTCATGATGCCGGTTTGAGAATTTACAGGAAGCCAGTAACACAGACCCATGGCCATATCTTGATTACCTTGGGCATAATCCCAGGGTTGTCCTTCACCCTGGTCGGGAATGTAAAGAACAACCAGCAGATCTCCATAAAGGTACAGGTCATTGACATAGCCTTTGATGTCAAGGGCAGGAAGGTCGACCATGGATGAGGGATTTTGGGCATCCACAATGCGGACGGACCTGTCCCCGGCCCGATAAATATACCGGCCATCATGCTTTACCTTGTCGGCTTCATCCACACCTTGCTCCTGGACATTTGTCTGGGAATAGGTGTCTGATTCACTGCCGGAATAATTAGCGGTGTCGCCTTCGGGGGATTCTGTTGCCATCACATCATCCAAACGTATGCCTTCACCTTGGCTATATCGTGGAAGAATGCTTTTCGCGTATTGATCAAGAATGTAATCCCGAAGCTCCTGGTTACTTGAGAATGTCTTGATTTCAACATCCTGATCCTGGGTAGTGGCGTCTTTTGATGATCCGCAGCCCATCATCATAATCAATACGACACTAACGTTTAATATGGCGAATAACTTAGCCATAGAATGTGTATGTCTGTTCATTTTCCCTCCTTCATGTATGGTTTAAGCGACTGGGAAATGGCTATTTTTTATCGGGTCAATCAGCACACGATGGTACATTCATTATTTTCAACATATATATCACTGCCTGCCTTAAGTCCATGATTTTTAAAGAATAACAAATAAATTATATCCGTTCACGGAAGAACCCAGGTATCGTTTTTTATTAACCACCCGCTCCCGGTGGTCGCTGAAGAACACGACGGACACGAAGAAAAACGCCTCCGGCAGCCCTCCGGGGGCCAGATTTTAAAATCTGGACAAATGGGCCATGGTGTTTGGTATGTAAAAATGCGTCAATAATTAAACGGGGGGACTAAACGGGGGGACAGGCAAATAATGTAATGATTCATATCACCGCTGTCGGGATGCAAGCAAAGGCACGAGACATCGAGCCCCTGACTACTGACCCCGGAACGCTTGAGTGTGGTAGAAGAGAGTGCGGATGATCTGATCAATCCTATGATTAATTGGATCAGGTTGCCTTGGGGTGCTATTGGATGTGAGTTTTCCAAATCGTTCAATCTTAGGCACGTTGCTCCTTAACCAAAGGCCATGTTGTATGTCGAGTAGACCGGTTTCTCCAATAATGGCAGCTTATTAACAACATGCTTTACTGACGCCTTGCCGCACGCGGCTACTACGTGACAGTCGTTTTATGTTTTGCCATTACCGTTGTTACCGGCCCCTCTCAGAACC
>JAHIRD010000050.1 GCA_018818835.1 Pseudomonadota bacterium
GGGACTTGACATGTCGATGGGCTTGCTGATGATATAAGGAGCGTGAATCCGTTTTCCTCCTTTTTCTCCGGAAGGAATTTGAACCTCATGGTTGGTATACTCCACAAATATCGTTCCTTCCCGGCCCTCCATGTCACAGGAGCCTTTGATGGGGCCTTGCTTTTCTCCGATGATTTCAACATGAATAGGTAAGCTCATGAAATACTCCTTAAGTGGTTTACCAGTCGCGTTTAAAAATAGACATTATTCAAGCAACATTAGGCCTGATAAAATATCACCTATGAAAATAATTTATTCCTGTCAAGGGAAATTATATAGATTGAAATCAAAACATCAGGAAACATTCAAATGAAATATAAGTTGCCGGTCTGACTGCGTTAGTCGGTAAACCACGAAAGATAAGTCACCACGATAAAAGGTGGGTTTTTTGCAAACGGTCCATAATTCCCATGGGTCCCATAAGTCCCATAGGACCCATGCTATTGCCTGGGAACAAACACCCCCTCGTCCTCATACACGAGACCTTCTTCCAGAAGAATGGCAAGGTTCTCAGCTGCCATATGTCCTTCAAAGACATTCTGGATTTTAATATCTATGAATTTGTTGTTGTAAAAGGGGGAGAGGGTGATGATGTCCTTCAGGGTTTTTCCCGTACCCAGGCAGGCCAGGATTTCCATTTTCTGGCGATCAAAGGCCTGTAAAAAGGCAGTGAACAAGGTGGATGCGTCCCCTTCAACAGGGGGGCGGTGGGATGAGCAGGCACGGGTATAGGGTAGGGCCATGACCTTGCGTATGCTGTTCATAAACGCCTTGGCTCCACCTTCGGGGTTGCCGTACCAGGGGCCAAAGGATGAAAAATCGATGTCCGTTGTGATCAAGGTCCCTGAAACATGGTCCAGGAAACAGTAATGATCGTTGTGGTGTCCCGGAGCATGGATGGCCTGGATCCGGGCTGTTTTGATATCGATGATATCTCCATCACCATAACGCATGTCGGCTTGTCTTAAGGGGCTGATGCCAAAGGGCTTTCCAATAACCTTGGCCCAGTGGCGACCCGTTTCCTTTGATCCTGTGTACTGGGCTCCAAGTGCCTCAAGGTCCATCACGGCATCCGTGGTTTCCTTGGGGATGAGGAGTTTTCGATCCGAAAGAATATGCCAGCTCCGGATATGATCCGGGTGGGAGTGCGAGATTAAAAGGGTATCGATGTGGAATAACTCATCCACCTCCCGCATCAGGTCTTCACCCAGGCCAGCATCAATCAGGATGGTTTCACTGCCTTTGAATACAAATCCGTGGCAAAAGGGAAAGCGGCCGCTGGTGGGTGCTTCTACAAAATAAACATGGTCGCTCAGGGCGGTAATCTGCGGATGATTCACTTACATTTTTCCATAAAGTTTTAGTTTTTTATGCAACGTTTTTCGGGTAATTCCCAGCCTTCGGGCCGCCTCACTCTTGTTGCCGTCCACAGCCTCCAGGGTTTTTATAATAACATTTTTTTCAACATCCTCAAGAGTCATATCATTTTGAAGGTCAATGAAGCCATCTCGGGATTCCTCACTGACGGTTTCCTGGGTACGGATGGATTCAAAATCATGTTCATCCAGATACTCTTTCTGGCTAAGCACAATGGCTCTTTCCACAGCGTTTAAAAGTTCACGAACGTTTCCTGGCCAGGGGTAACGAATGAGGATATCCATGGCCTGGGGACTAAATCCGGTGACGGATTTCCTGTTTTTCTCCGCAAATTTTTCCAGGTAGAGCTGGGCAATGAGGGGAATGTCATCTTTCCGCTCCCGTAAAGGGGGGATGAACAGATCCACCACATTCAGTCTGTAATACAGATCTTCCCGGAATTCCCCCTTTGCGATCAACTCCGAGAGATTTTTATTGGTGGCGGCAATGACACGTACATCCACCTTGATCAGATCCTCGCCCCCCACCCGGGTAAGTTCCCTTTCCTGGAGAACCCTCAGCAGCTTGACCTGCATGGATAAAGGCATTTCACTGACTTCATCCAGAAAAAGGCTTCCTCCGTTGGCCTGGATAAATTTGCCTTCTTTTTTTCTATGTGCCCCGGTAAACGAACCCTTTTCGTGACCGAACAATTCGGATTCCAGAAGGCTTTCCGTGATGGCCGCGCAGTTGATTTTTACAAAGGGGGCATCTTTTCTGGGACTGTTGTAATGGGTGGCCCCGGCGATGAGTTCTTTTCCCGTACCTGATTCTCCGGTGATCAGGACCGTGGCTTCGGACTGGGCAACCTGGGCCACGGTTTCAAGGAGCTTGACCATGGCAGGGCTCCGGCCGATGATGTTCTGGCGGTCAAATTGTTTTTCCAGGCTGATTTTAAGCAGACGGTTTTCTTCCTTGAGATCGAAATGTTCGGTGGCCCGCTTGATAGTCAGCTTAAGCTTTTCGAAATCAAGGGGCTTGGTCAGGTAGTCGTAGGCACCGTTTTTAAGGGCGTCCACCGCTGTTTCGATGGAGGAGTATGCGGTCATGATAATCACGGGGATAGCCGGGTTATATTCCTTGATTTTTTCCATGGCCACAAGGCCCGATACTTTGATCATGCGGACGTCCATGAGTATTAGATCAAAATAACGCTCCTGAACCCGGTCAATGGCTGTCTGACCGTCATCGGCCTCGAAAATATCATAGCCCCATCCCTTCAGCAGGGTGGCCAGCATGGTGCGATGGGCCTTGTCATCATCCACCACCAGGAGGGAATGTCGTTTACTGTTCATCGGTTTCCTTTTTATAGGGAATGGTGATTGAAATAACCGTGCCCTGGCCGGGCTTGCTTTCTATGTTGATCTCGCCGCCATGGGCCTCGATAATGTTATGTGATATGGCCAGGCCTAACCCTGTTCCCGAACTTTTTGTGGTAAAATAGGGGTCGAAGATATGCTCCAGATCCTGTTCCTCAATCCCGATTCCCGTATCACGGATCTGAAGCAGCAAAAAACATTTCTCCATGGGCTTACTCACCGTGACAGTCAATGTCCCGCCATGTTCCATGGCATCAATGGCATTGATGTAAAGGTTTAAAAGGACCTGGCTGATCCTGTCCGGGTCCATCAGGCAGGAGTCGATGCCCGATGATATGGACCACTCTGTTTTGATATGGGCTTCCTGTGCTTTTCGCTCCACAAGTTTCAGGGATTTTTCCATGAAGGGCTCAAGGGGGATGCTGCGAAGGGAAAGGGTGATAGGACGAGCAAACTCAAGGAGTTGGCCCACCACCCGGTTCAGGCGGTCCACTTCCTGAATCATGATATCGGAAATCTGCTGGTCTTCGGGAATGTCTTTGTAACGTTCTTTAAAATAGGTGGCAAACCCTTTGATAGAGCTTAAGGGGTTTCTCACCTCATGGGCAACACCTGCGGCCAGCTTGCCCACGGAAGCCAGTCTGTGGCTCCGTTCCACCTCATGCTTGAGGGCCTTTTCCTCGCTTAGATCTTTGAACAGGCAGATGGTCCCCGAAATGCCGTTCTCCTGGTCCCTCAGAACCGCTGCACTGATTTCAAGGGGAAGGCTCCGGCCATCGGGCATGGTGCAAGTAATTTCCTTGTCCATGATATCCTGCTCATTACCAAGATGGAGTATGCGTTCATTCATTTCTGATGGAAGTACATCCTGTGCCGCTTTGCCTTCACTTTCCTGATCAATGGTCAGGGTCATTTTGGCGACCTGATTCAAGGACACGATATTATGAAAACTGTCCAGGGCAATGAGGCCCACGGGCATATGTTCCACCAGGGTATTGGAAAAGACTTTGATGCGTTTAAGAGAAATCCGTGTCGTCCTGTAGCCCTGGACCATGAACAGGAAGATAATCCCTGAAATCCCCGTGAGAAGGAGGATGACACCTGTGGTGATGGCATCCCTGAAATAGATCTTCCGCATCTCATCCACGGAACTCATGTCCAGGGCCACCAGGATGACTTTTTCAGGGGACGTGAAATTGATGATGCCTTTTTTGCTGATGGGGTTGTTGAAAAACGAGATGATGGACCCGGTCTGGGGCAGGCCGGTGGGTGAAAATTTTCGGAAAACCAGAAAGGTCCGTTTCCCCTCGGGAGAAACAATAATCTGTTTGAAAAGACTTTTGGAATCAGCGATTTTCCCCAGATCTATTTTTTTATTCTGGCTGAACAGATTCAGCATGACACCCGTATATGAATAATTGCTGTGGGCAATAATGGTTCCGCTTGTATCGGCCACAAGGAGGTATTCTATATCCGGCTGCTGGGCTGTTTCATAGAGGAGTTTCTGAAGTTGTCGAATTTCATCGGGGCCGCTTGTGATTCCAATGCGGGTTCCGGCTTCAAAGGAGCGTATCAGGGCAGCCCCTTTTTCCCCCAGAAGAATTTCCGTATTCCGTTCCTGCCTTCGGATATTATCGATGGTGGTATAAGCGAAAATCGGGGTGAGGATTAAAAGGCTGCCCACAAAAACAAGGGCCGGTACTTCATTCCAGAATTTTCCAGGGCGATTCTTTTTTATCATCATAGTCCTGACGGAATCTGCAAAACAAATGCCGGTTAAATTAATTAATTGAACATACTGAAATGTAAAGGATATTTATATGCTCTAATATGTCGGTGACTCCACATGGGTACTTTTTACCCATGTGGCTACGGCCCATGGGCTTTGCCTGTATCGAAAATATCCACTATCCATGATGGACTTTCAAGATAAAAATGGTGATCAGGCATATGTTTGAGTTGTGAAAGTTATTAAATGTAATGAAAACAGCATGATGTTTTCATTGTTGCAACGAAATTAAATAAATGGCACAAGGGTTGCAAATGTCTAAATCAACACAATGTCATACACGATCTTTAACAAGCCAAGATTCGAAAGCAGTATGGAATAGAACATTTTTTTCGTTTCCTCTCCTCCAACTGGGGAAAAACCGGGATCGGGTGTTTATTTGAAAACGGCAAGCCCGTTCCCGGCTTCTTCCCGGGGAAAAGGCCAAAACGTTTTGTGAAGCAAGCAGATACACCATTCACAAACGACAGCATATAAGCTATTTTTTCATCCTCTCCTTTCAAACGGGCACTGTAAAGCCGGGACTCCTTCGCAGGTTCAACACATCCCGGCTTTACGCCGCCTCTTTGTTTTGAAAAACATGCATGAATAATCGTTCATGTTAACATAAGATTATGGCGTTCTCACCCCCCCCTCGCCATGATATAAGGGCTTTACCTCGGCAGAAGGTAAAGCCCTTTTTTTTGGTGAATCAGGATTATAAATGATGGGTGTGATTATTAAATATCCAGGTTTGTCTGTACTGCTGGCTCATCTGAGTGACGATAGGTTCCGGGTGGCCAGGAAGTATACAGGTCAAAGGCTGTTCCCGTGTAAAAAATATCCACATGAATCCCAGGTCAGGGTAGTCATCTTCCGATTAAAGGCGCATTCGTTTGAAAATAATTCAATATAAACAGATAGATAAATTTTTTCTGCCGACAATTTAAGCGCTTGGCACATGCGTTGCAATTACAGTAAGCAACATCGCAGTGAACACGCTCTTTAACACACGCAGTATGGAACAGAACATGAATTAAATCTCCTTTTCTATCAATTTGGGGAACGGTATCGGCCAGGCGGTAACATGCAGGGCTGATACCGGACTCTCCCCGGGAAAAGGAACACAGTGTGTAACTTTGAGATCGTTCATTCATACGTGATGAAGCAAAATATTTTTTATCCTTTCTCCTTTCAAACGGGCACTATAAAGCCGGGAATCCTTCGCGCTTGAACCCTCAAGCCTTCCCGGCTTTAACCCGTTCGGGAAACCACCTAAGAAAACACAATGACAATCATCCAAAAAAATGTAGCATAGGTACTAATTTCCATGTTAAATTAATGATGTCGTAAAAAGTCCCATATGAGGCGTTATAGTGTTTGGCATATGGGCCTTTTCCCATAGCCATCCCCCATTCATGCACCTTGAACTTGATATGTATATAAAGTATCCACGTGTATCGTTTGGTACTTTTGGGGTGTGTAATAAATATCCATTTCATCCAAGGCCCTGGTTCTCATTCGATGAAAACAGGTCTTACCCGAATTTGAAAGCCGCTACATTCTTATTTATTACAAGGTATTACAAAAATGAGAAGCAGATTTTATATGGACTGGCATATGCTTTGCTATGAGCCTCAGGTATAGACTTCATACTTTGAACAAGGAGACATTATGTCAAATCAACACGGCAGCATTAAACGATTCACTATTCTCAACAGATTGATTTTCTCGGCGATGATTCTTTGTATTTCGACCATGGGAATAGGGTCTTACGCCTATGCGGAAACCATCCCTATGATTCCCAGGGATTTCACTAAAATTGCAGAAGATTCAAGCTCTGCAGTGGTCAATATATCCACGGAAAAAACCATCAATGGCGGAGGACGGGTTTTTCGTCATTTCCAGCGGAATCCCTTTAGGAATGATGATCAAATGAATGATCTGCTTGAACGGTTTTTTGGAAATCAGCCCCAGCAGGAATTCAAGCAACGAAGCTTGGGATCCGGTTTTATTATCGATCAGGAGGGTTATATTGTCACCAACAACCATGTGGTTGAAAATACGGATCAAGTCAAAGTCATTCTCAAAGATGGAAAGGAATACGAAGCCAAAATCATCGGGACGGATAAAAACACAGATCTGGCTTTGATCAAAATTGAACCGGATGAAACCTTGTCAGCACTTGAGCTGGGTGACTCAGACGACGTCAAGGTCGGTCAATGGGTTGTGGCCATCGGGAATCCATTTGGCCTTGGCCATACGGTGACCGCCGGGATAGTCAGTGCCAAGGGGCGAGTCATCGGTTCAGGACCTTATGATGATTTTATCCAAACCGATACCTCCATCAACCCAGGTAACAGCGGTGGTCCCTTGCTGTCACTGGATGGCCGGGTGGTGGGAATCAACACGGCCATTATCCAGAGCGGTCAGGGTATTGGCTTTGCCATTCCCTCAAATCTTGCCAAGGGCATTGTGAACCAACTCAAGGTAAGTGGCAATGTCACCCGTGGCTGGCTGGGTGTTTCCATCCAGGGAGTCACCTCTGAAATTGCGGAGTATTATGGTCTTAAAAATAAAAAAGGTGTCCTGGTCATGGATGTTTTCCCGGGAGATCCGGCAGAAGCAGCAGGAATCAAGGCAAAGGATATCATCCTCAGCATTGACGGCAAAGAGATTTCGGAAAGCCGTGATCTGACCACCATCGTTGCTGCAACCACGGTCAATCAAAAGGTCAAGGTCAAGGTCCTACGTGATGGCAAGGAAAAGGAGTTTAATGTGACCATCGCAAGGCGTGGTGATGATAAAGAGATCGCATCACAAGGAGGAACCCCGGATGCGATGGAAGGTCTGGGCATTACGGCCACGGAAATTACACCTGAAATCGAGCGGAGATACAATATCAATGGTGCAGCAGGTCTTTTTATCACCCAGGTGGCACCGGGAAGCAAAGCCGCCAAAGCAGGTATCAATCCCGGCGATCTCATCGATGAAATCAACCGAAAACCCATCCGGTCAAAGGATGATTTCTACAAAGCCATCAAAGGGATCAAAAAAGGCGACATGATCACCCTGGCAATCATCAGCCAGAACATGGGACTTCGAATCATCAAGATCGAAAAATAAGATATGGGGATCTCCCCTTTTAGTTGACACTTAAAAGATCCTGGCCCATGGTCAGGATCTTTTTTTTGCTGGATTTTTATGAAAGAGTCCGAGCCTCGGGTCTATGACGTGAGCTGCTCGAAAAACATTGATTTTGCAGCTTTTTTATCAAAGGCGATCACCACATCACATCCGTTTATTATGGCTGAATGGGCAATCAGGGGGTCGGAAAGATCCTGGGTGGACTCCTGGGCTGAACGAATAAACAGGTGGATGGCTTTGGGTTGATCGAATTTTAAAATGGGCATGGCTAAAAGATCATGTAGGGAATTCAAAATATTTGTTCGTGGGATCTGGTAAACCGATTCCAGAACCCAGAGCATTTCCAGAACAACGAGCAAGGGAACAAAGAAAACGTTGTTTATGGATTACGTCAAGTTTTCCGGAACCCACCGGGATGGGGTCCTTGTCTTCAAGGAGATGATCCGCATCGGGTGAACGTCGTCCCCCCAGAATCATGGAAAACATGAGGGCGGAAAAGACTCTTAGTTTTGGAGCATCCAGACGGTGTAGGGAAAGAGATGCCCCTGTTGCCTTGATCATGGCCGCGTTGCCTGCCGTATGGTCGGGGTGGCAATGGGTATTGATCACCTGGGTGATGGTCCAGCCTTTTTCCCGGGCACAGGCAAGAATACGCTCCGTATTAAAAGCCGGGTCAATCACCGCACAGTTCCCTGATTCAGGGTCTCCAACGAGATAGGCGAAGATGGCCATTTTTGACAAGGGGATCTGAATAATTTCCATAGAAATCCGCAAGTGGTATTCCTGTTGTCATTCCTTCGTTCGACTTCTTCAGCCCATATGGATGGTTATCCCATATTTATTCCAAGGAATCCAGGGCGTCTCTGAGTTCCAATAAAAACCGGCTTTTGCGTGTTTTCTTGTTTCGTCTTTCCTGGGCTGATGTGATGTAAAGATAATTTTCGGCCCGGGTCACGGCAACATACATCAGGCGACGTTCTTCCTCAATTTCTGATGCGGACATCAGCGAACGCCAATGGGGAAAGAGCTCTTCTTCCAGGCCCACAACAAAGGCCAGGGTGTATTCAAGCCCTTTGCTTGCATGGACCGTGGAAAGACGAACCCCTCTTTTGTCTGTGTCATCGTCTTTGTCTTCATTGATCAGGACGATTTCTTCCAGGTATTCTTCCAGACTTTTTTTCAGGGAGGCATTGTAGATCAATTCGTCTATATTGTCTTTCCTTGAATCAAACTCTTCCCGGGTTTTGCAGTAATCCGACAGATGGTCCATGTATTTGAACGTTGAAAGAACATCATAGATGACCTGATCAGGTTCCATGGTCCGGTAAAGGTCCAGGCTGTCCAGCAGGCGGGTCAGTTCCGTGTGTACTTTGGTGGTAAGGACCCGCTCTTTGACAAGTATCCGGGCCGCATTCTGAAGACTGGTTCCCTGGGTTCGTGCCTGGGCAATTTTTTTCAGAATGCTGGGGCCGATGCCCCGCTTGGGGGTGTTTATGATTCGTTCAAAGGCCACATCATCATCCGGGAAAAAAGCGGATAAAAGGTAGCAGTTGATGTCAAGGACTTCCTTTCTCTCGAAAAATCCCTTGGACCCCATCATGGTGTAGGGGATATCCATTTTTCGAAAGGTCTTTTCAAACCAGAGTGAACAAGATTTTGTGCGGTACATGACGGCCATGGAGGAAAAGGGCAGGCCCATGCCCCTCATGGAACGGATTTTCCGGGCCACCCAAAGGGCCTCTTCGAATTCATTGGGGAATTCGTGGATATCCACCAGGCCGCCGTTTTTTTCAGAAAAGCAGGTTTTTTTCATGCGGTGAGCATTGTTGCCGATGAGAAGGTTGGCCACCTGGACGATTTCATCGGCGGATCTGTAATTTTGTTCCAGTCGGAATATCTTTGCATCGGCATATTTTTCAGGAAAGGAGAGGAAGTGGTTCACGTTGCTGCCCCTGAATCCGTAAACCGCCTGCCAGTCATCCCCCACGCAGAACAGGTTCGTGTGGCCCAGCAACAGGCCTGTGATTTCCTCCTGGATATTGTTGGTGTCCTGGTACTCGTCCACCAGAATGAATTGGAAAAGATCTCTGTAATATCGCCTGACGGTATCATGGTCCCGTAAAAGATTTCGGGCCTGGAGGAGTATGTTGTCAAAATCCAGGGCGTTTTTTTGCTTCAGCTCGTTTTCGTAGGCCTTGTAGACGTTAAGGGTCATACTCCGCTTAATCAGCGAAAGATCCTGGATATAGCCTTCGGGATCCCCGGAATTTTTTGCTTTGGAGATGTCACTCATCAGGCTCGGAACGACTTTTTTATCAAAATTCATGGCCGCCGCAATTTCTTTGAACGTTTTCTGCTGATGGTAGGCGCTGAAAATCTGTAAAGGGCTTTTATACCCCAGAAGGCCGGCATGGATTTTAAGGATGGTGAAACAGGCGCTGTGGTATGTCCTGACCCAGGGGAATTTTTCCTGGGGAAGGCGGGTCTGCTTGACCAGCCTTGTTTTCATTTCTCCGGCGGCCTTGTTGGTAAAGGTAATTGCAAGCAGCCGTGACGGGTCAAACCCCTTGTCAATCAGAAAGGATATTTTTGCCGTCAGGGTCCGGGTTTTGCCTGATCCTGCCCCTGCGACCACAAGGGCGGGCGAACCAATATGACGAACCGCATCATCCTGCTGGGCCGATAACTTCATCGTGTTTCTCCAAAAATAAAAGAAAGTTAAAAATGGACCAAACCATACGATACGGTTTAATTTCAGGCAAGGTTTTTATCGAACGTTTTGATATGTGGATGCGTTGCCAACGTCAATCACGAATACCTGTATTTCAAATCTCACAAACCCTTCGCAAGGATTCACCCGCTTCAATTTAAGGCACGATTAATGGGTTTTCAGGTTTTATATCTCAAGGTAGAATATATCCGGATTAGTCTGCCTTTATTCTAAAAGCGGAACATATCACGCTGTCTGTTCTTGGGAATTTTGTTTGAAATCAAATCCCGTGGGAAACTGGAACACCCTCAGGCCGAATTCGGGAATCACCGACAGAATGTGATCAAAGATGTCGGCCTGGATGCCTTCGTAATTGGCCCAGATTGTATCATTGGTAAACACATAAATTTCAATGGGCAGGCCGTTGGGGCTCGGCTGGAGCTGGCGAACAATAAAGGTCATATCTCTGTGGATCGTTTTCTGGCTTCGGATATATTCGGCAATATAGGCCCTGAATGTCCCCACATTGGTCAGGCGCCGTCCGTTGACAAGATCGGTCGTATTGACCTTGTGTTCAATATTGAAAGCCTCAACATCTTTTTCTTTTCGGTCCAGATAATCGGAGAGAATTTGAATGGACCTGAACCTATCCAGCATGTGTTTGTCGCAGAACCGGATGCTTGTCATATCAATATATAGGGACCGTTTGATGCGTCTTCCACCGCTTTGCTTCATTCCCCTCCAATTTTTGAATGTCACGTCAATGAGTTTGTGTGTGGGAATAATGGTCAGGGTTTTATCAAAATTTTGAATTTTAACGGTGTGCAATGCAATATCCACCACATCGCCATCGGCTTGAAAACTTGGGACTTCAATCCAGTCTCCCACCCGGACAAGGTCATTGGATGTTATCTGGAGGCTTGCAAGCAGGGACAGAATCGTATCTCGAAATATCAGAAGAATCACGGCGGTCATGGCACCGAAACCGCTGAGAAGCACGAGGGGTGACTGGCCCAGAAGCGTACTGATGATGATGATCCCGCCAAGGATATAAATGACAAGTTTAACAACCTGGACATAGCCTTTGATGGGTCTCCCTTCGGACACGTCCAGGGACAGGTAGATGTCATGGAGAGAATTGATCAAGGGGCCAATAATCAATAAAAAAACAAGGGAAAGACCGGCCACGGAAATTTTTCGAATCATCATCTCCAGTGAAGGGACAATGCCTGCGAAACTATGAATAATAATCAGGGGAGCGATATATGCAATCCGTCTCAGGACAATGTCACTTAAAAGCATATCGTCGTATTTGGTTTTTGTTTTTGCCGTGATGCGTGTAAGAATCTTCACGATGTAATGTTTTGTAACAGCATAGGATATAAAAACCAGGGCGATGATTCCAACAATAGACATGGTCTGAACCACTATCTGATTTTGATTTAGCCAGTTTGTTGCTGTTTCTAAGGTCATGGGTCTCCTTTCTTGATGGCGTCGTAAAAAGGTCCATATGTGGTGTTAGAGTGGTTTGCCGGATGGCCGTAACCACGGCCAAACACGATGCCTTGCCTATGAACCTTTTCCCATAGCCATCCGTCGAATTTATACGAGTTCATCTTTTGACATGAAATTTAGAGCCTAAACGTATCGACATATATTTTCAACAAAAAACAATGGGCTGGATATAATGGCCCTAAATATGATAATGATACACGTTCATGTCTCATGAAATGATGATGCAACTCATTGATAAAGGAACATTAAATGAAAATCGTAAAACCCTCTGTGGAATTGTTGTGGATCACTGAAAACCCCGAGTCCCAGATCGAGTTGGCAGGTCGAACCTGTTATAAGAGTGAGGACAAGATAACACCGGATTCGGCCCAGTTGTTTTCCAGAAAAATGCGTGAACATGGTCATCATGCCATGATCGAACATGCCGTGGCCTCATTTCGAATTATCACGGACCGGGGGATCACCCATGAAATCGTCCGCCACAGGCTTGCATCATTTGCCCAGGAATCCACACGTTACTGCAATTACAGTTCGGATAAATTTGAAAACCAGTGTTCGTTCATTGAACCCCCCAATTTGACTGACACCCAGCGTGAACTGTGGGAGAGGGCCTGTCTGGACGCAGAAAAAAGTTATTTTTCACTGCTTGAGGCAGGGTGCTCTGCCCAGATCGCCCGCTCGGTGCTTCCCACCTGTTTGAAAACCGAACTGGTGATGATGGCCAATTTCAGGGAATGGAGGCATTTTATCACCCTGAGGGGTGCCAAGGCCGCCCACCCTCAGATACGACCTATTGCCCAAGGAGTATTGGATATCCTGATGAAGCATGCTCCCGGCATCTTTGAAGATTTGATGGCGTCATAAAAAGGCTCATCTGCGGCGTTATCGTGTTTGGCCAGACGTTGAGTATGCCTTCACGTCCGGCCAAACACGATGCCATGCATAAGAGCCTTTTTCCAAAGCCATCGTTATGATTTTACGAGTTCAGCAAGATGTGAACGCTATCCCAAGCTAACTCTGATCTTTGATCTTGCTCTGGTAATAGGCGTAGTCCCCTTCATAGGAGATCATCTCGCCGTGGTCAATGGCAAAAACACGTGAAACCAGGGACCTTAAAAAATGGCGGTCATGGCTTACGATCACCACAGTGCCTGAAAAAGATTTCAAGGCGTCAAGGAGCACTTCCCTGGCCAGGATGTCAAGATGGTTGGTGGGCTCATCAAGAATCAACAGATTAATGGGCCTGGCAAGAAGTGTGGCGAGAACCACCCGGCTTTTTTCTCCGCCGGACAGCATGTCGATGCGTTTCTCAATCATGTCCCCCTGGAAAAGAAAAGCGGCGCAGAGGTTTCGAACCACCCCGATATTGGCCATGGGAATGGTGTCCTGAACCGTTTCAAAAACGGTTTTTTTAGGGTCAAGAATGTCCATGGCATGCTGACTGAAATAGCCGATGTTGACATTGGCACCAATGGTCACCTTGCCACTTGTAACCGGGGTTTCTCCGGCCACAACCTTAAGGAATGTGGATTTCCCGGCTCCATTTACGCCCACCACTGCAATTTTTTCTCCCCGCCTGACCATGCCGGATACACCCCCGAACACGGACTTTTCTTTTCCATCAGGAAGGGGCCATGTTTTTCCAACCCTGGATAATCCGATGACATCATCCCCGGAGCGTGGTGGCTCGGCAAAGGCAAAGACAATGCGCTTTTGTTCGGGTGGAATTTCAATGCGCTCAATTTTTTCAATTTTTTTAACCCGTGACTGAACCTGGGACGCATGGGAGGCTCTTGCTGCAAAACGGGCAATGAATTCTTCCTCTTTGGCCAGCATGTCCTGCTGGCGCTTGTAACTGGCCAGGAGCTGTTCCCTCCTGATCTCCCGTTCCTTGATATAAAAATCGTAGTTTCCACCATAAACGGTCACGGTCTGGTTGGCCACTTCAACGGTGCGGGTGGCCAGCCGGTTCATGAAATCATGATCATGGCAGGTCATCAAAACGGCCCCTTTGAACTCATTGGCAAGCCAGTTTTCCAGCCAGATGATGGACTCCACATCCAGATGGTTTGTGGGTTCATCAAGGAGAAGGACATCCGGTTGAATGGTCAGGATCCGGGCCAGGGCGATTCTCATTTTCCAGCCGCCGCTGAAGTCTTCCACCTGTCGATTGTAATCGTCAGGGCCAATTCCAAGGCCGGTTAAAACGGCCTGGGCTCTGCTTTCCAGGTCGTAGCCGCCCCGATGTTCAAACTCCTCGACTTTGTCTCCGTATCGTTCAAGGAGATTGGCCATGGCATCGTCATCCATGGGGATTGCCATCTCCTTTTCCATGGCCCTGATTTCCTTTCCCAAAAGAACCACGTCCGATGCACCGGACATTACTTCCTCAAGGGCGCTGTGTCCTTTCATGTCGCCCACATCCTGGGAAAAATAGCCGATTTTGGTGTTTTTTGCACAGATGATATCCCCTTTGTCCGCTTCCTCTTCCCGGGTGATCAAACGGAAAATGGTTGTTTTTCCAGCACCATTAGGCCCTACCATGCCTGTGCATGTGCCGGGCAGAATCTGGAAACTCGCGTTGGCGAAAAGGATCTGTGGTCCGTGCTGCTTGCTTATGTTGTTTAGATGTATCATGTGTGTTTAAAATTCCATAAATAAAAACGCAGCCCTATCACATGGCGGTCATATTGGGCAAGCTGATTTTGATAAAATTTGGATTTTTCAGGCCCTTACACGGAAGACATCGTAAGAAAAAAGGGGCAGGGACGTATAGGCCCTATGAGACCTATAAACTATGTGACTTCACTATTATCCCAATGGAAAGAAGGTGGTCATCCGGGATCGCTAAAACAGAAATAGGTGATCAGGTTTTATGGCAGGAACTCTGTGTGCAAAAAAAAGGCAGAACAGATAAACTCTGTTCTGCCTTATATTCATCGTCGTTTAAAAACTATTTTTTAAACTTTTTCCGTGATCCCACAAGGCCGATAAGGCCAGTTCCAAGGAGGAACATTGTGGCAGGTTCGGGAACCGGAGCATTGCCCGGATCTTGTTGAGTTGCTTCTGCAACATTCAGGATGTGAAATGCCCAGTCACCAGTTCTTGAATCTTCTGAGGCCCAAACACCGTTAAAGTATTCCTCTGTTCCATAACCGAGGTCATTAGTGAAATTGATGTTGCCATCATGGGTAAACCCATCGCTGAGTGAAGTGCTCACAGAAAAGTTGTTGAACTGGGCAATACTGGCGGTATATGAACCGGCAGCAAGGTCAACATTATAGTATGAATCCCAGGTGCCATGGGTATAATCAACACCATTTGAAGCTGTGGTGCCAACAACACCGCCGTCGTCCTGCTGGCTCATGCGTGTTCCGGCACTATCCCAGATTGCTAAAATCGGATCAAATCCACCATCAACCCATGATGATGAGAATATAGTGATGGTGCTGGCTTCACCAACGGTGAAGTCAAGGAGGATAACATCATTGTCATAGGTAAATGTACCTGAAAAATCAAAATCAAGGGCACTTGCAGAAGAGCACACTAACAATGTTGCGCAGGCAACAGACACTAAAAAACCGATCATTTTTTTCATAATAAATTCCTTTAATGTGTATTGAAACGTTTGTAATATAATTGCTATGGTCGTACCCTGAATGTATTAAAACATGTTTAATAAAATATCATGTAAACGTCAGGACGTGACCACTGTTTTGGCTAAAACATGCTAAAAGATAATCACCTCCTCATTATTTTTTTAAAACATTGAGGGTATAAAAAAAAATTGGGCCTATACAGCTTAGTTTCTTCCGGACTTCAGGAGCAAAATTTAGAATCATTTTTTCATCCTTCGATTCGAAAAAAGTGAAACATAAGGCTGCTCCGGTCAAATGCATAAAACATGCCACGGATCTAAATATATTTAGTATTTTACTATTATTCGTATATTTAGATACATACAGTGTGCTCCAAGGTTTAGTGAAATAATTGTCCCTATGAATAGAGAAATAAATTACATAAAAAAATGGGTAAAACATCACAAGGTATGAAGAACATGGCCGTGGCAACAAACATGCCGGGGATTTGCCCGCAATGTGTACTGATAAGGTCGATCCTGAAGATATTGTTTTGCAGTTTTGTGTTCTTTGGGATAGGTAGAATGTGTGCTTTAATCAAACAGTAAGGTGTTTGGACGTTAAAACCTGGGTGGGTGGTTTGGCAAAAAAAGAATCTTATCAAAGCGGTGAACCATGAAAAAAAAGAATCAGATGCGGCGTGCAGATACTGTGGTGGTCCTGGATTTTGAAACCACGGGGCTTTCACCGACCATGGGTGACCGGGCCATTGAAATCGGGGCGGTGCTGGTTGAAGAAGGCCGGGTCACGGACCGGTTTCAGGAACTGATGAACCCGGGATTTCGGATTAGCGGATTTATTGAATCCTACACAGGCATCACCAATGCCATGCTCAGAAATGCTCAACCCTGTGATGAGGTCATGGACCGGTTCGCCAATTTTATTCAGGGCCATAATCTGGTGGCTCACAATGCCTCCTTTGATCGTCGTTTTCTGGATGCTGAACTTGAACGAATCAACAGATCGTATACAGGGCAATTTGCCTGCTCCATGCTCATCTCGCGTCGCATCTATCAGGATGCACCCAATCACAAACTCGAAAGTCTGGTTCGGTTCAGACATATTGAAACAGACGGAACCTTTCACCGGGCCCTTGCCGATTCGGAGATGACCGCGAAACTTTGGCTGCTGATACTCGAAGATATCCGCCAGCGGTATGACATTTCAGAAACACCATTTTCCCTTCTTCAAACCGTGTCCAGAACCAGCAAGACAGCAGTTCACCGTTTTCTTTCGACCCGATAACGTCTATGGTCCAACCTTTTAAAAAGATTGCCAAATAGGTTTTTAAGGCCATGGTATGCCCTCACCTTTGACGCATCAGGGTTATTGCCTCAACCCATTTGTCCAGCTTTTTAAAAGCTGGCCGCTGGAGGCATATTCGGCGTGCTCGTCGTGTGCTTATAACCAGTCATGGTTATTTTGAACCTTGCTTTTCCAGCTCTGGCTCTGCTTAACTTTTTGTGATAAAATGAAAAAATAAATTCTTCGGGCGGAATTGTCCTTTCGCAGTGGTTATGATTTATCTCGCATTTTTTTCGAGAATTCAACGTGTTTTCATTTACATCTTCCTTCATGTAGAGTTTTTCAATACGGTCACGTCAACCAAAAGGAGATTGCCATGGATTTATCGACCAAATACCTGGGTTTGAAATTAAAAAACCCCATTATTGTGGGAAGTTCCGGGCTGACCGGAACAGTCAAAGGCGTTAAAAAACTTGCAGATAACGGAGCTGCGGCCATCGTTTTGAAATCCTTGTTTCAGGAAGAGATATTTTTTGAAAGCGACGATGTCATCAGAAAAATGAAAAAGGAGCATCCGGATGTCCAGTATTTTGACTACGATGGGAAGAAAAATCCCATTGAGTTCTACGGATACAAGGTCCGGGAAGATAATCTGAAACGTTACACCACCCTGATCCGGGACTGTAAGAGTGGTGTTCATATTCCCATTATCGCCAGTGTGAACTGTTTCTACGATTCGCTGGAATGGGTTTTATTTGCACGGGAGCTGGAACAGGCCGGGGCCGATGCCTTGGAATTGAACATGTTTTTCCCCCCCACGGATTTCAGTGCGAACCGCCAGGGCAAAGAAACGATCTACTTTGAAACCATAGATAAAATCAGTAAGGAAATCTCAATCCCCATTTCCATGAAAATCAGCTATTATTTTACAGATCTTGGACCCATGATCAAAGCCTTGTCCGAAACGGATATCAAAGGGCTGGTTCTTTTTAATCGATTTTTCAGTCCGGATTTTGATATCCAGAAACTAGAGGTCAAGCCCTCCTTTGTGTTCAGCGCTCCTTCTGAGTTGGCCCAGTCCTTACGCTGGATTGCCATTATGGCCAACAAGGTCAGCTGCGATCTGGCCGCGTCCACCGGAATCCATGACGGGGAGGCCGTGATCAAGGAAATCCTGGCTGGAGCCGATGTTGTTCAGGTGGTGTCAGCTCTGTATATCCATGGGCCGGGCCATATCCAGTCCATGCTTGATGATCTGAAATCCTGGATGAAGTCCCATGGTTTTGGAAGCATATCGGATTTTAAAGGAAAACTGTCCCAGGAAGCAAGCAAGGATCCCAAGCTTTACGAACGAACCCAGTTCATGAAATATTTTGCCGGGAAAAGCAATGTGATCAGCTGAGGGTCAGGACGATGGGCCCACTGAAATTTTCACCACGACTTTATGAATACTCCCTTTTGAGATCATGGGCATATGCGCGTCTTCCGGGAAGAAGATCACAAAGGCGCCGGGTTTGGTTGTTATCCAGGCATCCGGTTCATCCGTGAAGAATTGAATGTCCGATTCCAGATCATACGTCGTACATGGCTGGTGGCAGGATGACTTGGGACGCCAGCCCATGTCATCAATTCCATCCAGAAGCAACTGGATATCAATGTATTTCTCATGGGTTTCGAGTTTGGAATTCTCTTTCATGCGGCCATTATCCTTTGCAATCGTTGCAAAGACATGGTCATGATCAATGACATACTTGCCCACGGGCAATTGTTTCAGATCCGGCCTCTTGAGAAATTCAAACGCTTTTTCAAATCCTTTGTTTAGCGGTAAATAACAGTCCGCATTGACTAATATATCTAAAATCATGGCATGTTTATCCGAAAATTGGGTAATATTATCCATGGGGACATCCTTGCTGTGGCTGCCCCAGCCCGAGGAACCTTAAGCGACGGTCTGAACATCACCATGGCTTTTTATTCGCCCAGCCTAATGCATTCCATGGCTATTTACAATAAAATCCATCAAAACAGAGACAAAACTAAATGGGAGTCACTCCGTCCCAGTGACAGTCATTCCGCCCTTCCGGAATTAAAGCCAGCCTGGTCCCAGGCGTTCCTGGCAGATACGATCATATTCTTCCTGATCAAATCTGTCTTTCTTTCTTCTAACGCTGTTGCGTCGTTCCATACATTTCCCAAGGCCTATGTATTTTGTATCAAAAGAGATTCTTCGGCAGTCGGTTTTTCGTTGATCGTGATCCTTTGGAAGGGGGGATAGGGGGGTGTTTTTTTTTGATTTTATAAATTTGAACATGCTGACCTCCTTCATGCCAAATTGACGGCATCTATAAAAAATTATAAGATGTTTATGCCTGAAAATCAAGGTAAACAAGGCCCGGAACGTTCAGATTTAATGGCGTCGTAAAAAGTCCGATATTCGGCGTGATATAGTGTTTGGTAGGAGTCTTCACGCCCGGCCAAACACAATGCCCTGTATCGTTTGATAACTATGCGAACGGGTGGTGAGTAAAAAATATGTGTTGCCGGGTGTGGGAGCTTGGGAACCCATGGGGGGTTACCCTGTGAACGAATACTGCCAAAAAAATGTTATTATTTAACAATTTGTTACCATATATGTCATGATTTTTTGATTGTCAAAGCCAATTCAATTTTCAAGGTATTTCTATCATACATGCCTTATTGGACGTTTATTCAGGCCGTATCTGTTGATTTCTAATTCGAGTTTGAATGTGATCACATCCATCGGCACCATAAAGCCTTCCTACCTGGTTCCCTTGTCCATGCAGGCATCTGTTCAGGCCATCAAAGAAAAATGGCCCAACATCCTTGGGACAGCACGAGGACAATGGCCGCGATTTGATCACAAATCGCAATGATCTCATTTTCCACATATCCACAAAAAACCGTGAGTTCAAGGTTTCAGATCTGATCACTTGCAAGATATTGCAACTATATGATATCGTTTAATTGATAAGCCCCATAACGAGTTAGTTATACAAATCATTCTTTGGCAAGAAACTCATGACATTTTACTCCAGGTGAAACAGGCTCAGCAATAAGGTTAAGACCCAAAATTACGGAAAAGAGATAGGTGGAAACAATGAAAATGATAATTATTCGTACTTCGGATATTTGAAAAACCTGAGTCTCAATGGGAAAAAAAGAACGTAATGATAAAAAAAATAAAGTTTGTCTGTTTTGCTTTCATAGCGTTTTTTAGCGCAATTACTTTTGCCTGTTCGGATCAGGCCCCCCAAGTATTGGAGATAGCCTTCAATGACACTGTCTCCAAGCCGTGGAAATGGAAGGAAAACGGAAACTATGTGGGGCCATTTCTTGATGTCATGCAGGAAGTTGCTAATCGTAGCGGAATAAAGATTACCTTGAACCCCTTGCCCTGGAAACGTGTGCTTGCCGAGATGAAAGCAGGTGTGATGGATGGTTTTATCGGAGGGTATAAAACACCTGAACGAGAAATATTTGCCGATTTCCTCGACACGCCGATATGCTGGACGACCATATCTGTTTTTGTCAGAAAGGGAAACGAATTTCCATTTCATAGCATTGACTATCTATACGGGAAAAAAATAGGTATTGTCCGCGGATATTCGACCAGCAATGAATTCGATATAGCATGGAAAAACGGGAAAATTACCGTCATAGAGCTCGGGAGTTATGAAAGTTTGGTTAAAATGCTTGATGCGGACAGACTGGACGGGATTGCAGGAGCGACGTCAACGATTCAGGCTCATTTTATTAATATGAAGAGGATGAACCGATTTGTGAATCTGCCCCATCTGATTATAGGCCCCAAACCGATTTATATCTGCCTTTCCAAAAACTCTAAAATCTTGAACCGCCAAGACCTGATTGCCAAAATGAATAAGGCGATCCGTGACATGGAAAAAGACCAATCCTTTGAAAAAATTTCCCAAAAATACGGTTATGATAAATGCATTGTTTTCGGTTGCCCATGACAATGAAATAAGCCTTGAGGTTATGATGACCTACACTCTGCGCTGCAAAAAATTATAATTTGCAGGATCTCTTCTTTCTTTTTTAATGCTTCTCCGAAGATCAATTCAAAGGTTGCGTTAATCATTTAATTGAGATTATCACCCAATACTGTATTAAGGATTGAATCAAATACATGGGATCGACGAGATACAGGGTCTGGAATATATTAATTCCTTGTGCCTTTGCAATAAATCCCACCGTGGAAAAAATATTTCCGGCAACACAGCCCAGCAAGGATGTGATACTTCCGGCAAGGGCATATGCCTGTGTATCGCCTCTACCAAATATTTTCACGGCCATACCGACCGCAAAGCCAAGGCCATCCATATTTTGGAATTATCAGCTCAATACAATACTTAAAAACTATACAACCAGTAGTCTCGACTGACGGTTGCGCGGATCGGTCCTCCGAATTTTGCCACCGGTGACAGGCCGAAACCTCTACGGATGCTTAATTTTGCATCAATGCCAATGGCTGCGACTCCGGAATCAGCCGCAACACCAAGAGAGAAGATCAGATCCGTGGTCCCGTAATCGGCTGTTAGTCCTCCCGAAGCAAAACCAACGCCAGCACTGAAACCAATGCTTTCCTCACCAAAGGTAAGACAGAAAAATCCATCGGCACAGGCCTCCATTCCCGTATCAAACAGGGGACCCCGCTCACCTTCGGGTGTCATGGCTGCAAGGGCCTCAGCAATTGCATCCTGCTCGCAGGCAGATGAAATCCCTGCGAGTTCCTCTTTGTAAAAGGCGATTTCATCATCAATAGCTGTCGTATATGAACTTTCGCTCATCTGAACCTGCCAGTCGACAAAATCATACAGAGCCGTAATGTCCGACGGGGAAAGCTCATTGATACGATCTTCAATGGCATCATAGGAACAACTTCTGTATCTTGCGCGGTATGCCGCGGCCAAACCGATTTCAATATTAATATAACCAATGTTCCGGCTGTGCTGCCGTGTTATCTCTGCGGCCATCCTGCTGCAATAATCCATGTCACAGATAAACCAGCAGTCCAATCCTGCATCCGGATCTTCCATGCACAACTGCTCGCACTGTGCATAACTTTGCCCAATAAGTGCCCGGTTATTTTCATGGGCCATGCCATCACGATAGGCATCATTCACTACAGGAATCATCTGCTCCATCATCCATCCGGTATGCTCTTCAGAACAATGGCCGATTTCACTCCTGACCTCTGATGCTGCCCTTGACAAAGGCAGTCTTACCCCGGGAGGTTCCACAGGAATGACAGCGCCTCCCGCAGCTTCTATCTGCTCTTTAAGAGCAAGGGCCTCATCGTTTCGAGGGTTAACGGAAAGAGCCTGTCCCGCATGGAGAGCTGCGCCGGTGACATCTCCCTGCCGAAGCAAGAGTGCGCCCAGTTTGATGTTGATGAAAACCGAATCCGGGTGTGACATCAGTGCCATCTGATAACAATAGGACGCCCGTTCAGGATCATCGTCATGCTCATAAAGAGACCCGAGACTAGACCAGGCAGTCCATAATTCCGGGTTTGAGCGGGTCAGCCCTAAGAGGAACTGCTTGGCGTCAGAATAGCGCTCGGAAGCAAGAAGTGACCAGCCAAACTGATTCATGGCATAGGCATTCAAGGGATCAGCAAGGACAGCACGGCTGAACGCCCAGATCCCAAGATTAAGGTCGCCTTGTAATACTGCACCGTTTCCGGCCATCATAAAGGCGTCACATTCATTTTCCGGCGCAATTTGATACCGGGGAGGGTCAGCCTTTGTCAAATGTGGAACAGATTTATGTGACAAGGTATCGGCTATATGATCCGATATTGCCTGTCGCGTTGCTCCAGGCACGTGGGCCCTAATTTCAACTTCAATGGTTTGGGCAATTAACGTTAGATCACCTGCTGCCGGAGAAGCTTCGAGAAAAGAACCGGTCCAGGGAAGGGTGCCTTGGGTCGGAGTCGTTGTACCTCCACCCCCACTCCCACCACATCCGGAACAGAGAATAAGGATAGATACAAACATAAGAAAATCGGAAAAACGACGCTGGGGTATCATAAAGATTCTCCTCATCTTAAAGATGGTATTTTTGAATCAAATTTTTTTTATGAGTCCCTAAAATCAAACGGCAATAAAATTAATGACAATTTTATGATTAGCTCGGGTTTGGAGTCAAGATATTTCAGCGAAAAAAGTTCTTTTAAATGGAATTTAATTCAAGGGTTCTTTAGATTGTCAGACGTTCCGGTTTGGGATGTTTTGTTAAACCGGAGAATTGAGTTGCCAAAAAAATGATATTCTCTATAAATTCAAATCATTCCATATGGAATTGGACAGGATCCACGATATCATCGGCATCACCTTCAACATCCCCTATGTGCTTCTGATCGTCATCGCCCGGCTTGCGGAATTTGACTATTCTGTCATCGAAGCAACCCACGACCTTGGGGGCAAATGTTCGCCAAACTCAAGGCTGGCGGCGGCGGATACGACATCACCTTTCCGTCCGTAGATTACACGTCCATCATGATCAAGGAAGGCATGCTGGAGAAAATCACCAAAAATCTGATTCCCAATTTTAAAAATATCGATCCCGAACTGATTGCCGGGATCACTTATGATGCGAACTGCGAGTATTCCGTCCTTGAGTAAAGCTCTATGATAACGTCCACATCTTTTGTTGGTTGAATCTCTGCAACACCCGGATCGGTTATCAGCAACTCGACCGTTGCACCACCTAAAAAAGCAACGTCATGAACCAGATCACCCAAATTACGGGCAACGCAAGCTTTATTATTGAATTGCTCTTATTCAAGATCAACCAAAAAATAAAGACCAACAACCAAACTATTTTTTGCGGAGTTTTTTATAAAAAAATGACACCCCGGAGGGAAAAGAAAAATAACCGGGCAGTCACAAAAGCGTGACTGCCCGGGTTTTTTATTTAATGTCCAATCTTGCCCATGGTTTCGACTTTGATGTAGACGTCTGAATAGGGCTTCTTTTCACCGTCAACGGTCAGAAGATCGTCTTGGATGGAGATGCCGAAATGGCGTTCGTTTTCTTCCAGATAGGGAAGAATCAGAGCCCAGTCGGCGTCGGTGAGTGTTGCAAATCGTCCTCCGTTCAGCTGTTCGTCCACGATCTGGCGTTTGGGGTCGCGCATGTAGATGGCACCGCCCGAGGCCAGGGAGAACAGGTTGGAGCCCGGATAGGGCGTGGGCAGGGCTTTGATGATGCCGTGCTCGTCGAACTCCATGCCGTTCAGGATCACGAATCCACCGCCGTTCAGGGGGTCACCGGCCATAAAGGATTCAGCCAGATAGTCAAGGCAGGTGCCGTTGATCACCACACGGGGATGACCCGTGGCATTGATCAGGGGGCGTCCTGCGGCATTGCCCATGATGTAGACGTTTCCGCCTTTGGCACCGTACATGAAAGTCTGGCCCACATCACCGTGGATGACAAGCTTGCCGTTTTTCATGATCTGGCCCAATTGATCCTGGGCATTGCCGTGGATCTGGAGTTCCATGCCATCGATGCCCGAGGCAATGTAGTCTCCGGAACTGTCGTACACATGGATGGTTACGTCATCGGTCTTGGGGCCGAAACCACAGCCTGTGAAACGCTGTCCCTTGTAGCCGAAACAGATATAATGTTTCCAGCCCAGAACAAAGGCTTTGTTCATCAGACGTGAGTCACAGTCAGGGCCTTCGGGTTCGAAATCATAGGCGTTGATGGCCAGAACCTCTTCCTTGCCCTGGGGTGCCCGCAAGGTGTCACGGCTGTCCCAGTCAATGTAGCTGAATTTGCTGTCGGTATTGTCCGAAAGCTTGGGAAAGGATGTGAAAATCCGGGTCAAGGCTGATCGAACCCGGTCAAGAACCGAACCCAGTTTCTTTTTGCCCGGTGAATACCGCCGGTCATTGATAAAGGATAGAAGCTCAATGGCATTGGCCTGGGCCACATTGCTTTTGGCTGCCTGGGCCACGGTCTCGTCAAGAAAACAACAGAGGCTTTCAAAACCCCACTCCGTAATCCTGGACAAGGCATAGGCTTTGAGTGCCGCCACATCGGATTCAAGATGCTTTGCGATTGCAGCACTGATTTCATTTTTGTCGGTAGCCATAGAAAGGGGCTGGGTTACATCCAGATGATCCTGGGCCTTGGACACGGTGATGCGTTCGCCGAATTTATTTTCGGTGACCAGGACCTTGGAGCCGTCGCCCTTGCCCGAATCCCTGATGGTAAAGGTGAAGGCACCGCCGTCGGTGGCACTGCCGCCACGGGCGTTCCAGTATTTATCGGCCACGGGGCAGAACCGGGGATCTTCCTTGGCCAGGTTCTGGAGGGTGGCGTCAATGGCCTGTTTTTCCGAACAGATCAGGCCGATTTGTACCTCTTCCCGTTCAAGAAGGGCAAAGACCTGGGGCCTCAACATGGCCGTGTCCGTGATACCGATGAGCTGAAGGAAATTCTCATAGGGATCGTTTCTGGCAATGATGAAAAACCAGGGACCGTCCGGTGACCCGGCGGTGTGCTGGGACTGGATATGCCGGTATATGTGCTGTTTTTCAGGCGTCAGACTGTCAAAGTCATATTCTGACGTGGGCGCAATGGCTTCGATAATGTATTCCAAGGGGTACTCGAAGGTCCTGTTGTACAGATCCAGCAGGTGCACGGAAAGCTCGGTGTCCGTAAGGAACTGGGGATAGATCTGATACTGTTTCAGGTATTCGCTCACCGCATGGTAATTGGCAAAGTCACCGTTGTGAACCAGGGCTTCGTTCAATCCTGAAAAGGGATGGGCACCGCCCGGATGCCAGAGGCGTCCGCGGGTGGGGTAGCGCTGATGGGCGATCCAGCCATGGGCCTTGAAATCTTCCAGGCAGTAATACTGGGTTGCCTGTTCCGCATAGCCCACCACTTTCAAAATCATGATGTTACGACCATGGGACATGACAAAGGCCTGCTTGTCTCCCAATGAGGCGTAATAGGCATCATTGAGATTGTGGGTATTCTGGCTGATAAATTCGTCTTCGGCCTTACGGGGGTCCATGGCCTGGAGACTGTGCTTTTCGATAAAGGCACTGAGCACTTCGGGTTTGACCCGGACAAAATACCGGCAGACGTCGGGCGGTTTTACCTCAAGGCCAATGGACGTGTAATCGTCGATGGTGGGGATCATGCCGCTTGAATGGATATCGAACACCGGGGTCACAAACCGGTCTTCCAGATTTTTTTTGATGGATGGGTCAAGGTAGGCCACCTGAAGCAGATAGTGATCATCCAGGATGTCCTGGCTGACGCCGAGGCTTTCTGCCGAAAGGCCCACAGCAGCAATACCGCCCCCTTTGCCGTTGCCCCGGTTGTGCATCTGAACCGAGGGCTCATAGATGTGACGCCCGGCAACGGGAATGGATGAAATAAAGCCGGTAACACCGCAGCCGCCTTCCTCATCACACTTGGCAATGGGCGATTTAATATGCGGAAGCTTGGCACGGGAGGCCAGAAGCTTGTCGATGATGTCGTGTTGATTGTCTTGCATAGCCGTTACATTTCCTTATGTTAGAAAATTTAGTGACGTTTATAGCGCTTGCCTCCGGCGGCCCTGCGGGGCCAACCTTTTGAAAAGGTTGCCAAACAGGTTTTTTTGTCACGGCATGCCGTGTCAGAATATACACATCCATAAAAGCGCTTTTGGAAGGGCCAGGGCATTCGTTTGCTTGACGCCGCTTCTTCCCAATCCATTTGCCCAGCTTTTTAAGCTTGTCCCCGCGAAGGCGGGGAAGCTGGCTGCCAGAGGCATAAAATCGCTCTAAAGAATCATCGCATGATTCGGAGCGGGCTGATAGGTGGCCCGTTCCTTTTCCTCAAGATAGTCCAGATGAACCAGAAGATCAGATCGGCCCACCAGTTCACGGATACTTTTCATGCCCAAGGAACGAAGGATGGTGCACCACTGTTTTCGCCAGGCCAGGTACATGTTGACGATACGCTGTTCGCAGTATTCTTCGGTGGTCATGTAGCCCAGTTCAGGGTCGGTGCTGGCAATACCGCGGGCACATCCGCGACCGCTTTCACAGTTACTGCAACGCACGCATTCCACAGCCACAATATCTGCGGTTCCGATAACCACACCATCGGCTCCCAGGGCAATGGCCTTGGCCACGTCAAACCCGTTCCGGATTCCGCCGCTGGCGATCAGGGTGATTTTTTCACGGGCACCTTCATTCACAAGGAAGTTATGGACCTTGGGAATGGCGTACTCGATGGGCATGGCTATGTTTTTCTTGGCAATGTCAGGAGCAGCACCCGTTCCGCCATAGCTGCCGTCGATATGGATGATATGGGCGCCGGCATAATAGGCCCCGATGGCAACCATGTCCACGTCTGTGGGGGTGGAGACTTTAACGGAGACCAGGACGTCATTGTTGATTTCCTTCATCCAGTCCACGTGTTTCTTGTGGTCTTCCACCGAATACACGCTGTGGAAGGGGAAGGGAGAAAACAGGGAACTGCCCACAACGGTTTCACGCATGGCAGCCACGGCTTCGGTGACTTTTTCACCGAGAAGATGTCCGCCCAATCCAGGTTTTGCACCCTGGGCATATTTGAACTCCACGATGGGGGAATATTTAATGGTTTCTTCGCGCACTCCGAAAAGACCCGTGGCCACTTGGGTGATCACGTGATCTTTATAGGGCAAAAATTCAGGAGGATAACCGCCTTCACCGGTACAGGTGAAGGTATTCAGGCGTTTGGCGGCCCTGGCTCGTCCAATGATGACAGGCAAGGCCGTGGACCCGTAACTCATCCCACCACCGTAACAGGGGATGGAAATGGTTCTCTCGGGCCGCCCATCGCCGGTTTTGTTCAGCTCGATGCTGGTGTCGATGTCTTCATCGGCCATGTCAATGGCCTTTTCCGGGTCAGGATGTCTGAATCGGATTTTATCGAAGCCGCCCCCGGAGTTTCCCAGGTTGTATTCCAGGTTCACATGGGGCAGATCACCGGTTTCAGCCATGGCAAAATGGCCCAGCAGCATTTCGGCGGTCCACCGATAGTCTCCCATGGTTTCCAGCAAGGGATTGATTTTTAACGACAGGGCGTTTTGGGGACAT
Source organism: Pseudomonadota bacterium (assembly GCA_018818835.1). GTDB lineage: Bacteria > Desulfobacterota > Desulfobacteria > Desulfobacterales > Desulfolunaceae > JAHIRD01. Next base: position 27,938 of record JAHIRD010000050.1, read on the forward strand.
TTGCTGATACAGTAATAGTCTTTGTCCCTGCATTCATGCCCGATGCACTTGTGGCTGACAGGCCGTGTCCCCTTGGCGTAGTTCTCGTAACGCACATGAACGCCATGGGGGCAAAGCTCGGCACAGAGACCACAGGAAATGCAGCGGGAATTCCTTTTGACCACAAATTTTCCGATGGTGTTGCGGAACCTGGATGGGGTTTCCACAGCCTCGGGAAGTTTTCTATTATTTTCGCTCATAAGTCATTCCAATACAGGTTGTCTTATCCGGCCAGAAACCGGAAGAATATATGTCATGATCAAGGGACTTTTCGCTCCCCAAAGATCGGTGCGAAATTTTCTTTTTCAAGATTTTCGAACCACATGGAACGGCCCACCTCACCCCGTAGACGCCGGACTTCCCTCAAACCCATGGCACCCAGCATTTCAAGAATCTGGTTTCTCCAGGCGGCCATCAGGTTTTTGATCCGGGTCATGCCGAATTCAGGGTCAACCTCTTCCAGTTTGCCGTTGCAGGAAAGACCGTCCATGCAGCGTCCGCAAAGCCGACATTCCAGAGCCAGAAGCAGGGAGGCATCGATGACCACGCCGTCGGCGCCGCAGATAATGCTTTTCACCACATGCTCGGCCATGGCGATGCCGCCGGAAAAGAGAAGATTGACCTTGAGTCGTGCGCCATGGTCAACCAGAGCAAGATGCACCGCATGGATGGCATCCCTCAGGAATTTAGGATTGTCCACGTTGACTTCTTTGCCCTGGTGGCTGGCTGCAAAATGCACGGTATCCACACCCAGATCCGCCATTTCTATGGCGATTAACGGAGCCTTATCATCCAGGGGCGTTTTTACGCTGATGGCCAGATCCTTATTCATGGCTCGCAAGGCAATAACCACCTCATTCAGTCCGGGGCCATAGGGAATTTGAACCATCTTACAGGTGGCAAGCAGGTCTTTGTGCTTCTCCCATGTTGCAAGCTCAAGGCTGGGAACCATGCAGGAGACGAGGTTCTTCAACTCTCCGGTGATCTCGGAGGGTTTAATGAACATCAGCTGGCCCGTGGCATGGGCGGCCTTGGCAATGGACAGGCGCACGCATTCATCCTCAATGCCGTATTGGTCATGGAGCTGGAACAGCATGGGGAACGGCGTTTCAAGGATTTTCGGAACCTCGGTTTTCAGGCTCCCGTCTTTGTTGAAACGAAGGCCCTGGGGACGCCGGGTCAGTTCGATCATGGTGTTGATGTATTCCCGGCCGTGGATTCCGTCACGGGTGGGCCGGACGATCTCGCTCATGTCCGTCCATATGGAGTCAAAACCTTCGCCCACAAAGGGGCCCCGGTATCCGGCACCGGAAACGGGAATGCTTCCTGTATGGGCCTGGTACCAGGTCCGGCTGATGATGGCCGGGGTCCAGTAATCGTCGCCCAGGGTCCGGTATTCCGGGTTGATAACTCGGGAAAAAATTCCCTTGGTGCATTCCTGGACGCAGCGGAAACAGCTGTTGCAGGTGTACAGGTATTCGGGTTCGTCCATCTGACTCATGTGCAGATAGTTGTCCGCGAAAATATTGTACACGCATTTTTTCTTCACACATTCCCGGCAGCTTCCGGCACAGTCTTCACGGAATTCCACGGTGGCGTATCTGCCCACGGGATAGAGACGCGGCGGGGCCGGTTTTGTGGAGATATGATATTTTTTAGGCATAAATCCCTCTTTGTCTTTATTTTCTCAGGCCTGCGCCTTTGACAATGTCAGCCACTTTTTCTTCCCATTCGATGGCCATTACATGAACACCATGAACGCCGTCCATTTCCTTGAGCTCCTCAATGGTTTCCTGGCAGATTTTCAGACCTTCTTCGGTCTGCTTTTCCTTGGGGACTCCGGCAACGCGGTTGATGATCTCATCGGGGATGTCCATGCCTGCCACCTTGTTTTTCATGTACTTGGCCATGCCCACGGTTTTAATGGGTGTCACGCCGCCCATGATGTAGGCCTTTTCCGTGAGGCCCTCTTCTCTGGCCAGGCGGATCCATTCACGGAAGCGTTCCATGTTGTAGATACACTGGGTCTGGATAAAATCCACACCGGCGTCAATTTTCTTGGCAAGACGGAGAACCCGGTATTCAAAGGGATCGGCAAAGGGGTTTGCCGCAGCACCGATGAACATTTTCGGGGCTTCCTTGAGATCGAATCCACTCATGTCCTTGCCCTCATCCCTCATATCCTTGACCGTGCGGATCAGGTTCATGGAGTCGATGTCAAACACATTCATGGCATCGGGCTGGCTGCCGAAGCTCTGATGATCACCGGACAGGCAGAGAATGTTTCGGATGCCCAGAGAATATGCACCCAGAATATCGGATTGAATGGCAATGCGGTTTCTGTCTCTGCAGACCATCTGCATGACAGGCTCCAGGCCCATGTCCAGAAGGTGTTTGGATGCGGCGATGCTGGACATGCGCACGATGGCAGTCTGGTTGTCGGTCACGTTCACTGCATCGACCCAACCCCTTAAGAGTTCGCCTTTTTTGTTCAACACGTTCATATCGGCGCCACGGGGTGGTCCGCATTCACCGGTGACGGCAAATGTGCCGCTTGAAAGGACGCTGTGGAGATTGCTGATGGCTTGGGTTGTCATATGATGTGGTCCTCCCTTACAAGTTTTCTCGGTCCGCCTGAATTACTGGTCTTCCAGTTTTTTGGAGGAATATAGGTTCTAAGATTATTGAGTTGACCCAAGGTCTTCAAACGGTCGATGATCAGCTGCCATGCGCATTCGGTATTGGCATCCACTTCGCAGATTCCCTTCTGTGAGCCGCCGCAGGGACCGTTCAATAGTTTTTTGGAACAGCGGGTCACAGGACAGATTCCGCCGAAATTTCCCAGTTCACAGTTGCCGCAGCCTGAACATTCTTCGGTAAAGACGCCATGGCTTTCTTGGACACCGATAAAGGTGGTGTTGAGTCCAGGATAGACCGGCTCTTTAGGGAAACGCCTGGCCATGGCCTGAACGCCTGCGCCGCAGGCCAGGGAAAGCACCGCATCGTTTTCTCCGATTTTCTTGGCCGCTTCCTGGATAAATTCATTTTCACACTGACGTTCAACGGTTTGCTCGTCAATTTCAATGGAAACACCCTCTGTTCGGAAGGCCATACGCAAAGCAGATGCCAGGGCGGCGGTTTCGTCTTCGCCTCCGGCAAAACAGGTTTTGACACAGGTGCCGCAACCCAGGATAAGGAGCTTTTTGTACGGGGCCACCATCTTTTTGATTTCTTCTATGGGTTTTTGTTCACCAACGATCATAGATAACTCCGTTATAGTAAGGTTTTTATGTTAAAAGTTAGCGTCTTAAGCTAAACGTCCGATACCGTCTGAACGTTTTTATGCCGCTGCCGCGGGATTTTTACCGAGTTCTTTGATGGTCGACATGATCTCATCCAGAAGTCCCGGGACGGAATCGCTGTTTTTGGCCGCAAGGTTGTGGATACTGAGTCTCTTTCCCCCCACGCCAATTTTATCCAGAACGTTGGAGGTTTTTTCCACCCGTTTTCTGGCTCTCATATTGCCTTCCATGTACCGGCATGCGCCCTCGGGACAGACCAGGATGGCCACCGCATCGGCGCCTGCTTCAAAGGCTTTGAGCATAAAAACTTCGGTGGTCATGCCCGAGCATGGCATTTTTACGATTTTGACCTCCCTGTCGTCAGTGCTGAGGGAAACGTGTTCCGTAAAGGCATTGATGCAGTGAAACAGGGTGATTTTTGCCTTGAATTTTTCCATAGGGTTCATCACAATCATTATAAATATAGGGTTACTAAATAAAAAAAGGCACCTATCCCAATTAAATCATTAAGGGATCGACACCTTTGTCCCATGTATGGCTCAACACTGCCTTGTGTTCAAGCCATGACTTCAAATTAAAAAGGCGCCAATCCCCGTTAGTCGGGTATTGACGCCTTTGTCCTTTTATTTACAGCCATACGCCATTGTACAGCCCTAAAATCAATCAATTATAGAGCATTTCTAAACGCTGTCCCGGGTTGTGTCAACTCTTTTTTCAAAAATGACAAAATTGAAAGGTTTCACCAGGGAACGGACAAAACGCATTTATAGACTATCATGCCGATGGAATAAGCAATTGTGATGGCCCCATAAAATCCGGATGGTTTTTTCTTGACGTCATGGAAAAAATCTGCAAGCAATATAAAGATAACTGATCTACCTCAAACGTCCCTGGCATCCGGTTCCAAGGGAACCCATGATTCTGAAGCACATAGCACCAGCGCCTTTGACAGAAAAAACATCAACACCGTGACACATAAAATGCCCTGCCTTTTTCAGGGCACCTGAGCATGGCCGGATATCAGGCCTGACCCGAATAAAATACAAAATTGTCAAACATCAGGCGGATTAAACGACAAAATTGTTATTTGGGGAGGGACAACCATTTTGGACTAAATGGAAAATATTTCTTTTAATTCAAGTATTTTAAGCCATTATTTTTCCCATGGCACAGGGTTTGCAAATTAAAATTTATGTTTTTGGCTTAATCATTTTATTCACTTCCATAAGGGAACTATCATAGCAGGAGAAAACTACATGAATGCACGATCAAAAGCCGTTGCGGCCATTAATCAGCGCAAGCCTGTTGAAACTACCATCAATTTTAAAGAGGTCTATTCCATAGACCGGTTTGGCGCCAATGTATTCAGCATGTCCGTCATGAAAAAAAGGCTGCCCAAGGATATTTTCAAGTCCGTTAAAAATACGGTTGATAATTTTACAAAGCTGGATCCTGCTATTGCCAATGTTGTTGCAAACGCCATGAAAGACTGGGCCATTGAAAAAGGAGCCACCCATTATGCCCACGTGTTTTTCCCCCTTACGGGAGCCACGGCTGAAAAGCATGACAGCTTCCTGGTGCCGGATCTTTCCGGCAATGCCATTGCCGAATTTTCCGGAAAAACCCTGATCCAGGGTGAACCGGATGCATCCAGCTTCCCCAACGGCGGACTTCGTCAGACCTTTGAAGCCAGGGGCTACACAGCCTGGGATGTGACCAGCCCGGCGTATATCATGGAAAATCCCAATGGAGCGACCTTGTGCATCCCCACGGCCTTCCTTTCATGGACCGGAGAAGCTCTTGACAAGAAAACACCGATCCTTCGATCCATGCAGGCCCTGAACACCCAGGCCCAGAGGATTTTGAAACTTTTTGGAGATCATTCCAACAAAATGATTGCTGCCACCTGTGGTGCTGAGCAGGAATACTTTCTGGTGGACAAATTGCTTATCAGTCTGCGACCTGATATTCAGGCGACCGGTCGTGCTCTATTTGGTGCTGCCTCTCCCAAGGGCCAGGAATTCGATGATCATTATTTCGGAGCGATCCCCGATCGTGTCATTGCCTTCATGTTTGATGTTGAACGTGAACTCTACAAACTGGGAATTCCCGTGAAAACCCGTCACAATGAAGTGGCTCCCGGCCAGTTTGAAATCGCACCCATATTTGAAACCGCCAATCTGGCAACGGATCATCAACAACTGACCATGGTCACCTTGAAAAAAGTGGCAAAGAAATACAATATGGAATGTTTGCTCCATGAAAAACCCTTTGCAGGTGTGAACGGTTCAGGCAAGCATGTCAACTACTCTCTGGGAAATGAAAGCCAGGGCAATTTGCTTGATCCGGGCGAAACTCCCCATGAAAACGCCCAGTTTCTTGTTTTCTGTGCAGCAATTATAAGGGGCGTGCATAAATATTCTAAATTGCTCAGGGCCGTTGTCGCCTCTGCGGGCAATGACCACCGCCTGGGAGCCAACGAAGCACCTCCCGCCATCATTTCCATCTTTTTGGGTGAGCAGCTGGCCGACGTGTTTGAGCAGATCAAAAACGGTGGGGCAAAATCCTCCAAAAAAGCGGGTGTGATGAACATCGGCGTGGATGCATTGCCGCCTCTGCCCATGGATGCCGGTGATCGTAACCGGACCAGCCCCTTTGCCTTTACGGGAAACCGTTTTGAATTCAGGGCCGTGGGCGCGGATCAGTCTGTTTCCGGCCCCCTTGTGGCCATCAATACAATATTTGCGGAGTCCATTGATTATATCGCAACAGAAATTGAAAAAATCATGGCCGGAGATGCATCCAAACTGAACTCTGCGGTTCAGGATGTGCTCAAAAAAATCATTGACGAGCATGGCGCCATCATTTTCAACGGGGACAATTACACGGACGAATGGCATAAAGAAGCAGCCCGTCGCGGCCTCCCCAATTTGAAAACCACTCCGGAAGCCCTTCCTGTTCTGGTGGATGATGACGTGAAGGTTCTTTTTGAAAAATACGCGGTCCTGTCCACTGTTGAACTGGATAGCCGCTATGAAACCTATCTGGAGCAGTACATTAAGAAAATCGCCGTTGAATCCAAGGTTACCGTTGAAATGGCCGATACCGTTGCTTATCCTGCGGCATGTCGTTACCAGAAAGAGTTGGCGGAATCCTGCTTGAAAATGAAAGAACTGGGCCTTGAATATGATGACGTAACCCTCAAAGATCTGTCCAGCCTGATCAAGGGACTGAAATCTGCAGTGGGAGACCTCAAGAAGAAAATGGCTCACACCTCATCGGACGCCCTTGACGAAGCAAAAGCCTGTTGCGGCCAGATCGCACCGGCCATGAAAAATGTTCGGGATGTGGTTGACCAGCTTGAAGCCATTGTGGCAGATGATCTTTGGCCATTGCCCACATATCAGGAAATGCTGTTCTTGAAATAAGATATAAATAGAGCAACACACTAAAAAAGGCCCGAATACTCGTCATATGAGCATTCGGGCCTTTTGAATTTCAGGAATCTGTATGTGTGCTAAATCCTCTGGCGTCGGTCGTTGGCTGTGACTCGTTTTTCCATGTTGACTTCTTTGGCCTGGGACCGTCGTTCCACTTTCCGGGTCCGTCGTTCAAAGGCCAGTTCCATAACCTCCCTCATGGTGTCCACAAAATGGAACTGGATGGATTTTATCACCTTAATGGGGATGTCTTCCAGATCATTTTTATTCCATTGGGGCAGGATAATGGTTCGTATACCGGCACGATGGGCCGCAATGACCTTTTCCTTGACACCGCCCACCGGCAGAACCTGGCCGCGTAAGGTGATTTCTCCACTCATGGCCAAATTTTTTCTAACGGTCATGCCGGTCAAAATGGATGTCAGAGCTGTGAGCATGGTGACCCCGGCAGACGGGCCATCTTTGGGGATGGCACCTGAAGGCACATGGATATGGAGATCAATGGAATTGAAGACTTCATCGTTGATTCCCATCTTGCTGGCATTGGTTCGGATAAAGGACAGGGCCGTGCTGGCCGATTCCTTCATGACATTGCCCAGCTGGCCTGTGAGGGTCAATCCTTTGTTGCCTTTCATGGCCGTGGCTTCGATAAAGAGAATTTCACCGCCCGCAGGTGTCCAGGCAAGGCCCATGACCACACCGGGAGTGGTGGTACGTTCGCTGGTTTCCGAGATGTAACGGACTTGGCCTAGAAATTTGGCTACGTTGGTTACCTTGACTTCAACAGATGTTGCTTCCTCCTGGACGATGAGGCTGGCTGTTCCCCGGCAGATATTGGCAAGCTCCCTCTCCAGATTTCTCAAACCTGCTTCCCGGGTATACCCTGAAATGATAAGGCGGACAGCACCCTTGGTGATGGTGAACTGATTGGCTTTGAGGCCATTGGCACGCCGTTGCTTGGGAATCAGATACCGGTAGGCAATTTTAATTTTCTCTTCCTCGGTGTATCCGCTCAACTCCAGGACCTCAAGGCGGTCAAGCAATGCCGGGGGGATGGTGTGAAGAACATTGGCTGTTGTGATGAACATGACATTGCTTAGGTCAAAGGGCACGTCCAGATAATGGTCTGAAAAGGAAAAATTCTGTTCAGGGTCCAAGACTTCCAGAAGGGCCGAAGAAGGATCGCCCTGGAAACTGTTGCCCACCTTGTCAATTTCATCAAAAACAATGATGGGATTGTTGGTTCCGGCACGCCGGATACCCTGGATGATGCGGCCCGGAAGGGCTCCCACATAGGTTCGTCTGTGCCCCCTGATTTCCGCTTCGTCACGCATGCCGCCCAAGGCGATACGAACAAATTTACGGCCAAGGGCCTTGGCAATGGACTGCCCCAGTGAGGTCTTCCCTGTGCCCGGAGGGCCTGCCAAGCAGAGGATGGGTCCCTTTGAATCGGGTTTGAGCTGTCTGACAGCCAGATATTCGATAATTCGTTTTTTAGCTTTTTTCAGCCCGAAGTGATCATCGTCCAGTATTTTTTTGGCTTTGGCGATATCCAGGTTGTCTTCGGTTCGAACATCCCAGGGTAACGCTGTAAGCCAATCCAGATAGGTGGAAGATACGGTGTATTCGGAAGAGGACGGATGCATGCGGGCCAGGCGTTTCAATTCACGTTCGGCTTCTCGGCGGGCTTCTTCCGGCAGATTGTTTTCAAATAGTTTGGTCCGGTAGTCCTGTATCTCAGAATTATTTTCACCCGTCTCACCCAACTCTTCCTGGATGGCCTTCATCTGTTGACGTAAAAAATATTCCTTTTGTTTATTGTTCATGTCTTCCTTGACCTGGGTCTGGATTTTGGACCCGATTTCAAGGATTTCCAATTGATAGTTGACGATTTCCGTGACTTTTTTCAACCGCTTTTTTACTTGTTGCAGCTCAAGGACCTTCTGCTTGTCTTCCAGGCTTGAGTTGATGGTGGACGTGATCATATCGGCCAGGGTTCCCGGGTCTGGAATGGCCGAGGCCATTTCACCGATTTCCGGAGGCAGCCCCGGTGATAATTTGACAATTTTCTGATAATGGCTGACCATGTTGGATACCAGAGCCTGGGTCTCCTTGTCCTCGGATTGGATGTCCGGAAGGGGATCCACGTGGGCTTTGAGATAGGGGGTGTCGCCGATGAATTCACGGAGCTTGAAACGGCCGAGACCTTGGACCATCAGCTGAATCCGGTCGTCTTCACCCTTGGCCATTTTAAGAATCATGGCCAGTGTCCCGGTGGTATGCAAGTCTTCGGTGGAGTATTCCACATCGGCACTGGGCTTCTTGGAAAGAAGAAGGCCGATGATGCGGCTGCCTGCCATGGCGTCATCAATCAGACGTAATGCGGACTTATTCCTTACAACAAGGGGAAGAACCATCTTTGGGAACAAAGCCACGTCAAAGACAGGGAGAATTGATAAGTCTTCCGGAATGCTTTCCGGCAAAAAATCCGTAGAGTCAAAAGGCTCTGTCATAGTACCCTCCGAATACAGCTGTATGCAGTGAAGTTGTCAATATAGAATTATCTAAGAACGGGTATCGGTAAAATCACAGTTCATTCAAAGGCCAATTTCGCCAGATTGATTTGAAGAAAACCGTTTGTATATGATGCAGTGACCTTGTTTGTATCAATGGGGCATGGAAGAAACAGTATCCGTTCAAATGAACCGTACTGTATTTCCGCCAGCCTGTAGGTGGCTTTTTCCCTTGGATGATTACCCGATCGTTTGCCTGTAATCTTGATGGCCTTGTTGCTGATTTCAATTTCCATGTTCTCTTTATCAACCCCGGCCATGGTCACATGAATTACGATATCCTCATCGGTCTCATAGATATCAACCTGGGGTTTCCAGCTGGATTTTTCCAAGCGGAACATGGGATTCAGGGATTGAAACATTTCTTCGATAGACTTTTCGGACTTTAATTTACAATGTTCGAATTCATCTCCGAACCTGATTTTGATATAATCCATCAACGACTCCTGCAGATGAGTGACAGTTTTTTTGAGGAGTTATAAACCGGAAAATGGTCATGAACTGTTTGAATAAAATAGCATTAAGGCCGGGCTTTGTAAAGATAAGATAATTTTGTGTTGTGTTTGAGGCAACACAGGGCGAGCAAGGGATCTGGCTGAATAAAAAAACGTAAGGCAAAGTCATTGCATTCTGAATTTAAATATGGTTATTTGTTGAAGGACATAATTTACAGGCACTTACTTCTGATAAATTGAAAACTGAACCTGCGTTTTCCCAGGGGGTTGGGCCTGGCTTTGCCACAAAAAAATGCGCATTGAATTGATGTTTCGTTGTTTTTTTTGCAGATAAAATTTAACGATTGAAGAAAAAAGGTGTAAGGTGTGGGATCAAAGGCCCATTACACATAAGAGACGAATGTGGCATTTATCATCATAGAGGTGCAGTTTTATGTTTCACGTATTCCCGGAATTTGATCACAATCAGATACTTCGAATCAAACGATTTCTCATGGCCTTTGGTTCTTATATCATGTGGGGGGGGCTGGCGGCCTTCTTTTACTTACAGGGCCTGACACGGGTCACACAAAACGTTCTGATCATATCCCTAACGGGCGTTTTTGCCGTGAATCTCCTGATTTATATCGTCTTTCGATCCGGATTTAACAAACGGTTCAAGGACCCCAGCCTGACACTATTCCAGATGGTTGTGGCCACATTCTGGGCCATGGAAGTGGTCTATTTTGCGGACCAGGCCAGGAGTCTGGTCCTTCTTCTTTATCTGGTGGTCTTTGTATTCGGACTTTTTCGCCTGAAAGTCATACAGTTTCTCTTTCTTTCATTGTTTGCAGTCTTGAATTATTCCGCCGTGATCCTGTTGCTCTACATTCGCCATCCCGAATCCATCAATGGTAAAATCGATTTTTTGAGCATTGTGGTACTGGCCACGGTCCTGCCCTGGTTTTCCCTGGTGGGTGGATACATCACTCATTTGCGGGACAAAGTATCCAGGGCACTGACCACCATTGAGCGACTTGCCATTATCGATGATCTGACCCAGGTGTTCAACCGCCGCCAGATGTTCAAAATTCTTGACCAGCAGAAAGCACTTGGAGACCGGGGGATTCACCCCTTTTCCATTTGTATATTCGATTTGGATCATTTTAAGAATGTCAATGACACATATGGCCACGAGGCTGGGGACATCGTCCTGAAATCCGTGGCCCAGGAAGTTCATAAAAATCTGAGGGATATTGATCATATTGCCCGTTACGGTGGGGAA
>JAHIRD010000051.1 GCA_018818835.1 Pseudomonadota bacterium
AAAGCGGCCCGAGGATTATCGCTGGTGTTCGCTGGGCTATCACAGCCAGACCGGCAACACGGACGATTTTCTTTCAACGGATTTCGGGATTGTGGAATTCAACGATGTGGATGAAAAGGAACGGTTCCGCCGCTACCGGCGTTATGTTTATGAAGCCGGATCCCTGGCCAGAGCTGACGGAAAAAAAAGCCAGGTCATAGGAAAAGACATTGTCACCGCCGAGCGTGAAAATGATTTCGAAATCACCCGAACCGATCGGTTCATGAATAGAACGCGATATTTTACCGATTCCGGCATCATAGGTTCAAAGGCCTTTGTGGCCGAACAATACCTGCGATTCAAACATATGTTTCAGTCAAAGCATGAAAAAATACCCAGGCCTATCAAGGGCCTTGAGGGCATGTATTCCTTGAAACGTCTTTCATCCTGACCCATACGTTTCAAAATATTTTTAATAACCCCTTCTTTTTTGGTGTGTCATAAAAAGAACCGCCGAGCTGTTTTTTCTTTTCATAGAAAATGGATTAACCGTGTTTTGATGAGATGATTTTGGCGGATCAATTTTTTTTCCCATAAAAAAAGAGTTCATGGCAGGCTTTTTCTTGAGAAACATGTTATTTAAACCGCCTGTTGTTCATTTTCGTCGCTTGCATGCCCCCAATTAATAATTTTCTGAGAAACTTCTTGCCAACCACATCAACGATGATTGAAACACTACCAAAATGTCAATCACCAAAAAAAATTTAAAACCCCCGTCAACAAGTTCTGCGAGACTCAAGAGTTCATGCAGGTTAATGTATAATTGGCCTGTCCCCGATTATAGTCCCCGATTATAGTCCCCGATTCTCTGTCTCTGATGCTTGTTTCAGCATTAATGGCTGCATGCCGTGCCGAATGAACCGTCCGGGCAAAATTGGTAATTGGCTGTGGGCCGCCACACATTGGAAGGACGTCCTTCGGGTTCCGCCCAGAATTGGGTGACGGAAAAGGTGGCGGTCTGGCTTCTGTCCATATGTTTTTCCACGGCCAGTTGGTCGGTGCCGCCTAATAGCCAGGAATAGCTGCAGGTGACACAGCCGAATTCGGTTTGTATGGGCCCATGGTATTCATCGTTATCCAGAGGGCAGTAGCGCCGGGGCATCAGGTCCTGGTTCTGGATCACCACACATTGTGCACCATGGGGGTAGGGAATAAAGGTTTCCCCCTTCTCGCAGGTGACATAGTTATGGGTGGTTTCACGGGAACGGTAAAACACACCATCAACAAGCACTTTTGCGTAGGCCGTGATCTCAATGGTTTCGGTAACGGTAAAAGGTCCGTAGTATATATATTCATTTGAACCATTTATCGAATAATTGATGGGAAAACCACTGATCTGGGAAAGTGACACCAGGCTGTCTTTATATGTCATTTCCCAGAAAACCGGTTCCGGGTGGAACGTGACCGGATCGGGAATGACGGCCACCCAGACTTGATTTGACTGGGAACCGTCGGACAACTCCACATACACGGAGGAGCTTCCCACATGCTGCTGGGCCAAATCATCGTTGTCATTGAGTACTAAACTGCTGGGCACATAGGCGGATATCCTCGTTTCCGATGAGGAGAGGATTGACGCGGACACCGGTTGATTGTCCTTGTCCACAAAATAGACTTCGTTCTCCAGGCCTGAATCGTCACCGGCAAACCCTTGACCTTCAATGATGATGAGTCCACCCTTTTCCAGGAGCACGTTCTCCACGCTGGTGATTCGTAAATCCTGGGTAAGGTAGATGGTGAACTTTTCAATGCTGGATTCGTAATAAGGCAGTGCCACGGTTTCAAGATAATTGGTCCAGTCTGTATAACCCGCCAGCCAGCCGGGAGCGACATAGCAATGGTGTACTGTCAGACGAACGTATTTTATTTCCGTACCGGTTTCCACCCAGGCGTCAGGCAGTTTGAATGTGATGCTGTCGAGCCCGGAAACAGTCTGAATGCCAAAGCCGAACGCTTCATCCAGCATGGTCTCTTCGATCTTTTCATCCTCTTTATTGAAGGCTTCAAGCAGCAGGCGGGCCGTATGGGTTTCACCTTCGAATTGAACAGCGGAAAGACCGTGTCCCGTCAGGGAGAACTCCTGATCGTTGGTCTCGTTTTCGGAACGTTTTTTCATCTCTTGCGGCTCCATATCGCGCAGTCCCACAGGATAGATAATCTGATAGGAAGCCTTGCTGGGTGCCTCTATGAGCCCCTTGGACAACGCGGCGATGGATATGCCGGCAGAGGCAATGGCGATTTGTGCCGTGGCCATTTTAAGTCCCAGTTGTGCCGAAAGCTTTGGGCCGACGTCGCCTTTTAAAAGTCCTTTTTCGGCAAGCATCTCTGCCATTTCCGAGATGACATTGGTTGATATGCCATCTAATGCGTTCGTGATACCCTCTGAAAACTCACCTCGGGGCCAGTGATAGAGGATCTTTTCGAAGACATCGCCACGTTGTAAGATACTAAAAAGGGATTCGGAGACTGCGTTCGTCGCCGCTGAAGGCAGGACGACGTTGATCAAGGGCAGAATGGCGCCTGAAAAGCTGGCCCTGGCCAGAAGCGGACCGCAGGGGCTGCCCGCCTCGAAATAACTGGTTTCGACAAAGTCGGACAAACCCGGAGAAAACACCTCAACCTGAATATTTCGTGTTCCGTTATCAATCGTTACCCATGTGGGAAGCGGAATGCCGAAGGGGCCGGTGATGGGCGACAAAACATCCGGGCTGAAGGCCTGCCCCATAAATGTGTCGGGAATGTCCTTTATCACCTCGTGGGTTGTGGTATCCGTAATCCGGGTCAACACCGGCAGCATGGAGCTGTTCGTAAACGTTAGCTTGTCGTTGAACAATACACCGGGGGGGATAAACACATACCCCATATAAGGAGGCGTCCTGTCATACACAATGTAGAAGTCACCGAAATCCTCCGCATCGGCCGGAATCTCAACGAGGGCTTTGCTTTCCTTAGATGGGGCCGTTAAGGTGTTATCCGGATCGTAAAGGGCCTTTAAAGCTGCATCGCTGTCGGCCACGGCCTGGGCAAAAAGGGGACCCAGCGCGTCAGCAACCGTGTCGGACCGGAGGAGGTAAGGATCCTGAACCAGTTTTTGAGATAGGTCATCGATGAAGTCAGTCGATTTCCTTTTAATCAGGGATTTGACCCAGCTGGCCGTGGTGGGATCAACCAGGTATCGGTGGTCCACGCCGGTCATCACCAGACTGACGGCGGTTTCTTCGATGTTCAGATCGACTTTGATTTCGCCCGGCATCACGGTGGTGTTCAGGTACACGGTGGGTGGTTCAAGGCCGTCACGGGACGGCAGCAGAACGCTGACATCCATCAACCTGTTGGTGACTATGTCTATGTCGGCCTGGTTGTCACTGTTAAGGGGCGAGATGTCGCCACCACATAACACGGACGTGTTTTGGTCGTCCAGCGGCGAAGATGCCGGAAAGGTTACTGTGGCCTTTACCGAAAGGATGTGACTTTGCTCTATGGTTTCGTTAGAGACTTCACCGTCTCCACCACCCCCGCTGCACCCAGCAATCAATAGGGCAAAAAAACAAAACAGAATACTCACACCGATTAATTCCAATCGCGATTTCAACATAATCCCACTCCCCCATTATCTGGCCACTGTTTCCGGTCCACGCCATATTATGTAAACGTATTTATCTTACAACTACAACGCCCTTGTTGATAAAACAAGCTAAAACGAAATGACGGGGTCACCCACTTTGATTTGTGATTAAGAGGATCAATAGGAGGGCAGGGTTAACAAAAAATGGATTGATTGTCTTCAAAATTCTATAAATCAAAGCTCTTTGAGATGGGGAATCCAACCCATTTGCCCAGTTTTATAAAAGCTATGCGCCTGAGGCCTTTTTCTTCATGCCCTCCATGTGCCCCTGGTTAACCAGTCGCCTAATTTAAAAAAATAAATCCAAAACCAAAAAATTCCTTGACGGGAAACAGATTATTTCATATTGACACATGAATTTGTCATTAAAGATTCCCTGTGAGGCGCCACAATTGATGTTGCTGAACAGCTCGCTTTATTTTGTAACCCTTAGGATGTGTGTCATGGTTTCCTTTTCCGTACAGTATGACCTAATGGAATCGGGGCTTATGATTTTTGAACGGAGTGGGGATTCCTCCCCGCCTTTAACCATGATCTGATGTGTTGATATCAATGTATCTCACGTGAACCCGTTAACTGAATGAATAGGAAAAAAAATGATATTCTATAGAAGAAAAAAGATGATGTGTTGTGTTGCAGTCTTGTTTTGGCTTCAGATTCTATGGGGCATGTCCGATTCAGCCTGTGCTGAATGTTTAAGGCTTGATCCAAATCAGGCGCCTTATTTTTCCATACCGGATAAACAACAGTATAAGGATAAAGAAGATCATCCCTTGATTGTTGCGGCATGGATGGGAAACCGTGATGTGGTGCAGTGCTGGCTGGATGCCGGAACAAACGCTGATATTGAGGGGTTTCGGGGAGACACGGCACTTATGCGCGCGGCCATGTTCGGGCATGCCAGAGTTGTTGGCGCTTTGCTGAAGGCGGGTGCTGATGCGAATAAGAAAAATGAGGCGGGGCAAACAGCCCTGCATTTTTTGGCACGAGCTTCTGATAATATTAATCTTACCGGCATCGCCCAATTGTTGCTTGACGCCCATGCCGATGTGAATGTGATGGATAAGCTGGGGGAGACTCCATTAAAGATTGCCATGACCCAAGGGGTGGCATACAAATCAACCTATCCGGATCACCATAAACTGTCGCTGTTATTGATCAAACGCGGAGCTGACCTTAAGCCGGTGGCTGATGACCCTTGGCCGCCTTTGTTATTGGCCATCCTGCATCAGGATGTGGAGATGGTTGGCCTTCTTTTAAAACACGGCGCTGATCCAAATATGCGAAACCCGTACAAGCAAAGTGCTTTGGATATTGCTAAATCACGGAAAAATAATGATATCATTCAATTGCTTAAAATGGCGGGGGCAACATCTTCTGATAATGCTGAGCTGAACCCTGAACCTCTAAAGAATGATGGTGGACCGGAATACAAGCTCGAAATGGAATTTGTCGGTAAAACGGTGGTGATCAAACCGGAATGGCCAGGCGTGGCCTATCTTTCAAATAGCCCGGAAGAATGGTTTAAGGATGATTCGACGGTTTCTGTCAAGGCCAATCTCTCTGCTGAAATCCTCGAAACCCGTGCCTATTGGCCGGATTCAGACAAGACGCTCTACCGTTTTAAGGTCAGGACAGAGGAGGGCCAGGTCGGTTGGCTTTCATTGCAGGATCTCCTTTGCACATCGGTCTTGTGTGATGACAATCACCCCCAGCGCAGGTTTCCCTTTGATATTCAATGAAACGTGTCCGGAATCCGTAGTCTTTTGCAATAATCAACAATCATGGGATTGGGGTTTGGAATTCTGGGGACATCCATGATGAGTATTGTCAAGAAAAATTCAAATTCAAACTGGCGAGGGGCAGTCCTTTGTGTGCCGTTTTAATTCCTTCAAGCAGGGGCACGGCGCGCTGTTCCCCTACAGTATGTGAACGTTTTTGCTAAAATGATTGACCCGGGTGGGGGGCAGCCTTGATTTGTGATTAAGATGATTAATTATGAGACTTATGGGACCCATGGGACTTATACGACCGATAGGAAGTGGGCAGAAATACAAATTTAATTGCCGTTCCAACACGGGCATGACGTTCATGAAGAAAAGAAAACATCTCCGCCCTAAACGTCATGTCCTTCATGGCCACATGATGAAAAAAATGTTAAGTTTCAATGCTTTGTCTGGAAACGAAATAAAAAAATGGTTTAACCACGACACGAAGGAGGGCAAGATTATCCCTGCTGGGGGCTCCAAACATGAATTTTAGGATGAGCCAAATGTCCGCTGTCGAGATGCAAGCACGGGCACGAAGCATCGTGCCCCTCCGTGAGAGACCAGCTTTAGCACAGCGCCGAGAGTCAGTTGATTCTTGCCAAGGCGTTTTTGATGGACACAACACCATTGGAGGCGGTGATACTCAGCAGAGCTGGCTCGTTATTTCGGTTTCAGCCACGTGCCTAATTGTCGAACCAGTTTGCTCGATACCCAGTCCACGATGATGGTCGGAAAGAATTTGTGTAAGATAATAAGTGCCCATGCTTCCCAGCCCACGACATAGCGTGGCTTGGGCCTCCGGGCATTGAGGGCGCGCAATATGACCTTGACGACTTTTTTCATCGGCATTCCCATGGTGGCCTGTTTTTTTGGAAAATAGATCAGGGTATCCAATTCTGCCGCATACAGCTCTTTTTCCTTTTTCGATAAACACTGAAGGAATTTGTTTGTGGTTGTGTCGACCTTGTCCCACATCGGTGTTTTAATGGTGGCAGCCTCCACAAGCGAAACTCTTATTTTTGAAGGGAGGAGCTCTTTTCGAAGCGCGCTTGCCACGGCTTCGATCGCAAATTTGGACCCGGAATAGGGGGCCATCAGAGGCAAGGTAACCTGACCACTTTCGGAGCTCATGAATACGATGGTCCCTTGTGCCTTGCGTATTAGGGGCAGAAAGGTCTGGGTAACGAACAGGTTGCCGAACACATTGACTTGGAACTGCTTTTCGAACATTTCAATGGGCACGATTTCAGCAGGGCCCTGGACGGATATTCCCGCGTTGTTGAACAGGGCGTCCAGTCCGGCACCGGTAAGGGCGTTTTCAATTTCAAGGGCGCCTTGTTTCACGCTCTCATAGTCAACGATGTCCATAATTACTGGCGTGATCTTCCCTGAAGAAGCTTCAATCAGTTCCTTCGCGTCCGCCTCTTTTCTTACTGTCGCAAAGACCCGCCAGCCACGGTTCGAAAGTTCCAGTGACGTGGCCCAGCCGATGCCGGTGGAAGCCCCGGTCACCAGCACTGATTTTTGCATCACACCATTTAGCCCTTTTTTTTCTTCGCGTGTCTTTCCCATGTTATCTGCCCTCGAATTCTTTGAAAATACTTGCATTTTTAAGGTCGTCTGTCGTTTTATTCATGACGTCGATGATATTTTTTGTGGTTAT
>JAHIRD010000244.1 GCA_018818835.1 Pseudomonadota bacterium
AGACCTTATATTGGGATGATTTATCCGAAGACATTCTCCAAGAGGTCAAGGGGCGGCTCGGGCTTCGTGGCGATAGCGAGACGGTCAAAACTGTGCTACGGATCGTAAACCTTGACCAGATTGCACCCGAGAATCTGACCCCAGCCCAACACATCGAGCGGATTGAGCGCGAGCTGGCCGAGCTCAAGAAGGCCCTGAAGTAACCGGGGTGCCCCGACCGGGGCGGCCCCCCTTCCCCCCTCCAAAAAAAACAATACCCCATCACTTTTTTTCATTTTTCTCTTGACACGCCATACTATACGTATTAATATTAATATTAGAGAAGAACACGAACCGGGAGGAGGAGAGACCATGGAGAAGAGAGAATACACGCAACCAGGTGGTGCGGAGGTTGTGGAGTTCCTAGTCGGGGATGGCGGGAAACGCTATGTCAAACGCCCCGATGGTACGATGTATACGTGTCAGCTCTATCGGCGCCAGTGCTTGACAAACGGCGGCTGGGTAATGGGGGCGCCGGTACAATATACGGCGCAGCAATATCCGTATGTTGGCGCTTGGCCGCCAGTGTGTAACGACTGAGGAGGTAGTCAAGGAGGAGGAGACCATGAAAGCTGAAGGGAAAATTTGCGAGTCGTGCAACGAAAAGCCAGCAACTACACATTCAAAAAACCCCGACTGGTGCGGTTATGAACTATGTGGGGAGTGCGCCGACGAATACGATAACCGTGCTCCATTGGGGCAAGCCGAAGGCGTAACCGCCGCTGGGGTGACGAGATATCTTGACGCCGTGCCCGATGAGCTGCTTGCCAAGAAGGTCGAACGCAAAATCGAGGCGGAGGGAGAGCAGGCCTGGCAGCAGGAGCAGCGCCGCCGTGAGGAGGAGCAGCAGCGCAAAGAGGCCGCCGATAAAGCCCATGATATATATCTGGCGAGCCTGCCCGACCCCGAGGAGGAGACCCCATGAGCGAGCAATATTCCCTTACCGTGTCCGAGGTTAACCGCGCCATCTTCGACCGCGCCCTGGAGCTCTCCGGCGAGGGCGTGACGCCCACCGTCATGGCGGCGCTCGGGGAGTACGTCAAGCGACGGGGGTATGATCGCAACGGCGAGGCGGCGGGCTATGCGGTCATCCGGCATATCCCCGGCGAGATTACCCGCGGGGGAATAACCCCGGGGCTAGTTGAGGTAAACATGATTTGCACCACCCCAGATCACAATCGAGCGTATCAGGTGGCAACGGCCCTTGCGGCGCGGGAAAAAGTGTTCGCCCACAGCTTGGTGCTGGTGGGTGCGAGAAAAGTGACGGCGGTTTATGCACCGAAGGGATAGTGGCACGGACGGGTGAGAACGTGAACAAGGGAGGTGGGGAATGAGCGAGACCAAACGCTACATCCTGAAGAACTATGAAATTTTTTGGGACAATGGGAAATGGGTAGCCGTGCGCACCGGCCCCGATGGGGTGCGGCGGAATATCGCACCGTATAATTGCCGATCCAAAAAAGAGGCCGTTGGGGCTGCCCGCGAGGATCGAGATTGGCTAAACAAAAACCAAAATTAAAAACTTGTGTACCCACGGTGTACCCATGACGCCCAGGGACTTGTCGGTAAAACCCGATAGGCCCCTGGTTTCTCAACCGAATTTAGTCAACGGCACAATCCCGTTTTTATTGACATAGAATAACCGGGGGGTCGGCGGACGCCCGGAATACCTTGATTTGCTAGGACTCTGTGTCGTCACCCCTAGTGAGCTCTGGTGATTCGTGTACCCATTGTGTACCCAAGCCGATGCGGTACCGGCGGGCGGTGTCACCCAAAACCCCGGCGTCCAGGTGGGAATAAATTTCGGTGGTGCTGGTCGCGGAATGGCCCATCATCTCACCGATGAACTTGAGCGAGTATCCATCTTCTACCCGGTGGGAAGCGAAGGTGTGCCGTAGCATCCTCGTGTTTACCCGGAGCGCGACCCCGGCCGCCTTGCCGATGCGCGTCAGGTTTTGGCCGATAGTAAAGTGCGATATTCGGTGCTCTCCATCCAGGGTGAATACCCAGCGGCCCGTGCGCGGGTGAGCGGCAAGAAGGGGAGCAATCTCATCGGTCAAGGGCACGTTGCGGGCCCGGCGGTTCTTAGGAAACCACACCTCCTCGCCGTCGCGCTTTGCCCGAACCCGGATCACCCCGGCGCCAAGGTCGAT
>JAHIRD010000052.1 GCA_018818835.1 Pseudomonadota bacterium
GGGACTTGACATGTCGATGGGCTTGCTGATGATATAAGGAGCGTGAATCCGTTTTCCTCCTTTTTCTCCGGAAGGAATTTGAACCTCATGGTTGGTATACTCCACAAATATCGTTCCTTCCCGGCCCTCCATGTCACAGGAACCTTTGATGGGGCCTTGCTTTTCTCCGACGATTTCAACATGAACAGGCAGGCTCATGAAATACTCCTTAATTAGTTATAAGTGGTTTACCAGTTGCAGTAAAAAAATAAACACTCTAAGAGAAACAATGTGTTTGATTAAAACACCACCTATGAAAATAATTTATTCCTGTCAAGGGAAATATTTCGATTTAGATTATTTATACTGAAGTTGAACATTTTTCTTTTGGCATCAAAGTTGATGAACTCGTAAAAAGTCGACGGATGGCTATGGAAAAAGGTCCATAGGCAAGGCATAGTGTTTGGCCGTGGTTACGGCATACACGAGCGTATGTCGAACGTCCGGCTAAACACTATAACGCCGCATATGGGACTTTTTACGACGCCATCAAAGTTCTATTCCCACCGATTTTAATGAGGCGATCATATGATCGTGGTGAGATCCTTTCCATACGATTTTGTCGCAGGTTTCGCAGTGTCTGAATTCATTGAAATACAATTTGGTTTTGGGCTCAAGGCGGTGGATGATACGTTCTTTGGGTATACTGTGAAGGGGGGCATTGCAGTCCAGGCAGCGTGAAAAGGGTGAAAAATCATGGTCAAAGGCAAAAAAATCAAGAACTTCTTTGAGTTGGTCCAGGGGTTTAACTGACCGGATGTAACGACCGAAAACAATGGCTTTCCGCTTGAAAAGCTGGGTATCTTTGGACAGGACCACGCGTTTTTGATCATGGGCGATTCGGCTAAGCTCACGGTCGCTGATGCCAGAAAAATAGTCCGCATCAATTCCCAGAATCCTCAAAAGAGATGCAAGTTTAGCCACATTTTCATCAACGATGAATCGGAGCGTTGAAAAAGGTTCGGGGCGAAGCAGGGTTTTTTGGCAGATGTCAAAGGGGGGTGGAATGGGATCGATATCAATGACCATGGATCTCTGGGGGATAAAAGGAAACCCGAGAGGATGGGTTTGACTTCGGATTGCGCCGATTTCCGTATGGGGGACGCCGAGGGATTCCACGATATCACAGAGGGAGGCCCTGCGAATGATGGGATAAGAGAATTCACGTGTTCGGTGGCGTTTTAAAAAGTGGTCGAAATAGGGGTGGAAGCGAATGTTGATGTGATGTCCGGCCAGATCCATCATCGCGCTCAACTTTCCCAGACCCCAGGTATCTGCGTCTGGCAGAACGTGCACCTGCCCTTGGAAATGTGGTTTTCACCTATCATATAACCGTTTCTTTCGATGATGCGTTTTTTGCATTGGTGGCAGTAGGTGTGATTCCCTTCATGGCCCGGCACGTTGCCCACATAGACATAGTGGATGCCTTCGGCCATGGCTATCTCCCTGAAATGACTCAGGGTGGCCACGGGGGTAGGGGGAAGCCGGTCCAGTTTGTACTGGGGGAAAAACCGGGAAAAATGTAAGGGGTGGTTTTGGCCCAGATGGGTCACGATCCAACCGCACATCTGCTTGACCATGTCCTCGTCATCTGTGTATCCAGGCACAACAAGGTTGGTGATTTCAAGATGGATGCCTTGTTGGTGAAGGGTTTTTAGGGTATCAAGCACCGGTTCAAGCCGTCCTCCGTTAAGTTTTTTATAAATGGCGTCACTGAAGGATTTGAGATTGATATTGGCCGCATCCAGGACCTTGCAGAGTTCCAGAAGGGGATCGGTGTTGATGTATCCATTGGAAATATAAAGGTTTGATACCTTGTTTTTCCTGGCAATCCGGGCCGTGTCCAGCATGTATTCAAAAAAGGTGCTGGCCTCGGAATAGGTATAGGCGATGGATTGGGCCTTGGTGCTCAAGGCCTCCTGAACCACCGCGTTCGGAAAAAGGTCCATGTTTCGGACGTCATGGGGCTTGGCCTGGGATATTTCCCAATTCTGGCAGTTCAGGCAGCGTAAATTACAGCCGGTGGTTGCAATGGAAAAGGCCAGAGTTTCAGGCTTGAAATGAAATAAAGGTTTTTTCTCA
Organism: Pseudomonadota bacterium; assembly: GCA_018818835.1. Classification (GTDB taxonomy): domain Bacteria; phylum Desulfobacterota; class Desulfobacteria; order Desulfobacterales; family Desulfolunaceae; genus JAHIRD01. The sequence continues at coordinate 2,122 of JAHIRD010000052.1, forward strand.
ACGGGATCCACATGAACCGAACAGGGGTTTCCGTAAGTCAGCGTGTAAAGTGTCCCGTCATGGTTAATCTTGGAGCGGCACACACTGCGATCCCCCTTTGAAAGGATACATCGGTTGGGGCAGATATCACACTGGACACGCCCATGGGGAAGGGTTGTGTAGGTAAATGCCTCCCGTGACCAGGCCCATAATTTTTCCGGAGCGTCGTTTTTGAAAATAGTCCCCTTGATATCCTCGGGGCCCCATTGAAGGAACTCAGGCATGAGCCCCTTGAAATCAAGGGCACTTACCCATGGAGACGGCATCAGAAAGCACAATCCTGAAATGAGAAATGTTCTGCGACTCAGGGTGTTCATAGGATTTTCCTGTTAGGCGTTCGTCACTGTTGATTAACCCGAAAAACGTCGACGTATGGCTATGGAAAAAGGTCCATAGGCAAGGCATAGTGTTTGGCCGTGGTTACACTTGGTCGTATGTTGAACGTCCGGCCAAACACTATAACGCCGAATATGGAACTTTTTACGACGCCGTCAATGTTAGTATGTGTTATATTTTATAATACACTATCTGAAAAAATTCAAATGTGTAAAAGGATAATAATACGAGTCTCTGAATTAAATTTGATGTTTAGAATAAATCGTGATATTATTTAAAAAATAACTAATAACAACAAATCAAAAAACTATCAAAATTTTCTTTCGTGAACATACAAAAAAATCCTCAAGACATTAATTTAAAATGGCATATGTTTCTATAGAGATCGTTATGCCAGTTGAATAAATCATCCTTTTTTTGATTTGAAGCGGTATTTCATACATCCAGACTCAGGAGCTTTTATGATAGCCAACTTGAAATTGGGACCGAAATTGATCGGGGGTTTTGGTTCGGTACTCGCACTGTTTATCTGTGTGATGTTTCTGTATCACTATTCGGTTAAATATTCATTGACGAGTTTTAACGACTTGATGGAGACCGAACAGGCCATTTCGGATCATGCTGGGCAGATGGAGAATTTTATACTCAAGGCACGAATCGAGGAAAGAAATTTCTTGGAGTCCAAGGATTATGCTTACCAGAAAAAACTCTTGAGCTATGTGGGCCAAGTGGTTGAGGAAAGTCATGCCATTGAAACATTGGCAGGGGAATCTAACGATAAGGAAGTCCTTGAAAACGTTGACAAGATCATCACTCTTATCGGTTCATATCGGGATGATTTTAACCAAGTTGTGGAGGCCATAACAACTCGGGGGATTAACGATAATTCCGGCCTGAGGGAAAAGTTTAACAAATCAGTGACGACATTCATGGATAACATGAGTCTGTTGGAGGTTCAGGATTATTATATTGAGATACTCCGGCTTCAGAAACTTCAAGCAGACTATCTTCTCTACAAAACAGAAGATTACTCTAAAAAAATCCATCAAAGTCTCGATACCCTTAAATCCCTTGCAACGATTGAGAATTCAAATCCCATCCGGGACATACTCAATAGCATGGTTCTTGAAATGATACCTGATTATAACGCGTCATTTGGCAACTTACGAAAGAAAGGAGCTGATATCGGGATTGACGATAAGGATTTTAAGATGATGAAATCCAGTTTGGCAGAAATAAGTGAAACATTAAATTTTTCTTATTTTAGCGGCGCCAGAGCCTATGCCTTGGACATCCGGAAAAATGAAAAGGATTATATGCTGACCGGGGACGCAAAATACGTGGATGCGACAAAAAATTCCATCCGCAGGATTCTTGATGCCTTTGCCCAGTCCACCGTGCAAGAAGACTATTCGGACCTTGCCAAGGACAATCTGGCCGAATATGTCAAAGCCTTTGATACTCTGGTTTCGGTGGATCAAAAAATCGGGGAATTAAAAGAACACATGCGCGTTTCCGTTAACACCATTATCCCCCTGGTGGATGAGATGAACAATAAGGCTCTGGCTGTCTCTGTTAAAAAACGTCACGATACGGAAGTATTGATCAAAAAAAGAGTAAATCTTGCTTTTGTGATCGGTATCGGAGCCATTTTTCTGGGAATGGCTTTGGCCATTATCATAACACGGGGGATCACTCAGCCCATCATCGCCACGGTGTCCTTTGCCGAAGGCATGGCTCGGGGTGATCTGGCCCAGCAACTGTTGGTCAATCGTAAAGACGAGGTGGGAATCCTTGCCAAGGCTCTGAACGGTATGGTGGCCAATTTGAACGGGATGTTCATGGGGATTTCCAAAGGGGTGGACGAATTGACCCTTTCCTCATCGGCTTTGTCAACGATTTCAGGGGAAATGCTCCAGGGTGCTGAAAAGACATCCGAGAAATCGAATTTTGTATCCCAGGCATCGGGAAAAATGAACGAAACCATCAGCAGGGCTGCTGCCACAGTTCAGGAATCGGCTGCCAATATGAGTTTTATCGCCAAAACCACCGAAGAAATGAATCTGACCATTGGTGAGATATCCAGAAGCACGGAGGAGGCAAGGAAGATCTCAGATGCGGCAGTGATTCAGGCAGACAGCGCCACACAGAAAATCGGGGAATTGGAACGTGCGGCCCTGGATATTGGCAAGGTCACCGACACCATACGTGATATCTCGGAGCAGACAAATCTTCTGGCTTTAAATGCCACCATTGAATCTGCACGGGCCGGTGAGGCTGGAAAAGGGTTTGCCGTGGTGGCCGGAGAAATAAAGACACTTGCCCAGCAGACAGCCCAGGCCACCAAGGAGATCAGTTCCAGAATAGAAGGTGTCCAGGGCATATCCAGGGAAACCATGGCTGAAATCAAGGAAATTACAGGGGTCATCAACTCCATCAACAATATCGTTGTTTCCATATCATCGGCCGTAACTGAGCAGTCCCAGACCACACGGGAAATGACCGAAAACATTACCCGCTCAAGCGAGGGCATTCAGGATATCAATAAAATCATGACTGAAAATTCGGCTGTAACATCTGAAATTGTTGAAGATATTACGGAAGTAAGCCGTGCTGCCGAAGACATGAACAAGAGTAGCCTTAAGGTTACCCAGAGTTCGGAAGATTTGATGAAACTTGCCGGGCGCCTTAAGGAAATGGTCAATCGATTTACCCTTTAGCGCTATAGGCTGGTATCACATCCTTGGGTTTACCTGACGTTCAATACGTAAAATGAGTCATGACAGAAAAGGTCCACGATGCAGAGGCCATGAGACTCAAAATGTTTATTTATAATAGTGCTCCGCACAGGGCGGGCTTCGACCTGATTGTTAATGATGATGAACCAAAAAAAGGAGTAGAACCATGATTAGGAAAATGATGATTCTTCTGATGCTGCTGTTTCTGACGTCAACCTCAGCCTGGGCGCTGGAAATCGGAGGGGTGGAACTTCCGGATACCCTAAAAGCCGGTGACTCTGATCTTATTCTCAACGGTGCGGGTTTGCGAAAGAAATTCGGAATGAAAATCTATGCGGTGGGCCTTTATTTGAAAGCCAAGTCCGGTGACGGCCAGGCTGTGATGGATGGCGATGCGCCCATGGCCCTTCAGATGCGGTGGCGAATGAAGGTTCCGCCCAAGAAAATCGATGAAACATTTTATGAAAGTCTTGCCCTGTCTACAGGTGCTCCCAAGGCCAGTGCCTATGGTCCCCTGACGGATTTCGGCTCCATCACCAAAGATGTCGTGTCGTTTATGACATGGATTGCCAAGAGGGAAACCACAAAGACGGATTCCTGGATTTTTATCTATGTCCCGGGCAAAGGCACGGAAGTGCATGTCCACGACGGAACCACCGATGAACTGATGGGACTCATTCCAGGGATTGATTTTAAAAAGGTTCTTTTTGGGGTCTGGCTCATGGAAGACCCGCCTGTGGGTAAATCTCTCAGAGACGATCTTCTGGGTAAGTAATCGTTTTTTCTAAAATAAAAAATCAATGATATGTCCAAAACGGGCAGGGTTTTGTTAACCTGCCTGTTTTTTTTTTCTATTTCTTGTGATTGCATAAGGCTTGACAAAATCGGTGTGCATAGTTAAAGTTCGCTTTAACTATATTATAACGTTAACGTTAAGTGTAATATTGCGTTTTGATCCTTTGGCCGGTTATTCCGGATCATGTGGATGAATAATTTTAACCATATTATATCAAGGGGAAACAGGGGTATGGCACAGTATATTGCAGATCGCAGGGATATTGAATTTGTTTTGCACGAACAATTTGATGTGGGACAGCTCAGTGACCATGAACGTTTTGGGGAGTTCAACCGGAAAACCATGGACCTCATTGTTTCCGAGGCCAGAAACCTTTCGGTAAAAGAGGTTCTTCCAACCAATGCCATTGGTGACAGAAAAGGGTGTGAGTACGTGAACGGCGATGTTAACGTCCCGGCTGAATTCCATAAAATATGGAACCTTTTCCGAGACGGAGAATGGATTGCCATGACGGAAAAACCCGAATGGGGAGGTCAGGGCATGCCCCACTCCCTTTCTGTGGCAGCCACAGAATACTTAAACGGGGCAAACATGGCCATGTTCATGTATGTGGCTCTGACCCACGGCGCGGCCAATCTCATTGAGGCATTTGGTACAAAAAAACAGAAAAATTTGTTTTTGAAAAATATGTATTCCGGGAAATGGACCGGAACCATGCTGCTCACAGAACCCAATGCCGGTTCCGATGTGGGGGCTCTTGAAACATCGGCCCGGAAAAACGATGACGGCACGTATTCAATCACCGGCAACAAAATATTCATTTCCGGTGGTGAGAATGATTTTGCGGAAAACATTGTGCATCCTGTCCTTGCTCGAATTGAAGGCGCACCGGCTGGAACTCGGGGCATTTCCCTGTTTCTTGTGCCCAAATTTCGTGTGAAGGACGACGGGTCCATTGGAGAGTTCAACGATGTGGTCTGTACCGGTATCGAACATAAAATGGGCATCCATGGGAACTGCACCTGTTCCCTGGCTCTGGGCGGCAAAGGCCAGTGCGTGGGAACACTGCTGGGCGACGAGAACAAAGGCATGAAAGCCATGTTTCAGATGATGAATGAAGCCCGGCTCTATTGTGGGGTCCAGGGTCTGTCTTTGGCCTCATCTTCATATATGAATGCCCAGAATTACGCCAAGGGACGAATCCAGGGCCCCAACCTGATGACCATGCTGGACAAGAGTGCTCCGGGAGTTCCCATTGTCCAGCACCCTGACGTCCGTAGGCAGCTGATGAACATGAAAGTTTATGTTGAAGGGATTCGAAGCCTGCTTTACTACGTGGCCTATCTTACTGACCTTGAGAATGTGTCCAAAGATCTTCAGGAAAAAGAACGTCTCCAGGGAATCATTGATGTATTGATTCCCGTGGCCAAAGGTTACGTGACTGACAAGGCTTTTGAGGTATGTTCCCATGGGGTACAGGTTTATGGCGGATACGGATTCATTGAGGAATATCCCCAGGCCCAGCTTTTGAGAGACGCACGAATCACCATGCTTTACGAGGGCACCAACGGTATCCAGGCCATGGACCTTCTGGGTCGGAAGCTGGGAATGAAAAAAGGAAAGCCTGTCATGGACCTGATGATGGAAATTCGGAAAACCATCGATCAGGCCAAATCAAACGACGCTTTGAAAGACCTGGGTCTGGATTTGGAAGGTGCCCTTGAAAAATTTGGGGAAGTGTCCATGCACATGGGCAGAACGGCCATGAGCGCCCAGGTGATGAGTGCCTTTGCCTTTGCACACCCTTTTTTGGAGGTAACCGGTGATGTGGTCATGGCCTGGATGCTTTTGTGGCGTGCCCTTATCGCATCCCAAAAGGTGGAATCCAAAAAGAAAGACCGGGTATTTTATATTGGCCAGATGAAATCTGCTGAATTTTTTATTGAAAGCATTCTTCCCATAACCCTGGGGAAAATGAACGCCATCCTCAAAACCAGCCAGGCAGCCGTGGATATTCCGGAGGAAGCGTTTATCAGTTAAAATAAATGGCAGGATGAAAACCATTTCATGATTGAATCCTGCCGGAATAGTGTGGCAACTAAAAAAACGCCGGCTCAACAGATCCGGCGTTTTTTCAACTGAATCCAAGACAATCCATGCCTTTGCTGTTTATCAGCATTATTTTTTTGATAAACAGCAGTCCTTATTCCCGAACATTTTCACGTCGACAACGTTGCGGCTCTCGAGGGTCAGGTTGCTGACAAACTCGTCTGCCAAAGGTGTGCAAAATAGTTTAAGAGATCCTGGGCAAAAGGCACAAAGCACTTTGATAATTCATGGAAATGTTTTAAAGTATTTTCCTTGAATTAACTGTGGAGGATTTTCAAATGTATTATTCCGGTGTATTCATTCATGAAAAACAGTCTGAAAGCGTTGTCGTGGTGGTGGAAAAGGTTCTCCGCAATGCAAGGAAGGAATACCATGTCAAGGATATTCGGACCTTTTCATGGGAAAAAGATTCCAAGGATCTGATACAGAATCTTCAGGCATTATACGATGACCCTCAGTTTTTAAGGAAAAAAAAGGTGTTCAGCCAGAGCAAACGGCCACCGAAAAACACCTATACTCCACCCCTTCTCATTGTTTCGGTCAAGGAGGGTGGGGATCAGTTGATCAATCGTTTGAGAGACAACCAGATCCCGGTGGATGCTGTTTTTTTTGATGAAGCCCAGGGCTGGACCCGGGAAGACCAGAAAATTCTTCGTTTTGGAACCAACTATCACCTCCACCCCAGTGAAATGCAGAAGCTAAGACGGGTGCTCTTGTCACCCAACGTCATTCTGGACCAGGCCGATTCCCAACACCGGATTCTTCAACGGGAAATGGACCTGTGTCTGGCCATGGAAGCGAATTCCTTTGATTGGTCTGTCATGTTTGAGAAAGGATCAGGGAAAATTACGCCAACCTATGTCTGGCCCCATGTGTTTCAGGATGAATCATTCCATCTCTTCCCCGCTCTTTCCCTTGTTCTGTGGCATTGCGAAACCATACGACAGATCAAGCGGTATTAAGATGAATATTTAATCTGATAATCATTATTAGGTTGATTAAGATGGCCTAATACAATTTAAAATAACAGAGATGATCCTGGTGGGATCATTCAATAGTAGATATAAAATGGTTTAATAATGTATCATCATTTGCAAGAAAACATATCGTGATATGAGAGTTTATGGGCCCATTTACATGAAAAAGTGTGATTTCATGTGAGAATTTTATTTTTTTTTCTTTTACTAAAGAATCTTTAATAATTCTCACATAAGCCATAAATTTATCGCTTGAGTAAATTTTTATGTTTTGTGTATCTTGAAACACCAAACCTTTTCCGTGTACAATCCATTTATCACCCACACTTTCAACTGTATCGGGCGTAAGTGTAAAAAGTTTGTGGTTATATTCTTGAACTGTTTTAAAAGCAGAACAGTAATCTTTTTGATAAGCTTGTTGCTTTTCAGAACAAAGCATCGAACTATCCGATGCTTTGAGCATCATCAGCCAGTCGCCTGTTTTTGACTTAAAGTACATTCTGTCGTACTTTCTTGTGATTTCATGTGTATAGAGAGAAGGTATAAAAGCGCTTAAGCCAAAGAACTCAATTTTGGTATATCCATTGGGTGGTGATTTTTCTTTTTGGACCGGGATGATATCTGCTGAGTAATAATATTCGGGATATATCCATAAGAAAAGATAATTCCGGTATTCTGTTAAAAAGTCTTCAGGCTTAATTTGGATTGTTTTTTTAGGAGGCTCGGAAAATAAGTTGACGGGACAGTATAAATAGATAAACAAAGTCAATATTATAATTTTTTTCATCAAACACCTCGTTAAAACTCATATTGAAAAGCTGAATCTTTAAGTGAATATCATTATTATAAACATTTGGATGGTATTAATGATCTATAGTGTCTTAATCCTTGTACTTGGCAGCCTTCAAAAAACCAGGCTCTTATTTAGATTGTAATACATATTTAACAACCCAGCCCCATCCAGGGGCAGATCCGGAAGGATTTGGAACTAAAGACATGGCAGTAGAGCATCTATAAACAGACGCAAAAAATTTTGATAACTCGTTTCCCGCACTATCGGTCCAATCTATTGGAGGAATATAATCATTAGAAACCATCTTCCAGAGTTCAGAACATTTTTGTTTATCGTCCAGTGTCATTTTTATTAACCCCATATTTTTTATAATTATAAGTTAAAGAATGTCTTTGAACTTTTTTTGAATAGTTTCATAAGGTAACATTTGTGTCAAGTTTTTTATACGTATTAATATGATTGATATGGGTTTTTATCTTGAGTATTATTTTGCACCTTTTTATTACTACGCAAGATGCCTATTATTTACAAACTCATAAGAAGGAGATTTGAATGTAAAGAGAATATATGTGTATTATGGAGGTTATTTTATTTTTTTTTGCGTCCCGGGAGCATCAGGGCAATGGGTATGGTGAAAAGAAACATCACTCCGAAAATCAGGGCTGAGTCGTTATAGGCCAGCATCACCGCCTGTCGGTTGACCATCATATTGGCCAGGACAAGGGTGGTATGGGACACGTCGTTGGGACTGAGTCCGCTCTGGCCCAGAAACTGTGCGGTTTTCTGAGTGAAATCGGAATACATGGGGTTCAGGGGTGTCACATGGCTGGCCAGGACAGCATGGTGAACCTGGCGCGAATGGGACACGATCGTTGCAGCAAGGGCGTATCCGATGTTGCCGCCCACCCTGCGTGTCAGGGTATAAATACTCGTGGCATCGGTCATGCTGGGCCGTGGAATGGTGGCCAGAGAGACGGTGGATAAGGTCACAAATATGAATGGCATGCCCATTCCCATGACCATGAGAGTGGGAATCAGATTCCAGTACCCCGAGTCCAGGGAAAGCTTGGATAATTCGTAATAGGACCCGAAGGTAATGACAATCCCAATGAGAACAAGCATCCTGCTGTTTATCACATTGTAAAGTTTGCCCGCAACGGGCATGAACAGGAGAAGCATCATGGCCCGGGGAGCCATAACCAAACCTGCCTTGAGTGCAGGGTAACCCAGAAGTGTCTGGGTGAATTGGGGCAGGATAAATGTGGTCCCAAATAACGCAATGCCGAAGACAAGGCCCATGATGGATCCCAGGGTAAGGGATTTGTTTTTCAAGAGTCTGAAGTTGATGACCGGTTCTTCGGTTTTAAGCTCCCAGTAGACAAGAAAGAGCAGGCTGGAAATACACGCCAGAGTGCCTATGATGATCATCCTGGATTCAAACCAGTTTTCATGTTCACCACGTTCAAAAACAATTTGCATGGTGGTCAGCGCCACGGACAAAAGCAGAACACCGAGCCAGTCGATTTTTTTAACACCCCGTTTCAGGTAGGCGGGGTCATGGACAAAGGTCCAGACCATGATCATGCCCACGATGCTCACAGGCAAGTTGATATAAAAGATCCAGGGCCATCCGTAATGGTCCGTGAGCCAGCCCCCCACAACCGGGCCAAGTGCCGGGGCAAGAACCACACCCATACCAAAGATGGCCATGGCCATGCCTTGTTCTTTTTGGGAAAAGTTTTCCCTTAAAATAGCCTGGGACACTGGGATCAGGGCGCCTCCGCCAATCCCCTGGAGAATCCTGTAAAACAGCATCTGATGAAAGGTATGGGCTGTACCGCACAGGATCGAGCCCAGGGTAAAAATGGCAAATGACCAGAGGTAGAGCCTTTTTCGGCCGATCAGAGTACTCAGCCAGCCCGAAAGGGAGATCATGATGATTTCGGCGATGCTGTATGCCGTGGCCACCCAGGTGATGGTGGATAGATCCTCACTGAAGGTTCCCATCATGTGTGGCATGGCCACATTGACCACGCTGATGTCCATGACAGCGATAAAGGCGCCAAGCATCACGGAAATGGCAAGCAACCATTTGTTGACCTGGACCGGAGGAATATCCGGCTGAGAAGGATGAGACATCGCATTCATGTTCAGGCGCCGCCGTCTTTTTCCAAGGGTTCAGCCGAACCCGCCACCTTGGGTGGGGCAGTTTCATTTTCATGCAACAGGACGGACACATGGGCCGTCACGGACATGCCTGGTGTTAAAATGATATCGGAACTGATTTCATCCTGAATAAGGGTTATTTTAACCGGGATGCGCTGGACGACTTTCACAAAATTTCCTGTGGCATTTTCCGGGGGCAGAAGACTGAAAAGAGACCCTGTGCCCCGCTGAAGACTTTCCACCTTTCCCTTGAACCGGATATCCGGATAGGAATCCACCCGGATGTCAACCATCTGGCCCGAACGCATCTTTGAAATCTGGGTCTCCTTGAAATTGGCTGTCACCCAGATTTCCTTCGGGACAAGGGCAAGCAAGGATTGGCCTGCTTGAACCAGAACGCCCTGGGCAACGTTTTTACGGGTAATATAGCCATCCATGGGAGCAATAATACGGGTGTAGGACATGTTGAGACGTGCCTGCTCCACTTCGGCTCCAGCTTTTCGGACATCAGCGGCCGCCATGGCAGCATGGGAGAGGCTTTGTTCCACTTTTTCAGGTGCGGATTGTGCAGAAGAGAGACGTGCTGCAGCTTGGCGCTGATTTGATTTGGCAGCTTTGAGGGCGGCTTCGGCTTGATGAATCATGGACCTTCGGGTATCAATGTTTTTAGATGCGGCCATAAGATCGGCCGCAGCCATACGTTCTCCAGCCGTTTTATGTTCCAGAGCTTGCTGGCTCACCACCTGGTTTACCGCCATTTCCTGATATCGCTTCAGATCCATGGCATCCCGATCATACCGGGCTTGGGCTGAGTCGGCCTCGGCCATGGCCTGATCCATGGCGCTCAATGACAGCGCACGTTGTGCGTTAGCTGATTCTACCGCAGCATTGCTTGAGTCCAGATTGGCTTTCGCTTCATTTAAACCGGCTTGGGTCGTGATGGTGATCACCTTGACATCCAGATTCCGGGCCCGGTCTGCGGCCTTAGCCGCTTCAAGATTTGCAAGGGCTGTCTCCAATCTGGCCGTGTAATCACCAGGGTCAAGTTCCACCAGAAGATCTCCGGCCTTGACCCATTGGTTGTCATCCACGTGGACCTTGACCACAAATCCTGGGACCCTGGGGCTTATGATGCTGAATTGGGCATCGATAAAAGCATCATCTGTGGATTCAACAGACTTGTAATGCCGGTAAACCAGGAAACCTGTGACCAGTAAAGCCAGAGCAAAACCAAGAACGGTTCGACCATAGGCCCTTTTTCGTGAAGGTTTTGGTTTTGATGCGCTTTCATGAGTTTCTATATTCTGTTCAGTGGAATTCATAGGGTTGCCTTCAATTCACCGGACTGGGTTAGTGCCGTTGTGACAAAGCGGATGATATGACGGGAAAGGACATCGGGGTCTATGCCGTCTGTCCCGTTCAACAGGGCTGAACGTACAAGGCCAGGGATATAACCGGCTGTCAATTCAGGGTGAGGATCATAAAACACACCCGCTTTAATACCCTGTGTAATGATTGACAAAATCAGGTCGATCAATTCACGCCGTTTTTCTAACCAGCGTTCCCGAATGATGGACATCCCAATGGGAAGGGTTCGCATGACGTTGAATAAATGACGATCTTGAAATGCGAAACGCACAATTTCACGTATGGTCTGCTCCAAATTTTCCATGGGACCCTGGGTGGTTTCATCAAGTTGCAGGTGAATACGTTCCACCAGACTTGAAAATCCATCCAGAAGCACCGAAAAATAGAGGTCTTCTTTGTTCTTAAAGTAAATATAAAGGGTGCCTTTGCCCACACCAGCTTTTTCTGCCACATCGCTTAACAACACCTTGTGAAAGGCTTGGGTGGCAAAGAGCACTGCGGCTGCCGATAAAATATTCGCCCGTTTTTGCTTGTCCGTAACTTGCATCGTTTTTTCCCCCATAAAAAATGGGATCTTCTCTATCTGGGATCAATGATCAGAAAGAGAGTCCCAAAACTGACTGGTCGGTATTGGAATATCATAACCCCAAATCCCATGTGACGTCAAACTTTTTTTGGGGGGCTCTAAACGGGTCTTATTCTTCGGAATTAAAACTTGATAACAAAGGGCAGGGCGATGAGAACAATACCCACAATCACCAGAAGCGGGATATTTGAAACAGCATAGGGCACCACGCATAAACTGATTCCTGAGATAAAGGCCATGATCTGCTGCTGTTTTTTTCCGTAGACAAAATAGCCCATACCCACTGAACCGAAAATCAGTCCTAAAAACAAGGTAGTGGAGTCCATATGTTTGGTTTATCCTGTGGACAGTTATTGCATATTTACATCAATACGAAATGATAAGGAATTCGTAAAAAGAATATATCATGGCGCCCAAATTGATACAAGGACCCAATGGCATAAGTGTTTCATTCGCTTGAGAGAATTAAGTTGGTTGACGATACAATCTACTCAGCTACAATCTTCATAAGTCCCATAAGTCCCATAGGTCTTATAGGTCCCATAAGACTCATAGGACCCATAAGACTCATGTCATTTTTAATTTATTTGTTTTCAAAGGCGCTATTAACCCATGCTATTCATGGCTCGCCGATGAATCCGATATTTAAATCAATATAATCAGGAATATCCGGCTTTTTGACCACAAAGGGGCAGGGGGCAAAGTGGATCTTGATGGTCCGTTTACCGGAATTATAAATGGTGGACTGCAAGGTTGAGGACAAATCGGTTCTGAAAATATTGTCCTGACCACCCAGGCGTTCACCCTGGGACATGATTTCCATAAGCTCGTCTTCGGTCAAAACCCCGTCATTATCCATGGCCATGACCATGGATTCGATGGTGCTGATGCGATATTTGCTCGTATTGATATGATTGTAAGGCTGATCCGGTAGCTGAAAGGAGTTGGTGGCCGCAAGCACAGGGCCGCTGAACTTCTGATAGTCCCATTCCTCGGGGGGGGTGGTGTCTTCGTTTGTTATGATGCCGGTTGGGCCTGATCGAAGGGTGCTGTCATATTCCCGTATGTAACTGCCCAGGTATGAATTTTCCACAAGTTTCGCTTCGCTGGGATCCACCAGGGTCACTACATTGCCATGGGTAAAGGATTTCCCATCCAGGAAGTAGCCTGCAGACTCATCCGCAGAATGGAAGTTTTCAAGGCAGTGCCTCATCACCCCAGAGATGGAATCTTTTCCCTTTGATTCGTAATAATCATCACCGGTGATGTACGGGGTGATGTTCTCAGCCAGAAATAAACCGTCTTCATTGACACCTTTTTCAGAAAGAAGAAGACAACCCAGGAAACCAATGGATATCATATCTTTTTTCGACCCCTGGTTCTTAAAATAATGAACAGCATGCATGCTGGATATTTTGCCCAATTCCCCTTCCAGGGTCAAGCCCACGGGAAAATCCGTGTTTTTACCCACAATGGGACACCCCTTCACGGCCGGGTCTTCATCCGGTGTGAGTGATCCCCATGCCGACACCGACGTGCAACCCGTATTGGAAAATACATCCGAAATCATATTGACCAAAAAGAGTTCTTTAAAGGATAGCTGATTTTCCGGTAACAAAAAAAAGGTCAGGATATCCCAAAAGGCATATCCATTTTCTCGTGAATCGATAACAGAAGCCATGCCTTTTATTTCAGCGCCATAAAGGTAGAATTCATCGTCAGGGCTGTCGAATTTTTCAATAAGATCGGAAACCCTGCTCATAAAATCCTTGTAAAACAATCCGTTTAAATTGAAATAGGCAACATAATATCGAAAGTAAGCAGAGATGGATTGCTCATAGTCTCCATCATGGTAGGTCTCCAAAATGGCCTGGGCGTATTTTTGTCCCATGGTGTAATGGGCCTGATAGCTGTCATCACCCCCAAAATCGAGAGTGACTTCATAGTAAGAGCCGCATTTCCCTCCGGGATCCACTTTTGTAATGGTCACCGATTGATCCCCATGGCAGAGGCTGGCAAGAAACAAGCAACAGAATAGGATAAACAGAGTCTTTTTCATGGGCCCCACCTTTTGAACGTCGTTTAGAATTGTGATTAATTGTACTGATGTTAAAAATCATTAACACACTTTTCAGGAAAGAAGAAATAAAAAATAGTTCCTTCTCATCGTGGTAGGAAGACAGAGGCTTGGGAAGTGAGTCCAACTTTAACCTTGAAGGTCATGAAGGACATGAAGTTTGGGCTGGAGCTGATATCTTTTCTTCGTGCTCTTCGTGTCCTTCAGTGAGCTACGCGAACGGGTGGTTTAAAAAAAGAAAAAAAGTTTGCCATGAGAGCATGAAGTTCATGAAGAAAAAACTATAATTCCCAAACTTTTAGACCTTCTCCGTGAGAGACGAAGCTTTAGGGTTGTGGCTTTGCCGCGCTGTATTAGCAATCAAATATATTCCGGCTCAGTCAAAGGTCCAGACGATTTTTCCGTAGACGCCTCTCTCCACCTCGGAATAAAGGGTGTGAAGCGCTTCGGGTTGGAATTCGGCGTGGTGGCTGTCCAGGAGGTTCTGACCCACGATGGATATCTCCAGATTTTTGGAGTATTTCCACCCGAGCCTTAGATCAAGGGTGTCATATCCACCAATGGTATCGCTGACGTCATCAACATAGCGATACCACACATCACATTCCAGGTTCCGGGGAAGATCAATGGCCGCCCGCAGCGAGAACTGGTTACGGGGGTCCTGTGAGGCCAGAATATCCGTTGAATTGTAATCAATGTTGTTTTCCATGTAGGTATATGCTGGCCGGAAATGAATCCATTGGGCGGCGTTCCATTCAGCGGCCAGTTCAAATCCGTGGACCTCCCCTTGTGTTTCGTTGGAAATGGTAGATGAAAGAATCATAAAGGTCGGAGGGGAATCTGCAGGTATAGGAGCGCCGATGGCCGTCTCACGTAAACCTTTATACTCGTTGTAGTAAATCGATGCATCCAGTGTAAGACTGGATACGGCCTGCACCCGGTAACCGAGTTCGTAAGCAGTCAGTTTTTCCGAGTCGAAATTGTCCGATCCGTAAAATACAACAGCAACCGGCAAGGGTCCCATGGCCGGAGGCGGGATGGTGGCCATGAAAAGCGATGCGTCATTTTCAACCCGTGATGGGGTGCGGACGGCTCGTGAAACGGAGATCCACGAGGAGTGCCTGTCATTGGGTTTCCACAGCAATCGTGCGTTGGGCTGGATTTCGAATTGGCTAGAGTCGTTGTATTCGAATTTCGAACCGAGTGTCAGGAACAGCCGTTTATCAAAAAAGCCGATTTCATCTTGCAGAAAGGAATTGAAAATATCAAAATTTTTACGTAAGGGGTCCATGTCTAAAAGGTCCGGGTTGATTTGGAAACCATCCTGGTAAAAACGATAACCGATCCCCCAGGTGATATCGTGATACGTTCCCATGGGAAAACGGTGCTGGAATTCCACATCGAGGGTATCGACATGGACATTGCCCAGATGCAGGCTGTGCTCGTTGTGGCCGTAATAGGTCTGCAGGGAAAATTCCGAAAGACTGGACAAGGTTCGAGTCCAGCGTGTAAGAAGGTTATAACCTTTTTCCTTATGATCGTGATTGAACGTCGTGCTGTACGGCGGAGAGGTTGTCGGTGCGGTGATGGTTTCACCGTTGGTCCCGTCGAATATATCTCCCTGAAGTGTGAAATGATCCTGACCGTCGCCCTGATGATCCATGCGGAAACCACCTCGCAGATAGTTCCAGTCATCAGCCATGTCCGCGCCATGGCTGTCAACCGCAGCATCTCGATCAAAGCCTTTGACATAAACACGGAACGGTGTTTTTTTCCCGATCTGTCCGCCATAACGCAGGCTGACATTTCCTCTTTCCTCGGTGCCTGCCGAGCCGGACACCAGAACTCCCTGGGTCTTTTCGGTCGGTTTTGTGATGATGTTGATGACCCCGTTGACGGCATTGGCGCCCCAGAGGCTTGCACCAGGGCCGCGGATCACCTCGATGCGGTCAATATCTTCCAGAACCGTGTCCACATTTTCCCAGAAAACCCCAGAATAAATCGGAGTGTAAACGCTGCGGCCATCCATCATAACCAGGAGTTTGTTTGTGAAACGGCCGTTGCTGCCTCTTGCCGTCACAGCCCATTTGTTGCTGTCGATTTTGGCAACCTGGACACCGGGCACCATGCGAAGCGCGTCGGGAATGCTGGTTGCTCCCGAACGGCGAATGTCCTCTTGGGTGATGACGAAAATGGCTGCAGCCGCTTCGGAGATCGTCTGGGATTTTTTGCTTACGGAGGTGACATTGATGTTCATCAGCTCTTCAATGCTGATGTCGGTCAGATCTATTTCATTGGCTCCGTAGCTTTTGGATATCGGTGAAACCATCATTACAAAAAAGACGAATATAATAAACAGACGGATAAACCACCCTTGAAAAATATTCCTTTTTTTCATCATGGAATGTCTTCCCCTGAGGTTAGGCGTTTGAATCTAAATTGGTGGTTGAGATAACGGAGATCAACAATGGACAACGAAGGCTCAAAAGATAGGGCTTTGGCCAGTTGTTTTTTAGTGATTATAGCACTTGAATCCTTTGACGTCACGAAAATCTTTCATATGAGGAGTCATCATGATTTAGCCTTGACTTTAACCAGGCAACGCACTATTATTTCAGAAAATTTTACGTTCAGGTGCTTTGAAATAAAGCCAATAGGGAACCCTGTGAGAATCAGGGACGGGCCCGCCGCTGTGATCCCGCCTTTTAAAAAGGAACCCTTTCAGCAACCTGTGCCACTGACTTTTAAACGGGTTGGGAAGGCAGCTGAAAGGGCGGGAAAGTCAGAAGACCTGCCTGGATGTTTAGTCTGGAAGCTATCTTTAAAAAGGACTTTTTTATAGATAGCTTATAATCTTCACGGACAGAAGAGGGCTGAATATATATAAGGATTGAAAACGGAAATCCCGCAACGATTTAGAATCGTTGCGGGATTTTTTTTTTTGTGTGACCAGGTCAGGGAATCCTGTGAAAATCAGGAATGGTCCCGCCGCTGTGATCCTTGCCCGGATGAAAGCCGGGGATTCTTCAAACCCTGTGAGCCACTTTTTTGGTGACAAGAAGGGAAGGCCGTTTGAAGGAAAGGAGAGTCAGAATACCTGTCTGGTCATGGGACTCCCAGTGCTCCGCGGATGAACGGAGAGCTTGGGACGAAACAGTGTTTAAAAGGGTCAAGTAAGCTGGGTGCAGCCCTTTTGCTCGTAACAGAGCAGGAGGTTTGATTTACCCATGGCCTCCTGCGCATCAGATCAAAGGAGGCAATATATGAAAACCGGTGTGATTGTTTACATGGCAGGGGATGAACCCCAGGGATTTTGTCCCGAAATAAAGAACGTACCGGCAATGCTTGATTTTAAAGCCGACCGGGTGGCATGGATTTCAAGGCACAGTGGTTATCATGATATCCATGATGCCGATTTTGCCTTGTCCGCCAAAGGCATGGACCGGATTATATGCCTGATGGGTGAATTCACGGACACGGGGCATGTGAGTCTGACCGGCCGGGCCCTGCGTTTACGCGGATAGTTTTATTTGTCGCCCCCCTTTTCCTTTGGGAAGGGGGGCATATTTTTTAAGGATACCCCACAGATGGTGGAAAAGATAAATACGCTTGGTACAGAAAAAAGACTTTCCTATGCTTTTCTGCTGCTTTTGTCGTTTCTGCTGTTGTTTATTCTTCTTATTGTGTCCGCAGGCATGGGGTTCATGGATATCTCATTTATGGATGTGACCAAGGCCATTGTGGAGACCCTGAGCGGAAAAACCGGGATTCTTGCAGGTCCGGCCGATCAGATCCGTGCCGTGGTGGTGGATGTGCGTCTTCCCAGGATCATGGCGGCCCTTCTGGTGGGAGCCGGACTTTCCGTATCCGGTGCCGTGTTCCAGGGCATCCTGTTGAATCCTTTGGCCGACCCCTATACCCTGGGTGTTTCTGCAGGTGCGGCTTTTGGGGCGGCCATGGCCCTGGTGCTGAACATGGGGGCCACGTTTTATTCCGTGCCTTTGTTTGCCTTTGCAGGTGCTGCTCTGACTTTGTTTTTCGTAATTTTTCTGGCATCATCCGGTCATTCGGGCAAGACCGGCCTGTCATCGAGCAACCTTATTTTATCGGGTATCATTATTTCCGCCATTTTGTCGGCGGGCATCAGTTTTTTGAAATATCTGGCCGATGAGCAAGTATCAGCCATTATCTTCTGGCTCATGGGCAGCTTTGCCGCGGCAGCCTGGGCCCATGTGCTGCTTCTTTCATGCGCCCTTGGCCTCTGCTCGGGAATATTTCTTTTTTATGCCAGGGATTTGAACCTTATGTCACTGGGGGAAAAAAGTGCCGTGACCCTGGGTGTGGATACGGCTAAGGTCACCCTGATTTTGTTGATCAGCGCCTCTTTTCTTGCGGCCCTCTGTGTGTCGGTATCAGGAATCATCGGGTTTGTCGGTCTTTTGATTCCCCATATGGTCCGTTTTGTCACGGGCCCGGATAACCGGAAGCTTTTACCCTTGAGTTTTACGGCCGGTGCCATCCTCCTTCTGGGGGCGGACACCCTGACCCGGGCTGTGCTTCCTTCGGAAATTCCCATCGGTGTTCTGACGGCCCTGATCGGCGGGCCGGTGTTCTGCTATATCTTTAAGAAACGTCATATGACGGAAAGGCAGGGCTGATATGCTTTATGATATCAAAAATCTTTGTTTTTCCTATGGCAGACACACGGTCCTGAACAATCTCAGCCTGACCATGGAGTCCGGTTGTTTTTATGGTATTCTGGGGCCCAACGGTTGCGGCAAAACCACCTTGCTGGATCTTCTGGTCAGGCACCTGCAGCCCGAATCAGGCAGCATTCATTTTAACGATAAACCCTTGAACGTCTTTTCTCCGGCTCAGCTGGCCAGGCAGGTGGCCCTGGTGGCCCAGACAGCGGCCATGAATTTTCCTTATACCACAGGTGAACTGGTCATGATGGGGCGCCATCCCTATATCGGCCGGTTTTCATCCCCGGGCCCTTTGGATAAAAAGGCCGTTGACACAGCCATGGCCCATGCCGATGTTTCTGACCTCCGTCACCAGCCTGTCACTGAACTCAGTGGCGGTGAGCGCCAGCGTGTCTTTTTTGCCCGTGCACTGGCCCAGGAAACCCCGGTACTGATCCTTGACGAGGCCACATCCAACCTGGATATCAAACACAGTCTGGGCCTGCTTTCAATTGTGCGGCAGGGCATGGAAAAACAGGGAAAAACCGTGATAGCCGTGTTCCATGATATCAACCTGGCCGCCCTGTTCTGTGATCGTCTGGTGGTGATGAAACAGGGGCGTATGTTTGCCACGGGCCAGGTTAAGGACATTTTGGATGCGCATCTGATTTCAGATGTTTATGATGTGGAATCACAAGTCACGGACAATGGGTTTTCCAATTCCAGGCAGGTGAGTTTCAGACCCGGAGGCCACCTATGAAACGTGTGTTTGTTTACCTGATTCTGATCATGTATGCCTGGACCCCTCCTGGCCATACAGCCAGCCAGGTGGTTATTGATGATGGTGGCCGGAAAATAAAGGTGGACAAGCCCTTTTCTCGGATCATATCCCTTTATGGAGCCCATACTGAAAATTTGATGGCCCTGGGGCTCACCCATGAAATCATCGGGATAAATCAGGGTGAAGATGAGCGTTTCGGACTTGAAGGCAAAAAAGAATTCTCCTACCATGACGGCCCTGAAAGATATCTGGCAGAAAAACCGGATCTTGTTTTGATCCGGCCCATGATTGATCGAGGATATTCACGGCTTTTTTCACGTCTTGAACAGAGCGGCATCACCGTGCTTTCTTTCCAGCCAGGTTCCATTGATGAGATGTATGATTACTGGCGAAACTTGGGTGTCCTTACCGGGAAAGCCAAGCAGGCGGAAGCCATGATCACGAATTTTAAGGCGTCGGTTTCAGAAATCCGGGAAAAAACAAAGACGATCATGCCCCCCAAGCGGGTTTATTTCGAAGCCATGCACCGCCAGATGAAAACCTTTTCAAAACATTCCATGGCCATGTTCTGCCTTGCCACAGCGGGCGGGGTAAATATTGCAGAGGATGCTGAACCCTCACGGGGGACCAATATCGGCATCTACGGCAAGGAGAGAATCCTGTCCCACGCCCATGAGATTGATGTGTTTCTGGTCCAGATAGGCCGCATGAACCAGGTGGATCTCTCCACCATCATCGATGAACCGGGCTTTGACATCATCAAGGCAGTCAGGGAAAACCAGATTTATTTCATTGATGAGATGCTGGTTTCCCGGCCCACACCCCGGCTGATCCAAGGTGTAAAACAGATTGGTGCGGCTTTGTATCCTGAGGTTTTTAAGGGTGAATATCCTATGAGCCGGGAGGTGGCCCCTTGACAAGAGGCATTGTCATTGCCGGAACCAACAGCGGCTGCGGAAAGACCTCGGTAAGCCTGGGGCTGATGGCGTATCTGAAACGATCGGGGTATACGGTTGCGCCCTTCAAGGTGGGCCCCGATTACATTGATCCGGGGCATCATAACCGGGTCACGGGTCGGTTCAGCCGGAATTTGGATGGATGGATGCTGACCCGGGAATACAATAAGGCCCTGTTCGAACGGGCAACACAGGATGCCGATATTGCTGTGGTTGAAGGGGTCATGGGCCTGTATGACGGTTATGACGGCAAAAGCGAGATGGGGTCCACGGCCCAGATGGCCAAATGGCTTGATCTCCCCGTGATTCTTGTGGTCAACGCCCAGAGCATGGCCCGGAGCGGGGCAGCCCTGGTCAAAGGGTTTGAACGCTTTGATCCGTCCTTGAATTTTGCAGGGGTGATTTTCAATAAACTGGGAAGCCCACGGCATCTGTCTTATCTGAAGGAGGCATTGGAAGGCCATGTGGCCATGCCTTGCCTGGGAGGGATCTACAGAAACACGGCCATTGAAATGCCCGAAAGGCACCTGGGGCTGGTGACCGATGATGAAAAGGGGCTATCTGAAGCCCATATTTCCACCCTGGCGGATATGGTGGCTGAGAACATCGATGTGGACAGGCTTTTAAAGATCATGGATGGTGACTCTGGCAAAAAGAGCCGAGGCCCAAAAACCATAGAATCCGATGAAAAGGCCAAGGGACATGCCGTGCGTATCGGCATTGCACGTGACCGGGCTTTTTGCTTTTATTACCAGGACAATCTGGATATCCTCCAGGCCCACGGTGCCGAGCTGGTATTTTTTTCCCCCATGATGGATGGCCATCTTCCGGAAAATCTGGATGGGCTTTACCTGGGTGGGGGCTATCCCGAGCTTTTTGCAAAGGAACTTTCAGCCAACCAGAGCTTGCGCAATGAAATCAAGGCCGGATGCAACGAGGGCCTGCCCATTTACGGTGAATGCGGCGGTTTTATGTATCTGTGTCAGGAGATAAGGGATTTTAAGCACGAGTGTTTTTCCATGACCGGATGTTTTCCCTTTAAAGCCGTGATGCTTGAAAAACTTCGGTCATTGGGATACAGGGAGGTCACCTTGAACGATCAATCCCTGATCGGGCATAAAGGCCAGGTGGTCAGGGGCCATGAATTTCATTATTCCCGGATCGAAGATGATCATGGGGCTGATAAGGTTTACCGGGTGAGTCCACGCACCGGTGATTTTGTGACGGAAGAAGGGTATCGGGTGAACCGGACCCTAGGCAGTTATATTCATCTCCATTTCGGGAGTTGTCCGGATACGGGCAGGGCCTTTGTGGCTGCCTGTATGGATTATAGACAAAGAAAGGTTGGATCATGAAACCCCAAGACATTGAAACGATGAGTTTTCAGATCATCGAATCCGAAGCCGGAAACCACGGTTTTTCGGACGAACACTGGCCCATTGTCAGGCGTATGGTACACACCTCGGCTGATTTTGAATATATCAAAAGCATCCGCTTTCATCCGGACGCTGTTGCTGCGGGAGTTGCCGCCATCAGGGCCGGGAAAAATATTATCACGGACACCACCATGGCCTTGTCCGGCATCCGTAAAGCGTCCATCAACGGTTTTGGCGGCCAGGTGTTCTGCCATGTGGCAGACCCTGAAATCAGCCGGAAAGCCAAAGAGCAGGGTGTCACCCGGTCCAGGCTTGCTGTGGATGAGGCTACCTCAGATATGGATGGTGGCATTTACGCCATTGGCAATGCACCCACAGCCCTGCTTCGCCTCATGGAATTAATCCGGGAAAAGAAAGCAACTCCGGCCCTGGTTCTGGGATTTCCCGTGGGCTTTGTCAACGCTGCCGAATCCAAAGCCGAACTTTTGGATATGGATATCCCCTATATCACAAACGTGGGACGCAAAGGAGGCTCCAATATTGCTGCCGCAGTTGTTAATGCGTTGATCATCATGGCAGAGAGTGCCCATTAATAAATTGCATCTTACGGTCCATGCCGGCGTTCTCGGGTTTTTGAAATCCTCAACGTAGCGCTGCTACGCTTCCGGTTTCAAAAACCCTGCGGCCTTGGCCTGAACCACAATCTACAATTTCTGAACGGGCACCTAATAGTAGGTGTATCTTTTGGTAAATGGGTTTTTTTGATTGGACGGCGGGGCACGGTGTACCATGCCCTGCAAAATATATTTGTCAAATTTTTTAAAAAGCCTGCCCCAGCGAAGTGAGGGGTTTGGCCCCGGCGGGCCGCCGGAGGCATTATAAATAGAAAGAAAAGAAGGACATTATGAACAAACAAGGAACATTGTACGGCATTGGTGTAGGACCGGGGGATCCGGAGTTGATGACCATCAAGGCGGTGAGGATCATGAGCACTGTGGATGTGGTTTTCACGGCTTCGTCAACAAAAAACAGTTTCAGTCTGGCCGTGGATATTGCCCGGCCCCATCTTCCGGACACCGTGGATGCGAGGACCTTGTCCTTTCCCATGACCAAGGACAAGGATGTCATGAAAGCCGCCTGGAAAGAAAACGCCCAGGTCATTGTTGGGGTTTTGAATGAAGGCAAGGACGCCGCCTTTTTGACCTTGGGCGATCCCATGACCTATTCCACCTTTGGTTACATTCTCCAGGAATTGCAGGAATCGAACCCGGAGGTTGCCATCGTGACCATTCCGGGTATCACCTCTTACCAAGCCGCAGCAGCCCGCATGAATGTGCCTCTGGTTGAAGCGGAAGAGTCCCTGCTTCTCACCTCCGGAGCTTACGGCGGGGCAAACATCCGGAAATTGTCGGATTGTGCTGAAAACGTGGTGCTCTTGAAAGCCTACAAGAACGTGAAGGACATCACAAAGGCCCTGGAAGAAAGCGACATGCTCACCAATAGCCGAGCCATCAAGAAATGCGGCCGGGAAGGTGAGGAGATCATCACGGACATTACCCGGCTTGGCGAAGGCGAACCCGATTACTGGACCCTGATTCTGGCAAAGCAGAATAGGGAGTAAGTTTTTTTAAGGTAGTTTTTTATGGCAGGACCCCGAAAAAAATCCAAACCCCGGTACCAGGGGCTTTTCATATCTATGGTGATCACCGTTATCATGGTGATTGCAGGTATCCTCTATCTGGACGGGCTGACAGCCTCTGTGCTGGTCAAGCGTCTTTTTTTCCCCTTGTGCAGGATGATGCTGTTCATTCTTATGGGACTTGTTGTGGGGGAGGTCATCGAAGCCACGGGCTGGACACGCCATATGGCAAAACTGGCGGGTCCCTTGTTCCGTTATGGCCGTCTGGGGGAAAAGGCAAGCGCCGCGTTCACCACGGCCTTTGTCTCGGGCGTGTCATCCAATGCCATGCTCTACGGATTTTACCAAGACGGCTCCCTGAATAAAAAACAGCTTTTCCTGGCCAATTATATCAACCAGTTCCCTGCATTTTTTCTGCATCTGCCCACCACCTTTTTCATTGTGGTGCCCTTGACCGGACGAGCCGGGCTGCTTTATTTTCTGCTGACCTTTTTGGCCTTGTTGCTGAGGACCGGTCTTTTATTCGTCTATGGGCACATGAGCACCATAGAAACTGTCAGTGTGAATCAGGCTGATATACAAGACATACGGGAACCCGAATCCAAACAATGGAAAGACATCATAAAAGGCATCCGGCGAAAACTTCCGGCCCGGATTACAACCATTGCCATGTACGTGATCCCCATTTACGTGCTGGTCTTTCTCCTGAATAAAATGGGTGGATTTGATGCAGTGGACCGCTTTCTGTCCCGGTTTATCGTGGACAGCTTTATGCCTGTGGATTCCCTGTCAGTGATTGTTCTGGGGTTTACAGCGGAGTTTACCACGGGATTCGCCACGGCAGGAGCCTTGATGAGTCATGGGGTTCTGACCGTCAAGCAGACAACCCTGGCCCTGTTGATCGGCAATGTGGTGGCCTTCCCCATAAGGGCCCTGCGGCATCAGCTTCCCAGGTATGTGGGCATCTTTTCCCCGAAAATGGGCACCCAGATTCTTATTGGCGGACAGGTATTGAGGGTCGTGAGTTTGATTGTAGTGGGTGTTTTGTATTATTATTTGACGCCCTAAGCCGTATGATAGAGATTAAAAAAACAGGAAAACCATGGCTCAAAAAAAACTCAAATCAGGATTCACGACGGGAACGGCAGCCGCTGCCGCAGTTAAGGGTGCTTTGTTGTTTCTTGTGAATAGAAGAAAACCCGAGTCGGTCAGGATTCCTTTTTTGAGTGAGGGTTTTGTGGACATTCCCATTCATCGATGTGAGAAAAAATCCAACGACCAGGCTGTGTGCGCAGTGATCAAAGACGCCGGGGATGACCCGGATGTCACCCACAAGGCAGAAATCGGGGCTGTGGTTACCATGGATTCGAGCCTTGAAACCATCCGTATCCGGGGCGGGAAAGGGGTGGGGCGTGTGACCAAGAAGGGTCTGGGCCTGGAACTGGACGGACCTGCCATCAATTCGGGACCTGTTCGCATGATTCATCAGGCTGTGTCCGATATTCTGGGCCAGGGCTCCCACGGGCTTGATATTGAAATTTTTGTACCCCAGGGTGAAATACTTGCACTGAAAACGCTCAACGCACGCCTGGGTATCATGGGCGGAATTTCCATCCTGGGGACCACCGGGATTGTCAGACCCATGAGCCATGATGCCTATATCGCCACCATCACATCATCTCTATCCGTTGCCGCCTCGGCCGGACTCACGGAGGCGGTCTTCACCACAGGACGGCGAAGCGAGCGGTTTGCCATGCAGCTTTTCCCGGCCATTCCCCCAGAGGGCTTTATCCAGATCGGTGATTTTTTTCAAACATCCCTTGAATCAGCCATGAAACAAGGCCTATCACGCATCACACTGTCCGTGTTTTTCGGTAAAGCCGTGAAAATGGCCCAGGGCGTGGGCCACACCCATGCGGCCAAATCCGAGTTGAGTCTTCAGACATTGGGGCTCTGGGCCCTTGAGATATCGGGAGATAAGGCTCTTGAGGAAAAAATTATAACAGCCAACACCGCCCGGCATGCCTTTGATTTTATTATCATTGAATGTCCGGATCTTATTAAAAAAGTGGGTCATGAAATGATCCGGTCCGCAAAAAAATTTGCAGGCCAGGGGGCGGATATTCGAAGTGTAATTTTCGACTTTGAGGGAAATGTGGTTTTTGATTCGAAAAAAGGGGAGGTGACACAATGAACCCCATAAACATCATCGGCATGGGGCTAAGCCCCCATAATCTGACATCGGACCATCTTTCCATGATCCATGATGCAGACATCCTGGTGGGGGGGAAACGGCATCTGGCATGTTTTCCGGAACTGTCTTCTGAAAAAATTTCAATATCGTCCCATGTCCGGGATCTGGCCCTGGAGATTTTCAAGCTATCGAAAACACACAAGGTGGTGGTTCTGGCCTCGGGTGATCCGCTGTATTACGGCATTGGAACGGTTTTTGTGGATGTTCTGGGAAAAGAGGCTGTCACGATCCATCCCAATGTCACCTCGGTGGCCGGAGCCTTTGCCCGGATCAAGGAATCCTGGCAGGATGCCGGTGTGATCAGCCTCCATGGCCGAACCATGGGATGCGATCTGATTGATCTGATCCGGCCATGGGATAAGGTGGCGCTGTTTACAGACCCGAAAAACAACCCGGCCCTCGTGGCCGAATTTCTTCTGGACCAGGGCGTGAGTTCCTATGAGATCTGCGTTCTGGAGTGCCTGGGCTCGGATAAGGAAAAAGTTCGTTGGTTTGAATTGTGCGATGCAGCAAAAGATGTGTTCGCCGATCCCAATATGGTCATTTTGAAACGGAAAAAGCATGGGCTGGAAAGCTGTTGTGATGTTCGGCCAGAGGCCCTTTTCCTGGGCATGCCCGATGATTGTTTTGCACATCAACGGGGTTTGATCACCAAGGCGGAAATTCGTGTGGTGAGCCTGGCCCGGCTCTGCCTTTTGGACCATCATGTTATGTGGGACCTGGGGGCAGGCAGCGGGTCCGTGTCCGTGGAAGTAGCTGGATTTATAAAAAAAGGCAGCATCCATGCCGTTGAACAGCATGAAGACAGAATCCATGATATCAAGGAAAATATCCGGCGATTCGGAATCACAAATATCACAACCCATCAGGCAGAACTCCCCCAAGGCATGGAGTCACTTCCTGACCCGGACCGGATTTTTGTGGGTGGTGGCGGAAAGAATCTTGGGCTGATTCTGGAGAATGCCTGTGCACGGTTGAAACAAAACGGCGTGATCGTTGTTAATACAGTGCTATTGTCCAATGTGCAGGCAGCACGTGACACCCTTGGATTGCATGGCTTTGAAACGGATCTGGTTCAAATCCAGGTGAGTACCGGTCACGCCATGCCCTTTGATCTGATGCTCAAAGCACACAATCCCGTATTCATCATTCGGGGGAGAAAAACACTATGAATACCCTGTCCACCAATTCCATAAGGTCCACCACGTCCACTCTGTCCACCAAGTCCACCCCTATAGGAAAAAACTATCTAACGGTCTTGGTCCCAATAACGAATACAAGCCCCAAACAGAACCATAGAAGGTGATATAATGGAAAAAAATGAAATCCTCTTTGTGGGTGCCGGTCCTGGTGATCCGGAACTGATTACGGTCAAGGGCATGAAAGCCCTTAAAGAAGCCGATTTGATTATTTACGCCGGCTCCCTGGTGCCCGAAGCGGTCATGTGCTGGGCCAGACCGGAAACGGAAAAGGTCAACAGCGCATCACTGCATCTGGATGAGATCGTTGTTATGATGCAAAATGCCTTTACCCTTGGCAAACACGTTGTTCGTCTTCATACGGGAGATCCCTCTTTGTATGGGGCCATCCTTGAACAAATGGTGGAACTGGATAAACACGAGATCCCTTACCGGGTGATCCCCGGTGTGACTGCGGCCTTTGCGGCGGCAGCCAGCATGGGCCTGGAATATACCCTGCCCGAAATTACACAGACTTTGATTCTGACACGCATGGCAGGCCGGACTCCGGTGCCGGAACAGGAAAATCTGGAATCCCTTGCCCGGCATCAGGCTTCCATGGCCATTTACCTGAGCATCACCCTGATAGATCAGGTGGAGGATATTCTGGTGCGATGTTATGGCAAAGACGCCCTCTGTGCCGTGGCTTATCGGGTGAGCCAGCCTGAAGAGAAGGTGTACTTTTCCAAGGTTAGTGATCTTGTCAGTCTTGTTAAAGAAAAGGGGATTACCCATCAGGCTTTGATTATTGTGGGGAAGACGTTGGCGGCGTTGACGGAGGGGGTTCGGTTTAAGTCGAAGCTGTATGATAAGGATTTTATCCACGGATATCGTGGGTGAAGAGGGGACGGACAGGGACGAACACGGACGAACACGGACGGGCAGGGACGGGGACGGACACGGACGAACACGGACGGGCAGGGACGGACACATGGGGGATTGGGGCGCTGAAAAATTGAATAAGAAGTTGGCTTTTTGGGCTTTGACGCCTGGTGGGGGGGGGCTGGCGCTTGGGCTTTTGAGGGTGTGGGGTGAGGGTCAGGTTTTTGTTTCGGAGAGGACGGGGCTTGTTGGGAATGACCATGTCCAGGTGTTTGAGAGTCTTTCTGAAGAGGTTGGCCGGCAGTTTCATCGTTATTCGGGGCATGTGTTTTTTATGGCCACGGGGATTGTGGTGAGGATGATCGCTCCGCTGATTGTTCATAAGACTCAGGATCCGGCTGTGGTGGTTGTGGATGATCACGGTGCCTTTGCCATCAGTCTTTTATCAGGGCACATCGGCGGGGCTAACCAGCTTGCCTATTATGTGGCGGAGGTCCTTGGAGCCCAGGCTGTGATCACCACGGCAAGTGATGTGAATAACAAACCGTCTGTGGACATGATGGCGGTTCAGAAAAACCTTGTGATTGAAAACCCGGAAGCCATAAAAACCGTTAACATGGCATTGCTTTTGGGAAACGACGTGGGGCTCTGGGACCCATACGGGTATTTTAAAGATCAGGCTGTGTTCAAAGGGTTTGATCATTGTGAGGTCCGGGTCTGTGTAGATCACCGGATAAATAACCTGCCGGTGGGCACCCTGATCCTGAGACCGAAAACACTGGTTGCGGGAATCGGGTGCAATCGGGGCACGGACAGGGGAGAGATCAGGGAGCTTCTTTTTCAAACCCTGGCTGAGCATGACCTGTCCCCTTTGTGTTTGGCAAAGATCTGTTCCGTGGATATCAAAAAAGATGAGGCAGGTATCTGTGATCTTGCCCAAGAATTGAATTGTGACCTTGGCTTTTTCACACCGGATGAGCTTGGCAAGGTTGAAACCATCGAAACACCATCCATGATGGTACAAAAACATATCGGAGTGAAAAGCGTATGCGAGGCAGCAGCGATACTGGGTGCGGCAAAGGGAACACTGATTGTGCCCAAACGGAAATCCAAGAATGCCACCGTGGCATTGGCACGAATAAACTTTACATCGTAGGCATTGGCCCCGGAAGCCGGGAGCACATGAGCACCCGTGCCGTGGATGTGATCGAGCAGGTGGACGTTATTGCAGGATATACCACCTATATCGATTTGATACGGCCCATGATCCAAGGGAAAAAACTGGTGGCAACGGCCATGAAAAAGGAAGTGGACCGGGTCCAGGCAGCGGTTGATATTGCCCTTGCCGGCGAGACCTGTGCCATTGTTTCGTCGGGTGATCCGGGGATTTATGCCATGGCCGGGCTTGTTTTTGAACTGTGTGAAAAACAGGGAATCGGTATTTTAAAACCGGGTTCCGTGCCCTTTGAAGGGAAATCCCTCACCATTGAAGTGGTGCCTGGTATTCCGGCCCTGGCATCAGGTGCGGCCCTTCTGGGAGCACCCCTTACCCATGATTTTGCGGCCGTGAGCCTGTCCGATCTTCTCACGCCCTGGGAACTGATTGAAAAACGGATCAACGCCGTGGCCCAGGCAGATTTTGTGATCGTTCTTTTTAACCCCAAAAGCAAAAAACGGGATTGGCAGCTTCAAAAGGCCCAGGACATTGTCCTGAAATACCGCGGTCCGGATACGCCCGTGGGCATTGTGAAAAGTGCCATGCGTGATGAGCAGGAGGTATCCATGGTTCGACTGGGTGATCTGCATGAAGCGGATGTGGATATGCTGACCACGGTGTTTATCGGCAGCAGTGCCTCGGTGGCTTATCTGGATTTTATGTATACGCCGAGAGGGTATTCAGGGAAATATGCCATGTGACCGTCATAAAATGCGTTTGAGGTGGTTTATGGGGTTTTTGGTGATATAGAAAAATTCGAGGTGCATCATGAAAGGATATGTTCAGGTTTATACGGGAAACGGCAAAGGCAAGACCACAGCCTGTCTGGGCTTGACCTTACGGGCCATGGGCGCCGGTCTTAAGGTCTGTATTCTCCAGTTCCTCAAACAAGGGGATTACAGTGAGATTAAGGCTTTGGCCTTGTTTCCGGACAAGGTCAGGGTGGAGCAGTACGGTTTGGGCCGTTTTGTCAAAGGCAAACCCAGTGAGGACGATATTCTGGCCGGGAAAAAGGGCCTTGAACGGGCCAGAGAGATTTTGGCTTCAGGGAACGTTGACATCCTGATTCTGGAAGAGGCCAATGTGGCCGTGACTTGCGGCTTGTTTTCAGAACAGGACCTTCTGGACCTGATCAATTTGAAGCCGGAAAACATGGAACTGGTCATCACCGGACGCGGGGCAGGGCCGGCCATTATCCATCGAGCCGATCTGGTCACGGAAATGAAAGAGATCAAACACTATTATAAAAATGGCGTAACAGCCCGGGTCGGTATAGAAAAGTGATGGCGTCGTAAAAAGTCCCATATGCGGCGTTATAGTGTTTAGCCGGACGTTCGACATACGATCACGTAAAAAGTAATTACTCTGACCTCTGGAGGTGATACTTGCACCTCGTTCCCAGGCTCTTGCCTGGGAATGCCTGCCCGGAGGCTCTGCCTCCAATAGGCATGGCAGGAGCCATGCAGTATACACTCCCAGGCTGGAGCCTGGGAGCGAGGAGGTGGCTGGAGTCTGGGCGTGAGGGATCGGCGTCACAGCTCGGATGGGGATTGAAAAATAAGGACTTTGGCCCCGGCAGGGCCACCGGAGGCAATACAAAAAAATATGACAAAAAAACAAAAATTAGCCCCCTGCATTGCCGTGTTCGGAACCGGATCAGATGTGGGGAAAAGCATTGTGACAACAGCCTTGTGCCGGTATTTCCGGGAAAAAGGGTTGAAGGTGGCCCCGTTCAAGGCCCAGAATATGTCCAATAATTCCGGGATTACGCCCGAGGGCTTGGAAATGGGCAGGGCCCAGATCGTCCAGGCCGAGGCAGCTGGGATAGTCCCCCATGTGGATATGAATCCCATTTTGCTTAAACCCACCAGTGACGTGGGGTCCCAGGTGGTGCTGTTTGGAAAGGTCCATGAAAACTCAACGGCCATGGAGTACCACAAAAAAAAAGAGGCACTGTTCAAGGCAGCCACCGATGCCCTTTCCCGGCTCAGGGCTTCCAACGATGTGGTGGTGATCGAAGGAGCCGGGTCCTGTGCCGAAGTGAATCTTATGGCCCATGATATCGTGAATTTTAAAATTGCCCACCATGCTGATGCCTCTGTGGTTTTGGTGGCGGATATCCATCGGGGCGGTGTGTTCGGCCAGATCATAGGAACCCTGGCCTGTCTTCCCGAAGATTGCAAGGAAAGGATCAGTGGCTTTGTGGTCAACCGGTTCCGGGGCGATATTGAATTGTTTAAGGACGGCGTGGCCTGGATCGAGGAAAAAACCGGGAAACCCGTGTTCGGGGTTCTGCCCTGGTTCGACCATGTGCGCATTGAAGCTGAAGATTCTGTGGTCATTGAAAAATCTTCCCTCACGTCGAGAAAAAAAGGCAATAGACCGGCCCTGGCTGT
The DNA here is from genome assembly GCA_018818835.1 of Pseudomonadota bacterium. Classification (GTDB taxonomy): domain Bacteria; phylum Desulfobacterota; class Desulfobacteria; order Desulfobacterales; family Desulfolunaceae; genus JAHIRD01. The sequence goes on from JAHIRD010000052.1 coordinate 33,470, forward strand.
GATCCGCCTTCCCCATATTTCCAATTTCACGGATTTTGATCCCCTGATGGGCCTTGATGGTCTGGATCTGATATTTGTTGAAGCTCCGGTGGATTTGACAGAATTTTCCGGTGTGATTCTGCCCGGTTCCAAAAATACACGCCATGATCTTTCCTGGCTCAAGGATAATGGCTGGGCTGATAAAATTAAACAGTATGCCAACCAAGGAGGTGCTGTGCTGGGTATCTGCGGCGGCTACCAGATGTTGGGAGAAAAACTCCACGACCTCCAGGGTTATGAAGGCAATCCCGGAAGTTCGGACGGCCTGGGACTCCTGCCCGTTGAAACAACCATGGAGGGGAATAAAACTACCACCCTTAGCACGTTTTCATGGCTTGGACGTCAAGGGATGGGTTATGAAATCCATATGGGGCAGACAACACGCAAAGGGGGCCATGCCCTGTTTGATGTGGAAGCGAGGAACCAGATTGCCTGCCAGGACGAAGACGGCTGCGTATCTGATGAATTCAATGTCCTGGGAACATACATGCATGGGCTTTTTGACCAGACTGAGATTACCCGGGGCATTTTGTCCAGAATGGGCCTGACCCGGATTGATGTCCCGGATTTATGCGGCCTGGCCGCCCGTGAAAAAGAATACAAGGCCTTGCTCGAACATGTTATGAGGTATGTGGATATTGAAACCATGGCAGGGGGAATGAATCATGAAAAATGATGAACACACCCTGGTGTTGGGGGGGTGCAAAAGCGGAAAAAGCCGGTATGCCCAGAGCCTGTGTGAAAAACTTTCCAGCGAAAAACGGCTGTATGTGGCCACCTGTGTTCCCCTGGACGGTGAAATGCACGAGCGGGTAAAAAAACATCAGGATGACCGGGATATGACCTGGAACACCTTGGAAGAACCCATTGAAATCGCAGACGGTATCCGCGCAGCCGGAAAAACCTCCGGGGTGATCCTGGTGGACTGTCTGACGTTGTGGCTGACCAATATGCTGTTGAACGATATGGAAACGGAGGCTATATTTGACAAGGTTGAGGGACTGATCCTGGCCATTGTTGAATCTCCCTGTCCGGTTGTTCTGGTTTCAAATGAGGTGGGTGCGGGCATTGTTCCTGAAAATGCTCTGGCCCGGCGATTCCGGGATCTGGCTGGATGTGTGAACCAGAAAATCGCCCAAGCCTTGGATCGCGTGGTTCTGACCGTGGCAGGACTCCCCATGATTTTGAAAGGACAGACCCTGGTATGAATGCTTTTTTCTCAGCCCTTCAGTTTATAACCATTTTGCCTGTGGGAAAAAACCGGCCCTACGATGCCGTGGGAATGATTCCCTTTTTCCCCCTGGTGGGTCTGCTTATCGGTGTCATGCTGGCGGGTTTTGATGCCATGGCCATGACGCTGTGGCCCAAGGATGTTGTGGCTGTTCTTGATGTGATATTTCTGATTGTCGTGACAGGCGCCTTTCATCTGGACGGTCTGGGGGACACGGCAGACGGTCTGTTCAGCCACCAGTCCAAGGAGCGGGCCCTTGAAATTATGAAGGACAGCCGGGTGGGGGCCATGGGACTTGTGGCCATTATCTGTGGGCTTTCCTTGAAATGGGCGGGGATATCGTCCCTGCCTGGTCCGGGATGGGACAGGGCCATGATGCTTGTTATCGTACCGGCCTTTGCCCGATCGTCCATTCTTTTTGGTATCCGTTTTCTTGAATACGGAAGAAGCCAAGGCACGGGAAAAGCTCATTTTGATGAAGCGCTAACGTTAAAGGGGTTCCGATGGGTTCTGATTCCCGTAGGACTTTCATTGTTTCTGGGGTTCAAGGGGCTCTTGGTGAATCTGATATTTGTCCTTGTGGTATTGGCCATGGTGAGCTTTTATAAACGGAAAATGGGCTGCATCACCGGCGATATGCTGGGGGCCATGGTTGAAGTGACCGAATCGCTATTGTTTTTATGTTTAGCGTGTGGATGATAAACAAATAAACCAAATGGAGAGATTATACATATGATCATCGGACATGGCGGGAATATCTATGACGTGGCAGCACATCTGGGCTGCCAGCCCACAGACATTATTGACATGAGCAGCAACCTGAATCCACTGGGGCCTCCCGAGGACCTATCCGGGCACCTGATAAGCCGCATGGATTCAATTATCAGTCTTCCTGAGGTCAATTCGAAAAAAATTACCTCTCGTTTAGCTGACAGGTACGGCATTCCAAGTGAATGCGTCCTTGCCGGGAATGGGACCACCCAGTTCATCTATTCCATTCCTGTTGCTCTGAATATACGAAAAGCATTGGTGGTGGGGCCGAGCTATGCTGATTACAAAGATGCCTGCACCATGTACCAGGCTGACTGTGATTATTTCCTGACCCGTGATGAGGACGGTTTTGCCTCGGATATGGACGCCCTTGTGGCGGCTGTGGATGGAAAAGACACCGTGTTTATCTGCAATCCAAACAATCCCACAGGAATGATGTGGGACAGATCTGATCTGGAGGAACTCTGCCGGGCCTTTCCCGAAACCTTTTTTGTGATTGACGAGTCCTACCTGCCTTTTGCTGAAGACAGTTACACTCAAAGCGCCATTCAACTCAGGCTGCCCAATGTCATTGTCCTGAATTCCATGTCCAAGATATTCCGTATTCCTGGCTTACGGGTGGGTTTTCTTATGGCCCCTGTGGCCCTGATCTACCGTTTTGAAAAATACATTCTGCCCTGGAGTGTCAATGCCCTGGCCCAGGCAGCCGTGTCCTATATTTTGGAAAATCCAACCATTATTGATGCTTTTCTTGAACAAAGCCGACTGTTTGTAAAACAGGAAAAACAGATATTCTTAGAGAAACTGGGCAACCTTGCCCATCTCCATGTCTTTCCGGGATCGGTTTATTTTGTACTTGCCAGACTATCCGGAACCATGCGGGCCCAGGATCTGTGTGACAGGCTTCTTGTGGACAGAATTCTCATTCGCAACTGCGGAAATTTTAATGGCCTGGATGACAGGTATGTTCGTTTTTCCTTGAAAGACAGGGAAACGAACCTGCTTCTTGCCCATAGGCTCTGCTCGCTTTTGGGATGACCAAGGGGCCAAGCTGAGGGGCGCAGTTTTATGCGTCGCCTCCAGCTGTTGGTTGGCGATGTACTTCCGAATTATTCGTACTCGTACGACTGATTTGGATCGCCGCATATGGGACTTTTTACGACGCCATCAGCTTTAGATGCCAAGAACAATCTTGAGTATTTCAAGGGCTTCCGAGGGGTACATGGTGCCGTTTTCCATCAGGATATCAACCAGGTTATCCTTGATCAGATCCCAACCGAAAAACACTTCGTCTCCCTCCCCCAGGCCGTCCTTCAATGTCAGTTTTATTTCACGTCTATCTTCCGGGTTTATTTCATCAATGTACTGAACCCAAAATGCTGTAAAGAGACGGTCAATGTCATCATCCACAATCAGTTTATCGTGGAAAAGATTGTAATCCTTGTAGGCGTATAAATTCTCGGGGGTGGAAAGATAATCAAATGTGTCTGAAAGCAGATCGACAATCGTGCTATGGAATTTGTAAATTTTTGATTCACTTGGAAAACCGGCGTTGGGATTGGCCAGGAATCGGGCCTGGGGATCTTCCAGGAAGGCCAGGCCGATGATCATATCTGTCAATGGCGTGATATTTACGGTTTGGGGAAGTAAAATCTTCTCGGGCTCAGTTGTTTCCTCATCAGAGGGGATATCGTTTTCAGCGGATGCGTCATCCTCTATGACGGGATTCCGTGCGCCGGAGGTATAAGAATACAGGGTCCGTTCTCCATCAAGATCTGCCCAGACCAGGTAGGGGGGGTCAGGTTTCTGAATACTGACTTCATAGGAGCCATCCACAGGATCAATGGCCGCTTGATATCTGTCTGCCCGTATATTGGTCAGAACATGGACGGTTCCTGTTACCCGTTCATCTACGGGGACAGACCCCATGGTCACTGTACCTGTAATCACATAGGGCCGGGGCATGCCATAACCGCTGTTGTCGCAGCCCGACAAAAATAAGGGCAGCATCACCAGGATAAAGAGGCCGGCTTTCAAAAGACAGGACTTCAGTGTCATAAATCAACTCCTTGACATCGGTTTTTATTGGACATCTGTTTAAGATATGTATTAAGGCCACCGGGTATAGTCAAGTAAAAAGAAGGTCATGATGGGTCCTAAAGCATTCAACGCATCGGCCGTGCCATATGTATGTTTTTTGTTAGAATTTTTTTGGGCCAAGGTTGTCATGGCTTTTTTGTAAAAAAAAGGTATTTGACCGTGAGTTCCTGTGTTATGACTATTATCTGAAACACGCATGATCGATCTTCTTTAAAGTATTATTTTTTTAAAAACAATTTTCAGGCATAAATAATGATGAACTCGCAAAAAGTCGACGTATGGCTATGGAAAAAGGTCCATAGGCAAGGCGTAGTGTTTGGTCGGGTGTGAAGGCATACTTAATCGTATGTCGAACGTCCGGCCAAACACTATAACGCCGTATATGGGACTTTTTACGACGCCATCACATATTGTGTGAGGAACTTATATGATTATCCCTGTCATCCTTGCCGGTGGTTCAGGCACCCGTCTTTGGCCTCTTTCACGTGAACAGTATCCCAAACAGCTCTTGAGTCTGGTAGACGAAAAGACCATGCTGCAGAATACGGTTCTTCGATTAATGAGTTTCCCCAAGGTCCATGCGCCCATGGTGATCTGCAATGACGACCACCGGTTTATGGTGGCAGAGCAACTTCGGGCCATTGGAGTGAGCACGGCAGCCATCGTTCTTGAACCCATGGGTCGGAATACGGCCCCGGCCCTTGCTGTGGCCGCCATAAAAGCCCTTGAAGGCGGGGATGACCCGGTGCTGATGGTTCTTCCTGCGGATCATAATATTGAAGAGGTGAAAGCCCTTCATCAATCCATTGAACTGGGGCTTGGTCTGTGTGAGAAAGGCTATCTGATCACTTTTGGTATTGTGCCCCAAGCCCCGGAAACCGGTTACGGTTATATCCGTAAAGGAAAATTTATTTCTCCGGAAACCGATTCCAGTGCTGTTGCCATTGCAGAGTTCGTGGAAAAACCCGATATGGAAACAGCCCGTAAATATGTGGCATCCGGAAATTATTGCTGGAACAGCGGCATGTTTATGTTCAAGGCATCCAGGGTTCTTGGGGAATTGGAACGCTTTGTCCCGGATATTGTGGCCGCCTGCAGGGCCGCTGTGTCCAAAGGCCGGAAAGACCTTGATTTTTTTAGACTGGATAAAGAAGCCTTTGCCGTCTGTCCCAGCAACAGCATTGACTATGCCGTCATGGAAAAAACGGATCAAGGTGCCATGATCCCCCTCTCGGCCGGATGGAATGACCTGGGCTCTTGGGATGCCCTCTGGCAGGTTGGGGGAAAGGACGAAAACGGCAATGTGATCCATGGTGATGTCTTGACCCACGAAGTGAAACATTCGTATTTACATGCCGAAACCCGGATGATTGCAGCGGTGGGTCTTGAAAATCATGTGGTGGTTGAAACAGCTGATGCTGTTCTCATCGCTCCCAGGGACAGGGTCCAGGATGTGAAACGAATCGTGACCCAGTTGAAAACCGTGATGCGGGAGGAAGCCTCCATCCACAAAAAGGTCTATCGACCCTGGGGGTCTTATGAAGGTATCGATCTTTCAAGTAATTTTCAGGTGAAACGCATCACGGTGAAACCCGGGGCGCGGCTCTCTCTGCAGAAACATTTTCATCGGGCCGAACATTGGGTGGTTGTCCGTGGTACCGCCATTGTCACCAAGGGGGAAAAGGAATTTGTTCTCAAAGAAGACGAATCCACTTATATCCCCTTGGGTGTGGTCCACCGGCTTGAAAATCCGGGTAAGATTGATTTGGAACTGATCGAAGTCCAATCAGGCAGTTATCTTGGCGAAGACGATATTGTCCGTTTTGAGGATGTCTATGGAAGATAATTTTGAAAACAAAGAATTTGAGTCATTAAAAGGTCATTTTCTTATTGCCATGCCCGATCTTGGGGACCCGAATTTTTCGAAAACCGTGACACTGATCTGTGAACATAATGATGACGGGGCTCTTGGGCTTATCATCAATCGGCCCCATCCCTTGATCATCACCGAACAGATTTTCAGGGAATTCAAGATGGGTGTTGGAGAAGGGGGTGGAAAAGAACCCATTTACATGGGCGGCCCGGTTCAGATGGATGAAGTTTATATCCTCCATGGCCCGCCTTTTGACTGGCGGGGAACCCTTCAAATTACCCGGACACTGGCTTTGAGCAACACCATTGATCTCCTGGAAGCCATGGCTCTAAACATGGGGCCTAAACGTACACGGATGATGCTGGGCTGTGCAGGGTGGGGGCCGGGACAGCTTGAGAAAGAAATCCGGCAGAATGCCTGGCTCACCCAAAGTGTGTCCGACGGGATTATTTTTAATACACGTGCTGAAGATTGCTGGGATGAAGCGGTTCGCAGTTTAGGAGTTGATCCCCTTCTTTTGACCTCACGTGCAGGGCATGCCTGATCAAGGGTCGTTATTGAGTGTAAGGACACTCGTTCGATAAACATCCGGATCAGTTGTTTGATTTAATCGCGGTTTGAGGGGTTTTACGGGGTTTCTTTTTTTTAAGACAGATCTGGTCTTTTTTGACAAAAGCACAGATTTTGGGATTAAAATATTCTTTGCAATTCAAAGGGTTGTATAGCGGGCACTCGGTATGTTTTTCAGACATTGCTCAGATCTTCCTAATTGATTGGAATTTCGCGCTGTCAATTAATATAGCATAAGATATTGGATTTAACAAGGTTTGAAAGCAAATCGATTTCGATCCCGATAGCGATTTCGATCCCGAAGGAACTAAATCCCAACAAACGGAGGCACTTGACGCCCGCCTATGGGAGTTTTTACGACGCCATCAGGTGTAAACGTCAAGGGTCGGTTTGGATGATGGCTCATCCATGCTTGCCGTGTATCCATCCGTGGTGTGTGATCCTTTTTTAATGCCTGAATTTTGAGAGTTACCATTTTCTTCAGTCTGGTTAAGGGCCATGACCTCTGACTGGGCTTCCATTTCAATCCGCGAGGCGTTGGCTGCCACGGCCCTGTCCTGCCCCGATGGGTTTGCAGGTGCAGTTGCAGCCCTGATAATGGTTCTCATTTTGGCGATGGTGGCCTTGGGATCTCCGGGTTCCTTGGATGCATCAATGCTGACCTCCCCTCCAACAGCATATTTTTTTCCGTCCGGTCCTGTTTGGTATTCAAAATGGGCACCTCCCCGAACATATTGGCCCCCTGCAGCGATATGGGCTTGCTCATGGGCTTTGACCTCGGTATCCCTTGCTTTAAGGTTGCTGATCTGTTTTTGCTCTTCAGGCGAATACTCGGAATCCCTTTGGCCGGATTTTGTTTCTGATGATTTGGCGGATGCATCATTTTCTTTCGTGGAATCATCGGTGGTGGTGGGCTGGGATTCTTCCCCTTCGCCCATGGCGGGAGTCCCGCCACCGATTCGTTGATAGGTCGTGTAGGCCTCACCCTGTTCACGTCCTGGGCCTTGGTTTTCATCCACGTGTTTTTCTTGCCCAACAGATGCAGGGGTCTTGCCTTGTTCAGCGGGCTGTGACTGGGCTGGAGCCGTGTCAGCTTTGAACGAAGAATAATATGACGTATTTCCCAAAGGGGAAACAACGGATATGGCCATGATAAATTACCTGTTTCAAATTACATGTTAATACACCAGTAATCTTATCGGCTCATTATCCCAAGACCTTAAGTGAACACAGTTTTTTAACTCTTCGAAAGTTTATCCAGATTGTCCCTGGCAAAATCAAGGCTCGGGTCCAGCTTAAGAGCCATGGTGTAATAGGAGATTGCCTTGAGGGTTTCTCCCATGTCCCGGTAGTTGGACGCAATGTTGGCGTAATCGATTCCAGACCCTGGGTTGAGTTCAAGTACCCGTTTGAAACAGGTGATGGCGGTTTCATGGTTTTTCAGCATGAAATGGCAGAAACCCATGAGGTTGAATATGTCTTCACGTTCATCGTCCGCCTCGGCTCCTTTTTCAAGGATAAGAAGGGCCTCTTTATAGTGGCCCAGATCCTTCAGGCATACTCCGGTGTATGAACAGATGGAGGGAATGTCCTGGGGCTGGGGTTCCAGGGACAGGGCTTTTTCGAAACAAGCCAGAGCCTGCTGGTGGCGTTCCATGGAAAGATAAGTCAGGCCGATAAAAAATTGAATATAGTATTTACCGGGGAGTTTTTTATCCATATCCTTCAACCGGGGAAGAGCCTCAAAGGGTTCCAGGTTCTCCGAGATGAATTTGGCTGAAAACATGCCCACATTGGTTCCCGTGGCCCTTTCGCGGAAATGGGCACCCGGAATGATGGCGTAGAATGCCGGAACCTGAAGGTCGGGATGCATGGTATTGACCAGAAAAACATCCATGCCCTTTTTTTCAAGGACAGAAAGATTATTTTCCACTTCAACGCGGATATTGTCATGGGAAAGATCGGGAAGATCGGCCATGGAGATGGTCCGAGGGGTTTCGATGATGTAACCGGCGTCGGACAAAGAACGGAATTTGGGAAGCCCGCTGGCTACATAATTGGACTTGGTATTAAAATCCCCTGCGAGTTGAGCCACTTCGGTAAGTGCGCGACTCAGGGCTTTTTCAGGATTCGGAGCTGTTCCGGCGGTCCAGACAATTTCACTTTTATCCGGGAATGTGCTGGGATCCCATGCAAGAACTCCAACCGTTGGAATGCCTGTATCCAGACTGAAATCAGAAACCACAAGCCGGATGCCTGCTTTGGAGTATTTTTCGAGCATATCAAGAACAGCCGGGTCTTTGGCTGTATAGGGATCAATACGGGGAACGCTTCGTTTTTCCATGCTGATCAGTGATGAAACATGGCGTTCAATAATTTCCGAAATGCCCTGGCAGATCGCCTCCTCCTGGCAATTTCCAGCCGAGGGTCCGTTGAATTCATTGATCATGAAAAACCAGTCAAAGGGAATCAGGACTTCTTTTTTTTGGGTTATATTATAGGCCCAGGTCCATTTCAAAGGTAGGTCGGAAAAAAACTCCTGGGTGACCTTGAGTTCCTCCTGATTGTAATCATGCACGGACCTGGCGATCTGATCAAAGTCAATGGCTTTATCCCGGACATTTTTGTAGGTGTCTTGGATAAAATTGTTTTCATTCTGGCGGAAGGAAAAAAAACTGAAACGTTCAGCCAACTCCATCACGGCACTGGCTTCAGACTGGGCGGGAGTGGCACCTTTACCCATCTGCTTGTTTGTACCTGTAAGTTTTTTTGCGTCTTCACCACAGATGCTGAAATAAACGGGAATGTCCAATCGTCCGTTGTCAATCCTCTCCGTACTCTCAAGGATGTCCAGATTGAGGTGGGCTGTCTTGGTCTTGAAACGGTCAACCGTTTCTTCGGGTGTCATGATTTTATCTTGATCATGGGTGACTTTTTTAAACGCATCTTGCAAAACAATTTTAACGGTCATTGTCCTTCTCCATTAGATTAAAAACGATCTCATATATCATATCTGTAATGCCGATGAAAGGAATGTCTTTTTTTAAATTGACCCACAGCAAATAATCTGTTAGAGGAAACCAAGTCATTTCGGCAATTTAATTTTTTAGAATTTAGATTGATGGACTCGCAAAAAGTCGGCGTATGGCTATGGAAAAAGGCCCATAGGCCAAACACTATAACGCCGCATATGGGACTTTTTACGACGCCATCAAGAGTGTCAAGCCAATCAGCAGTTTAATAAATCATAAGGACATGGTGATGAAACGATTAACCCGGATTGAACGAAACACATCCGAAACACGGATTTCTGCCACCATTGATCTGGATGGAAGTGGAAACAGGGATATTTCCACCGGGATTCCTTTTTTTGATCATATGCTGGACCTATTTGCCCGCCATGGGTTTTTCGATCTTACCATTCACGCAGAAGGTGATATCGGGGTGGATAATCACCATACCGTGGAAGATATCGGGATTGTTCTGGGATCTCTGGTGAACGATGCCTTGGGAGACCGAAAAGGTATTGTCAGGTACGGTCATGCGGTCACACCCATGGATGAGACCTTGAGTGAGGTTAGCCTGGATTTGTCGAACAGGCCTTATCTTGTATGCCATATGCCGGAACACATGGGTGTGTGCGGTACCTTTGACACCCGTGATGTGAAAGAATTCTTAAGGGCCTTTGCCAGTAAAGGCGGCATGAATCTCCACGTGAATGTGAGATACGGCGAAAACGATCACCATATTGTTGAGTCGGTTTTCAAAGGTCTTGGACGGGCTCTGGATCAGGCCGTGTCTCTTGACAAAAGAATTACCGGGCACCTATCCACAAAAGGGATGATTTAACGAATTTGATTTGACAAACGCGGATGAGTAATTACTTTTTCGGGTCGTACTTGGAATTTAGTCGCACCGTGAAATGGTCATGGGGGGCAGGTTACCGTGACGGCATGGGAGATGAACGGTTTTGGCACGATTTATTCCTGAAGATGTAATTTTGGATGTCCAACAGGCAGCTGATATTTTCGAGGTTGTTTCGGAAACCGTTCATCTAAAAAAATCAGGACAGGCATATATGGGGCTTTGCCCCTTTCATTCGGAGAAAACCCCTTCCTTTCATGTGAATCCCCAACGGGGGATTTTTCATTGCTTTGGTTGTGGACTGGGTGGGAATGTCTTCAGCTTTGTGATGAAGCGGGAGGGGATTCCCTTCCCAGAGGCCGTCCGGATGATGGCTGATCGTTACGGGATCACGATTCCTGAGCCTGAGATGAGCCCTTCGGCCAAGCGTGTCGAGAGTGAGCGGGAAACCCTTTTTTCTGTGAACAAAATAGCCATGGGGTATTTCAGGAATATCCTTTTTGAGAGCCCACAGGGCGAAGTGGCTCGTAACTACTTGAAAAATCGTGGTATAAACGGAGCCATTGCCGATACATTTGATCTGGGTTATGTGCCTGAAGGGTGGGACCATCTGGTTCGTTTTCTTGACACACAGAAGGTTCCCCGTGGTGTGGCTGAAAAATCAGGGTTGATTGTAACAAAAAACAAAGAAAGATACTATGATCGCTTTAGAAATCGTATTATTTTTCCGATATTAGACTTGAGTCGTCGTGTGATCGGCTTCGGGGGACGAGTTTTAGATGATTCGCTACCAAAGTATTTGAATTCTCCTGAAACACCGATTTACAATAAAAGCAAGTCGCTTTATGGATTCGGAAAGACAAAGCAGGCCTGCCGTCAGGCTGGCACTGTCCATATTGTGGAGGGTTATTTTGATCTTTTGTCCCTGTATATGTGCGGGGTTGAACATGTTGTGGCAACATTGGGGACGGCCATTACCCAGGATCACGTGCGTATGCTCAGCCGGGGAGGCGTGAAACGTTTTGTCCTTGTTTACGATTCGGACGATGCGGGTATCAAGGCAGCTGAACGCAGCATTCCAGTCTTCCAAAAAGAATTTATCAGCGCCAACATTCTTGTGCTCCCCAAGGGACATGACCCGGATTCGTTTATACGGGAGTTCGGAGCGGAACAGTTTTTGAATGCATCAACAAAGGCAATGGGTATTATTCCTTTTTTACTTGAGACGGCTGTTAAACAGTATGGGCTTTCCATTGAAGGCCGTATCCGGATCATTGAAGCCATGAAGGAGCCCTTACAGGTCGTGGGTGATCCCATCGCCCGTTCGCTATATATCAGGGAATTGTCCCATCGGATCGGTGTGGATGAAAAGGCTGTGATAGAAAAAATTAAAGAGCAGAGCGATGGTCCGATCCGGATACCTGCCATAAGCCAGGCAGTACCGGGAAATAAGACAGCACCCAGGCAATCACGGTATTCTGAGATGGAAAAACAGATTGTCTCCATGATGCTCCAGTTTCCTGAGATTATTTCCGAATGCAGGGACAGCCAGGTGGTTGACTATCTGGAAAGCGAATCGCTTAAGGCTCTGGGTCGAAAAATTTTGGATTACCAGGGAGAACCTGAGGATATGGCCTCGGTACTGATAGCCCAGTCTGCTACAGACAGGGAAAGACAGATGATTTCATCACTGGCCATAGGTGATATCCCCTGGCTCCATAAAAATTGCGTCAATCTTATTCATCACTATATGGGGAACAGGAAAAAAAATGAGGATTCTCTTTCGGAACAAATCCGAATGGCTGAAGAGAGTAAGGACCATGAACTTTTGCTTAAATTGATGCATGAGAAAAATAATTATTCGAAATTAATGAAAAAAAAGGTTCACACCAGAAAAAGATAATAAATCCGGAGTCGGAGGAGGCAAATTTTTATGACCAGGAAATCCGCAGGGAATGCAGATGAGTTGAGAAAGTCACAGCAGGAATTGATTAAGGATTTGATTGTTGAAGGGAAGAAAAAGGGGTATTTGACTTTTGATGAAGTCAATGAGGGACTTCCTGATGATGTGGCGTCCTCGGAACAACTTGATGAGATTTTCTTAGGTTTCACTGATATGGGCATTCAGGTTGTTGAAAAAGATGAAGATTACGAAGACCTGATGGATGATAAGAAGATGGACGCGAAGTTATCCAAAGACGAGAGCGGCGGTTTTGAAAAAGAAAAGGAAGATTCTGAAGAACCTGCTTCCCCAGCTGATTTCGGGACGGTCACGGATCCTGTCAAGATGTATTTGCGGGAGATGGGGCTGGTGACTCTTCTGAGCCGGGAAGGTGAGATAGAGATTGCCAAGAAAATAGAAATCGGTGATCAGGAAGTTTTGCGTTGCCAGTTGGACACGACCCTCACCGTTGAATATATTCTTGCCCTTGCCGAAAGTATCCGTGAAGGACGTCTGAGGCCCAAGCATGTATTAAGGGATATCGATGAAGGTGACGGCCTTGTGGATGAACAGATTCAAGTTGATAGCTTTCTTGCCACCATTGATAGTATCAAACAGGTGAATGATGAGAATAAGGAGCTTCGTGAAAAACTGTTTACCGAAGACCATGGGCCTGAAGAACAACGGAAGATCAGACGGGCCATTGGGCGAAGGACCGACAAGGTGTTCAACCTGCTCAAGGAATGGCGCCTTGAAGTGGGTGTCACAGAGAAGGTCGACCGAATAATCAAGGAACAGATCGAATGGTTTGAAGAAATGAACAAGGTCATTGTCCGCTGTGCCGAGGCATTCAGCACCACCGTGACGGAATTTCGTTCGGTACTTGCAGGGGACGATTGTGTCAACTGGTCCAAGGACAAGTGCGATCTTACTGATGACAAGCGTTCAAGGCTTTTTGCGGATATTAAAGTGATCCAGAATCAGATTGATGTCCGTGAATACAGTATAAAAGCCAATAACCGAATTCTGTCCAGAATTGTGACGTCCATTGAAGATGGACGGCATAAATCCAAGCTGGCCAAAAGTGAGCTGGTTAAAGCCAATTTGAGACTGGTGGTCAGTATTGCCAAGAAATACACCAACAGGGGCCTTCAGTTTTTGGATCTGATTCAGGAAGGCAATATCGGATTGATGAAAGCCGTGGATAAATTTGAATACCGGCGTGGTTATAAATTCAGCACCTATGCCACCTGGTGGATCAGGCAGGCCATTACGCGGGCCATTGCCGATCAGGCTCGTACCATCCGAATCCCTGTTCATATGATTGAAACCATCAATAAGCTGATCAGAACTTCACGGTATCTGGTTCAGGAACTGGGACGTGAACCCACCCCCGAAGAAATTGCGGAAAAAATGGAAATTCCGCTGGACAAGGTCAGGAGGGTTTTGAAGATTGCCCGTGAACCCATTTCCCTGGAAACACCCATCGGTGAGGAGGAAGACAGCCATCTTGGAGATTTTATCGAAGACAAGAAGTTTATGTTGCCTTCTGACGCAGCTGTGAGCATGAACCTTGCCGAAAAGACCCGGAAGGTGCTTGCCACCCTTACACCCAGGGAGGAAAAGGTGCTTCGTATGCGTTTCGGGATAGGTGAAAAAGCCGATCATACCCTTGAAGAGGTTGGCAAGGACTTTGCGGTAACACGTGAACGTATCCGGCAGATTGAAGCCAAGGCTTTACGTAAATTAAGACACCCCACGAGAAGCAAGAAACTGAAGAGTTTTATAGAAATATAAACCTTGACAAACAGGGTGTCCTGGGGTTATTTAACGTGACTCCATGACGTTTTTGGGCCTATAGCTCAGTCTGGTAGAGCCACCGGCTCATAACCGGTCGGTCCCTGGTTCGATCCCAGGTGGGCCCACCAAAAACATGATTACTCGGGCATAAAACGAAGGTGGTATGAGGTTTCCAAATCACTATTTTAATAGAGATTGATCAAAGGCGTGGTACTGAAGTACCACGCCTTTTTTATGCATGAGACCTGAATTGAGATATTTAAAGGTAAAATCGGTGTTTGTTCCACGTCGTCCATGGGGTGTGACGGGTCGTTTTAAACGATACGATCAGGGGAATGTATGGCCACAGTCGGGGATATCATCACACTCATAGAAAAACACATTGCAAGGCCACACCTTGCAGAACCGTGGGATAACTGCGGACTGCAGATGGGTGACAGGTCCTGGCCGGTCAGAAAAATTGTCACGGCTTTGGATCCACTGTGGGATGTCGTCGACTACGCCTGTTCAATCAAGGCAGACCTTCTGGTCACCCACCATCCTCTGATTTTTAAGCCTATGAAAAGTCTCGATTTTTCAAATCCATTGGGGCGTATTATCTCACAGTCACACACGCATTCACTGGCCATCTATTCAGCCCACACAAATTTTGATAGTACTAAAGGGGGGTTGAACGATATTCTCGCCAGAAAAATGGGCTTGACTGGGATACGGGTTCTGGGGAGGCCCGTTGATCCGGAACGATTGAAACTTGTCATCTTTGCCCCGCTGGATCACAAGGAAAACATACTGGGGGCTTTGTCCGAAACAGCAGCAGGTATAATAGGAAATTATACCTGCTGTTCTTTTTTGTGCAAAGGGAAAGGCCGCTTCACGTCCGGACAGGGGGCCAATCCATTTCTTGGAATACCAGGGGAACTCACCGACGTCGACGAGGTGAGAATTGAAACCCTTGTTTTGAAACGTGATGCCCAAGGTGTGATTGATCATGTGGCCAAGGTTCACCCTTACGATACCATGGCCTATGATCTGTATCCCCTTGTATCAGACTCCTGTTTGGAAGGGCTTGGCCGTATCGGGCGTCTTGAACACCCTTTGCCTTTTAAGGCCTTTGTGCAGCAGGTAAAAGACAGTCTGGGTCTGGATACAGTCAAAGTTGCCGGGAACAGGGACATGATGATTGGATCGGTGGCTTTGTGTACCGGAAGCGGTTCGGGCATGATAGGCGATTTTATACAAAGTCATGCCGATGTCTATGTAAGCGGGGACTTGCATTACCATGATGCCCGGAGGGTTGAAGATGCAGGCCGGACCTTGGTGGATGTCGGTCACTTTGCATCGGAAATCCCCATGGCCCAAGCCATGAAGGACGCTCTTACATCCCTATGTGGGCAAAAAGGATTTTCCATTGCAGTTGAGGCCTGTGCAATGGAAAAAGATCCGTTTATATATATATAATTATTGATGACTAAAAATGGGATAAATGACTATGGCGACAGCCACGAAAGAAGAGATGGATATTCTGATTAAGCTTCAGGATATTGAAACAAGGGCTTACAAGATAAATAAAATTCTTGATGGTGTGGAACAGGAAATTGAAACCCGGAGAAAGAAAAGGTCGGATGCTGAAAATGGGCTGGCCAAACTTGAATCGGAGCTTGAAACGACGCGGAGTCAATACAAAGAATTTGAATCCGAGGTCAGGGATAGAGATATCCGCCTGAAAAAAAGTGAAGAATACCTGAAAAATGTTAAAACCAATAACGAATACCAGACCCTGCTCAGAGAAATCGATGACAACAAAAAGCGGAATTCCGAGGTTGAAACCCAGATGATCGAATTCCTTGAACGGATTGAAACCAAGGAAAAAGAAATTCGTGAGATCAAAAGCAGATGTGAAGACATTGTCAGGGACACGGAACGTGAAATAGCAGAGATTGAAAGCACGACGATCACTGAACGTAAAGAACTTGAAGAGATTTTAGAAAAAAGAGATGCTGTGGCCACGTTGGTCAAGCCCAGGCTTCTGGATATGTTCAACAGGATTTTAAAGCAATCGGCTGGTCTGGCCATCGTTCC
This sequence comes from Pseudomonadota bacterium, assembly GCA_018818835.1. Taxonomy (GTDB): domain Bacteria; phylum Desulfobacterota; class Desulfobacteria; order Desulfobacterales; family Desulfolunaceae; genus JAHIRD01. The sequence goes on from JAHIRD010000052.1 coordinate 49,739, forward strand.
AATGACCAACTCAACCTGTAACGGGTGTTTTATGAAAGTGCCGCCACAGAAATTTATTGAGATTCAACGTGGGGAATCCTTGAATTTTTGTCACCAGTGTCATAGAATACTCTACTACAAGGGGAATTGACAGGATTCCAGGGATATTCGAGGTGCTAATTCGATTTTGCATTCAAGATGAGACCTAACGACGGGCAGGCACAGGGGCCAGCCCCTTGGAACTGTTTCGCCTTGATCGCAAAATGGAATAAGAACTCTTTTGTTCATACAATGAAAATGTGTTTTCGGTCGAAGCAGAACAAACGATCGCCGGGCCGTAAATGGCCGGGAGGAAAGTCCGAACACCGCAGGGCAGGGTGCTCCATAACGTGGAGTCATGGCAACATGAAGGAAAGTGCAACAGAAAGTAGACCGCCCCGCACTCAATTCGCCTTCCGGTATAAACCGGGAGGTGACGTGAGTGCGGGGTAAGGGTGAAACGGTGCGGTAAGAGCGCACCAGTTCTCCGGGTGACCGGGGAAGCTTGGTAAACCCCACCCGGTGCAAGACCAAATAGGGAAGTGCTAAGGGCTGCCCGCCCATACTTCCGGGTAGGTCGCATGAGATGCCGGGCAACCGGTGTCCTAGATGAATGATCGTTGTCTCTGTGTGGGTAACTGCGCAGGGAAACAGAATTCGGCTTACGGTCTGCTTCGACCGTTTTTTTTTGATGGCGTCGTAAAAAGTCCCATATGCGGCGTTATAGTTTTTGGCCGGACATTCGACATACGCTTTAAGTATGCCGTAACCCCGGCCAAACACTACGCCTTATGGACCTTTTTCCATAGCCATCCCTCGACTTTTTTACGAGGATACATACAAGAAACCAAACGAATCGCCATTATGTGTCGATAACAATGCACGGATAGGGTTGGCTGTTGATGCATCAAGCCCGTTAACGATTGAATGGAAAACAAATAACAGGGGTAATATAACCGTCTGATCAGGTGTTGGCATTGGAAAATTCGTCGTGCAGTATTTCGTTTAAGAATAAAGTAAGGATATATTCCCATGACTTCTTGAAGGCATGTGTTTATATTTCCAGTTTTGATTCACCCGAACATATTTTTACAAAAAAACTTTATTCCAGGTTGATTGCCACCTCTCACCTCCTTGAAGATTTTTTGGACCTCCATGGTGCAAAAAACAACAAACAGTGGTTTTTTTTCAGAGAGCTTGCCTCCTCTGTTCGTCATTTGAGCTCCAGCGGTTATTCCCAAAGACATATCGGAAACCGGATGGTTTTTTATGATCTGGCCGATGTGGGGAATTTTATTCAGGAGGGTGAGAAAACACTTGATTTCATAACTGAATCCTTGATGAATCTTGCCCCGGTTGTGATTGACGAGGCCAAACGATTAAGCATCGACATCCCGGAGGGGAGTTATGATCAGGCTAATTTCCCTGGTGTTGTGACTGGAGAGATGCTTGAATATGACATTGACGATGATGTTGTCACGGAACAGAAACAGCATATTGTCAAAATTGCCAGTGAATTTTTGAATATAATCAAGACGTTTGAGCCTTTATCGTTTTATGAACCCTATACCTTACAGGAAATCACTCGTATTGTTCCGTTTAAAGTTAATGAGGTCGAAATCAGACGTTTTGAAATGCTTATTCACAACATTCAATCTTCGTTTGACTCCTACGTGATTATAGGTGGTTACAGATATGGAAACCGCAAGCTTAAGCAATTGAGGGCCCATTTTTCCGTGGTACTGCATATTCTTGAGGTTCAAGGCAGGTTACTGCATTATTATGAACGGCACCTTTTGGAACTGGGCGGTATCAGTCATTGTCAGCAGGTACGTAAACGTCTGACAGAACTGGTGGACCCAAAAAAACTTCTGGATCGCACCATCAACTACTGCCTGTACTACGTCAGTCATTTTCTCACGGCCGGGAAAAAAGTGGCCCATGAGATTCTTGATGAAAATATTGAAAAGACATCCATTCGCGTGGGCATCCCCGTGACCCGGGGTTTTCACAATCGGCCCAGCATGATGGTCGCAAAAATTGTTCAGTATTTTGGAGGCAAGGTCGAGTTGGTCGTAAACGGAGATCATTTTGACGCCAGCAGCGTTCTGGACATTCAATGGGCCGGAGGTAAAATCCAGAAAGAGAATATCTCGGAAGTTGTGTTTGAGGGAGACATTCGGGCACTGAACGATATCAAAATCCTGGCTTCCGTGAATTACGCGGAAGACTCTATGGGCAAGGGCCTTGCCCTTCCCAAAGAACTGGCATACTTGAAATAATTATGGCTATTGCTCTTATCGTTGCCGGCGGACAAGGACTTCGTATGGAGATGTCTGTTCGGAAACAGTATCTGGAACTCGAGGGGACACCGGTTCTCCAGCGCACCCTTATGGTGTTTGACCAATGCAGTGACATTGAGAGAATCGTTCTGGTCGTTCCTCCCCCGGATGAAGAATTCTGTCGAACAACGATAGTCCAGTCCATAAACATGACCAAAGAGGTCCTTTTGGTCGGGGGTGGCCTCGAACGGCAGCAATCCGTTTATAATGGCCTTTTATCGTTGAATATTGAAAATGATGAGATCGTGGTAATTCATGACGGTGTGCGGCCTTTTGTGGATAGCCGCCACATCATTGAATGCATCCATGCAGCCATGGATTGTGGAGCCTCTGTCCTTGGCGTTCCGGTTTCAGATACCCTCAAGCAGTTGGATTCTTTGGGTTATGTGGAGAAAACCATTGATCGGGAAACGCTTTGGGCAGTTCAAACCCCCCAGGCATTTCAATACGGCCTGATCAAAGCAGCCCATGATCGTGCTGTGGACATTCATATTAGGGCAACGGATGATGCCTCACTTGTGGAGGCCATGGGGCGACCTGTAAAACTTGTACTCGGGAGCCGAAATAATATTAAGATCACTACCCGGGATGACCTTGTTCTTGCTGCTGCTCTTATGAAGGATGTTGATATTTAAAGTTTGGTGTGATAAATTATTTTAAATTAAGATAGGCTGTAAATAAATTCATAATATATCAGTAAGTTGTGTCTTGTATATGGAAAGGGAAATGTCCATGGTATGGAAACCTGGAAAACAGGACCGTCGCTCTTATCCGAGGTATAAAGTTAAGGATGGGGCCTATGCCGCACTGAGCCCTGATTCGACGATTATGGGGCAGATTGTTGATATCAGCAAGGGGGGCTTGTGTTTTCGATATATTGTTCACAGAGAACAGGCGTTTGAGTCGGTGGCCACCCATGTTTTTGTGGGTGATAACGGTTTTTACCTTGAAAAAATGCCCTATAAAATCATTGAGGACGAACAGCTTGACAATGGCTCCTCTTTCAGTTCCATCGTCATGCGGCAAAGAAGGGTACATTTTTCGAACTTGAATCCGAACCAGCTTGCACAATTGGATTATTTTTTACTTAACAGAACCATCGGCCTTGCTTGATTCGCCGTTTATTGTATTATTGCGCTCACTATTTCCTCCTGACATTCCCTTTAGATCGTTACCCCCGGTTTTGATGATCACTATTTTTTGTCTTCATGTCATATGGATTTGATCGAAATCGATTTCGATCCCGAAGGAACGACATCCCAACAAAGGGATCATTGGACACCCATGCTTTGCGCCGGTGATCCTTGGCGTTATTATGAACTCTGCTGCTTAATTTATGGGGGGTGAATACCCTAATTTTAACAGAAATAGTTTGTAATTGTCTGTTCCTTTATGAAATGATAGTGTTTTAATTGTTTGAATATAGGCATTAAAGCCAGATAACTGTGTGTTTTTGTGGCTGGCATATGCTTTGCAGTGCTATAGTGATATAAACAAAATCGAGGTATGCTTTGTTTATGGGGATAACAAAGGGAGATGAATGTAATGAATTCTTCACACGTTAATAAGATTGAATTGCTTGGTCGCATCGCAGAGATGAAGCGAATTTATTCAGTCATAGAATCTTCGATCA
>JAHIRD010000053.1 GCA_018818835.1 Pseudomonadota bacterium
AAAGCGGCCCGAGGATTATCGCTGGTGTTCGCTGGGCTATCACAGCCAGACCGGCAACACGGACGATTTTCTTTCAACGGATTTCGGGATTGTGGAATTCAACGATGTGGATGAAAAGGAACGGTTCCGCCGCTACCGGCGATATGTTTATGAAGCCGGATCCCTGGCCAGAGCTGACGGGAAAAGAAGTCAGGTCATCGAAAAGGACATTGTCACCGCCGAGCGTGAAAAGGATTTCGAAATCACCCGAACCGATCGGTTCATGAATAGAACACGGTATTTCACCGATTCCGGCATCATAGGATCAAAGGCCTTTGTGGCTGAACAATACCTGCGATTCAAACATATGTTTCAGTCAAAGCATGAAAAAATACCCAGGCCCATCAAGGGCCTTGAGGGCATGTATTCCTTGAAACGTCTTTCATCCTGACCCATACGTTTCAAAATATTTTTAATAACCCCTTCTTTTTTGGTGTTTCATAAAAAGAACCATTGAGCTGTTTTTTCTTTTCATTGAAAATGGATCGACCGTGTTTTGATGAGCTGATTTTGGTGGATTAATTCCCTTTTCCCATATAAAAAAGGTTCATGGTAGGCTTTTTCTTGAGAAGCATGTTATCTATACCCCCTATTTTTCATTTTCGTCGCTTGTAAGCCCCAAATTTTGAATTTTCTGAGAACTTCCTTGCCAGACACACCAACGATGCTGGCAACACTACCGAAATGTCATTCGCCGAAAAACAATTGAAAACCCCGGTCAACCCGTGCTGCGAGACTTAAGGGCCTATGCATGTTAATGTCGGATGCCTATTTGTATAATTGACCTGTCCCCAGAGCAGTCCCCAGAGAGCAGAGGAGTTGCCCAGAGTTGAACGCAGCTTTCCGTCGTTGCCAAGGCGATGACGGAAGGCTGGCCTGAATCGCAAGATAGGATTTCGGGCGGTCACACTTAGCGTTTCCTACCCGAGCAGAGGATAGTTCGTATATCCTTTGGGACCGGGAGTATAAAACGTTTGGTCATCCCAGGGGTTGATCGGTGCGTTTTGTGCAAATCGTTCAACCAGATCCGGGTTGGAAATAAAGAGCTTTCCAAAGGCGACCAGGTCCGCATGGCCGTCTTTGATCACCCGGTTTCCCTTTTCCTGGTCAAAACCGCTGTTGATCATCAGGGTTCCTTTATACATGGGCCTGTATCTACGCGCGATATGGGGTTCAGCGCCCGGCACCTCGGTGACGTCGGTGAACGGCTCTGAAAGATGCAGGTACGAAAGTTTGTAGTCATTGAGCCTTTTGACGATAAAATCAAAGGTGGGGATGGTCTCTTCATCCAGGGTCATGCCGAAGACCCCGTGCAGGGACGGATTAAGCCGAACCCCGATACGATTTTCCGCCACATGTTTCTTCACCTCTTCAATGACTTCAAAGAGGATTCGGGCTCTGTTCTCAATGGATCCACCATAGTCATCCGTCCGGATATTGGATGTTCGACTAAAAAACTGATGAAGCAGGTATCCATTGGACGCATGAATCTCGACACCATCCATTCCGGCTGCCATGGCATTGGCGGCGCTCCGGCCATAATCGGCAATGGTTTCCTTGATCTCGTCACGGGTCATGGCCTTGGGTGCAACCGTGTCCTTGAACCCCTTGGGCGTGTATGATTGGGAGTTGGGATTCAGGGCGGATGCCGACAATGGCAGCTCACCGTTGTGAAAGTCCGGATGGGACATTCTCCCCACATGCCAAAGCTGGAGAAAGATCTTTCCTCCACGTTCATGAACTCCGTGGGTGACTTTTTTCCACCCCTCTACCTGGGCCTGGGAATGGATGCCCGGCGTATTGATATACCCCACTGCCCGGCGCGATATCTGTGACCCTTCCGTAATAATCAGCCCGGCCGAGGCTCGTTGGGCATAGTACTCGGCTATAAGATCCGTGGGAGCATTCTCTGCATTATCCGCCCTGCTGCGTGTCAGCGGAGCCATCACAACCCTGTTTTTCAACAGAAGATCACCCAGTCTAATTTCATTTAAAAGTGCTTGTTTATTTGTCATCGTCGTTCTCCTTTGTTTGGTTTGTCCAGTATTCGTGTGGTTCACACCAGCGCGGTGTCTATTTTTATAGGCTCAGTTCAAGGACCTTGCGAACGAGTTCCGGTGTTACATTCAGCGTGACCATGCCGTGCTGTTCAAGTCTATGATCCCTATAATCGTACCCCTTCCCCTTGAATGTGAAACCATGGGCAGCCCCGAAGAACCGCTGCTGGCTGTCTATATCAGCGTCGATGCAACGATCGTAAGTGCGCTATTACTGGAGATGGACGACAGCAGTTCACTGCCTGGTTCAGTCCTCCGGGGAATCTACTCGACGCCGTTGACTGATGATTTGATCTGCGCCACCGTTCGTTTGCTGGAATGTCTCGCCCATCCCCTTGATGGCCGGATACTGGGGCCGCAGATCGTCAGGGAAATCATCTACAGGGTCCTGTGCGGCGAGCAAGGGAGTGCTTTACGATTGCTTGCAGCTCGCCACAGCCGTTTCGGGCAAATTGCCAAAGTCCTGAAACGGATGCACACGGAATTTGATGCCGAACTTGATATCGGGACTCTGGCCGGTGAAGCCAATATGAGCGTATCGTCCTTTCACAGCAACTTCAAGGCTGTCACCGCTGCACCCCCCCTACAATATCTGAAAAGCATCCGTCTGCACAAAGCACGGTTACTGATGGCCCAGGATGGGTTTAATGCCAGTACGGCCAACAGCAAAGTCGGTTATGAAAGTGCATCCCAGTTCAGCCGGGAATTCAAACGTTTCTTTGGAAGCACCCCGGCGGACGAGGCATCTAAAATGCGAACTCTTTTAAGCATTCAATGATAATGAATTAGCGTCTATAATGCTTGATACATATGGTCTGGTATGGCAGGCCTGCCCTTGACAGCCGGATTTTCTTATTATGGGTATCGGTCGTATAAGACTTATGTGACCCATGGGACTGATAAGGCCTATCGGCCGTGTACAGAATACGAATTTATTTGCCATTCAGGCTCCGGTATAGGAAGGGAATGGGACACCCAACCCATTTTCTTAGCGTTTTAAACTTGTCCTCGCGTAGGCGGGGAAGCTGGCCCTCGGAGAGCCGCCGGAGGCTTATTTCTTCGTGTCCTTCAGTGAGCTACGCGAACGGGTGGTCGATATATACAAACCTGAGTGGTAAATCTGTTTTTCTTTTTCTTCATGCCCTGCCTGTTAGGTGCTTTCAGCAAAACAGACTCTGTCCGAGTCGGGCTCCGGGTTTTCCTGGGCATCTTTCTCGTTTTGCCGGGTGACCAGAAACAACAGGGCCGGGGACAGGAAAAAATCAGCAAACAGGGCAAAGAAGATGGCCATGCCTGTGAAGAAGCCGAATTTAATGCTGTGGTTCAACGTGGCGAACATGAGCACGAAAAAATTCATGGACAGGACAATGGTGGTGATGAGAAGTGCCCTGCCGGTTCCAAGAAAGGTTTCCCGGATGGCTTTTTTAGGGTCGTTTGTCTGGTCATAATATTTCCGGAAATTGTACATGAAATGGATGGTGTCATCCACCACTAGGCCGATGGCCACACTTCCGATAAATAACGTGTTGATGTCCAGCTTGACGCCCATGATGCTTATCAGTCCGAAGACCATGAAAATGGGCAGAAGGTTCGGGAACATGCTGATGAGCCCCAGCTTTAGATCACCCACCAGAATGATCATCAGGATGGTGATGATCACCAGGGCGATGATATAGCTTTCCAGCATACTGTAAAGAGCCGCTGGAATGGTCCTGGCCAGAAGGGCGGCAATCCCTGTAATGGTGACGTCTCCTTTATCCCCGACAGCCTCCTGGAACATGGTGTACAGATCATCCAGAAAGGTTTCATAGATCACCGAATCGGCCCATTTGGTTTTGATGGTAATCCGCGTTTTACTGAAAAGACTGTCACTGATCTTTTCCAGGTCATCGGAGCCGCTGTTTTCAAAAAGCAGGAGCTCCTGGGCCACGGTTTTGGCATCCTCCGGAATCACGTAGGTGGACGGATCGTTGTTGTGAAGTGCCTGATTGGTTTCCTTGATGATGTCGTTGATGGAGAACACGTTTCCCACATAGATGGCATCATTTTTAATGGCATTGATTTTGGGAATCACAGCATCGATTTTTTTCAAAAGATCAGGGTCCTGGATCCCGTTCTCCCTTTTCGTGTCGACTATCACTTCAAAGTTGACTGACCCCCCTAAATGATTTTCCATATGCTGGAGATCCAGTTTTACAGGATGATTTTTCGGGAAATAGGTCAGAACATAACTTGAAAAATGGAGTTGAAGTATGGCGTATACGGATACCACAAAAAGGACCAGGCAGATGGCGATGATTCGATAGGGATACCGAATGGAGATTTCTCCGAAAAAAAGGAGAAATTTATCCATGCGTAAAGAGGCTTTCTCTGTTTTTTGTTCAGGCTTTCTGACGATGGGAATAGCACTGATAAGGGCGGGCAGTAAGATGATGGTGTAGATGAGACCCAGCATAACTCCGGCTGCTGAGAAATAGCCTAATTCGGAAATCGTCGCAATTTCCGCGATGGAAAAGGACAGAAGTCCAGCCGCTGTGGTCAGGCTGGTCATGAAAATTGCCAGGCCCGAATGACCCATGGAATGGCAGATGGCGTTTTCCTTACTGGCACCTTTTTGGAATTCCCGATAAAAAATGGCCAGGACATGGACGGCGTCGGCAATGCATACGGAAACCAGAAAACCTGGAAGGATGTTGGTCATGATGGAGATGGGCGTCCGGGTTATGCCCATGAATCCAAGGGTGGTTACGGTGGCGCAGACAACGATCACGATGGGCAGGATCATGCCGGATACCCGGCGGAACATCAGATAAAGGAAGATGAGGATCACGCCAATCATGATTTTCACCAGTCGTGTGGTGTCGGTGGCCGTGGCATTATTGAACACATCCACCACAACGGCCCCGCCTGAAAAGGTCAGTTTGAAATTATCTGCCTGGTATTGGGCCACGATACGATTGACAGCGGCATTGACTTCCGCTTTTTCATCGGCCGTGATGTAATGGGACTGGGCATGGGTTTTAGCTGGATTTTCTTGCCCGAAATCTTCAAAATCATCGGTGGGCTTAACGGGTACCCCAGATTTATCGACAACCGTTGCAACGGTTTCGATGATCAGGGCGGTGCTTTTCTTATCGCCGGATAGGATGTAGTTTTCGTAAAATGGATTGTTTAAGGCCCGTTTCTTGATGTCGGCAAGATCCGCCTGGTCAATGTTTTCAATCAGATTGTTTACATGAAGGACATCATCTTTACCATAGGTGCTTCTCACATTGATCAGACTGGTGATATTCTTCAAATAGGGAATGTGTTGCTCCAGGTCTTGCTGAAGGGTATTCAGCCTGTTCAGAAAATCCCGGTCAAAGATGTCCGGGGCTTCCACCAGAACAGCCACCATTTCAGACCGGCCGAACTGATCTCTGAAGGCGTTGTATTTCATCAGGCTGGGATCTGTTTTGTGCAGCATGGCTTCGGTGGCCGTGTCCACGGTGAGGTTGCGGCAGAAACTCCCGGTGAAGCCAATAAACAGGGCCATGATAACCAGGGTTTTTACTCTGTTGCGATAAAATGTCCGGCTAAGGTTTTCAAAAAAAAGTTCAATCCTTTTTTTGATGTCAGGCATGGGACCTCCCTGGTGGGACAACTAAAATATTATAGGACAAAGGTTCAAACATCTCAAACATAAGGAGGTCTGGGATGGAACAGGTGTTTAATGTTCTGATTGTGATATGATGCCGAAAACAGGTGTAACAATATTCTACTTGAAAATCAATATCAGTCATCAGGTGGGCTTTAATTTTTAAACGGGTAGCGATTCTCTCTGACGTGGACGAAGGCAGGGACACCCTACTTGCATGGGGGGCACATATGCTCTATAGTGATAATTTATCGTAGAATTGGGATATATGGTTTGTTGGTGAGCCAAAATAGTCGTACTTGTACTCAGTCTTTAATGGACGGTACGCGAAAGGATACAAAATATTCGACCATGAAAAGTTATCGAAAAGAACTCTGGTTTAATGTCCCGTCTCGGCGTGCTTTCATAAACATAACTCCAGATGTGGAAGAGTGTCTGGCGGAAAGCGGCATTCAAGAGGGACTTGTACTCGTAAACGCCATGCACATAACGGCGTCTGTGTTTATCAATGATGATGAGTCGGGTCTGCATCGGGATTATGAAACCTGGCTTGAGAAACTGGCTCCCCATGAACCGGTGTCCGGCTATCACCACAATGTGGGGGAGGACAATGCAGACGCCCATATGAAACGGCAGATCATGGGCAGGGAATCGGTGATTGCGGTGACCCGGGGCAAGCTGGATTTCGGGACCTGGGAACAGATATTTTACGGCGAATTTGACGGGCAAAGAAAAAAAAAGGTCCTTGTCAAAATTATCGGGGAGTGACAGATGCTAAGAGAGGTGTCTCCTGGTATTTTTATGATTACCCAGATGAAGAGGACACGCCTGGCCTCTTTTTCAGTGAATGTGTATGTGATTGCCGGAAAAGACGGGCTGGTATTTGACGCAGGCATGGGGGGGGCAAAGGCCGGAGATTATCTGGTCCGTCAGATAAGGGCCATTGAAAACACCATGCAGGAAAGAGGTCAGGCCTGCGCCATAACCCGTGTACTTCCCAGCCATGGGCACTGGGACCATTTTTCAGGAATTGAGTGGCTGCGAAAGAAATTGGGTCTTAAGGTTTTGGCACCTCCTGAGATGCAGGCCATCATCGGCTCCAAAAAAAAATACAGGAAAAGTTTTCGCAAGGAAACCCGGATCATAAACATCCCGTCAGGAATTATAAGGCGCTTGGCCTCTGATCTGGGCCATTTTATTATGGATGAGCTTTTTTTCCGGATTTATAAGGCCACCTTTGTATCCGGTCCCATGGACAGGGTTGATGAGCATACGGTGTTTACGATTAACCAGGAAGACTGGGAATTAATGAAGATGCCGGGACATTGTGATGATGATATCGTACTTTTCAACCGGACCAGAGGTGTTCTTCTGTGTGGCGATATTGTTTTGCGGGTTGTGAATACCTGGATTGGGCCGCCCAGATCCAATCTGGAGCGTTATTGTGAAAGTCTCGAAAAATTAAAGGCCTTGCCGGGCCTGGCCCTGATTCTCCCCGCCCATGGCAGCCCCATCACGGAACCCTACACGCGTCTCCAGGCAGCAATTGATCACAGGCACACGCGGACACAGGACGTATTGGACCTGATAAAAAATGCAGGGGACAGGGGGATAGACTTTGAAAAAATGTTTAAAAGCATTTATCCTTCCCTTTCATTCAAAGAGCGATTTATCGCAAGGGGATGGATTCTTTTGACTTTACAGCATCTGGTTGAAAGAAACAGGGTGGGATCACGGATTGTAAAAAAAAGAAAACGTTTTTATATATTATGAATAGATTCATGGAAAACCGGAGGTGATATGAACAAGGTAAGCATCGTCAAATACGAAAAACCCGGTGAGTCAGTGGAAAAAGCCATCGCTCTTTCCGGTGCTCTGGATCGTTTGAAAAAAGGAGACAAGGTTTTTATCAAACCCAATATCGTGTTTTGGTCCAGAGTGGTTGATATGCCGCCCTGGGGTGTGATCACAACAACACGGGTGGTGGAAGATGTGGTCAAGGCCTTGCGGAAGCGAGGGGCCGGTGAAATTATTATTGGTGAAGGAACCGTGACCACGGATCCCACGGACACGCTGACCAGTGCCCATGCCTTTGAAACTCTGGGTTATAACAAACTGGCAAAGACCTATGACCTGACCGTCAAAGATATTTTTGACTGTGAATTTAAACCCGTGGATCTTGGCGATGGGCTGACTCTCTCCTTTGCACGGGAACTCCTGGAAGCAGACCTGGTGGTGAACCTCCCGGTCTTGAAGACCCATGCCCAGACCCGGGTGTCCTTGGGAATCAAGAACCTCAAGGGGTGCATTGATAAGAAAGGCCGCAAGCTGTGCCATTCAGACAACATGATCATGGATCTGGATGCCCATGTGGCCAAATTATCCACGGTGGTGGGCAACGTATGCACCATCATTGACGGGATCTATACTCTGGAAAAGGGCCCTGGATTTTCAGGCAATGCGCGTCGGAGCAATATCATTATCGCATCTTCGGATATGGTTTCGGCGGATATTGTGGGGGCAGCGGCCCTGGGCTTCGACCCCAGTGAAATCGGGCATATCGCCATTCGTTGCAAGGAAAGGGGCATGGCGCCATCGGTGTCCTCGGTGGAACTGGTGGGGGAACCCCTTGAAAATGTGGCAAGCCCTCATCCATGGGATTTCCCATACAACGAGGATAACACCTTGCCCGCAAACATGGTGAAGCGGGGTGTTACGGGCTTATCTTTTCCCAAGTATGACCATAGCATGTGTACCTACTGCTCGGCCATTGTGGGCCTTTTGCAGTTTGCCATCGGCAGCGCCTACAAGGGCAAGCCATTTGACAATGTCCAGGTACTCACAGGGAAGATGTATGCTCCCGATCCGTATATGAACCATACGATTTTGATGGGCAAATGTCAGGTCAAGCTGAACAAGAACAACCCGGATATCAAAAACGCCATTGCCGTACCGGGCTGTCCCCCCAATCTGGACAAGCTGGTCGAAGGTGTGAAAAAAGCCGGGATCCCTATCGATGAAAACATATTCAAAGCCTTTGACATGGCGCCTGCCATGTTTATGGCCAAGTATGCGGGTAAAAAAGAATTTACCCAGGATTTTTATCGAATTCCCGAATAGGAACCTGCCTTGATGAAAGGCGGTGATGACAGAAACACCGCCTTTCACTATTTTTTGATTGCCTGCCATGGCTTAAATAATGTATAGTACATTAGTATCATTTGAAACGTCAAATAGTCCTAATCTTCAGTCAGTATAGAATTTATCACAAAAACAAATTATCATCACGTCGCATCTGAACAGGTTGCCAAATCAGAAATATCTTTGTCGTTTGTGAGTCTATGACACTTTCACACCTGAAATATCGGAGATGACCATGGAAAGTCCCAAGCCCTTCGAAATTGATCCGGCTGTATTTTTGAAGGAACATTTTGAACTGCCCCCACTTCCCCAGTGTGCTGTTCAGATTCAGGATGTTATTCTTAAGCCGGATGTGAGCATCGAACGTATCTGTAAAATTCTGCTTAAAGAACCTATTCTCATCGCCAGGATATTGAAAATTGTTAATTCGGCCTATTATGGATTCAGGCGTGAAGTCGACGATATCAAATTTGCTGTGGCCTATCTTGGTATTCATGAAATATACAATATGGTTCTTTCCATTTCCGTGGTCAAAGCTCTGGGTGTTATGGAAACGGCTGAGCTGGACCGATTCTGGAATCATTCCGTGCTGACGGCCATCTGTGCCAAACATCTGGGTAGACGGTTTGAGCCCCTTTTGTCCCCGGAGCGAATTTGGTTGGGTGCCATCCTTCATGACATCGGCAAGCTGGTGTATTTTAAATTTTTCCCTGACCATTATAAACATATCCTGGATTACAGTCACAAACACGGATGCCTTTTCAGCCAAGGTGAAAAACATTTTTCTTTTCCATCAAGTGCAAGCATGGGAATTATTCTTTGTGATCGCTGGCGTCTTCCATCCATTGTCAGAGATGCCTGTGGGGGTCATCAGCTTGATGATCTTAAACGATTTGATGGCGGGGGCAGCAGGGGCGATTTCAGAAGAATTATCTGTTCAGCCAATCTCATGGCCATTCTTGTGGCTGAAGAACTGAACAATGAACTGAAACAAACAATCTATGACGGGCTTAAGGAATGTTATTCTCTGGAAGAAAAAGATTTTTTAAAACTGATGGGTGAGGTGTATGACCTTAAGCTGGATCTTGCGAAGTACGAATGGTCATAAATGAGAAAAATAGGCCTCATTGATCGTCATATACGGAGATATTCATGGACGGATTTTCAACAGATAAACTGGTGGAAACCCTCTTCCTGCCCATAGATGGTGGCCTGGAGCAGGTCACGGCGGCCAGGGAATATGTGAAGGGGCTTTCAAGCTACGTGAACGATATTTTTGTGCCCTATCGAATCGCCATGAGCTACATGAGCGATGTTGAGAGAATGCGGATTTTTAATGAATCGCCTCTGGACAATATCCTTTCGCTGATTGAGTTGATGAAGTTCAATCTGAACATTTCAGCAAAGAGTACCAAAGGGACCCTTAGGGCCATCAATGATTACACGGAAACAGAAATGGGTGAGGTTTTTTCAGCCTTTCTCAATACCCTCTTTTATCAGGAGGGAGAAGACCTTAAGGCCTATTTCAAGCGGAGGGCACACCTTATTACGGCTGTCAGCCAGTATTATCCGGAGGCCATATCGGAGATCGCACCTGAATTCGGCTTCCATTTTGGCCAGGGCTATGATGAAAAAGTTGCGGAAACAGAACGTTTCGTTCTTTACAGAATTTATCCCACCCATAAAAAGGTCACGGTGGATATGGGGTCAAAGCCGGTGCTCATTATTCCGCCCTATGTCCTTGGAGCCAATATTTTGTCCTTTTTGCCGGGTGAAAATCGGAGCTATACCCATGCCTTTGCCAACCAGGGTATCCCCACCTACATCCGCATTCTTAAGGATATTGAAACCAACGTTTCGGTTCAAACCATGGACGGTGAAGATGACACGCGGGATACGGCTTATTTCTGCAAGATTATCAAACAGCGGCATCAGCACGGGGTGACCTTGAACGGCTATTGCCAAGGTGGATTTTCAGCTGTCTGCTCCATCTTGTCCGGAGAATTGGATGGGCTGGTGGATGCACTGATCACCTGTGTGTCACCCATTGACGGAACCCGAAGCGTGAGGCTTGCCAATTTTCTTAAAGCACTTCCCCCCCGGTTCAACGATCTGATGTATGGATCAAAAACCCTGGAAAGCGGTCATGTGGTTGCAGATGGAAAACTTATGGGGTGGGTTTATAAATTGAAAAGCATTGAAAAAGAATCTCCCCTGGTTTCTTTTTATAGGGATCTGGTGATGATCAAGAGCACCACACGGGGAGTTTTAAAATTTAATAAAACCGGCCTGGCCCTGAATTACTGGTTGAAAAATGACCGTTCCGACATCCCCATGGGAATCACAAAAATGAGTTTTGCCTCTTTTAATACGCCCATAACCAAAGATGGAACCCTACCGGTTCGTCTGTTCAATCGAAAGCTCAATTTAAATAGGATCAAGGATAAAAAGATTCCCTGGTTGATCTGCTATGGTGAAAAGGATGATTTGGTGGAAAGTCAGTCGGCCCTGGCAGCCAAGGATTATATCCCCGTTGAGACAACCCCGTTTCCCAAGGGCCATGTGGCCATCGCCACATCCTGGTCCCATCCCCAATCCGACTATGCATTGCATACCTGTTTTGGTGATATTGGGCAGTTTCGGGGGCCAATAAGGTTTCATCTCGACCTTAAATAGTATCCATCCATAAATGGCATGTCACGGTCCATCCCGGCGTTCTTATGATTTTTGAAATCATATGGGCGAAAGTGCTGTTATTCCTGTAGTATGATTTACCCCGTGAACGAATACCTTGGGTTTACTATGATGGTAAAAGGTTGATGGGACTTATGGGAATTAAAATAGGACTCATAGGACCTATGAGACTCATGGGACATATGGTGTTTTCACTTGTCTGAGGTGTCTTGCTATCCGGTTCATTCCCACAGAAGTTGGGAACTCATAAGTCTCATGAGTCCCATAGGTCTCATGATTTTTTACGGTTGTTCTTCAATATAGATTTTATGGTCCACCAATGACAGGGAGTGGATTTTACCACGAATGATCTTTTGTTCTCCAAATATGCTGATCAGGCGGATGTTTTCCCCGTCGGGTTCGGCTTTGTCCACAGATTCCATGACCAGGACAGGGTCTTGAGCTCCTATGATATATGCACTTGCTTCACACATGATGTATCTCCTTAATTTGACATTAATTTTTTTCTATAAACCCTTTCAGGTGTTTTTCGATCAACTCATCCACAAGATGGGGGAGGGGCGATGGATTGATGCCCACAAACCGGACATTTTCCTGGGACAAGGGCAGCAAAACTTTTTGTGCCAGACTTTCTGCCACGGAAAGGGCAATTCCAGGAGATACTTCTCCCATAAGCGCATGGGCCAGGATGATTCCCATGGGGCCGGTGATGAAATCCACATGTTTGACCGTATGGATAATGGCATTTTCTCCAGAAGCCCCACGGTTCGCCCCGGCTTTGAGCATCTGGGCCGTTGCCACGGCATTGGTGCCCAGGGCGATAATGTCAATGGTTTCTCCGAAAACATCTTTCAGCTTTTTGATGATGGCACTGCCGATGCCCCCGCCCTGGCCATCTATCACACAAATTCTTTTCATGTCTGCCCCGTCTGCGTCCGGTCTTAGGCTTTTAAAAAATCCCAGGGACACTAAAAAATGAAATTTCCCCTTTTATCGTTTGTCTTCGACGAATATCAGGATGGTTTCACTGTGTCAATAAATTCTCCTGAGGGTTTTAAACGGTAAAATTTTGTTTGACAATCAAGAGCACTGGCATGTAGTCAATGTTTGTGATATTCTATAATTTTAGTTCTATTAAGATAGTGTATGACGTCAGTCAATGTAATCGATTTTCCCTATATATGATAAATAACTTGGTTTTCAGCCTCAGGAATAAAAAAACCACGTTCTGGCGCAGAGACGGGGCTGTATGGCCAAAAGGTTACTCCCCGTATGACGTTCGTGAATGCTAAACAAGAAAGGCTCCCTATGGAACCTGTTTTGATTCCAAATAGTAAATCAGGTATCGTTTCCCGGTGCTCCATAACCGGTTTGCCTGTGTATACGCGACCAGAATGGATGGATGTCAAACTGGGCAGTAACTATTACATGTCTGTGAGCATCATCGGAGACAGCATCCTTCTGGGGAAGATCATCGGAGAATCGGACCTCAAATCCGTTGTATCGGCAACGAAATTCATCGACAGGGTCATCCATGAAATGTTTGGATCGGACCGGCGTTTCGTGTATGTGGAAGATTTCACTGAGTTGAAAAATCTGACCAATGATTGCAAACGATATTACATGCGTTACCTTGAGAGCAAGAAGCAGATGATGGCTTTGGTCATCTGTACCATGTCCCCTTTGGTGATGCTTGTGGTCAAGCTCAGCAGTCGTTTGAAAATCCTTAAATGCAATGCCCTGGTTGAGAAGGATATTAATTCAGCTATCTATCGGGCATCGTTGATCATTCAAACGGAAAAAACATTTTTAAATCCTCATCAGGCCATTCCCAAGCTGTCTGTGGAAGAGGGCCGTTGTCACGTCAGTGGGCTTACCCTGACCGAGAAAGACGAATGGACACGAATGGACTTGGGCGGCCCGTCAGTTACGTTCAAATTGATCGGGGAGCGTATTCTGCATACTGAATTTCACGACTGGAACGGAATCGATTTGGAGGTCTGTAAGAAATTTCTTGAAAAGAGAGAACGTGTGATCACATCCATGTTTGCGTCCACGGATCGTTTTGTGGAGATGAGAAATTGCAGAGGTCTGAGATGGGGTTGCCCTGTTTTATTGAGCGATAAAAAGATGTGTTTCTCGAAAATGGAAAACGACCGGGTGCTGCGTTTTATCAGTTACGATTTGCCATGGATGACAAAGATGGCTTTCATCGTAAGGCGGTTGGTATTTTTTTCTAACGACTTGTGGAGGATATGCAAGGATTATAACCAGGCATTGAAAACAGCGGTCAATACGTTGAAAAGCCAGGGGTTTACCAACGAAGGGACATGGAATACGGTGAACAACGAGTCTTGGACACGGGACTTCGGTGATTTTTATGTGGCATTTGAAGTGATTGATGACAATGTCATTCATCGGACATCAAAAGGTATTCTCAAGGAAGAATACATTGATCATGTCTTTAAACTCCAGGAATGGGTCCTGTCTGAAACCGGACTGGACCAGAAGATTCATTATGTATTAAATGGTCTCACCGAACTTGAAGGGGCCAATCTGGGGTTTCGGAAAAAATATTTTAAAAAATGGGCTGCATTTTTAAAACGTTATCCCAGTTGCCAGATGAATGTTATGTATGGCGGCAATTCGGTCACCCGGGCCAGTTTGAGTATTTCAGCCTATCTGAGACCGTTCAAGATTTTTCTTGTGGATACACCGGAAGAGGCGATTCAGCTGATTGCCATGGATAAGTCGAGATATTGGAAACGTGGTGGAAGCAAGCCGGATGACTCACCGGATCGGAAAGACAGGATTAAGAAATATGCGGATGAGTTGATTTATTTTCTCGGGAATATCAATTGGGATGAGGACGGCTTTAGCGGTACCCTCGAACAAAAAAAAACCGACCATCCCTTCAAGGTTGTCTATGATGCCATTGCCCTGATAAAAATGGATATTGATGAGCTTTTTCGTGAACGTGAACAAACTCAGATTGCCTTGATTGAAGGGGAAGAAGTGGCCAGGGCTCTGCTCAACGCCACAAGTGATTCATCTATCCTGATAAAAACAGACGGGACCATCCTTTCCGCCAATGAAACCTTTGCCAGATGTTTGGGCCGAACGCCCCATTCCCTTAGAAATGAAAATATCAAAAAGCTGGTGGATTCAAAGATCAGTGAAAATCGGATGATCCAGCTGAAAAAAGTTGTGGCCACAGGGAAACCCGCCCGGTTCGAGGATGAGGATGCGGGGCTTTGCTATGACAATACCATTTATCCGGTATTCAATGCCGATGGATGTGTGGACCGAATCGCCATGTACTCCCGGGACATCACCAGCCTGAAAAAAGCTGAAAAACATATTCAGGCCCTGACCCAGGAAATCATAAAGGCCCAGGAGAATGAACGCCAACGTATCGCTCGAGACCTTCATGATAACGTGGCCCAGGACCTGGCGTCCTTGATTATCAGCAGCGATACACTGTTTGAGGGTTTTTCGGACATCCCCCATGTGGTTTGGAAAAGAACCATGAAATTCACACGTGTTCTCAAACGGGCCATCTCCTCCATAAGGGACCTGGCCTATGATTTGAGACCCCCCAGTCTGGACCAGTTGGGTCTCATCCGAACGCTGTCCCAGTACTGCACGGATTTTTCAGAAACAAACATGCTCAATGTGGATTTTTATTCTGGGGGGCTTGATAAACTGGACCTTGACTTTGATACTGAAATTAATTTATACCGCCTGATTCAAGAGGCGTTGAATAATGTGAGAAAACATTCCGGCGCAAATCATGTTACGATCCGTCTCGTGGCCTCCTATCCTGAAATTATTCTTAGGATAGAAGATAATGGACGGGGCTTTGACCCTGAAACCCGGATCATTGAGGCCTTGAATGAAAAACGGATGGGGCTCAAAAGTATGGAAGAACGGGTGAAGCTTTTAAAAGGGGATTTCACGATCCGTTCCCGTCCTGGAGAAGGCACGATGATCCTTGTGCGATTGCCTTACAGACAGGGTAACGACGTCTGGGCAGAGGACATGAGTGACAGAGAACGGGTCTCATGAGGCCCCCTTGTTGCCCAATTCCCATAGCCATCCCTCGGTTTTTACGAGTTCATCACTATTTTTAAAACGCTTTATGGGATTTCGGTGATGGATCTCTTAACAAGATTTTCGTCGAAAGCAGATTCAGATACATGATATATAAAAAACAGCAAGAGAAAATAAACAACCCTTTTTTGGCCCATGTGGGTAAACAGACATTCTATCTTTACCCTGCCTTAAGTCAACGTCTTCATGTGATCACACGCTTGTTCGGGGGAAACAGCCGCCTTCTTCTCATTATCGGAGAGACGGGGAGCGGGAAAACCCTTCTGATGCAGCAAATACTGGCCCAGGATGAGAAAAACTGGAACGTCTGCCGGATTAACGCCCATGATTCCACGGACATGCCGAACGATCAAAATTTGAGGGGAATGAAGGAACACCGGGCCTACATGCTCAGGAAAAATGAGTTGCCCGTGGTGATGATGGACCAGGCACACGACCTCAGTACCCATGAACTGTCCTTTTTGATTCGACTCACAGGAGCCAAGGGCTACCAACGTCAGATTGACAAGTTGGTGTTTTTTTGTGAACCATCGATCATGACACGATTGTCTGAATTTTCGGAGATGATACCCGAAGCGGGTGCTGTTGAAAAAGTGTTTATGCCACGATTTTCTATGGCCGAAACAAAGGTTTATGTGGACAAACGCCTGGCTGCTGAAGGGTACATGGGGGCCACATTTTTCACCCCATCGGACATTGAGATGATTTATGAAGAATCAGGAGGATGTCCAGGCGGAGTCAACCGGGCCGCAGCCGAGCTGTTCAATCAGAAAAATAGAGATGGAATGCATCTGAAAGCGTTATTCAAACAGTTTTTTTCAAAATAATTGATGGCGTCGTTAAAATTTCCATTTGCGGCGTTATAGCGTTTGGCCGGACGTTCGACATACGCTTATGTATGCCCTAACCACGGCCAAACGCTATGCCTTGCCTATGGACCTTTTTCCATAGCCATCCATCAGTAAATCATAATTGAACGATAAATCTATGTTGGAAAAAGAATTCTTTAAAGCAGGTCTTGTGTTTTACAAGGTCAGTCTGTTAATGTTTATAAGGATGTCGTTGCTCAATAGCTGATAATTTTACGACTGGAAAAATAAAGAAAAGAATGGGCCCATGGGGGTGTTATGAAAATGATCGACCTGAGTGTTACGCTTGACAATGATAAACATTGGGCTCCTTGGTGGGCAAGAAACAAGGTGGTTCGCCAGAACCATAAGTTCGGCCGATTAGCCATCTGGTTTCTTTTTCGTCTGACACCCTCTTATCTCAAGAACAGGCTGGGCTGGGCCAACGATGTTATCACCATGTCCACCCATGGAACCACCCATCTGGACGCCCCATGGCATTACGGTCCTTTGAGTGAAGGAAAGCCGGCCAGGACCATTGATGAAATCCCCCTTGAATGGTGTTTCAGTGATGGCGTTGTGCTGGATATGACCCACAAAAGGGATGGCGAAGCCGTCAGGGCTCGGGATGTGAAAGAAGCTCTGGAAAAAATCAAGTACACGTTGAAACCTATGGATATCGTGTTGATTCGAACAGGTGGCGATCAGATGCTGGGCTCCAGGGATTATTTCACCAAAGGGGTCGGTGTGAATGCCAATGCCACCCGGTTTATTCTGGACCAGGGAGTGAAAATAACCGGGATTGATTCCTGGGGGTGGGATGTGCCTCTTCCCGCTATGGCTGAAAAGGCCAAACGCACACGGGACAAAGAACTCTTCTGGGAGTCCCACTATGTGGGGGTGACCAAGGAATACTGCCACCTGGAGCGGTTGACGAATCTGGGATCGCTTCCGCCTTATGGCTTTAAAGTCTGCTGCTTTCCCATGAAGATCAAGGGTGGCTCGGCAGGTCCTGCACGTGTGGTCGCGATTTTTGACTGATTCGGAGCTGATCGGTTTTTGCCAAACGATGCGTGCATGATGGGTCGATGGCCCTATTATGCTGATTGTAACCTGATACCGTGACCCGATAAGGGGGAAATTCCGTTTGAAAAAAAGCATTGAGTGCTGGATATTTGACAAAGAGAAGACGAGCTTTCTTCTTCTGCAATGCCCGGAAAATACAAAACACAAATCATACTGGCAGCCGGTGACCGGAGGTATTGAAGAAGGTGAGGCGGAGATAAATGCCTGCCTTCGTGAAATCCAGGAGGAAACCGGTGCTGTTCTGGAACCCAAGAGAGTTCAAAAGCTGCTTGATGGATTTCGGGTTTACACCACGGATAAAGAGCTTCACAAAACGGTCTATCTGGTTGAAACTCTATCCATGGATGTGGCCTTGTCAGATGAACATGTGGGCTATCAATGGGTCAAGCCCTCAGAGGTGATGCCCCTTCTCTTGTGGGGAAGTAACCGGGCCACCTTTCAGCGGGTACTGGATTATCTTGATCTGGATTGAAAAACAAAAAGATAAGGCTCCGTCTGCTAAGGGTTCGTTTTTTTAAAGCGAGAAAATGATCATGCTTATGGAGCCCAATGAATTTCTAAAAAAGCGGTCATCATTTCAGATTGCCGCAACCTCCTTTCTCCTTATTGTCCTCGTTGCTGTGATGGATTATGCAACGGGTTCCGAGATGTCCTTCTCTGTGTTTTTTCTTGTTCCCATTGCGTTTTCAACCTGGTATGGCGGGTCTCTTCAAGGTATAATATTCAGCTTTTTAAGTGCAACGGCCTGGCTTTTCGTGGATGGAACATCCGGGCAGCATTACAGCCAGACCTTTATTCCGTTTTGGAATGCCGGGGTACGGTTTGTATTCTTCATCGTGACAGCCAAGTTGCTTTCGACGTTGAGAAATCAGCTTGTCAGGGAAGGGAACATGGCCCGGATCGATGGGCTCACAGGCCTCGTAAACGGGCGAGGGTTCAGGGAAACGGCCCAGGCCATATTTCATATTGCAGCCCGCTATGGACGTTCCACCGTCATCGGCTATATCGATTTGGATAATTTCAAAAGCATCAACGATACCTTAGGACATAGTGAGGGAGATCATGTCCTTAAAACAGTCGGGTCAGTCCTGATGGCGTCTGTTCGAAAAACAGATATCGTCTGTCGTCTGGGGGGGGATGAATTTGCTGTTCTCCTGCCGGAGACAACATATTCCGGAGCCGTCACCTTGTTTGATAACCTTCGAAGTGAACTTTTGAAAGACGCCAGGCAACGAAACTGGCCCATCGGATTCAGCATCGGTGTTGCTGTTTTTAAGACAGTTCCCTTACGTGTTGATGATGCTGTGAAATATGCCGACGATTTGATGTATCGTGTGAAGAAAAAGGGCAAGAATCATATTTTGTTTGAAGAATTTAGCGGCTTGGAAAACCTCGGTCAAGAGCCTGTTCACATTCAGCACCTAAGGTGAGAAAGACCTTGACGGTGTCAGTAAGAATGGCATACTTTTTTGTTTAGATTCTAAATTTAAATGTTTATGGGGGGAGCGTTGTTTCATTTCCTTAAATTATTCTACGGCAGATTTAATGATGTGGTAACGGGAGGAGAAACATGAAAAAATTTTTATTTTATATGGTGTTACTAACGATGGCTTGGGGCATGATGCCAGCGATAGCGGCCGAATTTCAGTCCATTGGTTATGAGGCCATATCCATGGGTGGTGCGGGCGTGGCCGCTTCCCGGGGAAGTTATGCCCCTTATTATAACCCTGCCTTGCTGGGCAGGCCCCGGCATTCGGTTGAGATTTCACTTTCTCCGGGTATCGGCTTCCGGGAGACCAATCTGGTGGATCATATCGACACATTGGCTGCCATTGATGTGGATGCGACCCTGGATTCCCTGACAAACATCGACTATGGGGACTTAAGCGGTTATTCACTGGATGATGAGATCGTGTCTGTGGATAACCCCCAGTTGAGTGCGGATGTGGCCACGATCAAGGGGGAGCTCAGGGCTCTTTCAGGAAAGAACGGCCTGGAGCTGATGCCCAATGTGGCCTTGGCCGCCCAGGTTGGCCATTGGGGCGTTGGGGCTTATATCATGGCCGAAGCCACCGCCTTTGCCATTGTCGATTCAGAAAGACTGGAGTTTATCGTGCCGTATTCCAATGGGGGGCCGACCTTTTACGTCAAATACGATGAACAGAACCTTGGCATTTGACCTGGATCTGACAACAAATGAAACGTTTATTGAGGGGTATGATGCCCAGTTTGCCGGCGGTGGAATTTCCTTTCATCCTGTAAGTTGGTGTTCCCTGCGTGCCGGTGCCATGAAAAATCTGAAGGAAAACGACGAAGGTCTGATCGTGACAGCAGGACTTGGTCTGGGAATCAAGTGGTTCCAGTTGGACCTGGCTGCCCAGATGGCCACCAAAACCGGGGAATATGACGGCACGGAGATCCCCAGGTATGGTCGTGTGCAATTGGCTTTTGTATCAAAATGGAATTAAACAGAGATGGCGTCATAAAAAGGCCCATATGCGGCGTTATAGTGTTTGGCCGGACGTAACCAAGGCCAAACACTATGCCTTGCCTCTGGGCCTTTTTCATAGCCATCCGTCGACGTTTACGAGTTCATCAAAATGTTCAATCTGGAGGGGGAGAGAAGAAATGCAGTGTGTGAGACGACTTGTGATCATTGGTCTTATGGTTCTTACGGCGGGTTGTGCCATGAATCGGTTGCCTGCCCTGGAGGGCGTGGAATCATCCCTGGCCGAGCAGGCCGATCAAAGCCCGAAAGAGGTTCTTTCTCTTGCTGAAAAGGATATTATGGACGCCAGGGGAGAGCTTGAATATTATGCGCCCCTGCATCTGTCGACAGCTGAAAAACATCTGAAAAAAGCACAGACATTGTTGAGCCAGGGGGCGGCAGATCGTGATGTCATGATGGAAGCCATTTATGCCCGAAAGACCATCGCCAAAGGGCGTGAGGCCAAACAGACTGTCCTCCGTCAGTTGGAGGAGGTCTTTGCCATGAAAGACAGATTGGCCTTGATCAAGGCCGATGTCTTTTATCCGGACGAATATGGCGATCAGATGGATCATATCCGCAAATTGATCAACTACATTGAAAAAGGCGATCAGGATTCCGTTGAAAAGAAAAAGAAGGAATATCTGGGTGACATGCGCACGCTTGAAATTGAGGTGGTCAAGAAGAAAACCCTTTCAGAGCCCCAGGACTATCTGGCCAAGGCAAAAAACATAGATGCGGATAAGGTTGCACCCAAAACGTTCAAGATCGCCGAAGACACCATGAAGCAGTCGACGATTTTCATAGAATCCTATCCCAGGGATGATAAGGGCGTGGAAAAAGCGGGTCTGAATTCCTTACGGGCCAGCCAGCATGCCTATTTCATGGCCATTGAAATCAATAAAATCAAAAATATGGGAAAGGATGATTACGAAAATCTGGTCCTTGGTTTTGAAACCATGCTGCACCGGATCACCCAGGCCATGAACCACGAAGATGTCCGTTACATGCCCTTGTATGATCAGTCCATGGCCCTCAGTGGCTCGGTAGAAACCCTGCAGAAAAACCTTGCATCGTGCAGCAGAGAAAATGAGCCGGTTCCCTTGCAAGAGAACATCGTTTCGGCGCCCCCCGAAGTGGTTAAAGACGAGATAATCCCCACAAACACTGTGCCTGAAACGATCAACGAAGAAGTCGAATCCGTTTCAAAAGACAGCGTTCCAGCAGCTATAGATGTGGAGACAAAGGAGCCTGCCTCGTCAAACACGGTGGCTGAAACGCCCCTCGAAGAGGTGGAAAAGGTTTCCGAAGAAAGTGTCCAAGCAGCCCCAGATGTGGAAAATGAGGAACCAACCCCTCCGAGCACGGTCACGCAAGAGCCCCATGACGATTTGGTGCAGCTTGACGAACCGTCCAAGGCAGACATCCAGGAATATAATATGGATAACTTGTACATGTCAGATATGGAGCGGGAACTGAAAATTAAAAAAACATCCCCTTAAATCCTAACTAGTGTCCATCCGGAGATGGTAGTTCAGGCCACGTGTCCGGCTCAGTATTGATGAACGAATCTGTTTGTAAATGAAACATCCCTATTTTTCATAGGCCCTATGGGTCTTATAAGTCCCATAGGGCCTATGAAAAACCTTGCTAACTGAGTCTTTGAGATGAAGGTTCCAAAAATGTAACCATGCACCGCATATAATACATAAATGTCTTGTTGTTTTCTGATGTGGCAGAAAAAATTAAACGTAATCCAACGAAACCTAGTGCGGTATATTATTTTAAAATCAACAATTTAAAGCATCACACCCGAATACGCTTCGCTGGTTCCATGCAAACATTCCCCTTTATTATAATATCTTTGTCACCTATGATACAGGGATAACCATTTTCATGCCCCATTCATAAATAGGCGCATCATGCTTCATCGATTATTTGCCTGATGCAAATAATTATAAAGGGTTGGTTTTGATATTTTCAGGATCTGGCATATTTCCTTGATTGAGTTTTTTCGATCATTATAAAGCCGTAACGCCACATCGATTTCTTTGTCGTTTAAAGATTTGGGCCGCCCGCCTTTTTTTCCCCTTGCCCGTGCTGCGGCAAGGCCTGCTCGTGTGCGTTCAATGATGAGCTGCCTCTCAAATTCAGCCAATGCGCCAAACATATGAAAAATAAGTCTGCCACCTGAGTTGGTTGTATCTATCGATTCTTGAATACTTTTAAAACCTATTTTCTTTTCCGCCAACTCACCAATCATTTCAATCAAGTGTTTTAAAGACCGACCTAATCGATCAAGACGCCAGACAACCAGTGTATCGCCTTCTCTTAAATATGAAAACGCCGCATCAATTCCAGGCCGAGCTGCCGCGACGCTACTCACTTTATCAGCAAATATTTTTTCACACCCACATTTTTCTAAAGCATCATTTTGTAAATCGAGGTTCTGTTCATGGGTTGAAACGCGGGCATATCCTACCAACATTATAAAACCCCTTTAAAATTTAAGTTTACTATCGTTTCAAAACTCATTATAAAAATATGTAACGTAACTTAGATTTTTTTACAGAATATTTTGCCATAAAACAACTGTAATTTTGTACCCCATGCGTTTGTGGGCTCAATGTTAAATAAACGTTCGTTTTCTTTACCAGGGGTTTTATCGATTCCTCAGAAATTCCGGCTTAGAAAAACTTGTACTTTATAGAATATATATGTATGTTTTTATTACGATATGAAGCCACAATTTTTAAAAGACTTGTTTATGTAGTCGGCTTCAAAGAATTATCAATTAGCAAAAACGACGACGATGATGAAGGTCTAAAATCAGTAAATTTGATTAATAATCCATAATATGTATTTTAAAGACGGTGATAAATTGAATAAACCAGATTTTAATGAATTATGTATAATGCATTTTGGCTCTGAAGAAGCAATGATATCATCAAAAGTTTTAGGCGAGGCGCTTATTTCTTTATCGACGATAATTGATGAGATCAATGAAACTCTGCTTACTGGGAAGAATGTATCTATTCAAATTAAGCCATTTGAAAAAGGAAGTTTTGAGGTACCATTTGAACTTATTGAATTTGCTATTGTTGGTTTATTGTCTACCCCGTCAGTGTCATCAATACCTGAAATTTTGAAAGTTTTAAAAGAATTTGTTGATATTAAAATTAGGTTAAAAGGGACGCAACCAAAAGAAATTGAGAGGGATGGGAAAAAAACAACTTTAACAACAGAATCAGGTGATATTATTAATATTTCGAGTGTTACGGGCAATTTAATTATTAATAACTATGCTATAAATCAAGCATTTGATAAAAGTGTTGGGAATTTATCGGAAGATAAATCTATAAAAGAATTTTCGATTTTAAAAAATAATAGAGAGCCCATTTGTAAGATTGAAGAAAAAGAATTTGGTTATTTTTCCTCGAACGATTCTTTGCCGATCCTGCAACATATACAGCCAAAAGAAAAAAAGAATACTGTCTCTGTAAGTTTGAGCATTCATAAAGTTGTTTTTGATATGACGAGTAAATGGGGTTTTATTTATAAGGGGAATAAAATATCGGCACGTATCACTGATGAAAATTTTAAAACCAAAGCTCAAACTGAGGGACGATTTGGGAAAGGTGATATTCTTGATGTATTAATGGATATTTATCAAGAATTTGATGAATCTGTCGGGGTATATATAAATAAATCATATATGATTACAGAAGTTTTTAAACATATTCCAAGGCTGAAACAATTAGAATTTTTATGACGGGATAATACTGTTTGGCTTCAGTATAAGGTGCTCAACGTGATACTTTATGATTTTAATAGCCGTGGGCAACGGTATTGTTTTAAAGTGAATTGGCTGTTAATACCTTTACAGCAGCATCCCAATTTAATAGCCCTTCAAAAGGCGTAAATTTGGAAGATCAGAAACCGATGAGAGCCATGACGGCATAAGGTTTACGCGAAATCATATGAAACCTTTGTGCTGTTTGTTTAAACGTACCCTATGTTGTGAACTAAACATAGATAGTTTTCTCAAAATATTTCAAATTTAGGTAAGGAGATTTCTACGATGAGTGTTGATAACGCTTCAATAGATTTAACAAAAACTGCCTTTGAAAAGAAAAAAGAATATCTTGTCATACTATTAAAAAAAAATGAAGCTGTAATCAAAAAATCAATTACGAACGAAGTTGAGGGGTTAGATATCGAGCCAACAAGTGTTTCAGGTACAGGTGGTACACCGTCAGTTACCGAAATTAATATTGAGCCTCTATTTCAAGAAATTATTGAAAAAGATGATTCAACTACTATTGAAATCAATTCAAAGATTAGTTTTGAATTATCAGTTGAGTATAATGACGACGGAACTGACCGGACTATCAACGAAACACTATCAACCTCCGTCAATCTCCTCTTTACGCTTTCTTTTGAAATATCCGAACAAGGTTTCATACTGAAAGGACTATCACTTAATGATGAGCTAAATAAATTGTCGATATATTCTTCAGAAATTGTGGCTGATATTGAGTTTGAAATATTTTACACGGCATAACCTGTCGCTGCACCGGTTGGTAAATGCAACCGCCGGTGAGCTTTGTGTTAGATTCGTCGAGGGAA
This sequence comes from Pseudomonadota bacterium, assembly GCA_018818835.1. Taxonomy (GTDB): domain Bacteria; phylum Desulfobacterota; class Desulfobacteria; order Desulfobacterales; family Desulfolunaceae; genus JAHIRD01. The sequence continues at coordinate 24,733 of JAHIRD010000053.1, forward strand.
AAAATATGACCTACTTTACAAAGGAGAAAATCTCACCATGTGATATTGCAGGAGCTGTAGCAGAGGCAGCTGTTCACGACCTACGTGTGAATTTATTTAGTTTTTCAGGATTTCCTCAAATACATGTTTCTGACCCAATTGGTGAAGTTTTCAATGTCACGTTAAGTTGGAACTCATCAAGTGAAAGCAAAGTTTCTTTTGAACTTTCAGTGTCTGAGGCTATAACAGCTGCAAAAAAATTTAAAGGCGGCAATGGTTTTGATAGGGCTATTTTTGATCGAGTTCAATCTTCACTGGCAGAACTTGAACGCAAATCAAGGTAGGACCAGTCCACGAAAGCGACTATTAACAAAACACCACACGAAACGGCTCTTTCGTTGGATGATTTGAATGTTAGTATTAACACTAAAGCTAACATTCAAATTTTGGAATCCCAGGCACGTTCCCCATCATTCCGGACACAAGAAAAACAAGTGATGTCTGGGTTTTAAACACACATCAATTAAATTGTATCGTACGAAACAATTAT
>JAHIRD010000054.1 GCA_018818835.1 Pseudomonadota bacterium
AGAGGGGCCGGTAACAACGGTAATGGCAAAACATAAAACGACTGTCACGTAGTAGCCGCGTGCGGCAAGGCGTCAGTAAAGCATATTGTTAATAAGCTGCCATTATTGGAGAAACCGGTCTACTCGACATACAATACTGATGAACTCATAAAAAGTCGACGGATGGCTATGGATGTCAGGAATCTTCTACAGTTTGGAAGCATGGATTGAAACAAAGCGTGACAATTTGGCACGCTTTAGAGGGTAGTCACCTCCCGTGCGGGGGCGTGGAGAAAATTATTTGCATATACCCTAATTTACTAATTTATTTATCAAACTTTTCAAAAGTTTGGCCTCCGGCAGGACCGCCGGAGGCTTAGTCTGTGCCCTTCTTCGTGGCCCTTCGTGTCCTTCAGTGAGCGCAGCGAACGGGTGGTTAAACTATTTAATCGTTTTTCTTCATGACCTACATGTACTTCATGGTAAAACCGTTTTTGTTTATTCCCAAGTTTTTTGCCCTTCTCCGTGTTCTCTGTGCCTCCGTGGTAGACGAGGCTTTTTGGTTGCGGCTATGCCGCGCTGTTCCCTTCGTGCCCTTCAGTGAGCCCTGCGAACGGGTGGTGCATAGACGCCTTGCATGCCCCCTATTTCTTTGATGAAATGGCTTAGACTTTTGGCCACCCGTCATGCCTCATCCTCCTCGTCACGAAGTTCTTCCAGGGTGGGCGGAGAGCCCGCATTCCTGACGCGCAACTCCAGGCCTAAATACTCAAGCACTCGGATCAACTTCTGTACTCCCACTTCCTGAACAATACCGTTTTCGATCTGCCCGATTGTGGTTCGGCTCATCCCCATGGCCCTGGCCAATTGAGCCTGGGAAAGATTGAGTTTCTTCCGTGTCTGTCTAATATGTTTTCCAATAGTAAATAGCATGAATGCATTATGAATTTTCAAGGCTGTTTTGAACTAAATACAATGCAATTAGAAAAAAAATTGAGACAGAAAAATGGCAGCAAATAATACGCTCTTATAAGTTTCATAAGTCCTATGGGACTTATGAGACCTTCGCTGCTTCTGCCCTGCCATAAGTCCCATTAGTCCCATGAGTCTCATAAGTCCCATGTGACCTATCGGTCCCATAAGTCCCATCGAGGCCACCTCACGCCACAATTTCATTTTTTCAAGATTCATTCAATCTAAAAACTAATAGTAATAGTTATCCTCATCGGTTGACATTTTGTTTCTTATATTGTATCTGGGAAATCTATACCTTATCTGATGTGCATTTCTATAAAGCCCATAGGGCCTATAAAACTTATGGATAAAATAAATGACGATCCCATTATCCTGCCCCGCGGAAACTATCAGCAACTGATATCTTATCATAAGTCAGAGGTGATCTATGAAATAACCTTTCGCTTCTGTGAAAAACATCTCAAGAAAAATGACCGCACCATCGACCAGATGGTTCAGTCAGCCCGCTCAGGCAAGCAGAATATTATTGAGGGCAGCAAGGCATCCCTGACATCAAAGGAAACGGAAATCAAACTGACCAACGTGGCGCGGGCGAGTTTAGAAGAACTACTGGAAGATTATCGCGACTATTTGAGGGTGAGAGATCTGATGATCTGGGAAAAAGAATCCAAGGAAGCCCGGTATGTTCGCATGCTTGGCCGCAAGACCCCTCTACACTATGAAACCTACCGGCAATTTGTTGAAACCCGATCAGCAGAGGTGATCGCAAACATAGCCATTTGCCTGATCCATCAGGCAAACTATCTTCTGGATAAGCAGATCCGCAGCCTGGAAAACGATTTTCTGAAAACCGGTGGCCTGCGTGAGCGCATGACCCGTGCCCGCATTCAGGCTCGGGATCAGCAAAAGCGCCGATGAACATGATGGCCAACACTGAGATGGGCCTTATGAGGCTTACCAGCAAACACAACACCGCCAATGATTACGTTCTGTCATAAGTCCCATGAGTCTCATAAGTCCTATGTGACCTATAGGACCTATGGGACTCATGATTTCCGAATGTCGTATTATGGCATAAGGGGTGTGATTATTTCGGAATCGTCCATGTCAGAGTCTTGGGGCATTTGGCAAGCAGCAATAACCTCATCGGGATTAGCATGAAATCCGGCTTTTGAATTGCGGTAGGCAAACAAAAGGTTATTTCCGGGGCCGATGACAAAAATGCCTCCCTGCTGCCATAGATCACCGGCATTCAGGCCCTGGAAGAAACCATGAGCCATGGCTTTCATGCCTTTGACCAGGGAACGTGGGCCCAGGGTTTTCCAGAATCCACGTTCCAGACTGAAGGCTTTGTAGGATGTAAGCTCCGGATCCATGTACATTTCTCCGGTAAAATTATATTTTTCCATGAAAAATTTTGCCTGTTCCGGTGTGCCGGACCCAATGGCGATCAATGTCACATTGTCTTTATCCAATTCATCTTTGATGTCCATCATGGCAACAGCCTGCTGCCGCGCAAACATTCAGCCATAGTGACGCAGATAAACCAGAACCACTTTTCGATCCTGCCAGAGTGAGTCCAGTAAAACAGGTTCCCCTTGCAGGTTTTGGACGGTCAAACCCTGCAAGGAATTAAATAAGGCCTGATGATCCGTATCTGTTTCTATATTTTTATTTTTTGTGGCACATCCCAGTGTCAGAAAACAAACGACCAAGATTACAAGAATGCCTCTTTGGTACAAACGAACCATTTTTTGTCCCTCCTTCGAAGAAAAGAAATAATGATACATAGGTGATTTGGAAGGAATCTATCAAAAAAATGTAACACATGTATGAAGGGAGATGTAAAAGATGTGACAAGGGCGACATAAGCTATAAATCCTATGGGACCTGTGGGGATAAACAGAATATCAAGCCACTTCTCACCACCCTGACTTAACAGCCAAATCATTGAACACGTAAACCATAAGTCCCATGAGTCTCATCTGTCCCATAAGTCCCATTTTTGTCCCATAACTCCCATAAGTCCCATCAACCCCCCAACAGCTAAGGTGCCACCAAAGCCCCAATCTGCCGGACAACCTGCCCATAGCCAGTGTTAATGTATAATCCGATCTGGGCGATAAGGGAATAAGCGACTCCGATCTGGGCGATGGCGTAAACGGCCAGGGCAAACTGACTAAGGCTGAAAATCCCGAGACCGAATTGGGAAATGGTGACTACGCCTGCGGCGAACTGGCCGATGGCAAGGATGCCTTTGGCTGGAACCGGCATTCGGTTGGGCCGGAATTTGAACGAGATGTGAACCAGGGGAAGCCCCCAAAGAATTGTTTTGCTTTTGTACTCATATCCCCAGCCATCCCATTTTTCCTTTGCAGGGTACGGGGCACCGCAGCCCGGGCAGGAAATTGCATGGTCACTGACTTGATGGCCACATTCACGGCATGTTTTCATACATACTCTCCTTTTTTTGGTTAAGAAGCGATGGCCTTAGTTTCCACTCATATCAACAAAAAATCAAGTATATATTCACGGGCGTGTTTGCTTTATCTTAGCCCCCAGCCTCAATTCTGGATGTGTTCCCAGAGTGTGACAAACTGTTTTCTGAGGTACCAAGACAGAGCCTTAAAACGTATATGATTGACTCCGAGAACGCATACAATATTCTGTTACATGTGGTTATATTTAAAATAATAGATAGAGAAATAATGTTAATTAATAATCAAATGAAAATATCAAAAAATATATAATCAAATTCTTTATATTTCACATTATATCACAGATATTAAAGGATAATTATTGAAAACTTCTGAATGATTTTTCTATTGACATTTATTTTGTATTTTGAAATATATTTTATGAAAAATTCTTCAATTTATCTTTAAATATTAAATCATGTGAGGAACTTTATGACATTCGATGATAAAAGAAAATGTTCTGAAATATGGGAAATGTTGACCGGGGAACATACTCAGCCGAATGACTGGAATCCTGAAGCTGCTGATGCCTTGGCCACCATGCTTGCAGAAGTCAGGCAGTGCTCTTCAGCCATGAGTTTTGTTCCAAAGCCCAGTAGTTCGCGACCGGGACTGGGTTGGATTGTTATATATGTCTATAACGTTTTTAAAAATAGATATGCCACGAATAAGGGTCAATTGTTTAAAATATGTATTTCTTCATCGGGTCAGCTAAAACGAGATGTTGAAATGAAATTGATGGGGTTATGATGAAAACATACAAAATAATATGCTGCGGCATGTTCGTGGTGTTATGCATTGTTTTGGGAGCCGGTCATTCAATGGGTGAAGACGAGAAAGCATTTGAGGCGTATCGTTTTAACCCCTTTCAGTTCCCATATCCTGAGTATTCTTACAAAGCGGATATCGTGGCGATCAGCCATCTGAATCAAGCGCCTAAAGATACAACGTCCATTGATTGTTTTGGAATTTCTGCTTTGTTTCCCAAAAAATATGTTGATCAGGTTGACAAAAAATCGCCATCACGCCTTGTGATTCGTTCGAAAAACAACCAAGCCATTATGATCAACAGAGAAAAGGATCAGCGCATGGGCTGTTCTGATGAATCTGAAAAAAACAACAAAGATTTTTGTTCTGCCTTCACATCCACTGAGGATTTTTATAACAAGCTTTTCACACTGACTCCGGATGATCTGGCCAAAGACACCTATGCATCAACCGGTTTTGCATGGATTGTGCATCGAAAAGGCATTATGTTTCAGCGTGTGTCTGACGTAAAGATTTATAAGGGCAAAGGCCTTACAATTTATCGAACGGACCTTAAAGACCCTGATATGTCAATCAAAACAGAATTGATTGTATTTCCGGAATCCATCAAGCCGGATTTCCTGATCCTAAGTATGAATTTCAAGGATAACGATCTTATCGAAACATTTATCTCCTCTGCCAAATGACACTGGCAGGGTTCCGGAACCATCCTATAAAAAATTATGAGACCTATGGGACTCATGGGACTTATGAATTCCCAACCTCTGTGGGAATAAACCGAATAGCAAGACACCCCAGGCAAGTGAAAGCACCATATGTCCCATAAGTCCCATCAACCCCTTAATATTAGATCCCTCATCATATAGAGACGCAATCTGGTGTACTACCTGAGCCTTAAACCTCTCTTCTTCCCCTTGGAAATAAATTTAAAAAGCCATTTGCATTCGGTTTTTTTTTGATATACTTGTGGGATTATGATCAAAAAAATCCTAAAATCAGCGGTTCTTTTTTTCGCATTTCTTTTTATAACAGGTATTTCAGCATACCTGGTCCTGACTTATTTCATCCGGAACGAGGACAGTGTTGTGGTTCCTGAGCTTGTGGGAAAAGAAGTGGTCCAGGCCCTTGAAATTCTCAGTGCCTTGAGTCTTAACACCAAGGTCAGCGGTTCGGAATATTCGTCGTTGATTCCAAGAAACTACGTAATTTTCCAGGACCCAGAACCCGGCACCATCATCAAAAAGGACCGGGATGTGCGTATTGTTTTTTCAAAAGGAACCATGCGTGTATTTGTTCCGGCCCTGGTCCGTCAAACGGTCCCGGATGCTGAACGTATCCTTTTTGACAACGGATTCAAGGGGGGGATGTCTTCCTATGTTTATCATGATGAGATTCAGAAAAATATCATCATCAGCCAGTACCCGGAACAAGGGGAAGAATGCCAGCGGGGAAGTTCGGTCAACCTTTTGATCAGCCTGGGCAAACGGCCCGGGGACTATCTGATGGCAAACCTTTCGGGCATGAGTATTGATGAGGCCGTCTCCTATTTAGAGCAAAACCAGTTAAAGGTGGGCAAAATCACCAGCGTCTCAGAAAAAAAAGCTGTCTTGAACACCATTACGACCCAGGAACCCCTGGCTGGTTCGCGGGTGCTGGAAGGCAGCATGGTCAACCTTTATATCAACAGGAAACCGGGAAAAGGAGCAAGCCGTGTTTATGAAGCGGATGCCGGCTCCCGTCTGTTCAGATACACATTGGATTACGGTTTTTTAAAAAAACATGTCCGGGCACAGATGAGTTGCTCAGGAAGCATTTATGAAGTATACAACGATGTAGCACGGCCAGGGGAGGAAATATGGGTTATGGTTCCGGTTAACAGCGAGGCCACTGTATTTCTTTACGAAGATGATGCCCTGGTCCAAACCGCATTTTTTGATTAAAAACAGGCTGAGCATCCGCCTTGAACATAAAAGGAAATCCGATGAAATATATTGCACCATCCATTCTTTCTGCTGATTTTTCAAAACTGGGTGAGGAAATCAAGGCCGTTGAAAAGGCCGGGGCCGACTGGATTCATATTGATGTGATGGACGGTCATTTTGTGCCCAACATCACCTATGGGCCCATCATTGTCGAGGCAGCGAAGGCATCCTGTGATCTTGACCTGGATGTCCATCTGATGATCGAAAAACCGGATCTGATGATCCCGGAATTTATCAGGGCCGGGGCAGATTTGATTTCGGTCCATGCCGAAGCCTGCACACACCTGAACCGGACCATCAATCTGATCAAGGAATCCAATGTCCGTGCGGGTGTGGCATTGAATCCGGCAACGCCTTTGTCAGCCATTGAATGGGTCCTGGAAGATCTTGATTTTGTCCTTATCATGAGCGTTAACCCCGGTTTTGGAGGGCAGAAATTCATCCCCAACAGCCTGGATAAAATCCGGACATTGAAGCAGATCATAACCGTTCGTGGTCTTTCCACCCTGATTCAGATTGATGGGGGTGTGAGCAGAAACACCATCACGGAAATCGCCGAGGCGGGTGTGGATTCCTTTGTGGCGGGTTCGGCCATTTTCGGAAGTCCGGATTACCATGAGACTATCCAAGATTTCAGGTCTAAAATCGAAAACAAAGCATCGATTTAACCGTCCTTAAGTTTCTTGCTTGACTCGTAAAAAGTCGGCATCAACCGTGATGAACGTCTGAATTTCGACAGATGGCTGACGTCATGAGCCATGACTATTTTAAAGGAGCATTTAATTATGAAGCCGTCCCACAAACCTTTGAAGGTTCTTGTCATCAACGGCCCCAATCTGAACATGCTGGGGAAAAGAGAACCTGAGCTGTACGGCAGCGACACCCTTGAGGATATATCCAAACGGCTGGTTGCCTTTGCTAAGGATATGGCCATCACCCTTGAATGTTTCCAGTCCAATTACGAGGGTGCTCTGGTTGAAAAAATCCAGGAGGCCATGGGGCACGTGGATGGCCTTGTGATCAATCCTGCGGCGTATACCCATACCAGTGTGGCCATCCGTGATGCCTTACTTCTTCACAAAATTCCGGTGATCGAAGTCCATCTTTCCAATATTTACAAACGGGAAGAATTCCGCCACCATTCCATGGTATCCGGGGTGGCCACAGGACAGATTGCAGGCTTGGGTGTTCAGGGTTATTATCTTGCCTTGACCGCCATCCGCAACATGAATTGATACGTCAAGGAACAGGCTTATCGTGAAGCCTCTAAAAACATTTGAAAATCTACCCCTGTCCAAACAGGAAAAAATCATGGGCGCTGCCCTGAAGGAATTCGGGGAAAAAGGTTACCAGGGCGCCAGCATCAACGTCATGGTCAAGCATCTGGGCATTTCAAAAGGGTCAATTTACCAATATTTTAAAGATAAAGAAGCTCTGTTCCTTTATGTCTTTGCAAGCTCCATGGACATGGTCAAACAGAATCTGAGGGCCATCAGGGATCAGAGCATGGATCAACCCCTTTCTGTAAGATTGAAATTAACTCTGGGCGAAGGCGTACACTTTATCGAAAATCATCCGGATGTTTACAAACTCTACGTCACTTTGCAAAACGACTGGTCCATGCCCATGCGCAACGAACTTCTTCAGGCTCTGCGGACCTATAGCCTGGACTATATCGGGTCCTTTCTTGAGAACGCCTGCGACAGGGGGGAATTAAGGCAGCACACCGATATTGCCAAAGCAGGTTTTGTCATCGATGCGATCATGGACCGGTTTCTCCTTTCCAGAACCACGCCCCATGCTGCCCAGGGAACCGATATTTTCCATGGGGACCAGGAGACCGTCAACAGCTGGATAAACAGCATCGTGGATATGCTGTGTCAGGGGGTCATCCGTGGCTGATCATCTGGATGTGCTTATAACAGCTTCGGTTGAGGGTGAACTGGCTCCTTTCATTTCGATGATTCCCAGATCCACACCAACGGTCATTGGCAAGCGGCCGTTTGTGCGCGGCACTCTTTTTGGTTGTGATGTGGGTGCCTTAATCACAGGCCCTGGTCTGGTCAACACGGCCCAGGCCATGACAGCCGTGATTGAACAGGTCAAGCCCTGCCTGATTATCCATACGGGGTGCGCGGGGTTTTTCAAAGAATCCGGCATGACCATGGGAGATATCGGCGTTGCAGACAGTGAAACCGACATTCACCTGGGGATCGAGTCTGACAATACGGCCTGTCCCGAGCCCCTGCCCTTTTCAATTCTTGAAACCGCCTTGGGTGACATCACAGGCCATTACCCCCTCAATCACACCCTTGGGGAGAACGCCCTTGGAATTCTTTCCAGGGCCTTTGCCAAACAAGATATCCGGATTCAGAAGGGTTGCTTTATCACCGTGTCAACCATCACGTCATCGGATCTTGGGGCAGAAAAACTTTACACGGCGTATTCTCCTCTTATGGAGTCCATGGAAGGGTCGGCCGCAGCCCACGTTGCCCACCATTATCACATCCCTTTTCTGGAGATCCGTTCTGCCAGCAACCGGGTGGGCAAACGGGATAAAACCCTGTGGGACCTGCCCCTTGCCTTTGAGCGGTGCTCCCTGGCTGTTTCTTTTTTAATTAAACATATCAGTGAGTTGAGATAACGCATGCATACAGTTCACCCCTTATCCTTAGCCTATTCCACCTGTCCCAATGACACCTTTCTGTTCCATGCCCTGGCAAAAGGAGAGATTCCCCTTAAAGACCTGACCTACACGATTTCCCTTGATGATGTGGAAAGCCTGAACCAGAGCGCGGCCAAAGGGCAATACCATATCACAAAACTGTCCTTTGCAGCCCTGGGTCACCTCCAGGACACCTATGGCCTTCTTCGAAGTGGAGCGGCCTTAGGCAGAGGCTGCGGCCCCCTTGTCATTGCCCGACCCGGACAGGATTTCAGCAAAATCAGTCAAAGCACCATCGCAGTTCCCGGTCTTCAGACCACGGCCAATCTCCTCCTTGGGCTGTATCTGGGCCACACGCCAAGGGTTTCTCCCATGGTGTTTGATCAGATCATGCCTGCGGTTGCAAGGGGGGACGTTGATTTTGGCGTCATTATTCATGAGGGACGATTCACCTATGGGTCACATGGCCTGACCCAGGTGGTGGATCTGGGTGCCTGGTGGGAAACGAAAACCTCTCTGCCCATTCCCCTGGGCGGCATTGCCGTAAGACGAGACCTTCCGCTTAAGACCATCCGAACCATCGAACAATCCATATCGGAAAGTGTGACCCATGCCTTCCGAAATCCGAATGCGTCAAAAGACTATGTAAAAACCCACGCCCAGGAGCTGGCCGATGATGTGATTGATCAGCACATTCAATTGTATGTCAATGATTTCACAGTTAATCTCGGGCAGGAAGGCCAGCGGGCCGTTGAACATTTTTTTAATCTGGCCCGCCAGAAAGGCCTGATCCCTGAAAGCGACAAGCCCCTTTTTGCCTGTTAGACCCTCGGAGGTCACTCCTGCAGGGTTACAACGTAAATCGTTGCGCATAAACCATGCAACACCAAATAAAGATATACGACAAATGGGACGTATAGGACTTATATGTTCTATCCAAAAACATGAACCTTGAAAAAAAAACCATCTTCATGGTAGGGTTAAATCAGTTATATTATTGAAGTGGCTTTTTCCCAGCCCATATTCTACTGATCGTAATATATTCATCTGGCTGATACGATCATTTCATCTGACCTGCCTCCATGCTCTTTGCAATCAAGCCTTTCTCCCGCCGGATCAGAGAATTATTTCCACTCTGATTTTAAAACCCCATCAATCAGGAGGAAACCATGTTGGAAAGGATAGAAAACAAGCTCAACACTCTGAACATATCAAAGATACGTAAAAAGACAGACAAGTACAGTGAACTCGTTTTCTTCAATAAAGACTTGAAAAAGTGGGATCGCGCCCTGTCAGGAATCCTGGGGCCACCCTTAAAATCCCGCTGGAAAAAACCCGATGAGAATCTCACCACCATCACCCGCACGTTCGGCGGCATCCGAGTCGGTCAGACCCTGTATTACAAAGAATTCGATGATTGTAAAATTCTGGCCATGATCTGGCCCTGGAAGGATAAAACCCACACCACTCTCAAACTATCCAAAGTCACAAATTAAACCCCATGCCATCGGGAAATGGATTTCCTGATGGCATGCTTAACACACCTCTTAAATTTATCGATTCATCCTCACTCACCTGTAATCCCAGACGATAAAATTGATTTTCTTAATACTTTCCCACAAAAATTATTTAAACTTTCATTGGCTTGTATTGCCCTGATTGTAAGCGCTTTATGTAAATCGCTGTCAATTCGCAGTTGGAATTTACCAGAAAATGTCTTTGCGGTAATACTCGAAGGTAAAGGGATATTATCTTCTTTATAAATTTCAACCCACTCTTCAAGGATTTGACACAGTTCATGGTAGACGTCTTCTTCATTGTCACCATGACAACATTTCCCGATCCAACCAGGAATTGAACCAATATAGCACTGGTCGTCATCCGACCATTCTACAATTTTTAGATAATGGTCTTGTTTTTTCATTGTTTTGACCTCTTAATTTTCGTTTCAACTTCTTTTTCTTGATATAATTTTGCGTCATCCCCGAGTTTACCGGAAATTGTAATCCCAATTCCTTTGGGATGAATATAATTACGGTGGCTCCCTTTTCCACCACGATTTATAAAACCTGCGTTTTCAAGATCCCTAATAAGTTGTCTGATTTTCCGTGCCATAGAACAATAGTACCAATGTGATACCACAATGTCAATAAACGTATGGATGAGGAGAACCTTTTATCCCATCAAGGCACATCCATCAGGCTTCTGAACAAAAATATCGTATTTATTCACGGGTACTATCGTCTATGTCAAGACACAGGAATGGCAAGGTCTCACCCTTAGCTATGTCATTCCGGGCGGGGCTTCTTCTGTTTCCGACGTTTAAATCGTCTATAGACGCATCCGGGCCCTTCAGACGGGAATGTGAAGCCGACCCGGAATCCATGGTGTTGGGTCAGGGAGGATGAAAT
>JAHIRD010000055.1 GCA_018818835.1 Pseudomonadota bacterium
ATCGGGGTTCCGATATTTCCCCATGCGGTTCGCCACACCTTTGCCACCCATATGCTGGATGCTGGGGCGGATCTAAGGGGTGTCCAGGAAATTCTGGGTCATGAAAGCCTGTCAACAACACAGAAATATACCCATGTGACCATTGACAGGTTGATGAAGGTTTACGATAAGGCGCATCCTCGGAAGTAGGGGCTTGAGTGGACTTGGTGGACTTGAGTGGACGTGAGTGGACGGACACTAAATAGGATATAGAGTGAGATATGAATCAATTTCATGGAACAACGATCATTGCTTTGCGGCATAGGGGGAAAACGGTGGTGGCCGGAGACGGTCAGGTGACTCTGGGCCAAACGGTGACCAAACACAAGGCACGTAAGGTCAGGCGGATTTACCATGACAAGATTGTGGTGGGGTTTGCCGGCGCCACGGCCGATGCTTTGAATCTGTCTGAAAAGCTGGAGGAGAAACTGGAACGCTGCAATGGGAATTTGACCCGGGCGGCGGTGGAGCTTGCCAAGGACTGGCGGACGGATAAATTCTTAAGGCGTCTTGAGGCCATGATGATCGCTGTGGACGAAACCCGGATTTTTCTGATTTCGGGCAACGGGGATGTGATTGAGCCGGACGAAGGGGTGATCAGTATCGGTTCCGGCAGCGTGGCTGCCCAGGCCGCAGCCATGGCCCTTGTCAAACACAGTGACCTTGACGCCAGGGCCATTGCCCTTGAAACCATGACCATTGCGGCGTCATTGTGTATTTATACAAATGATTCAATAACCATTGAGGAACTTTGATGGCGTCGAAAAAAGTCCCATATGCGGCGTTATAGTGTTTAGCCGGACATTCGACATACGCATCAAGTATGCCTTCATGTCCAGACAAACACTATGCCTTGCCTATGGACCTTTTTCCATAGCCATCTGCCGACTTTTACGAGTTCCTCAACTTTAAGGGCATTTATAGACAGGATAGGGATATGATTGATTTAAAACCCGTTGAGATTGTAAGAGAGCTTGACAAATATATCATTGGTCAGGACAAGGCCAAACGCTCGGTGGCCATCGCCCTCAGGAACAGGTGGCGCAGGCGCCAGGTGGATGATGACCTGAGAGATGAGATCGCCCCGAAGAATATTATTATGATCGGCCCTACGGGCGTGGGAAAGACAGAAATCTCACGGCGGCTTGCCAATCTCACCGATTCACCTTTTTTTAAGGTGGAAGCCTCAAAATTCACCGAGGTGGGTTATGTGGGTCGTGATGTGGAATCCATGATCCGTGATCTGGTGGAACTCACCGTACACCGGATGAAGGAGCGGGAGCAGGAAGAGGTGATGGACAAGGCAGCCAGGATGGCAGAAGAACGGGTGCTGGATCTTCTTTTGCCCAAGAATCCTGCCAAACCCACCCCCATGGATGTCCTGGAAGATGATCCTGATTCGGAAGCGGACTCTGAAGCCCCGGGGGGAACCCGGGAAAAATTGAGGAAGATGCTCAAGGATGGAAAACTGAACAGCCGGATTGTGACCATTGACCTGGTGGAACAGCAGGGTCCCATGGTTGAGATTTTTTCCAATATGGGTATGGAAGATATCGGCATGAATATCCGTGAGATGATGGGGAATATTATGCCTAAAAACACCAAGAAACGAAACGCCACGGTGGAAGAAGCCCTGGTCATTCTTACCCAGCAGGAAGCACAGAATCTGGTGGACATGGACACGGTAGTCAAACGGGCCGTTGAAGCCGTGGAGCAGTCAGGCATCATTTTCATCGATGAAATCGACAAAGTGGCCGTCAGCCAGAAAGGCGCAGGGCCTGACGTGTCAAGGGAAGGGGTCCAGCGGGATCTTTTGCCCATTGTGGAGGGAAGCGCCGTTCCCACCAAATACGGGACCGTGAAAACCGACCACATTCTTTTTATTGCCTCCGGGGCCTTTCACATGAGCAAACCCTCGGATCTGATTCCCGAACTCCAGGGGCGTTTTCCCATTCGGGTTGAACTGGACTCCCTGGGAGAAAAGGATTTTGTAAGGATTCTGACCGAACCCCGGAACGCCTTGCTCCTTCAGTATATGGCTCTTTTGAGAACCGACGGCATTGAGCTGGTGTTCGAAGACAGCGCTGTTTCGGAGATTGCTAAGATTGCTGAGGATGTGAACTCACGAACCGAGAATATCGGGGCAAGACGGCTGCATACCCTGATGGAATACCTCCTTGAGAATATTCTTTTCAATGCCCCTGATCTTCCTGAAAAAAAAGTGGTGATCAACGGGAACTTTGTCAAGGATAAGCTCAGGGATGTGGTTGAAGACGAAGATTTGAGCCGGTATATACTTTAAGAAAGAGAGAAGACTAATGGATGCCAGTGTTGCTGATATTTTAATTGAGTCTCTTCCCTATATCCGCCGTTTTGCAAGAAAAACCATAGTGGTGAAATACGGCGGCCATGCCATGGTGGACGAGCAGCTCAAAGAGGATTTTGCCCGTGATATCACCTTGCTGAAATTTATAGGCGTGAATACGGTGGTTGTTCACGGCGGCGGACCCCAGATCAATAAGGTCCTTGAAAAAATGGGTATCACCTCGCGTTTTGTCCGTGGCATGCGCATGACCGATGAGGAAACCATGGATGTGGTGGAGATGGTCCTGGGCGGTAAGGTGAACAAATCCATTGTGGCCCAGATCAACAGGCAAGGCGGCAAGGCCGTGGGCTTGAGCGGTAAGGACGGTGACCTGATCATGGCCAAAAAAATGAAAATCGTACACCAGGAAGACAAGGATTCTCCGCCGGAAATCATCGATCCGGGCCATGTGGGAGAGGTGACCCGGATCAATCCGGAACTGATCCATGCCCTGGCCGGTCAAGGGTTTATCCCTGTCATCGCCCCTGTGGGTGTGGGGGAAGAGGGCGAAACCTATAATATCAACGCGGATCTTGTGGCATCGGAAGTGGCCAAGGCCCTGGGTGCCTCCCGTCTGATTCTTTTGACGGATGTGGATGGTGTGCTGGGCAAGGATAAAAAACTGATTTCTTCCATACCTGCCAAAACCATAAAGTCCATGATCGATGATCAGAGCATAACAGGCGGTATGATTCCCAAAATTGAATGCGCCTTGGGCGCCCTTGAAAAGGGCGTCGAGAAGGTTCACATTATCAATGGAAAAAAACGACATTCCCTGATTCTTGAACTATTCACCAACGAAGGGATTGGAACGGAAGTACTCTTATGAAAAAAGATAAAATCATCACACAGACTGACAGCTGTATCGCCAACACTTATGGCCGGTACAAGGTGGTGTTTGACCGAGGTGAAGGGATGACCCTCTGGGACACCGAGGGCAAGGCCTATAAGGATTTTGTGGCGGGTATCGCCGTGTGCAATCTGGGTCATGCCCATGAAGGCGTGGCACAGGCCCTGGCAAACCAGGCCCGGCGTCTGGTCCATGTCTCCAATCTTTATTATACCCAGCCCCAGGCTGATCTTGCGGCTGTCCTGGTTGAAAAAAGCTTTGCAGACAAAGTTTTTTTCGGTAACAGCGGGGCCGAAGCCAATGAAGCGGCCATCAAGTTGGCTCGTAAGTATTTTTCAGGCAAGGGTATCACGGGCCGCCATAAGATTATCACCATGACCCAGTCGTTTCACGGACGGACCATGGCCACCCTCACGGCCACGGGCCAGGATAAGATCAAGGAAGGTTTCGCTCCGGTTTTACCCGGATTTGATTATGTGCCTTATAATGATTTTCCTGCCCTTAAACATAAGATGGATGATACGGTGTGTGCCGTGATGCTGGAACCCATCCAGGGTGAAGGAGGGATCTGTTGCCCGGATTCAGGGTATTTGAAAAAGGTTCGGGATTTGTGTGATGCCCATGGGGCCTTGCTGATTTTCGATGAAATACAGACCGGTATGGGGCGAACCGGCACTCTTTTTGCCTATGAACATGAGAATGTGATTCCCGATATCATGACCCTGGCCAAAGCCTTGGGCAACGGGCTTCCCATCGGAGCCATGCTGGCCAAAGACAGTGTCATGAAAGCCTTTGTCACCGGAAGCCATGCCTCCACCTTTGGCGGAACACCCCTTGTTGCAGCCGGAGCCCTTGAAGTACTCCGGACATTTGAGCGGGAAAAGATCTGTGATCACTGTCGTGAAACAGGGGTTTATTTCAAGAAAAAACTTGAAATCCTGAAGGAAAAACATAAGGTGGTGGACGATGTCCGGGGCAGGGGACTGCTGCTGGGCATGAAACTTAAATCAGAGGGTGCGCCCATGGTTCAGGCCTGTTTTGAAAAAGGGTTTCTGATCAATTGTGTCCAGGGAAACGTTTTGCGTTTCATCCCCCCTTTGATTGTGACACCCAAAGATATTGATGCCCTTGTGGCCTGTCTTGACTCTGTGTTGGCCCTTTAAGACGAGAGCATGCGATGAGTCAGGGTCCTTCCCTGTCTCTGGGTAAAACAAAAAGGAGAGTGTTGTGAAAAAAGATCTGCTGTCTTTATTTGACCTTGAAACAGATGATTTTGATTATCTGTTCAATCGGGCCATCGAACTGAAAAAAAGACATAAACAGGGAATATTTGATCAGTCCCTGGCCGGAAAGTCCGTGGGGATGATTTTTGACAAGCCATCCACCCGCACCAGAATTTCATTTGAAGCGGCAACCATTCAGCTTGCCGGAACACCTATTTTTATGAATTCAGGTGATACTCAGATTTCAAGAAATGAACCTGTGGAAGACACGGCAAGGGTTCTGTCCCGTTATATTGATTGTCTGGTGGTAAGAACCTATTCCCAGAAGTTGATCGAAGATTATGCCGGACAATGCACCATTCCCGTGATCAATGCCCTGAGCGATCAGTCCCATCCCTGTCAGATCCTGAGTGATCTGATGACCGTCATTGAATACAAGGGCGGCTACCAGGGGCTGAAAATCGCCTGGATCGGGGACGGGAACAATGTGGCCCATTCCTGGATCAATGCTGCCTCGGTTCTGGGATTTGAACTTGTGCTGTCCTGTCCCGAAGGCTATACGCCCGACACGGATATCCTGGATCGGGCCTGGGCACGGAACACCGGGATCATCCGTGTGACTCCCGACCCGGTTGACGCGGTTGCTGACGCGGATGTTGTGTATACTGATGTCTGGGCCAGCATGGGCCAGGAAGACGAACTGGAAGCCCGCATGGCCTTGTTCAGGCCTTATCAGGTCAATGCAAAACTTCTTGATGCGGCCAAAAAGGATGTGTGCGTGATGCATTGTCTTCCGGCCCATCGGGATGAGGAAATCACCCATGATGTGATTGAAGGACGGCATTCCATTGTCTGGGACCAGGCTGAAAACAAGCTCCATATGCACAAGGCTATCCTGGAAACACTGATATTGAAACATAAAAACCATTGATACGAATATAAGAAAGATCATAAAGACAAGGGGATCATCATGTCGAATATAAAAAAAGTCGTGCTTGCCTATTCGGGGGGGCTGGATACCTCGGTGATATTGAAATGGCTCATTGAAACCTATGGCTGTGAGGTGGTGACGTTCTCCGCTGACCTGGGCCAGGAAGAGGAACTGGATGGCCTGGAAGCCAAAGCCCTTAAAACCGGGGCTGTCAAGGCTTACATTGATGACCTGAGGGAAGAGTTTATCCGTGACTTTGTTTTTCCCGCCTTTCGGGCCAATGCCATTTATGAGGGTCAGTATCTTCTGGGGACGTCCATTGCCCGTCCCCTCATTGCCAAACGTCAGATGGAAATTGCCCGAATCGAAGGTGCCGATGCCGTGAGCCACGGTGCCACAGGTAAGGGAAACGACCAGGTGCGCTTTGAACTCAGCTATTATGCCATTGACCCTGAAATCAAGATCATTGCGCCCTGGCGGGAATGGGACTTGAATTCCAGGACCGTTCTGATGGAGTTTGCCAAAAAACACGGCATTCCTGTGCCCCAGACCCCGGCCAAGCCCTACAGCACAGACCGAAACATGCTGCATATCAGCTATGAGGGCGGCGTTTTGGAAGATCCCTGGAACCCGGCCACCGATGACATGTACACCATGAGTGTCAAGCCTGAGTCGGCCCCGGATAAAGCCGAGGAAGTCGAGATCAGCTTTGTTCAAGGAAATCCCGTGGCCATCAACGGCAAGAGCATGTCTCCGGCCGTTCTTTTCAAGGAATTGAACAGTCTGGGCGGGAAACACGGCATCGGCAGGATTGATCTGGTGGAAAACCGTTTTGTGGGCATGAAATCCCGGGGTGTTTATGAAACGCCTGGGGGCACCCTCCTGCGCCTGGCCCATATGACCATGGAGACCATCACCCTGGACAGGGAAGTGGCCCATTTGCGTGACTCCCTGATTCCCCGCTATGCAGAACTGGTTTACTACGGATTCTGGTTTTCTCCTGAAATGAAACTACTGCAGAACATGGTGGATCAGACCCAGGAAAACGTCAGCGGTGATGTGCGCCTGAAACTTTACAAAGGCAACGCATATGTGCTGGGACGCCGTTCCGAACGCTCCCTTTACAGCGCAGCCCACGCCACCTTTGAAGATGACAAGAGCATCTACAGGCAAAAGGACGCAGAAGGCTTCATTCGTCTGAACGCCTTGCGGTTGCGCATATTGAATACCATGAATAAAAAGAATTAAAGGTTGGCCACAATGGCATCTTGCGGCCCATGCCGGCGTTCTCCGGTTTCAAAAACCCTGCGGCCTTCAGTCGTCGCCAAGGCTATGCCGGACACGTGGCCTGAACCACAACCTACCATTGTTCCTGACGATCATGAAGTCGTCAAATGGTCGGGGAAATTTTATCGGAAGACATCAGATATATGAATGCCTCTGGCGGCCCTGCCGGGGGCCAAACTTTTGAAAAGTTTGACAAACAAATTTTGTGTGGGTACGGAATGCTGTGCTCTATAATGCTGTGCTCTATAATGATAGAGCTTTGGTATTTAGATGGAATATTCATATTTAGACCGGAAGAGTTAAAACAAATTATGAATTTTAAATAAACTGAGCCGTAAAAAAGCTGCTTTCGGTAGGCAATATTAGTTATATAGCTTTAAATATACATAACCTGTTTGTCCGGATTTTTTAAATCCGGCCCCCCGGGAGGGCCGCCGGAGGCATTGACAAGAGTATGGAAAAAACGGAGAAAGATATGTCGGAAAAACCCTGGGACGGTCGTTTTCAGGAGGGTACAGATAAGGCGGTGGAAGTGTTCACCTCCTCTATTTTTGTGGATAAACGACTTTACAAACACGATATCATCGGAAGTATTGCCCATTGCAGGATGCTGGCCAAACAGGGGATTATCCGTGAGGATGAAGCGGACACCATGGTCCGTGGCCTTGAAAAGATAAAAAGTGATATTGAGTCAGGCTGTTTTGAATACAAAGACAGCCTGGAAGATATCCATATGCACATCGAGTCCGCCTTGACCCATGACCTGGGGGAGGTGGCAAAAAAACTCCACACGGCCCGGAGCCGGAATGACCAGGTGGCCCTTGATATCCGCATGTATCTCAAGGAAGTCAGCCTGGATGTGATCCAGGCCCTGACCGAACTCCAGAAAATCCTTGTGGGACTTGCCCAGACCTATCAGGATCGGGTCATGGCCGGTTATACCCATCTGCAGCGGGCCCAGCCAGTTCTTTTATCCCACCATCTCATGGCGTATTATGAGATGTTCAAACGGGACAAGGAACGATTTGAAGACGGGTTGAAACGAATCGACGTGATGCCCCTGGGCAGTGCGGCCCTGGCCGGGACCACCTATCCCATTGATCGCCATGACACGGCCCGACAACTTGGCTTTTCAAAGGTTTCGGCCAACAGCATGGACTCGGTGTCAGACCGTGACTTTATCATTGAATTTCTGTCTGCTGCCAGCATCTGCATGATGCATTTTTCACGGCTTTCCGAAGAATTGATCCTCTGGTCTTCCTCGGAATTCGGCTTTATCGTGATCTCCGATGCCTTTACCACAGGTAGCAGCATTATGCCCCAGAAAAAGAACCCGGACATTCCCGAACTTGTCCGGGGTAAAACAGGGCGGGTCTATGGCAATCTCATGGCGGCCTTAACCCTGATGAAATCACTGCCCATGGCTTACAATCGGGATATGCAGGAAGACAAACCCCCCTTGTTTGATACGGTGGATACCCTTGTTGCCTGTCTGGATATTTACATCCGCATGATGCCGAATATCACCTTTAACGAAAAGAAAATGGCCTCAGCCACGGAAACCGGATTTATCAACGCCACAGACCTGGCTGATTATCTGGCCAGCCGGGGGCTTCCCTTCAGGGATGCCCACAGTGTTGTGGGACGGGCCGTGGCCTTTGCCCTTGACCGGAAAAAAGAACTTCATGATCTCAGCCTTGACGAGTTAAAAGAGTTTTCACCCCTTATCAAAGATGATGTGTTCGCCTATCTGACCACCCAGGGAATCATTGACCGCCGCATGTCTTACGGTGGAACGGCCAGCCCCTGCGTCAGGGATGCCATTTCTGCGGCTCTGAAAGAGTTGAATTTAGATGGATAGCCCATGGGACACGACTGGAATGAATAAAACGAATCGATACTTACACGCCCTTATCGGGTTTATGGTGGCCCTGACCTGTCTGTTCCATGGGGCGTGTGGACGCAAAGGCCCGCCTGTTCCTCCCGGAGCACCGGCACTTCCCCCAGTGGCCGATCTGAGACATGATATCATAGGGGATCAGATGACCCTGTCATGGTCGGCACCCAAGGGGAATGGGGCCGACGCCCTGGCCGGATATGTTGTCATGCGTTCTGTGACGGACCTTGGCGACGAACCCTGTGCAGGATGTCCCATTTTGTTTGAGCGGGTGACGAGTCTGGGACCGTCCGTCACCGAATATCGGGAGACCGTGTCACGGGGAAAACATTATATTTACAAGGTCATGGCCCATACGTCTTACCAGGCCTGGAGCAAAGATTCCCGGCTGATCAGGTTCAACGTCCCTGTTGTGGACAAAGGGGACAGTTAGGCATGGACAAACACCTGGCTTATCTGTCCATCGGGTCCAACCTGGGCAACAAGGTCTTGAATTGTACCCGGGCTCTATCCGAAATCGAGGCCAGGGGAATTGCCCGGATCCTTAGCCGTTCATCCTTATATCGGACCGAACCCATGGATTATCTGGACCAGGACTGGTTTGTCAATGGGGCGGTGGGCATGGAAACCAGCCTTGAACCCTTGGACCTTTTGGAAAAGCTCAAACAGGTTCAGGCAGATCTGGGCACACGGGAAAAAACAGTGCGCTTCGGCCCACGGGTCATTGATCTGGATATCCTTTTGTATGATGACAGAATCATGAAGTCCCAAGAGCTGACGATTCCCCATGAACGCATGCATCAGAGGGCCTTTGTCATGGTTCCCCTGTGTGATATTGCCATGGATAGGATGCACCCTGTCCTTAAAAGAACCATGCATGAACTTTTGATGGACCTTAATGTTAATCACCAAGGGGTTGTCCCCATTACCATAACCAAGGGAGAAAAAAATGATTAAAAATCTCATTCTGATACTGGTTATTTATCTGGTTTACCGAACCGTTAAAAACTGGATGATCGAACAACAGGCCAGACAAAATCCGGATAATCCATTGGCGAAAGGTCGTGATGACAAGAGTGATGTGATGATCAAAGACCCCCAGTGCGGGGTGTATTTCCCCCAAAGGGAGGGACTTGCATTGAATGTAAAGGGAGAGACTCTGCATTTTTGTTCTGAAAAATGCAGGGATGACTATAAAAATAAGATGTAAAATAAGGGGAAACAAATCATGAAGTTTTTTATCGATACAGCGAACATCAAAGAAATCAAGGAAGCGGCCAGCATGGGTATGGTGGATGGCGTGACCACCAACCCCTCCCTCATCGCCAAAGAAGGTGGGGAGTTCAAGGACATCATCCGGGAGATCTGTGCCATTGTGGATGGCCCCATCAGTGCGGAGGTGATCAGTCTGGACACCGAGGGCATGGTCAGGGAAGCCCGTGAACTCGTCAAGATCCATAAAAATATCGTGGTCAAGATCCCCATGACACTGGATGGCCTCAAAGCCACCCGGACCCTCAGCGATGAGGGCATCAAAACCAACGTGACACTGGTTTTTTCACCCGTGCAGGCGCTGATGGCGGCCAAAGCCGGTGCCACCTATGTGAGCCCCTTTGTGGGCCGCCTGGACGATCTTTCCCAGGACGGCATGGCTCTGGTTGAGCAGATTGTGGATATATTTGACAACTACGGATTTGCCACCGAGGTGATTGTGGCCAGTGTCCGTAATCCCCTTCATGTGCTTGATTCGGCCCTGGCCGGGGCAGACATCGCCACCATCCCCTTTAACGTGCTGAGCAAGCTGGCTGCCCACCCATTGACAGACAAAGGGATCAAGGCCTTCATGGACGACTGGAACAAAGCCGGGAAAAAATAGGCCAAAAGCTCCTGTTGTTTCATGGGCCATTGAGATGTTTCCCCTGGGGAAAACTCGAATTTTATTTGAATTTTTTTATTGACAAAGGCGGCCCGAGAAGATAGTTATAGTGCCGTCATTGAGCGGGAATAACTCAGTGGTAGAGTGCAACCTTGCCAAGGTTGACGTCGCGGGTTCAAATCCCGTTTCCCGCTCCATTTTTTTTTGGCGGCTTGGCCAAGTGGTAAGGCGACGGCCTGCAAAGCCGTTATTCTCCGGTTCAAATCCGGAAGCCGCCTCCACAGTAAAATCAAGGGGTTAGGTTGAAAAACCGAGCCCCTTTTTTGATGCCTAAAATTCCTATTCCCCACACTATTCCCCACACAAAAAACATTTTATTTTCGATTCATCCTTCAAGGATACCCTATCAGTACAAAGTCTCATATTGATGTATATACATACCTCCGGGCCTTAGATGTTTAAATGATTCATTGAGTCGTTCCAACAGAAACCATCTGTACCCTTTCAAAATCAAATACACTTTCCATGGATATATAAAAGCATTTGACTATGTCAGATGGAAATCATTAACCACAAGACTACATTGAAAGGATCGACTTATGAATTCACAGCTTAATACAACAACACGTGATCAGTATTTAACAACATCAGAGGCAGCCGAATTTCTTGGACTTAAAAAACAAACCCTATGTAACTGGAGAACCATGCGTATAGGACCGTCTTATGTGGTATTAGGACGCAGGGCAATACGATACAGATCGCGTGATCTTCAAAAATATGCAGACGAAAGAATAGTTGATGTAGAAATGGGTTCTTTGCGTAATTAAAATCCATAAACTGGAGGGGTTATGGCTGGAGTCATATGTGCGATTTCAAATCACAAAGGCGGTGTGGGGAAAACGTCCCTGGCGTTGAACTTAAGCACCGCCCTTGCTATCAAAAAGAAAAAGGTGCTTGTCATCGATAACGATCCTCAAGGAGATGCCACCAAGGTTCTTATTCCCGGTAATATACGGATCACAAAAAGCATCTATGAATTATTGAATCCAGGCGAAGAAAACAAACCCGATATCATCGATTGCATCTATCCGACCATACATACCAAGCTGTATCTGTTACCGAACGTTGAAGAAACAGCGGGTCTTGATTTGGACATCATTGAAAAATACCCGGAGTGCCTGTTGTTTCTGAGGAACCAGGTGCGTAAGTATGTGATTGAAAATTATGATTTCATTTTTATCGATTGTTCGCCCACTCTATCCATTTTTGTTGCCAATGCGCTTTACACCGCAGATTGTTGTATCGTTCCCATGGATGCGGGAAGTGCAAATTCGTTGGACGGGCTTCGGAAAGTCCTCGATCTGATCAATTCGATTCAAAATAATGGGAACCCTGATCTTAAATTCTTGAAACTTCTCATCAACAGGGTGGATAGGCGGACAGTCATCAGTAAAACAGTCATGGAAGATGCGGAAGACCGTTTCGGAAGAAACAGGATCTTCAGAACGGTCATTCCGGTCAATACAACGTTCCAGCAATCGGAATTCGCCCAAAAGACAATATTCGATTTTGATCAGAATTCCCGGGGTGCCGCCGCTTACCGGAAACTTGCCATGGAATTTTTGTCCCTTTTTAAATTATAGGATCGGTCCATGCCTAAAACGAAACGAAAAGGATTGGCTGATCGGATTCGAGAGCAGAGGAATCTTTCTGATAAGGACCGTCAAAAAGAAAAAGATCTCCTGTCGTTGGTCTCCCAACGTGCATGCAAAGACGAAAAAACATCTGACGAAAAAAGTGAAAATGACACTGGTACAGTGGTACAGAGGTCCAGTGGTACATGTACTGGTGCATGTACCAGTACAGTGGTACAGAGGTACAGTGAGCTGTGTACTGGTACATGTACCAGTAAAGAGGTACAGAGGTCCAGCGGTACAGAGGTCTACAGGTCCAGTGGTACAGTGCTGAGGAATGAACGAGTAATCTTTGATCCTGCTAAAAAACCCAGGGACCTGACAATGGACCAATTCCGTATTCTTCATTTTGTGTATTTCAATCGGCCATTCAAATTACGGAGTAACAAGGGTCTTGCGATCGGGGATTTGATAAATCCAACAATGACGGCACCTAACGTAAGGAATAAACTGGTGTCGCTTGTAAAGAAAGGGTATATCGAAAAGCCTTTCAGCGTGAATAATGGAATTTCTCAGGGTTCCACATGCAGGGTTAATTTAGAAAAATGTATTTTACTTTTTGGAAAATCAGGTTTGGACGAAACCGGTACAGTGATCCAGTGGTCAACTGGTCCAGTGGTACAGAGGTCCAGTGGTACAGTGCCCAGCTCTTATAGTAGTAGTTTATTATATAAAACTACTACTGGGCCGATGGACCTTTCCGATCCGGACCTGGCGTACTGGTCCGAGAACGGTCTTACCGATGACAAAATCCGGAAATGGGTCAAAGAGTTCAAACTTTCCGAAGGCGTTATTGTCAACTCCCTTCGATGGGCCAAATTCGATCTGGTGGATAACGGAAAAGAAAAATTCATCAAGGAAGATGTCCAATCATGGTTTTACGGATCGTTGAAGAAGGGGGGATACAGTAAACCTGTCAATTTCAAGTCACACCAGCAGAAAATGATTGAAAAAGAGAAGGCAGAACTTGGAATCATGAAGGCAGAGGTCGAGAAACTGGAGGCACTGCGTAAACAAAAACAGGACGTTCGTATGACCCTTGAATTCGAGAGCATGATGTCTGATCCCGAAGGGGAATTGTACAAAAAATGCTTCGAATCCTTTCCGGACATCCAGAAAAAGCGTTATAGCAACTCCTCCACAAAACAGGGGCAATCGTTCGAACGGGAGATGAAGAGAGCTCTTCACAGGATCATCAACAGCGGCCCTGGATAACTGGCCCTTTCTCCGCATGCTGATCATTCGTCCCAGATCCCACTAATGTCCGTTACCATACTTGAATGTGAGCACATGTATTTCGATGGGCCTCAAGGTGAAACGATGCGTTGATCAGACAGAAGTGAGGTTATTAAGTGAACGATGTAATTTCAGACTGGCAGTTTATACGTATTTCAGCAATTTCGTTTAAAAAAAGCGGTGGCATTTATGGGTATAATTTATCATATTGACAAAACTTATCAAATTGATTATTTTTATCATGGAAAAACGAAAACCGCATTATGAGCTTCAAAAAATTAAAGCCGTGGTCCGAGACCCTGCGTCAAGACCGTTTACGATATCAGCCTTACGCGGTGGCCTTCATTTGGGTTTGACGGAAAACGAGATGCGTCAGGTTGTCATCAATCTCACACGGAAAGATTTTTACAAATCCATGACCACCTATGCGGATAATCAAACATGGCAGGATGTGTATCACGGCCAAACAGAAACCGGTGTGGTCGTTTATATCAAGATCACAAGCTATAACGATGGCCGTCCACCTGTCATTCAGTTTAAACTGAAGTGAGGTCCTTTATGAAATGTCCGGAATGCGGATCGAACATGGTCCGCAAAACCATAGACGAAACCCTTGAACTTGACGGCCAGTCCTTGACCTTGCACGGCATGAGCGGACATTTTTGCACCGATTGCGATGAAGGCTTATGGGATGATATGAGTTACCGGCGATATGTTGAAGGCCAGGAGGCCCTTGTTCGATCTGCAAAGGAGAACGTGGGGACTGATATCCGCCGGATCAGAAATAAACTGAACCTTACCCAAAAAGATTTTGCGTTACGATTGGGTATGGGTAAGATTGCATTCTCACGATATGAAACCGGAAAAACACGCCCACCTGCTTTTTTTATCAAATTCCTGAAGATCTTGGAACGGCACCCAGATCTTTTGAATGAGATCCGTTAACCACATAAATGATTTCAGATTCAGATTCTATACCACTTACCCACAATCACTTCACGAGAAAGCTTATCAATAAATCCACTTCCATAAAACATAAGAAAGACATTTTCCCGTCAGGGTATCTTGATAAAATGGAATGGATTCCATTCCCAAGAATCTGATCGCGTAGAATCTGCAAAAACCATCGTGGACAAAATTACCGGCTATCGTATCCTGGTCGCTATGTTTAACTTTTTTACAGGAAAGAAATGATGGCCCTGTAAAAAGTCAGAAGTAGTATTAAATACAAAATTGTAATAAACGAACATTTCGAAACATATTTGCAATCTTAAATTTATCTTTTTTTTGACTTTGCTCTTTGAAAATCAAAATCAGATGGAATATTTGA
>JAHIRD010000056.1 GCA_018818835.1 Pseudomonadota bacterium
AAATCCATGAAGGCAATTAAAACGATATGTAACAGAAGAGTAGGTCATGGCCTATCACTCCGCTGTGTCATTCCGGGCACGGCTTTTTGTGACCCGGAATCCATATCCGTAAACGCATACAGTTCTATTCAATTTCATCCTCCCTGACCCAATACCATGGATTCCGGGTCGGCTTCACATTCCCGTCTGGAGGGCCCGGATGCGTCTATAGACGATTTAAACGTCGGAAACAGAAGAAGTCCCGCCCGGAATGACATAGCTAAGAGTGAGACCTTGCCATTCCTGTGCCTTGACATAGACGATAGTACCCGTGAATAAATACGAAAAACGATTAAAGAGTATAACCACCTGCTCAACTTTTGATTTCTGTTTTTTTAAAGCATGCGACAACTCTCCTGACACAGGGGCACGATGCGTCGTGCCCCTGCCTGCATCTCGACAGCGGACATTTGACTCATCCCAAAATGCATGTTTGGGGCCCCCGGCAGGGATAATTTTTTGCCCTTCTTCGTGCTCTTCAGTGAGCCCCGCGAACGGGTGGTTTAAAAAAAGAAAAAACGGTTTAACCACCAAGACACGAAGCGCACGAAGAAAAACATGGTCAATTCATACTCGTTACGATGCTGTCTACGATTTGGCCGTTACGAACGACACAGAAACAGGCACGACCAGCATGATTCTGCCACTCCTCTGATGAAATAGCCATCAAACTTACCAGGTGGCGTAAGCTCGGAATTGGGGCCCGTGACGAAGCAGGCCAAAGCTTGCATCATAACCCAGTTCCGTGGCATCGGACGCTCCGCCTGAAAAGGACATGATTACACTGAAATTTAAATTGTAACCCAGGGCAAGGACCGCGTGTCCTCGGAGCAGTGAGGGTGCCCAGAAAAATCCCAGGGTCGAGTCGTTTTGGAGGTATACGATAAAGCTGTCCTTATTCATAAAGGTCCTGCCAGGATTTAGCTCTTCTGCCCAGGCTGCGGATTCCGGGGACACGGTGCCTTGGCCAAATCCCAGGGTGTCCTGGGCATGGGCAAAGAATTTGATGTCTCCGGGTTTTACCCGGCCTTTGGCCATGTCACCCAACATGGTGTCGAATCCGAACTGGGCGCAGTAGGCGGTCACTTCAAAGGCGTCATCGTAAACAGGCACACCATAGATCTGGTTTTCCTTGCCGCCGGTTGTGGTCATGGTGTGGATCTCAATGGGAACCGTCATGGTGGTGTACCCCATCCCCACATACCATCCCGCTGTCATGCCAGCCTTATCCGGGCCATTATCATTGAACATATAGTTGATTTCATAGGATCGCACATCATGGTCATAGGCGATGGCAGGTGCCATGCCTGTGGCAAGACTGCCGTTCCAGTCAGCCGTTCCTTTGATCTTGCCCTGGGAATAGCGGATAAAGATATTCTTCACCGCAATATAGCCCGCATACCGGTCCACCTCGCCCACCACGTTGTCATCCACCACGGCGCTAAGGCCTAATGCTGTATGGAATCTGTTGAACCGTACATTGGCTTCATAGGACGTAAATTGTGTTGCGTCCATATCGTAATCAATCTCATCTGTGCCATGGGCATTCAGCAGGGAAGGAAAGCTCCAGACCACATGGGGCAGGGTGTCCACACCAACAACAGACTGAATGGTTTCGCCGTTATCTTCGGCACATACCACCTGAAATGAAAACAAAACAGCACACAGAACGATTGCAGGCAAAAGCCTCACAAAAATACGATCCATAAACTCTCCTTGTTGTAATAATGGATTGGACAAACGAAATACTGAAATTCCCCCTGTTCAACAATGCCATGGCTTTAACAGATTGTAAATGGAATTAATAAACATCCATGAGCTGTGGATGCTATTTATAAGGCATTTATGATTGTTGCTCTCACAGTAAAGGTTTCTCGTGCTCGGGCACATTTTTTTTGTTATGGTAATCCATCATTGACATTCAATGGCCTGATCGTGACCCATAAACATAGTCTTCGGTCGTTTAAATCGGGTGTCGGATGATACGTAGAGTGTATTCGGGCGGAGGCAGGTACATTATTCATATAATGGTTCGAGCAAACGAAAGGAAGGACATTGACACGGACAAAAGAAACCAAGGACAAATCCATGGGCAGCCCCAACAACGAAATCGATCATAGCCATGTTCATCCATTAACGGTCCATGTCTCCGACTCTGAGAGGCCTTGCCCCCGATGCAAAATCATCATGCAGACCATCGACCTTAAGATTGATGGGGAATTTTTGATTGAACGCTGTGAAAAGTGCATGGGTCTTTTCTTTGACACCGGCGAATTGGAAGACTTGATCAAGGCTTCCATGGACCAGGGCAACCCGGAAATAGACGAGCTGAATAAAACCCACCACACCAAGAGGCCTCACACAGCTTACGTCCCTTGCCCTGTTTGCAGCGGTATCATGCACCGGGTAAATTTCGGAACCAGAAGCGGTGTGATTATCGACCGATGTCACATGCATGGCATGTGGCTTGATGGGGGTGAACTGGGTCAACTCCTTGAATGGGTTAAAGCAGGTGGAGAACTTTTGAGTAAACAAACGAACGGTTCAATTCAAAAACAGACGACACAGAAAAAAAAGGGGCGTCCAGGAAAAGGCAATGAATCGTCCATGGCCTTTGACCAGTATGGTCGATCACTCAAAGACCAAGACCCGGATATTTTTTCGATTTTGAATCGTGTAATTCGATGGTTTGTGTCTTAATGACAGAAGATATCGGTATTGATGAAAACGATAAAGGTGATGCCATCACCTATTACCAAAGCGCCAGCTATTTTTACAAATCGGGAATGAACCCGTGGACGCATTAAGCCCGTATCGCCTATGGCTGCATAGGGGACTTTTTACGACGCCATCAACCTTGGGCAGCTTAGAGGTCTTTCGCCCGATAGCTGTTGGGGGTGCTTCCGGTCCAGCCTTTAAAGGCCCGATAGAAGCTGGATACTTCACAGAAACCCAGGCGGTTCGAGACGTTTTCCATGGAAAGGCTTGTGGTTCTGAGCAGTTCCATGGCCTTACTTCTGCGGATGTCGGAAAGAATGGTTTTATAGGATGTTCGCTCGTCCAGGAGTCTCCGCCGCAAGGTCCGGGGCGACAGGTTGATTCGGCTTGCCATTTGGGTGAAGGTTGGGAACCCTTCAAGATGGGTGGCCAGCTCCTGGCGGATCCGTGCTGTCACGGATACATGCTCCTGCAAAAGGGGGAGCTGTTGATGGCAATCCTTTTCAAAGGTCCGCTTCATCAGGGGATTGGCCAGGGTCATGGGTTTTGACAGATGGCTTGCATCAAAGATGATCATATGGCTGGGCGCGTTAAAGATGATCGGACACTGGAAAAGTTCCTCATATTTTTCAGCATAGGATGGTCTGGGATAGGCGAAATACAATTCGTTGAAGACCCTGGATTCGATATTGCTGAGTCGGACCATGGTGTGTATTGAGGCCAAGACACCCTCACAGCAGAATCGCTGGAGTTCTTCCAGATCCATAAGCTCACTGAATCGGGCATACCCTGTCTTGCCTTCGATTCGAAGATTATACTGATGGTATGACCCGGTCAGGGGGATGTATGCCAAGACCAGTTTCAACGCGTCCAAAAGGGTGTCGCAACACATCATGGCCATGCCCAGTTTGCCGTTGGCACTGAAATGATAGTCCTGCCCCACCTCAAGGCCGATCCAGGGCACCTTGGAAAGCGCCATAAGTCTCCGGGAAAGGGTTTTCTCCTGCATGATGGTAATCAGCTTTCCGGGATCTTCGAGATCTTCAGGCAAAATTCCGCTTCCCTCAAGAAATGTCGTCATACCGATTCCATACCGCGCAGCAATACGCGCCATGACCACAACTGAGTTGATCAGCCGAGACGGTGGCAGTGTTGTACTTGAACGGATATGTATTGCATCGCCCATGAATGATGTCCTGTGATTTTGGCTGTTTTTGTCACTATAGATGACACGTTTGTTTATTGTCAACAAGGACTTATGGGACTCATGGGACTTATGGGGCTTATGGGACTTATATCGGGATGAAGATGCGTGGCCGGTTTTGCCACTATAAATGACCGCTGGGGATATTGTCACGGTGCGTGAGGTCGCGTATCTCGTATGGGGGGATAAAAATTTTAAATAAAACGATGAAGGAAAATCATGCTCACCGTTGGAATCGATATCGGGTCCATCACCACGAAGATTGCTCTGATGGACAAGACGAAACTGATTTATACTGATGTGGCCTTCAGCGGCTATGACATGGCCAGGGCCTGGCAGGATATTTTCAAAACCATGCTTTTGAAAACAGGGACGAAAGAGATGGATATTTCCTGCATTGTTTCAACAGGATACGGAAGGGGGAGCGTGGGTATTGCCCATAAGAAGATCACTGAAATTTCCTGCCATGCAGCGGGAGCAGCTTATTTTTACCCTGATGTGAAAGCGGTCATTGATATCGGAGGTCAGGACAGTAAATGCATCACGCTGAATGGAAGCGGGACTGTGTCGGATTTTGTCATGAACGACAAGTGCGCTGCAGGAACGGGTCGGTTTCTGGATGTCATGGCCCGTGCCCTTCATGTGGAACTGGGGGATTTTGGGGCCATGGATCATAAATCAAAAAAGCCCGTGATCATCAGCAGCATGTGCACAGTATTTGCCGAATCCGAGGTGATTTCCATGATCGCCAGGGGGGAAAGTAGGGAAAATATCATCGCGGGCATCCACGAATCCATTGCCTCACGCATGGTGTCCATGATGAACCGAATCGGTGTGTCCAAGCCCCTGGTCATGACCGGCGGGGTTTCAAGAAACAAGGGCATGCGCACAGCCATCGAAAAAAAGATCGGTCTGAAACTCCTTGTTCCAAATGAAGCCCAGGTCTGTGGTGCCATTGGGGCGGCTATTTTGGGTGGGGCGTAATCGCATCTTCATCTTGGCACATAAGTCCCATAAGATCTATGCCATCATAAAATAACATGAAGGAATATCAATGAAGCTGTTTGCCTACTACGATACAGGCCACGAGTTTTCCGAAGAAATCATCATGGCCGCAGGGTTTACTCCCTATAAGATTCTTGGGGATGTCCATGTGTCCAATGATCCTGCGGATCGATATGTTCATCATTATATCTGCCCCTTTTCCCGGTCCTGTTTGACCGAGGGCATGGCCCGGTCAAAGGACTGGGTGGGGATCGCCTTTTGCCACGGCTGCGATACCACGAACAACCAGTATGATATCTGGAAATACCATGTGAAAACCGATTTTTTATACTGGATCAATACCCCGGCAAAGAACGATCTGGCCGCAAATACCTTTCATGAAAAGGAGCTGCGCAGATTTATAACTCACCTGGAAAATCATTTTTCTGTTGAGATCACCCAGGATAAATTGTCCCACGCCATCCAAACCTCGAATCGGGTGAAACATCTGATGAGGGAGCTTGCGGCTTTGCGCTCGGTAAAGGATATTCCCAATTCAGCCTACCATGCCCTCACACGGAAATGCGTACAGATGAACAAGGAAGAACTGGTGGAACTGCTTGAAGATAAACTCAAGGAATGGAAGAACTTGCCCGTTTTCCCAGCAGACCGCGAGCCGGTGCTTTTGACCGGATCGGATATCACCTACGGTGAGGTCATGGAGATTCTGGAAACGGCGGGACTCAGGGCTGTTCGGGATGATCTGTCCCTGGGAGAACGTTACTTTGCCCAAGATATTTCCCAGGAGGGTGATCCGGTGAAGGCTTTGGTGGATTATCATACGCGGATTCCACAGCCCCCCACCAAGATTCCCTTTGATGCAAGGCTTTCCTATTTGGAATCATGCTTGAAAGAAACCCCGGTCTCAGGCATTGTGTATCAGATTCTTAAATTTTGCGAGCCCCATGGCCTGGATCTTCCGTTTATGACCGGTGAACTTAAGAGGCTCGGGCACACGCTGATCGTCATTGAACGGGAATATACACCCACGGTGGATCAGCAATTGGTCAGTCGTCTGGAAAGTTTCAGGGAAATTATTCAACGTTCATTATAAGGGGGCCAGTATGATCCGTTTAACCCGTTTTATCGTTCAGAACCCCGGACTCTTTGTGAATGGCTTGAAAGGGTATCTTAATCAGCACCTGTCTCCCCGTCTGTACCAGATCATGATGCAGTACCTCAATCGGACTAAAATGACGGCGATGCAGCCCTGGAAACGGTTCGGGGTTTTCAGTGCCGGCTTCCCCACGGAAATTCCTGCAGCCATGGGGTATTTCCCCGGTTACCCGGAGGCCTATGCAGCCTTGACCGGGGCTGCAGGGTGCTCGGTGCCGTCCATTGAGTATGCCGAAAGTCTTGGGTATGGCCGGGACCTTTGCAGTTACATGAAGACCAGCATCGGGTCCTCGCGCATGGGCTGGCCCGAAGACTTTGGCGGCAACAGGGTGGCAGACGCTTATTTTTCTGCAAATCTGGTGTGCGATACTCACCTGAAATGGTTTGAAAGCGAGGCCAGAATTCACAATAAGCCCCATTTTGCCCTTGATGTGCCGAGCTTCGTGGCCGGTGAACATGAAAATCGCATTGAAGAATATGTGGATTACGTGGAGCAGCAATTGTGGGACCTGATTGCATTTTTAGAGAAGGAGACAGGTAAAAAATTCAATGAGAAAAAATTTTTTGAGATGGTGGGCAATTCAGCTGAAATCTGCCGCTTGTTCAGGGAGCTTTCCGAATACAGAAAGCGATTTCCTGCCAACCGGTACTTTGAATGGGTCCGGACCTTTATGCTGCCCATGGTCAGCCAGTGGAACCAGAAGGATGCGATTCGGTTTTATTCCAAACATCTGAAGATGGCTGAAAAGCGCTATGGTGATCGTCAGACCATTGAAGGGGGACGGGAAAAATACCGTGTTTTGTGGGAAGGCATCACCCTTTGGTACAACGTGGATTTGTACCAAAAGGTGCTGGCGGACAAGGGGGCCCGGATCGTTGCGGAACCCTATACCTATTCCTTTGCCGGGCGCAGTAAACCCAAGGGGTCCCTCAAGGAAACCCTGCGCCAGATAGCCAGGGACCACATCCTCGTTCCCTTTACCCTGAATCTGGACAGGCGCATCGCTTATTTCAACACGCTGATCCAGGAGTATGATCTGGACGGGATTATCCTGCATGCCAACCAGAGTTGTCGGCCAAGCAGCACGGGCCAGCTTGATCTCCAGGAGGCCCTTCAGAAGAAATGGGGCATCCCGGTTCTGATGATGAACACGGACCACTGCGATCCCAGGGCCTATGCCGAAGGCCCCATGAATACACGCATTGAAGGCTTCGTTGAACTGATGGAATCCTATGTGAAACGAAAAGCTTGAGACCCTTGAGGGAATACAAAAAAAAGGACATGACTATGACTTACACCTATCTGAAAACGCGAAAGGTCAATGAAACCCTCTGGGTGGAGATTCACAATCCGCCGGTGAATTTTCTGATTACGGATCTTCTGGAGGAGATGCATGATCTGATTAAAAAGGTCAGGCGTGATGATACCATCCGTGTGTTTATTCTCACCGGAGGACGTGAGGATTCCTATATCATGCATTTCTCCATCCATGAGTTGATGATGCTCACCACACATTTGAAACGGCTTTTTCTGCACATCATGGTCCGGTTCCGGCCCACCAGTTTTCTTTTAAAATACTATATGACATTGAGTAACTGGCTTATGGACCTGTTCCCCTGGTATGAATGGCTGATGCTCAAACAGGCCAAAGCGATACGGCCGTATTCGTCCGGGGCTTTTTTGTGGTTTCAGATGATGCGGACCTATTATGCCATTGAGCGCATGAACAAGGTCACCATTGCTGCCAT
The DNA here is from genome assembly GCA_018818835.1 of Pseudomonadota bacterium. Classification (GTDB taxonomy): domain Bacteria; phylum Desulfobacterota; class Desulfobacteria; order Desulfobacterales; family Desulfolunaceae; genus JAHIRD01. The sequence goes on from JAHIRD010000056.1 coordinate 7,871, forward strand.
CAACGGATCCTGCAATGGTGGCGGGACTGAGATGGCCGCATGTTTTGATTTCAGGCTTATGGTGGGTGACCAGGGGTTTACCATGGGGCAACCCGAGGTCCTGGTGAACATTGTGCCCGGCGGTGGAGGTACCCAGAGGCTGCCACGGCTCATCGGCAAGGCCAAGGCCCTGGAACTGATGCTAAGGGGCAATCAGCTTTCCCCCCAGGAGGCCAAACATATCGGGCTTATCACCGATGTGTTTGATAAAAACGATTTTTATGGGAAGGTCCAGGAATTTTCGGATCTTATGAGCAAACGCCCCCCCGTGGCCATCGACGCCATAAAGAAGGCGGTTCATCAGGGCATGGACACCACGGTGCGCCACGGCCTCAGCATTGAGCTGGAACAGAGTGTGCGCTGCTTTGATACAAAAGATACCGAGATGGCTTTGAAAAATTACTTGAAATACATTGAAGAACATATCATGACATTGGATTATGAAAATGCCTCCACCAAGGATATCGTGGATTTGTTGCACAAGACCCTTGATGTGATGGAAAAGGCAAAAATATTCAAACGGTTTGAGGGGAAATAATGAAAAATCTGAACAACAAGGTTGCAGCCATCACCGGGGCCGGGTCGGGCATCGGCCGGATGCTGGCTGTGCGACTGGCTGCTGAACACTGTCATTTGGCCCTGTCGGACATTGATGAGGCGGGTCTTCTCGAAACCAAGGCCATGGTGGGAGGCAAGGTCAAGGTGTCCACCCACCTCGTGGATGTGGCAAACCAGGATGAGGTCAAACGTTTTGCCGAGGAAGCGGCAATGTATCATGGCGGCATCGACATGATCATCAACAACGCAGGGGTCAGCCTGGGCGCGTTTCTGGAAACCGTGGCACTGGAGGATTTTAAATGGCTGATGAACATCAATTTCTGGGGAGTGGTTTACGGGACCATGGCCTTTCTTCCCTATCTCAGAAAACGGCCCCAGGGCCATGTGGTGAATATCTCCAGCATCAACGGTATTATTCCAAACCCCAACAACGGACCTTATTGTGCGGCCAAGTTTGCGGTCAAGGGCTACACCGAAACCCTGTACCAGGAATTGAAAGACACATCCATCCGGGTCAGCTGCGTGCATCCCGGCGGAATCAAAACAAATATTGCGAGAAATGCCCGGGTGACCCAGACTTTTTTTGATCTGCCCAAGGACAAGGCCGCTGAAATTTACGACAAGGAAGTGTTTATCACCACGGCCGAGGATGCAGCCCGGATTATTATTACAGGAATCAAGAAGAATCGCCGGAGGATCATGGTGGGACGGGATGCTAAATTTCTGGATCTTATGACCCGGCTTTTTCCCAAGACCATGGTCTATCTTTCCGCTGTGGTGTCCAAACGCATGGCAAAGAAATATGCAGGGGCAAATTAGATAGGGAGTGTGAGACATGAAATCTAAAATTATCGTGTTCGGAGCCACGGGGTACACGGGGCATCTGGTCGCCGAAGCCATGGTCAATCGTGGCCTCAAACCGGTCTTATGCGGTAGGAACAGACAAAAGCTGGAGCGCCTGGCTGAAAAATTGGGCGGCCTTGGTGTTGCGGTGGCTGATGTCAATGACCCTGCCTCCATAGGGGCGGTTCTCGAGCCTAATGATATACTGATTTCCACGGTGGGGCCCTTTGCCAAATACGGCAAAGCCGCCATTACAGCCGCTGTGGAAAAGGGGGCCGTATATATAGACTCTACGGGTGAGCCCTCATTTATCCAGCAGGTTTTTGAGGTTTATGGGCCCACGGCCCAAGCCACGGGTGCCACGTTGATCACGGCCTGCGGCTACGATTACATCCCGGGCAACTGTGCGGCCGGCCTGGCCATTGAGGCCTCGGGCACAATGGCCAGGCGGGTGGATGTGGGGTATTTCTCTAAATCAGGGGGAAGGGTGGGTCCCCTTGACATGAGCCAGGGCACCCAGGCCTCCCTTCTCATGGCCATGGTCGCTCCCATAACAGTATGGACAAAAGGTGCCTATAAGCAAGTGACAGGGGGCACCACGGTTCGCACCTTTCAGTTGGACAACCTGACCAGTCCGGGCCTTTCCATGTCCTGCACCGAGCATTTTTCCTTGCCCAGGGTTTATCCGCACCTCAGGGATATCCGGACCTATCTGGGATGGTTCGGCAAAAAGACCTATATGATGAAATATGGCGCCATGATGCAGTCCATCACAGGTAAGATTCCCGGATACCTTTCCCTCATGTCCTGGCTGCTTTCTTTTTTACCGGAAAGTAAGGGCAAGGGCCCCAATTTAGAACAACGCCAACGCCATACAACCCATGTTATCGCAGAAACATTTGATGAAAACGGAAATAAACTCAATCGGACAGATCTTGTGGGGGCAGACGGGTATACCTTTACGGCAGAATTCATTGCCTGGGCAGCGGATCAGTCATCCAAAGGCGGCTTGCTCAAGAAAGGTGCTGTTGGACCCATTGAGGCCTTTGGGCTGGATGCACTTCGGCGAGGATGCGAACAATGTGGTCTTACGGTGATTTCGGTGCCTTGAAATAATACACAAATAAAGACGAGATAAAAATGACATACGTCCTATGAGTCCCATGGGTCTTATGGGACTAATGGGACTTATGGGACCTATGAAGATTTTCTTCTCGCTTCCTTGCTCCTGCCGCACTCTTTTCGCTCCCCAGGCTCCTGCCGCACTCTTTTCGCTCCCAGGCTCCTGCCTGGGAGTGTTTTTCGCATGGCTCCAGCCATGCCTCTGGAGGCAAGAGCCTCCAGGTGTGCATTCCCAGGCAAGAGCCTGGGAACGAGGCGGATGAGGGGGCATAGCAGATTGAACGATGACTAAGTTAATAGCGACTGCCCCTGGAACACCACCTGATTCCGGCCTGAATTTTTGCCGATGTACAGAGCCTGGTCAGCCTGTTTCAGATAGCCTTCTATATCGCTGGCTTTTCCGTCGTATATGCTGATGCCGAAGGTCATGGTCAGGGAAATGGGTGTGTTATTATACTGAAAGGATTGCCCATTAAGGGCCCGCCTGATTTTTTCAATGGCTGTTACGGCACCGTCTTTTCCTGTTTCCGGGAGAAGGAATAAGAACTCCTCGCCGCCCCAGCGGGCCACACTGTCTTCTTCCCTGAGGGCTGAAACCATGATCCGGGAAAGGGTAACAAGAACATCATCCCCGCAGTCATGACCATAAAGATCATTGATGGACTTGAAATGATCGATGTCTCCGATAACCAGTGCAAAGGGTTTAATACTTCGTTTGAAACGTAGGGATTCCTGCTTGATTTTATCCATCATGCTTCGCCGGTTGGCAAGCCCGGTCAAGGGGTCGGTGTGTGCCATGATTTTTATCTGTTCGTAGGCGATGGAAAGTTCGTTTGTCCGCTCTTTTACCCGTTGTTCCAGTTCAAGATTAAACTGCCTGAGTTTGTGTTCCGCTGTTTTTACATCGTCGAACAACCAGGCATTTTCAAGGGAAATGGCGGCCTGGGAAGCGAGCACGTCGAGAATTTCAAGCCGTTCCTGGCTGAATACCTGGGCTGCCAGATTATTTTCAAGGTAAATGATTCCCTTGAGCTTTCCCGAGCTGATCATGGGGGCTGCCAGAAGGGATTTGATTCGATTTTTTTCGATGTAGGGGTCTGTCACAAACTCACCTTCCATGCAGGCATGGGCAAGAACCACCGGTTGAAGTGTCCTTTCTACAAAGTTCACAACGGACACTGAAAGCTGGTCACTTTTGTCAGCTGGCATGGACGAAAATTCGGTCACATCAATTTGGTCCAGGGTACCCTCGGCAACAATGACGAGTTCCTCGTTATGAAGCACAATCAGAAAACCCTTTTGGGCTCCGGCGCTTTCAAGGGATATTTTCATGATGGTTTTCAGGAGTTTCTCAAGAACGATTTCACCGGAAAGGGCCTGGGCGCTTTTCAGAATGGTCGAAAGATCCAGGGTTGCACCTGTGCGGGACGTTTCCATATGTGCCAGAAAGGATTTTCCCACGGAGTCCGTAAAAAACTTCTCGCCCCATATCTGTTTATAATGCAATTCATACAAGGTCACACCGGTGGCTCGAAATAAAATCAATGTCTCTGAAAAATAACTCCGGGCAGATCGCATCTGTCCCGTGTTCATGTAATAAAGACTGGCTCTGAATAAAGAAACGGATTTAAACAAGGGGCTTGGGATGTGGGTGAATGTGTCAATGGCCTGGTCATAATAGGCCCGGGCTTTGGTGTCCTGACCCAGTACTGCCGCCAGCTCTGCCTGGATCAGATAAATCCAGGGAAGCTGTTTGACAGGTTCAAATCCGGCCCATTTCCGGATTTTCTTTAGGTTTTTTTTCACCAGGATACGGGCCTTGAGCTTATCGGCCCACGAAAGCTCCGGGTATCTGGCAAGTTCCACCAGGCAGTCGAAATAGGTGAGAAATTGTGCGGCCAGCAAGTTTTTGACAGCCTGTTTATGCACCTCTGCATCTTGTAATACCTGGCGGGCGTCATGATAACGATGTGCAAAATAGAACAGGGCGACTTTTATGGCGTAGTAATGGGCAAGTCCGCCACTGTTTTTTGTTTCAATCCATTCGGGGACCACTGTATCCTCGCTGAAATAATCACCAACCAGCCTTGCCGGGTCAGGACTATCATGGGAAATGTGGTGCATGAACTGAAGGGTCAGGCAGTAAAGCTGGATCATGGGCCGTTGACCACTTTTGTATGTGATCTTGACCCTTTTTTCCATCTGGGCAACCAATTCGGGAATATAGCTGGATGTAACAAACGAGATATAATCCCTGAACGTTAGAGAAAGACTGGTGTAGATCTGATCTCCGGCTTCACGGGAAAGCTGGTAGGCCTTAATGGCAGCTGCTTTACAGACTTCAAGGGGTTCTTCCCACTGGGCAATGAGTGCCGCGTAGATGGCGTGGGTCCTGTATTTGAAGGCTTGCCCTTCGGGGCGTTCGGCAAGTTTCATGGCAAGATCGCCGAATCGTACCGCATTTTTATAATCTTCCAGTGCGAATGCGAGAAAGGCACCGTAACCCAAAAAACACAGGCCTGAATAGGGATTCTGGCCATGAACCAGGATCTGGGCAAAACGCTTTAAAACGATATATCCATAAAGCGTGCTGTCGGTGAGATTGGCCGAAATTCCCATTTCGGAATAAATTCTTGCAATGGCAAGCTGCTCCTCGTTTTCCATGGGAGGAAGATTCAAAAGCTTTTCTTCACTCATGGACCGAAGCATCCATTTTAACCGGACAAGTTCTAATATAATATGGATTTTTTTAACTTTTTTTTGAAAGGCCACGCCGAGGTCGGATAAAAGATCCATGCTTTTTGTAAGGGCCGTCTGATAATCCTGTCTGGCAAAATGAGCCCGGATATCGATTTCGCAGATCGAAATGCGACGGAGTTTGGATGGCGAAAGATCAAACGCTTTTTGCATATACCCGGTCATCAGGTCGTATTCGCCGTTCAAACATGCGGTGTCTGCGATTTCCTGGTACACGGTAAGCCAGTCTTCCTTGTTTTTGTCAGATAACGATGATTTGGTTAGGAACGATTCTGCGGTTTTAAAATATTTCAGCGCCGGATCAAAGGCAGCGGTTCCCTTTGCCTTTTTCCCCGCCTCCATGTTCAGGAGAAAAAGACGCTTTCGTTCATCCGGTTCCACGATCAATTTTAGACACTGATTAAACTGATCCGTGATGTAAAACAGTTTGGCGTTAAGGTCGTTGGCATCGGTGGCCTTCTCAAACATAAGCCGCCCAATTTTAAGATGGTATTCAGCCCGCTCAATCTCGGGAATCAAAGAATAAGCGGCTTCCTGAATCCGGTCATGGTGGTACAGGAACATGTCCCCCACATGGCGCACGTATCCCTCTTCAATGGCCAGTTTCATATGGGTCAGAATCTCGTAAAGACTTTTCCCAAGGACATGGCCCAAGGTCTCAATGTCAAAACGGTTGCCGATACACGAAGAAATTTTAAGGATTTCCATGGTATTATTCGGAAGTTTTGAAATTTTATCCGCCATCAGCTGCACCACATTATCGGTGACCTCCATGGCCGCGATGTCTTTTTGATCCCATTGCCAGCCCTTTTCCGGATCAAAGAAAATTTTTCCCTGATCGTAGAGGATTTTCAGATACTGATTGACGAAAAATGGATTCCCCGCTGTTTTTTTCAATATCAGAGTGGCCAGTTTCAATGCTTTTTCAGGGGAGCATTTCAAAAAATCGAAAATCAGATCACCAATGTGCTGCTCAGAAAGGGGGCCAAGGGTCAGTTCCCGTGGTTTTGTGCCCTGATTTTCAACCTCCCGTATCATTTCAATAAAGGGATGGGCATCGCTTACTTCGTTGCTTCGGTATGAAAAAATAAAAAAAAGATACCGGGCATCAAGGGAGAGGATCAGATTTGAAATAAGGGTGAGACTTGAGAAGTCCACCCATTGAAGATCGTCAAGAAAAAGAACCAGGGGACCTTTTTCGGAAACAAACACGGAGACAAACGATTCAATACAGAGATTAAATCGGTTCCTGGCTTCCTCGGGACCGATTGGGGCCGGAGGCGGTTGTTTCCCGGTGATCAGTTCGAGCTCAGGAAAAATGTCCGTCATTACTCCGACATTGGGTCCCAGTGCCTCCTGAAAACGTTTTTTCCATTGTGAGGTTGTCTCTTTGCTTTCCGAAAGAATCTGGCGGAGCAGGCCTTTGAATGCCTGGATAATCGCGCTGTATGGGGAGTCGGTTTTGTATTGTTCGTATTTCCCTGCAATGAAATGCCCGCGCATGGCCACAATGGGTTTATGGATTTCATAGATCAGAGCTGTTTTTCCGATACCGGATACCCCGTTGACCAGCAATAGTTCGTTGTTTCCTCTGCACACATTTTCAAAGGTTTCAAGAAGAACCTTTCGTTCGTTCTCACGGCCATAAAGTTTTTGGGGTATGATAAAGCGACTGGACACATCCTGTTTTGCAATATGAAAGGGTTCGATGATACCTTTGTCGGTCAGTCGTTTTTGGCACTCAATCAGGTCAGATTTCAACCCAAAGGCGCTCTGGTATCGTTCTTCGGGTGCCTTGGCCATGAGTTTCATCAGGATGTCGCAAATGGTGGCAGACAGATCGGGAACAAAGAGGTCCGGCCGCACCGGTGGTCTTGCAATATGGCAATGAATCAGCTCCAGGGGGTCTTTGGATTTAAAGGGTGCAATGCCGGTGACCATTTCAAACAAGGTAATGCCCAGGGCATAGAAATCACTTCGGTAATCCTCACTTCGGTTCACACGTCCTGTCTGTTCTGGGGACAGGTAGGGAAGGGTGTTCAGTATGAAGTTTTTATTGTAAATGGCTGACCTGGAACCGGTCATAAGGGAGTCGATGCCGAAATCCGTGAGCTTGACGACCATGTTTTTTGAGTCAAGGATAATGCTTCTGGGATTGATATTGCCGTGTATCACCCCGTGGCCGTGGAGATCATCCAGAGCCTGGGCCAGTTTTATGGCAAGGCTTAAAAACTCCTGGATGTCAAAGCGCTTGGTTTTTAATATGTCATTCAGGAAGTCCCCGCTGAAATCTTCAAGAACCAGAACGACGACCCCTTGCTCTTCAAATACATCAATGGTCCTGACTATGCTGGGGGCATTCAGGGTTTTTATGATGTCGTATTCTTTTAAAAACCGTGCATTTTCCGAGATCGTCGGGTTTTTCACCTTGAGTTTACGAATGACGACCGAGCAGGGGTCATTGGTTCGTCTGGTCCGGTAAACAAGAACTTCGTCGGATTCTTTGATCTGCTCATAGATGGGGTATTGTTCGATAAACATGGTGAAAGATCCTCTTTCTCAATTCATGCAAACCCATGTGAGCCGTTTTAGGGTTTTGTTTAGTGTTTTGTTTACTATGTGGTATTACAGAATTGAACGGATGTAAACATGAAACCTTAAGTACGTTATATCGCAAGGGTGTTAAGGATGTTAAAGCTCAATAACGCCAAGCTGAGGCGCGCAGTTTTATGCGTCGCCTCCAGCTGTTGGTTGGCGACGAACTTCCGAATTATTCGTACTCGTACGACTATTTTTGTGAGGTATCGGTCATGGGATTCCACAGGATGTGCCCTATTGAAACGTGAATCCGACTAGGGTTATGTCGTCGGTTTGTGCCATGGATATGGTTTAGATGATCTCAACTCCTGAAATCGTTCAATGTGAGATGGTTATGATTCTGATTTGATATTGAAAAACATCCGCTGATGCGTCAGAGCTTTATCGTTGACTGTCAAACGCTGCATATTTGTTTTCAAGGAAGAGCCCCTTGAGTTGCTTGCGATAGAACCGGAGACAGCTGTCGACCCCACGAAGGTTGTGGCTAGATAAGACAATTCCCCATGTTTTTAGTGTGTAACCCGTGAGTATGAAAATCCTGGGAAAGATCTGAGAAATCTCACCCACGCATTATTGCTTGCGTTTATTTTTGATTATACCATTTTTATACACAACATAAAGCGGAATGTTTCGTGTTGTAGCAAACGGTTTGATTTTTCTGTTCATCATTGTTTAGAAAGGGGAAACGTTAACCACCCGTGGCCAACAATAAAATCCGTTTACACCATTTTGTCCTTATGGTAATGTATAACAATAACATGCCAAGCATGTCCCAAGTCGCAGACAGATGGTTTTCCCCTTATTAAATTATTTCCTTGTTTCTCATTGATCTGGTCTGCATTCAACGTTGAGAACACTATACATCACCACTAAAATTAAATTATCCCGCATGGCGTCACTGCGCGGATCATTCTGTTTGAGCTATTAATGATGGCCCTGTAAAAAGTCAGAAGTAGTATTAAATACAAAATTGTAATAAACGAACATTTCGAAACATATTTGCAATCTTAAATTTATCTTTTTTTTGACTTTGCTCTTTGAAAATCAAAATCAGATGGAATATTTGA
>JAHIRD010000057.1 GCA_018818835.1 Pseudomonadota bacterium
CAGAGTTTGTACCCTTTTCTGGCACAGATAAAGGCCAGTGCAATGCCTGTATTGCCGCTGGTGGGCTCCACAATCAGGGTTTCCCGGGTAATAAGACCTCGTTTTTCACCATCCAGGATCAGGGCATGGCCCAGGCGATCTTTAACAGACCCGCAGGGGTTGAAAAATTCCAGCTTGGCCAGGATCTCTGCATGAAGTCCTGATGCCATTCGCCCAAGTCTGACAATGGGCGTGTTGCCGATGCTGTGGTCAATGTGTTTATACATGGTAGTTCTCTTTTTTATTAGTGAAAGCCTCCGGCGGCCAGATTTTAAAAATCTGGACAAATGTGCTTTGGGCTGGCCGATTAGGGGCACGGCGCGCCTTACCCCGGTCAATACCTGTTTGGCAACCTTTTTAAAAGGTTGGCCCCCGGCAGGGACGCCGGAGGCCAATGGATCATTTATTTATAAATCAATTTCGGTTGCTCAAGAAAAACTTTTGTGTTGGCTGGCACGGATTCGGTGAGCCAGACATTACCTCCGATCACGGCATTTTTCCCGATGACCGTGTCTCCTCCCAGAATGGTGGCACCTGAATATATGATGGCGTTGTCTTCAATGGTGGGGTGCCGCTTGACCCCTTTGTATCTCTCTCCGCAATCCGGGGGCAAGGATAGGGCACCCAGGGTGACACCCTGGTAGATCCTGACATTATCCCCGATCACCGTGGTTTCTCCGATGACCACACCGGTGCCATGGTCAATTGCAAAACGTTTGCCAATGGTGGCTCCGGGATGGATGTCAATGCCCGTTTCACTGTGGGCGTATTCGGTCATGATCCGTGGCAGCAGGGGGATCTTGAGTTTGAACAGGGTGTGGGCGATCCTGTAGACGGAAATGGCGAATATGCCCGGATAGCTGAAGATGATTTCATCATGGCCCCGGGCTGCCGGATCCCCTTCAAAGGTGGCGCGAACGTCATCGGCCAGCATTTTTTTGATGTCAGGAATGGACCCAAACAGTCGGATCGCAGCATCATGGCCCCGTTTTTCACAATCTGAGCAGGGAATATCGTATCTGAAACAATCGTGCCGGATTCCAAGGCTGATCTGCTCTGAAAGCTGGTTGTACAATGTGATGACCGCATCACCGATGGAATAGGTCAAATTTGTGGGATCAACCTTTTTTCTGCTGAAATAGCCGGGAAAAAGAAGCTCCATAAACCGGTTGATGATGCGTATGACATTTTCCCGTGAGGGAATGGGCTCGTAATCAATATGGGTGAAACATGCCGGATCGTAACAGCTTGCAATGATGGCTTCGGTGATTTCCGGTAATTGTTTTTTAAACCGGTCGGCTATCTTTACATCGGTTTTACATTGTTCTTTGATGGATGTGTCTGTCATGGAGTTTTCCTATTTGGAATAAAATTTGGTTTTCTAATTGATATCTGCAAGCATCATGCCTATGACATGGTAAGGACGGACTGTCTCAATTCATATTGACACAAAGTACCACACTGTGGTAGCTTGCGCAAATGTTTTATGGAAAGATGAGGTGAACATGGTTAATTATCACGATGGGTTGGAGTGAATATGGATGCTCAGGAATTTGCAGAAATACGGAAAAAACTGAACAAAACCCAGAAAGAAATGGCACTTCTTTTAGGGGTTTCCGTGAAGGCCATACACAGTTATGAGCAGGGATGGCGTTCCATCCCGGATCATGTGAAACGCCAGATTTATTTTCTGATATCAAAGCGTGAGGATAATGCGAAAGAATGCTGGACCGTTCTTTCGTGTCCGGATGAGCGCAAGGAAAAATGTCCGGCCTTTGAATTCAATGCAGGGAAACTCTGCTGGTTTATCAACGGGACACTCTGCGATGGTCAGGTCCATAAGACCTGGGATGAAAAAATTAAGAGCTGCCGGCATTGTGATATGCTTCAGGATAATCTTTGACCAAAGGGACAAGCATGGAAAAAAAATACCGTCTTGCAACACGGGTGATTCATGAGGCCCAGGAGCCGGGTGACTGGCAGGGTGCGACCCTTGCCCCGATTTTTCAGTCGGCAGCCCATGAGCATCAGACAGCCGAAAGCCTTTCCAATACCTTTGCAGGAAAAGGTGAGGGGCATATTTATACCCGGTTGTCCAACCCCACCAATACCGTTCTTGAAAAGAAACTGGCCGCATTGGAGGGGGGGAAAGGCGCCATTGCCATGGCATCGGGTATGTCGGCCATCAGCAATACCTGTATGGCACTTCTTCGGGCCGGAGACAATTTTGTCTCAAGTAAGTCCCTGTTCATGTCCACCTACCTGTTGTTTGTGAATGTCTTTAAAAAATACAACATCACAGCCCGGCTTGCCAACATCCTGGACCCGGAGAGTGTTGAACGTGAAATCGATGAAAACACACGGTTTATCTATCTTGAGACCATAGGAAATCCCGGGATGGATGTGCCCTGTATCCGGACTCTGGCAGATCTGGCACACAGCCATGGACTTCCCCTTGTGGTGGACAGCACCCTGGCCACACCCTTTCTTGTCAATCCCATTTCCCTGGGAGCCGATGTGGTGGTTCATTCCACCACCAAATACCTGAGCGGCCATGGCAACGCACCGGGCGGGGTTGTGGTGGATGGGGGACATTTTGACTGGACCGGGAATCGCTTTGGTGATTTCAAACCCTTTGTGGATCGCAAAGGAGAGCTGGCCCTTCTGGACAGGATCTGGCGCGAACATCACATTAATTTCGGAACCACCCAGGCCCCATTCCATTCCTATCTGACCATGATTGGTCTGGATACCTTTGTGCTTCGTATGGAACGGCATATGGCAAACACCATGACCGTGGCCCGGTTTCTGAAAACAAGGCCTGAGGTCCTTTGGGTTAACTATCCGGGTTGTGATGACCATCCTTCCCATGAAACCGCGAAAAAACAGTTTGGGAAAAATGGTTTTGGAGGTCTTCTGACCTTTGGGCTCAAGGATACGGAAGCCTGTTTTCGATTTATTGACAGCCTGAAGCTGGTGTATCATCTGGCCAATCTTGGAGATTGCAAGACCCTGATCATTCATCCCTGGTCCACCCAGTATGTGGCATTTGATCAGGGTGTAAAGACCGGGCTTGGAATACGTCCGGGCATGCTTCGGCTGTCCGTTGGTATTGAAGATGTGGATGATATCACAGACGATCTGGCCCAGGCCCTTGAGGCGGTTTAAGGGATGAGTATGGACGCTCAGCCGAGGTTTTTAAAAACAGAAAAGCGCTTTTTTACCTTTGGGGAGAAGGGAAAGGGTCTTGTTCTTGAAAGTGGTGCCCATTTCGGGCCGGTGACATTGGCCTATGAAACCCTGGGGACCTTGAACAAAGACAAGTCCAACGCCGTTCTTATCTGTCATGCACTGACCGGAGATTCCCATGTGGCCGGATATTACGGCGAATATGAAAAAAAACCCGGCTGGTGGGACACCATGGTTGGGCCGGGCAAGGGCATAGACACGGACAGGTATTTCGTGATCTGTTCCAATATTTTAGGGGGCTGCATGGGCAGCAGCGGTCCCTCGTCCATCAATCCTGAAACCGGTGAGCCCTACGCCCTGGATTTCCCCCTGGTGACCATCGGTGATATGGTCAATGCCCAGAAAAAACTGGTGGAATTTTTGGGCATAGAAAGGCTTCACAGCGTGATCGGCGGGTCTTTGGGGGGCATGCAGGCTCTGGCCTGGTGCTATCACTATCCGGACCATGTGCGATCTGCCGTGGCCCTGGCCACCACCCTGCGCCATTCAGCTCTTGCCATCGCTTTTAACGAAGTGGCCAGGCAGGCCATTGTCAGAGATCCCAACTGGGACAAAGGCTACTATTATTCCGGGGAAAAACCGTCCATGGGTCTTTCCGTGGCACGGATGATCGGGCATATCACCTACTTGTCCGATGAGTCCATGCATCAGAAATTCGGAAGAAGACTCCAGGGGAAAGACGCCTTTTCCTTTGATTTTGACACGGATTTTCAGGTGGAAAGTTATCTGAGATACCAGGGGGCAAAATTTGTGGATCGTTTTGATGCCAACAGCCTGCTTTATATTACCAAAGCGGCGGATTATTTTGATCTTTCCCGTTATGCGGATTACCAGAGCGCCCTGGCCACACTGAAAAAGGCAGCCACAAAATTTCTGGTGGTATCCTATACGTCGGATTGGCTATACCCCACCTATCAGTCCAGGGACATTGTGAAAGTCCTGAAACGGAACGGGCTTGATGTGAGTTTTTGTGAAATTGAAGCCGATTGCGGCCACGATGCCTTTCTTCTTCCCAGTGACAATCTTTCGGGCATGATCACAGGTTTTCTTTCAGGTCTTCATGGAAAAGGGAGGGGCTGATGCGTTATGATCTTACCCTGATAGAATCCTGGATCCAGCCGGGCTCAAGGGTCCTGGGCCTGGGCTGTGGGGAAGGGGATCTTCTTTATGCCCTTAAAACACGGAAAGCCGTGGAGGAGCGGGGCATAGAGATATCCGAAAAAAAGGTAAGGGCTTGCATAGAAAAAGGCCTTTCCGTCATTCAGGGGGACATCAACCTTGAGCTTGCCGATTATCCGGATAACAGTTTTGATTATGTTGTCCTGAGTCAGACCATGCAGCAGGTCTATGCACCGCCGGAACTGATTCGGTCCATGCTTAGGATCGGCAAGAAGGCCGTGGTCAGTTTTCCCAATTTCGGTCATTGGCGGATCAGGATGCAGCTTCTTTTGAGCGGCTATGTGCCCGTGACTGAACAGCTGCCTTATCACTGGTACAACACCCCCAATATCAGGGTGTTGACCATCAAGGATTTTAAACGATTTTCAAACGATGTAGGTTTCAGAATTTTGAAAGAAGCGGCCATCAATACCCAGGAACGGGATATGCATGGAACCATTGTCACCGTGTTTCCCAATCTTCGGGCCACCTACGGATTGTTCCTTATCGGTAAAGATTAAGGAAAAGACCTGGGGTGGGCATGGGACTTGCTTGAAAAATAGGATATCGTGTCTATTATGTGTATAACGATTTTTATGATAAGGCCGGCAGGCTATTAAAACCACAAGACAGGAATGGAGAATAAACCATGTGGGACTATACCGAGAAAGTGAAAGACCATTTTTTAAACCCCAGGAACACGGGAAAAGTGGAACAGGCCAATGGCACGGGTGAAGTGGGCTCTCTTGCCTGCGGAGACGCCTTGACCCTGACCCTTAAGATCAATTCGGACCAGATCATCGAAGATGCAAAATTTCAGACCTTTGGCTGTGCCAGTGCCATTGCATCCTCATCGGCCCTGACCGAGATGGTCATGGGTATGCATATTGACGAAGCATCCAAGATCACCAATGAAGATATCGCTGACTATCTCGGAGGTCTTCCCAAGGAAAAAATCCATTGTTCGGTCATGGGCCGGGATGCCTTGGAACGGGCCATTTCCGATTACCGGGGTGAAAAAATTGAAGTGGTCACTGGCAATGTGATTTGCCATTGCTTTGGTGTCACCGATGTGGATATTGAACGTGCTGTTAAGGAAGCCAAGTTGACAACCATTGAAGAAGTCACCGACTACCTCAAAGCAGGCGGTGGATGCGGTAATTGTCATGAAGAAATTGAAGCCATTATCCGGGCCGTGGGTCAAGGTGTTGATTATGAACCCAAAAAGCCTGCGGTGCCGGCAAAACTCACGAATATGCAGAAAATCAAGTTGATCGAAAAGGTCATTGAGGAGGATGTCCGTCCCGGTCTTCAAAAAGACCATGGGGATATGGAACTGATTGATGTGGATGCAAACCGTGTGATCGTGAAGTTCCGGGGCGCCTGTGCATCATGCAGTAAATCCCAGATCACCCTGAAAAATCATGTGGAAGCCAAACTCCGTGAACTGGTCTCCATGGAACTGACGGTGGAGGAGGCTGTTGATGAAAACCGTATATGTTGATAACAACGCCACCACCAAGGTGGATGGAGATGTTCTTAAAGAGATGATGCCCTGCTTCACCGATATTTACGGCAATCCGTCCAGTATGCATCACAAGGGTGCCGAATCCGGTGATGTTCTGAAGCTGGCCCGGAAACGGGTGGCATCCATCCTGAATGCCCAGCCCGATGAGCTGATCTTCACCAGTTGCGGCAGCGAAAGCAATAACACCGCCATTCGCTCGGCCCTCAGGATGAATCCAGGGAAGAATCACATTGTCACCACCATGGTGGAACATCCCGCCGTGAAAACACTGTGTGAATCCCTTGAAAAAGAAGGCTATCAAACCACCTTTGTCCCCGTGGACAGCAAGGGACGTCTGGATCTGGACAAGCTTTATGCAAGCCTTTCGGATGACACGGCCATTGTTTCAGTTATGTGGGCCAACAATGAAACCGGCACCATCTTTCCCATCCGTGAGATTGCAAAAAAGGTCAAGGAACGTGGTATCCTGTTCCATACGGACGCGGTTCAGGCCGTGGGAAAAATCCCCGTGGATGTGACGGATATCCCCTTTGATATGCTGTCCCTTTCAGGACATAAACTCCATGCCCCCAAGGGTGTTGGGGCCCTTTACCTGAGAAACAAAACCCGATTCTCCCCATTTTTGATCGGTGGCCATCAGGAACACGGAAAGCGTGGAGGTACAGAAAACCTGGCCTCCATTGTGGGGCTTGGAAGGGCCTGCGAACTTGCCTTGGCCCATATGAACGATGAAAATACCCGGGTGAAAAAACTTCGCGACAAATTGGAAACCCGTCTCACAGCAAAGATCCCCAAAAGCTTCATCAACGGGGACCAGGAACACAGGCTGCCCAACACCACCAGCATCAGCTTTGAATTCATTGAAGGGGAAGCCATCCTTTTAATGATGAATGAAGATGGGATTTGCGCATCTTCAGGCTCGGCCTGCACCTCCGGCTCTCTGGAACCGTCCCACGTCCTTCGGGCCATGGGCGTTCCCTTTACCGCAGCCCACGGAACCATCCGTTTTTCCCTGTGCCGTTACAACACAGAAGACGAGGTGGATTATATTATCGAAAAACTTCCCCCTGTAATTCAAAAACTCCGGGATATGTCTCCGTTCTGGAAAGAAAATTAGAAAAAAGCCGGCCTGTTTGGGCCGGCTTTTTTTATGGGCCATCACGGTTGGATGGGACTTATGGGACCTATAGGACTTATGGGACTTATAGGGTTTGAATTTTTGCTTTAACCCTTTGTTCTTTACCACCAAAAAAAAAAGATCGTAAAATAATTTGCCTGGTCTGTACAGTCCCAGCAAATTTATGTAAGGTAATTTGTGAAAAAGAATTCCTCATGTTTCACCTTAGAACAGAATAACATTCCGGGAGGCAAACAGTGACATCCATGGCTGACAGCTTTAATGGTCTTGAAATGTTTTTCATCGCCTGTGCCGTCATAGGCGGTTTTTTTGTACTGATCCGCCTTGTGCTGCAGTTCGCGGGTGGAGGCACCGATGGCGATATGGGTGTGGATGGCCATGGGTCAGTGGATGCCCACCATGCTGATTCGGATCTGGGATTTAAATTCCTCTCCATCCATGGATTGTCAACATTTTTGATGATGTTTGGACTCATGGGCCTTGCCTTGTACCGTCAGAGTCAGGTGGGGGCATTTTTTGCCCTTGGTGGAGCATCTGTTGCAGGGATAGCCGCCGTCTGGGTCATTGGAAAATTGTTTCAGGGAGCTGCCCGTCTTCAATCCAGCGGGACCTTAGAAACAAAGGATGCCGTGGGCTCCACCGGGACTGTTTATCTGACCATCCCTGAAAAGGGGGTTGGTCGTGTGAACATCAGTTTTCTGGGCCGACTCCGGGAGTTTGATGCCATGGAAATAAACGGAGATGTATTAGCAACCGGATCGCCGGTAAGGGTTGTTAAGGTCAATTCGTCTATTCTGGTTGTTGAAAAAATATAATATTAACAAGGAGTCTTCATGTTCAATTTCTGGATATTACCCATTGTTGCGTTACTTGTTCTCATCGTTTCCACCATTGTTTTTCTTGCCTCCCGATACAAACGGTGTCCTTCGGACCAGATTCTCGTTGTCTTCGGTAAAGTGGGTGAGGGGCAATCTGCCCGGTGTATTCATGGCGGTGGTGCCCTGGTCTGGCCTTTGATTCAGGATTATTCCTATATCAGCCTGACACCCATGACCATCAGTATTCCTCTTCAGAAGGCCTTGTCTCTTCAAAACATACGTATTAACGTACCCTCAACGTTCACGGTGGGAATAAGCACCGAGCAAGAGATCATGACGGCAGCTGCCGAGCGTCTTTTGCATCTTTCATCCCAGGAAATTGAGGAAATGGCCAAGGAAATTATCTTTGGTCAGTTACGTCTGACCGTGGCGTCTTTGACCATTGAACAGATCAATCAGGACAGGGAGATGTTTCTGGACTCTATCCGGAAAAACGTGGCACCGGAGCTGAATAAAATCGGTCTTTACCTGATCAATGTGAATATCACCGATATTACCGACGAATCGGGCTATATCGATTCCATCGGTAAAAAAGCGGCTGCCGAAGCCATCAATCAGGCCAAGGTTGATGTGGCTGAACAGGAAAAACTGGGTGCCATTGGTGAGGCGGAAGCCACACGGGTCAAAGAAATCAGAGTGGCTGAAAATGTTGCCGAAGCCCAGAAAGGAAAGAAAAAAGCCGAAGCGGATCAACGTATCTTTGTTCAGCAGCAGGAAGCAGAGGCCACCATCGGTGAAGCCGTGGCAAACCGTGAAAAAGAAATCAAAGTGGCTGAAAATGTTGCTGAATCGGATAAGGGACAGAAAAAAGCCCAAGCGGATCGTCGAATCTATATTGAACAACAGGAAGCCCAGGCCGTGGATGGTGAGAACAAGGCCAAGGCCGATATTGCCGATGCCAATGCAGAATTGGCTGTGAAGCAGGCCCAGGCCATGAAGCTGGGTGAAGTGGCAAAGCGTGAAGCGGAAGTGGAGATTCAGAAAGCCCAATATCTGGCTGAACAACAACGGCTCAAAGCAGAAGAGGTTGTTCGACAGGAAATTGAAAAGGAGAAAATTGAAATCGACGCCGAAGCAGAAGCTGAACGCATCCGCAGGGTAGCCAAAGGACAGGCCGACGCCATTCTTCTTAAATATCAGGCCGAGGCAGAAGGTGTTAGAAAAGTTCTCGAAAGCAAAGCGGCCGGTTATCTTGAATTGGTTAAAGGGTGCAATGGCGACGCAAAATCCGTGGCAACCCTTCTTATGACAGAAAAAATAGAAAAGATAGTCGAGATGCAGGTGGAAGCCATTCGAAACATTAAAATTGACAAAGTGACGGTCTGGGATTCTGGAGGCAGCGGCAAGGATGGAACAGCCACCTCCAATTTTTTGTCTGGCTTGATCAAAAGTCTTCCCCCCCTCCATGATGTTGCAAAGATGGCAGGAATCGAACTTCCCGAATACCTGGGGCATGTGTCGGCGGATAAGATCATTGATCCCTCACCTGAAAAGAAAGACAAGAAGGCTTAAGGCTTTAAATCATGAACGTTTGTTTTTATACAGACTGAAACCAGGGGCGGACAAGGTTGTGTTCTCTTTGATACAAACCTTCGCCCCCGTGAAC
Organism: Pseudomonadota bacterium; assembly: GCA_018818835.1. Taxonomy (GTDB): domain Bacteria; phylum Desulfobacterota; class Desulfobacteria; order Desulfobacterales; family Desulfolunaceae; genus JAHIRD01. Next base: position 9,597 of record JAHIRD010000057.1, read on the forward strand.
CAGCACGCCTGTTTCAGCCACGGAGGGCCCAAGTGATTTAAAGTATTTCAGCCCTCTAAACAGCGATTTTTCAACGGTCTCGCTTGATTTTATTTCGATGGGAATCAAGCGTGTGCCCGAATCAATCACAAGGTCTACCTCGTGCCCTGACTGGTCTCTCCAGAAATAGAGTGGGGGAGTTTCACCCCGATGGGCAAAGGCTTTGAAATATTCAGCGACCACAAAGGTTTCGAAAATATGCCCCTTCAATGGGTGAATGAAAAGCTCGGCAGGTTCTCGAATCCGAAGGAGATAACAAAGCAGGCCGGTATCCAGAAAATACAGCTTGGGAGTTTTAATGAGTCGTTTAGAAAAATTGGTAAAATGGGGCGGCAGCAGATGGATGATGAAACCGGCTTGAAGGATTGATATCCAGCCCCTTGCTGTGGTATGGGAGATGCCGGTATCCATAGCCAGAGACGAAAGATTAAGAATTTGCCCGCTTCTACCCGCACATAGTCGTACAAAACGCTGGAAGGTTTCCAGATTGCCGATGTTTGACAGATCTCGCACATCCCTCTCCACATAGGTCCGGTAATATGAGGATAACCAATCATGGGGGTCTGGATTTTTGTCATGTATGCGTGGATAAAATCCTTTAAAGGTAATCTCTTCCAAAGGGAAATCAGGGGGTGGCAAAGGAACAGGCGTTTGCTCTATTTGAAATGGGTCGATCGTTATTCTGCCAAGGAGTTCGTCGAGACTAAAAGGGAACAAATTAACCAAAGCCGTTCGGCCTGCCAGGGTCTGTGTGATTTTTTCCATGATATGAAATTGCTGGGAACCGGTCAAAATAAAACGCCCGGGACGGTCCTCACTATCAACTATCCCCTGAATGTAGGAAAGCACTGGGGCAGCCCGCTGAATTTCATCAAGAATCACACCATTGTTGAAACGTCTCAAAAATCCTTTGGGGTCTGTCAGGGCAAACTCTTGCTGGTCAGGGTCTTCAAGGCTTATGTACTCGTGATCGGTGAAACACGCCTTGACCAGAGTGGTTTTACCCGATTGGCGTGGACCTGTTATGGAAATCACAGGGAAATGTTTGGCCAAAGAGACTATTTTATCTGAAAGTGTGCGTTTGAACATACTGAAATAATATATGTTGGTTCTATTTTTGTCAAATTGAATTTCAAACTTTCAATTTGTCAGGCTTCAGCATGGGCTAAAACATTCTCGATATAATATTATCCCCCTTTTTTTATTTTGCTCTTTTGGAAAAATGAAGATATGAAGAAACGAAATGACATTTCAGGGTGGCTGTCATGTTTGGAATCCGTCCCAACCTTGAAAGAAAATGCCCTTAAAGGTGTCTTTTGTTCGACCGACCTTTGTCCTTGCTTCCCCAATCTCTGGGTGCAGGCATTTTTCATCTGACCAAGTGATGATTGGAATTGAATTCGACGATACCGGAAAAAGATTGGAAAAAGCTACGGTCTTTGAACGATGCGGCTATAAACCTTGCATGTGAACGAATTTTACTCAAAATCTAATGACGGACATGGAAAAAAATAAAAAACAAATTTACCACACAGACGAAGGGACATTGATATCCTGTAGCCGTTGTGGCAAGGAACTTCCTGAACAGGATTTATATACCTTTGAGGGTAATCCTATACGCGCTGAAATTAGGCATACCCCTTGCCATAGTAATTCTAAAGAATCGAAAGTCATAATGCAATGACAAAAATATTGAAATTGCCTCGGGTCGGGAAATGGAAATCGTATCCATTGACATCGCAGATTGAATTTTTCTCACAGAGGCACTCAGGATTTATTCAGACAGTCGGGTAGATCTGTTCTTAAACCGGGGATGCTTTTTCTGACCCGGTCAAGGTCCTTGCCTTTTGAACGATAAAGATCGGGGTTCACAGATTCGGCGCCTGATTTAATATTCGTAATGGGAAAGCCATTCTGTTTGAGGATGCCCAGAACCTGATGGGGCGTTTGGATCATGTCGTTGTGCCAGACGGATGTGATATCCATGTCGCCTCGTTTTGAGAGCCCTGAAAGGGTTTTCTCAATGAATTCATGGTATGTCTGGAGAACAAAGGGCGGTCGCTGACGGAACATTTTCAAGTAACTCACTTCAATTTCACGTGGATCCCTGAGCATGAAGACAACCTTGTAACAAAAGAGCGGTAAGTCTTTGAGGCGCCAGTGCAGGGCCTTGATCAGCTGACCCTGATACATTGTCGGGAAATCCTCGGATTCGAACTCCTTTGTGCCCAACTCGTAAAACCCTTCAGGATTGGGATGGTAGTCCGGATGCTCGTATTTATCAGAAAGAATCCGATCTTTTGCTGTGTTGTATCGGGCTGTCATTCCCCCTTTTTCAAGGGCCTTCATCATCATGGATGTTCCGGAACGCATGTAGCCGGAAACGATATATACCGTCTCAATTTTCATGCATTCTGTTCCGAATCCAGTGACTGATTCATAAACGCCTGTGATGGGGTTTGCAAGCCGAAGCTGTGATACAGATGGACCATCCATACCAGAGCGATGATGGGCACAAACAGGTTGATCAGGGGAATAAGTGTCAGGGCCGTGATCACAAAACCACCCATATAAACTGCACCCGAATGACGTCGTCCAAGTTTTTTGGCTTCCGATTTGGCCATATGATAACTCGCGGCGCTTTCGAAAAATTCACGACCAAGAAGGTAGCTGTTCAATAGGACAGAAAGGACAGCTCCGATGCCGATCAGGTAAAAGGGCAGGATCAGGAGATTTAGAAAAAGGGCCCAGAGAGTGAATCGTACATCATGCATGAGATCAGGCCAGAAACGGGGGGCTTGATGTTTAACCGTTTCAGGGTAATCGACTTTTTCAACCCGATGGATGGTAATCTCCTGAAACATTCCGGCAATAAAAACGATTAAAACGGGCAGCATGAACCATCCCACCACAGTGAAAATTCCACCCATAAGCCAGTTGATTAGGGCTCCAAGATAGGGGATGTCGATGGTTATCATTTGGGCCGAAAAAAAGGTGAGGCCACTGACACCGGCAATGACGAGTAACAGTCCCACAAGGGCGCAGGCGATCATTAAAAAAAGCAGTCTGGCCCGGAAAATTGAAGCAAGGGTCTTGGCTATAGGAAACATGGATTATCTCCGTTTATTAATGTATTTTGGCTGCAGATCATAGCACAGCAAGGGAAGAAAAATAAGATGCAATTTTTAAATTTTGATGGCGTCGTAAAAAGTCCCATATGCGGCGTTATAGTGTTTGGCCGGACGTTCGACATACGTGTGTGTATGCCTTCACGCCCGGCCAAACACTATGCCTTGCCTATGGACCTTTTTCCATAGCCATCTGTCGACTTTTTACGAGTTCATCAATTTTGATGGCCTGGGTGGTTCGACTGAGTGGGCCTTGGGACTTAATCCATAGAACGTGTCAGGTGATAGGATATCTTTCGTTTTCCAAGGCCTTCTATCTCATCGGACGTCAGGATGAGCTTTGATCCTTTCCGTGAATAGGTGTAGGCCCGGGGGGGGAAATCTTCGATGTCGGTCATGAGAAAGTCCATACTTTTATGGTCCAGGGAAAGCCTGTTGCCATCCAGGTGGTAATCACTGAGAATGTCACAGCTACCCTGGCTTTTAGCATCTTTGTATTTAAATTCGATTTCTTGCATGGTAATGGTCACGGTCAGTGTTTCTGAACCCGAAGATAGAACCGCCTTCATATCGCTCCCAAGGGCAGTTTTAACACCATGGGATGATGAGATAATTTCCCGCATGGATGGGACCTGATAGTCCAGGGTCCATCTCCCTGAAATGTCGGACATGAGTTTTGATGCTTGGGGGATGATGCCAGGGGCGTTCTCATCCTTCTGATTAGTTGTTTGACGGGGGCTGGGAGATTTTTTTTTGGGAAGAGTGACCATGGGAGTATTATCTTTGATAAGTCGCTGGGTCAGAAAGGTACACAGCAGAAAAATCGTACCAGCAAGAAAAAATGCCAGGGTTTTTTCTTTTGTTGGAATATCCATCACGGACTGTTCAGGCGATGCGGGGTTGTATCGTATCCGGATAACTTTCCCCTGGGGATAGGCCGCAACTGTTTTTTGAGCCCTGGCCGGATCGTTTTTGTTCATCTCACCTAAAATATAGCTGCCCGTGTAAGTGTTTCCATCCACGATGTATTGGAAGTGTATGCAGGCATTGTAGAATATGGAATTTGCGTTTTCCCTGTTCTGCCCTTCGATCATATGGGTTTCAAGCTCCGGGCGGAGTACAAAGCCGTCCACGGTGAGCCAGGCCGGGTCTGTTGAGTTGCTTTTTAATTTAACAAAGCCCATGATAAAGCAGATCAAGACCATAAGTAAAAAAAAGCATGTGACGACGTTTTTTATTGGCCAAAGATCATTATCCACTTTTTGAACCATGTATACTTTCTTCATGAATCTTCCCCGGAACATAAACGGTTGTGATAGTTTTAAAAATAACATCCTGTAATTATGCAACAAAGATGCCGGTGCTTTTTTCGAGTGGTTACATAACCATCTGTATTTCTAAAATGGGTGTATCGGTACATAAATTCTTATTATTTAAGTATGTTGTCTAAGCCTGTGATGGATTACAGCAGACTGTGACGGCAAAGGATATCGTGTGACTTGTCTTGCCAGGTTGAAATATGCAAGGGTTTGAGCACAGGCCATACTGAAATATAAACAGTTTAGTGATATGTCCTGATGTTTTAGTTCTTCCCTACCATGGGAATCCCTTGATGGCCATTTATTTTTTCATTCTTTCCAGGGATTTGTTGGGACCCAGCAGGGTAAGCATATCACTGTCTTTCATGATAAAATCCCCCGTGGGGATCATGGTCACTCTCTCGGGGATGAATTCCTTTACGGCAATGACCTGGACACCGTATTTGTAGTTGATATTGGCATCTTTGAGACTTTTACCAACAAAATGAGAGGGTACCGCAATCTGGATGATGCTGTAGCCTTCCATAAAGGGGAAGTAGTCGATGAGATTGGGCGTGTGCAGCTTTTCTGCAAGGCTTATGGCAAGGTCTTTTTCAGGGAAAAAAACGAGGTTGACCCCAATTCGCCTTAAAATTCGTTCATGGGCCTCACTCAGGCATTTGGCCATGACATCTTTCACGCCCATTTCAAGGAGGTTGAGGGAGGTCAGAATGGAATTACTGATAATGGACCCGATGCAGACAATCACCGTGTCGATATCCTTAAGCCCCAGGGATTTGAGGGTTTCCGGATCCGTGGAATCCGCCACCACCGCAGTGGTCACATTGTTTCGTATTTTTTGGACAAGGACAGGGTCTGTGTCAATGGCCAGAACCTCGTGCCCTTTGTCGTAAAGACGGGTTGCAAGGTAATAGCCGAATTTTCCGATTCCGATGACGGCAAACTGTTTCATGTTTCTCCTTAGCCCACCATGATATCTTCATGGGCATATGTGAAGTGTTTCAATTCTTTCCTGCTGATGGCCACGGCAATGATCATGGGGCCCAATCTCCCCGTGAACATGATCAGGGTGATGATCAGGCGTCCTGCCGAGGTCAGGGTTTCGGTAAGGCCCATGGACAGGCCCACGGTCCCGAAGGCGCTGACGGTTTCATAAAGAATCTCTATGAATTTTCCCCGGCTTTCCGCATGGGGAATCCGTCCCACTTCGGTCATCAGAAGGAGGATGGTTCCGATGATCACGACGAAAAGTGAGATCATGATCATGTTGGTGGCCTTGGTCACGCTCTGTTCCGGAATGGTCCGGTTGAATGCTGCTGTGCATGACTGCCCCCGGAGTCGTGAAAGACCCAGTAGAAAGAGTGTGGCCATGGTACTTGTTTTGACGCCGCCTCCGCAGGACCCGGGTGATGCTCCGATAAACATGAAGATAATGCTGATAAAAAGGGTTTGATTGGCCATGGTGCTGATGGGGATGGTGTTGAAACCGGCGGTTCGGAGGGTGACGGACTGGAAAAATGAAGCAAGGACTTTGTGTGCCGGATCCATACCGGCCAGGGTATTGTCCCATTCCATAATTAGAATCACAAGGGTTCCCCCAAACACAAGGACGAGGCTTGACACCAAAATTAGTTTGGTATGAAGGCTGAGTCGTTTCCATGTCCTTTTATTTACAGGGAAATTGTTCCGGAGTTCAGCGATAACGAGAAATCCGATGCCACCTGTCAGAATTAAAACGGATATGACCAGATTGACAATGAAATCATTCCTGAATCCTTCGAGACTGTCTGGGAATAATGAGAAACCGGCATTGCAGAATGCGCTGACGGAATGAAATACCGCAACATATGCCCCTCTGGATGCACCGTACACCGGGTAGAACCGGGTAAAAAGCAGAAGCGCACCCAGGGTTTCCAAAAAAAAAGTCAGCAGAAAAATTTCACGTAAAATGGAGCCGGCACTTCTACTGTCGCTGTGGGTGTAAGTATCGTGGACCAGATTTATTTCCGCAAAACTGGCTTTACCCCCTGCCACGAGAATCAGAACCGTTGAAATGGTCATGATGCCGAGCCCGCCCACCTGGATCAGGCACAAAAGCACACATTGCCCGAACACAGAAAGGGACTCATTGATATTGATCACCGATAAACCCGTGACACAGCTGGCTGAGGTGGACGTAAACAAAGCATTGATCAGGGTGAGGCTGCCTGTTTTTGACGACACGGGCAGGCAAAGAAGAAAGGTGCCTATTGAAATCAGGAGGAGGAATGTCACCATGGAAAGGCGGGCCGGGGTTTTGAACAGTCTCCGCTGGACCAGGGTGGTCAGAGTGTCGTAGCTTTTTTCCAGGATTTTTTTCATGGATACTATTTATCAGTCTTTGGGGAAAAATCAATATGTGAAATATGAATCATGATGTACTCGTAAAAGTCGACGGATGGCTATGGGAAAAGAAACAGACGGTTCAAATGGTCTTTGAATGGTCTGTTGCCAAATGCAGGCCATGGATCAGGTCTTTGACCTTATCTTCGATCACGTCACATAGTGATGCCATTGAATCAGTATCAGGATTATGGCCACCCGGGATTGTCCAGGAGCTAACCCGGGCTCCTGGAATATGAATGGCAGTGTCTTCTCCATCTCCCAGAAGAATTACCCGATCCGGCCTGGTCCCGACAGTGAGTGAGGCAAGGCTCCGAGGCCTTCGATAAGCCACATCGAGGTTTTTCTTCTCCATTGTCTTGACAAGTTCAGGATGGATATCATGGCCAGGGTGGATACCGGCCGATAAAGCGTGAATCCTGTCTCCGGCATAATGCTGGGCAAAGGCTGCGGCCATCTGGCTGGTCAGGCTGTTGTCCCGGCACACAAAGACCAGGGTGGGTGTTCGTTGCTTAAGGGGAGTCAGAAGCTGTTCTGCCGCCGTGTGGACATCACTATTCAATGTGGCATGGCGCTTCATTTCCCCGGGTTCTTCGATTCGGTTGTAGGTCAACTCCCCGGCAAAGTCCGCAGCGATTCCCCTGAAAAAATATTTCATGGTCAGGTGGATACTATCAAAGAGATCTTTGCCCCGGGTGGCTCCCACGGACAGGAGAAATCCTTTACGGGAGGACTGACCTGGGTCAGTCAGGCGAAGTTTGTATTTTCGTGACCATAGGGTCTGGGATCGATCGATGAGGGCCTTGAGTTCGGAGGGCACATTGTAAAAATAAATGGGTGATGCAATGACCACCACGTCGGACATGCGCATAAGGGGAAAGACTTCTTTCTGCATGTCATCGTTAAAATGGCAATATCCTTTTTTTTCGCACAGGGCACAGCCCGTGCAGGGATGGATAGTCAAGTCCGGCACATGAAGCATTCGTGTTTCAGCGCCAAGTGCTTCGGCTTCTTTCAAGAATTTTTTTAAAAGAAAAGCAGTGTTTCCGTTTTTTCGCGGACTTCCCATAAAGCCTGAGACGATCATGTGAGCTCCGATTGGATGATGAGCAATGTCAAGAGTATACAAAGAAAATGTTTGTCGTTTATATCATCAGTTGGGAAAGATTGAAAGGGGAAAACGTTATGGTGGACTGGGTGGACAGGGCTATATATAGCAATTATTGAAGAATTTTTTTCATGAAATCACAATAGATTTCTGCGGCTTTGACAACTTGCTGGAAGGGGACTGATTCGTCCTGGGCATGGGCTTTTTCAAGTTGACCCGGTCCCAGGAGGATGGGTTTGGTCCCGGATGAGAATATCTGATTGGCATCGGAATGGCTTCGGAATGAATTGGTTTTCCAGGGGATTTTATGTTTTGCAAAGATACGTTTGAGGATTTCTTTCATGGGACCTTTTTCCGGAAGGTCATAGCCTGCATCGATGGTTTCCGTACGGAATCGGACGTCTATTTCAGTGGGGTCGGTTTGTCTGGATGAAACAACTTCTTCTATTTCCGTGATGATTTCACCGATGGGTGCCTCGGAGGGCAGGTGGATATCAATCCAGGCTTCACAGTATTCAGGAACGGAAAAACCGGCTGGGGGGGTGAATAAATCGCGGATGTTGTATATCAACTCGGGGCGTTTCAGTTCCAGGTGGTTTGTGAACCTGAGAAGGCCGCCGAGAAGAGATTCCACAGGATTTTTTCTGCGACCAGCCAGGGATGCATGCTGGCGTTTGCCCACGGTGTTGATCTGGCTTTCGATATAGCCGTAGCTCTGGAAACATGGCACAAGATCCGTGGGCTCGCCGATCAATGCCCAGGGGAAACGATACTCTTTCATCAACTGGGCGGCCCCGTCGCCGGTTTCCTCCTCGCCCACCACAAGGCAGAGGGCAAAGGGAAGATTCTGATTGTTGGTGTCTTCGTATAAACTGAGGAAGGCCTCTATCATGGCAGAGCAACCGCCTTTCATGTCTGCTGCACCAAGCCCTGAAATTTCATCCCCGTTTTCCGAGAACATGTAATGGTCCAGATCATAAGCGGTGACCGTGTCAACATGCCCGATCAGGGCCAGCTGGATATCAACCCCACGGGGTGCCACAATCAGGTTATGGCGGTTTTCGTCCACATCCTGCATGTGGACATCAATCCCTTTTCGTTTGAGAAATCCTTTGAGATAACTGAGAATGTCTTCTTCTTTACCCGAAGGGCTGTAGATATCAATCAGACGCTGCAACAGTCTTTTTAAACGCTGGGGATCTATCATAAAAGATTATTTGCGCTCCTTGCCTTGGCATGAAAGTTCAGCAATAGATGCGCCATTGCCATTCCCACGCCCATGGCCGTTGGTCTGGGGTTTGTTTTTCAGGCGCTGCTGGTCCGCAGCCAGATTCAACGTGAGGTACACATGGGGTTGGGGTGGTCCGAAACCCATTTTGTTGAAAAATCGCAATGCACGTTTGTTGTCAGCCGGGGTATCCACGATCATCATACGGACACCTTTTTTGAGCATCAGATCTTTGAATCGGTTGAAGAGCTTTTCGGCCACACCTTTTTTCTGGTATTCGGGCAAAACGCCCAACCATATCAAATAACCGTATTTCCAGGCGGAATGTTCTTTGATGATGGTGGTTCCCAGGGCAAAACCCACAATTTTGTCATCATTTTCTCCAACCAGGCAGAATTCGGTATCGCTGTTGTAAAGCGTGGTCACTTCGAAGGGGTCCCAGGTTCGGTACATGGTTGGAATTTCATCAGCTTTGAACAGTTTCTCGCCCATGTGAAAAACCTGGGCAATATCGTCAATCTCCATTTCACGAATTTTTATATTGGCCCGCTTGATACTACTGTCGGGATCTGAAGGGTCCATACGTCCTTTCCTTGGGTTGTTTATTCTTTTTTAAAAGGTTAAGGTGAACTTCAAATGTACACCATCCTTATGTTCATGCCAAGAATAATACCATTCATGAATTAGTCAAGCAGATCCAATGAGAATTAAATTTGATGGCCCTGTAAAAAGTCAGAAGTAGTATTAAATACAAAATTGTAATAAACGAACATTTCGAAACATATTTGCAATCTTAAATTTATCTTTTTTTTGACTTTGCTCTTTGAAAATCAAAATCAGATGGAATATTTGA
>JAHIRD010000058.1 GCA_018818835.1 Pseudomonadota bacterium
GTGGGCGGAGATGTCCAAGATGGAGATACCGTAACCCTGACCGTCAATGGCCATGATTACACTGGCACTGCTGCATCGGGTACGTTCTCCATCGATGTGGCCGGATCTGATCTGGCGGCTGATGCAACATCAACCATCCAGGCATCAGTGACTATCACCGATGCAGCCGGCAACACCATCACCGCAACTGATACCGAAGGATACTCGGTTGATACAGCGATTTCTGCATCCATTACTCTGGACACAGAAATCACTGCTGATGATGTGATCAACGCCTCCGAAGCTGGAACTGATATCGCCATTACGGGTACTGTAGGCGGAGATGTCCAGGATGGCGATACGGTCACATTGACCGTCAATGGCCATGATTACACCGGAACGGTTGCATCAGGTACGTTCTCCATCGATGTAGCTGGATCTGATCTGGCTGCTGATGCAACCACAACTATTCAAGCATCTGTCACCACGACTGATGCTGCTGGCAACACTGTAACAGCCACTGATACCGAAGGATATTCAGTAGATACAACCATTTCTGCAACGATCACTCTGGATACAGAAATCACGGCAGACGATGTGATCAATGCAACTGAAGCCGGAATCGACATTGCCATCACAGGTACTGTGGGCGGCGATGTCCAAGATGGCGACACAGTTACCTTGTCTGTCAATGGCCATGATTACACCGGTGCTGTTGTATCGGGCGCTTTCTCCATAGATGTAGCCGGGTCTGACCTTGCTGCAGATGCAACCACGACCATCCAGGCATCAGTGACAACGACTGACGCTGCTGGCAACACCATTACAGCCACTGATACCGAAGGGTACTCAGTTGATACAACCATTTCTGCATCCATCACTTTGGGCACAGAAATCACAGCTGACGATGTAATTAACGCTACTGAAGCCGGAATCGATATCGCCATCACCGGTACAGTGGGTGGAGATGTTCAGGATGGCGACACAGTTACCTTGACTGTTAATGGCCATGATTACACCGGTGCTGTTGCATCGGGCGCTTTCTCAATCGATGTAGCCGGATCTGACCTTGCTGCAGATGCAACATCAACCATCCAGGCATCTGTCACCACGACCGATGCAGCGGGCAACACCATTACAGCCACTGATACCGAAGGATATTTGGTAGATACAACCATTTCTGCATCAATTACATTGGCAGCTGACATCACGCCTGATGATGTGATCAACGCCGTTGAAGCAGGAACCGATATCGCCATCACCGGTACTGTGGGCGGAGATGTTCAGGACGGCGACACAGTTACCTTGACTGTTAATGGCCATGATTACACCGGTGCTGTTGCATCGGGCGCTTTCTCCATAGATGTTGCCGGATCTGATCTGGCTGCGGATGCCACCTCAACCGTTCAAGCGTCTGTCACAACAACTGACGCTGCTGGCAATACCATTACAGCTACAGATACTGAAGGATATTCGGTTGATACAGCGATCTCTGCATCGATTACCCTTGCTGCCGATATCACGGCCGATGATGTGATCAATGCAACTGAAGCCGGAATCGATATTGCCATCACCGGTACCGTGGGCGGCGATGTCCAGGACGGTGATACGGTCACTTTGACCGTCAATGGACATGATTACACCGGGGCTGTTGCATCGGGTGCTTTCTCCATCGACGTGGCAGGCGCTGATCTGACTGCGGATGCAACCAGTACCATCCAGGCATCAGTGACAACATCCGATGCAGCTGGCAACACTATTACAGCCACAAATACCGAAGGGTATACTGTTGATATAGTTGCATCAGCCTCCATCATAGTCAATCCAATCACGTCGGATGATGTTATCAATGCAATTGAAGAAACGGGTACAATAACAGTAACCGGTACGACGAGTGGTGATGCTGCACAGGGGGATATGGTTAGTCTAACCATTAACGGCACGGACTACGCTGGGACTGTTGCATCTGATGGTTCATTCGCAATTGATGTGTCAGGAAGTGATCTTGCAGCTGACACGAGCTTTACAGCAACTGTAACAGGGATGGATGATGCGGGAAATTCATTCATCGCCTCAACCGTATCAACCCATACGGTCGACACAACTGCAAGCACGCCGGTGATCACAGGATCAGACATAACAGGGAATGAGGATGTAGCCATACCTCTTGGTATCAGCGCCACTTTAACAGATACGGATGGCAGTGAAACCTTAAGTGATATTATTATCTCCGGTGTACCTTCAGGAGCAAGCCTGAGTGCTGGAGTTGACAATGGCGATGGTTCATGGACAGTCACACATGATCAACTGAGTGGCCTGAGCGTTACCCCACCCCAGCACAGTGATGATAACTTCTCACTCACGGTTACGGTGACAAGCACTGAAATTGGAGGAGACACGGCCACAACAGTTGAAAATATTGATGTAACAGTCAAAGCACTTGCCGATGCCCCCACGGTCGACTTAAGCATCAGCAGCCATAATGTTGTGAGTGACGGCTTGGTGGGTCACTGGATTTTTGATGAAAACAACACAGCAGGTGGCCGAACCTATAATCTTGTGGACAACCGTGAAGGTGTGCTGACCGGAGATGCCCAGTTCCAGGAAAGTGGTCATAACTCATCATCCATGGTTCTGGATGGGGATGGGGATTTTGTGGATGTGGCCGGAGATTATACCGAACCCCTTGCTGGAACGGCAACCCTATCTGCATGGATCAAACTCCCTGTGGGATTTGTGGGTGATGATGCAAGCGATGGCGGGGATTCAGATAGTGACATTGGATGGAATTCTCCAAGCATTATCGGTTCTGAGCAAATGGGTGCAACCAATGACATTCAATGGGGCTGGATCGACAATGGTGGTCATATCAATATGGGGATCGCCGACAGTTATGGTGCCCAATCAACCACCGTTGTTAATGATGGGGACTGGCACCATGTGGTCCTGACACGTGATTATGTGACAGGAGAGACGAAAGTCTATGTGGATGGTGTTCTTGAAGATACTCGAATTGCAGATGCTGGTTTAATGAATTCAACGGCACTCAGCGGTTTTGGTGCGACCTTTGGTTCTGATGGTGCCAACGAATATCTGGCAGGCGAATTGGATGATATAAGAGTCTATGATCGAATCCTGACGGACAGTGAGATTGCCCAGATTCACACCTATGAAGGGCAGCTTTCCAATTATGATATCGTCGGGCTTGAAGGGGATGCTGTATCCTTTTCGTTAAATGCGAGCCTTGTTGATGCGGATGGATCAGAATCCATCACCCAAATCAGCCTCGCAGGAATTCCTGATGGTGCAACCCTGACTGACGGGATCCATAGTTTTACAGCCACAGCCGGTAACAATAATGTTGATGTGACCGATTGGGACAATGGCAATCTGAGCATCATAGCCTTTGCCAATACAGGCGGTGAGGGTCAACCATACACATTAACAGCTTCTGCGACAACAACAGAGATATCAAACGGTGATACCGCAACGAACACGGCATCAATAAATCTCTTTGTCATTGACACGGCCCCCGTTGCCTATGACGATCATGACAGTGTGGGTTATGGCGGCACAGCCGTGGGTAATGTCATTCTTGGCTCTGGCGGTGATGATATGGTGGCTGATGATCTTCAGGTTGACGCTACAACGATGGATACCGTTTCATATAATGGGGCAACCTATCATTTTGACAGCAGTGGCGCCTTATTTGACAGCAGCAACAATGCAATGGCGGATAATACGATCACAGCGGTCCATGGTACCATTCAGATCAACAATGACGGAAGTTATCTGTACACCTCAACCATGGGGGTCTCCACCATAAATTATACGGATACGTTTGAATATTCGCTTCTGGATGCCGATGGAGACACATCAACGGCAGAATTTACCGTCAGCCATGACAGCTTGACCACCGTTGCTGACACGGCCACAGTCTATGAGTCGGGTCTCAGTACCGGTACGGATTTCGCATCCAATTCCGAAATCATAACAGGCAACCTTTTGGACAATGACCTTGGTGTGGCCGGAACAGCTCATATCACTCGAATTTCAAGTAACGGCAATACAGACACCACGGTGAGCAATGGCATATTGACCGTCAATACAGCCCATGGGACCATTATTGTTCACACAGACGATTCAAATGGGCATCGGGCAGGGGACTACGAATATACCCTGACCGGTCCTGGCAGCGGAGACAATGTTGTCGATACAATCACCTACAGGGTCAGCGACGGAACCGGTGCCATTTCTAACGCCTCCCTGGGCATCACGATTGTCGACGATGCCCCTATTGGTGACAACATCATCAGCCACATTCAGGACTCTTCGGCTGTTGCCCAGACCACCAACCTGATTATCGTGCTTGACCAGTCGGGCAGTATGGCATGGGCTCTTGACGGAAACACAACCCCGGGCGTCCCCACCCGTATGGATATTGCCAAAGACGCGTTGAGCGCAATGTTTGACTCCTTTGACAACCTGGGCAATGTGAATATTCAGTTTGTCCCCTTTTCAACGACCGCAGTAAAATCTCAGTGGTATGTGGATGATAAAAACGGCGCCAATGAGTATTTAAACGCCATTACTCCAAATGGTGGCACAAATTATGACATAGCCTTGGATACCACAGAAGCAGGTTATACAGCACCGCCTGCTGATAAAACCCTTGTGTATTTTATTTCCGATGGTGAACCTAACGCCGGATATGAAGCAAATCAGGCCACATGGGAAGCCTTTGTCGAAAACAACAATATCGACATTTCCTTTGGCATTGGTATTACCAGCAGTGTCAATCTAAGTTCCCTGGAACCCATTGCTTACCCGAACATCAATGCAGACGGCGATGCTGATCCTTATGCAATCCAGGTTTTAAACGCCTTTGATTTGAAAAAGACACTTTTGGACACGGTTTCAGAAGGCATTGTTCAGGGTGATGCGGCGATTCTTACGGCAGAAGGTGATGGAGGTATCCTTATTGGTGCAGATGGTGGCCATATTCAGTCCATTCTGGTGGATGGTCAACTCCATGTGTATGACGCGGTTTCAAATACCACAGATAGCATCACGACGTCTCACGGCGGAACCATTGATATCAACTATGAAACCGGCGAATATTTTTACACAATCAATCCCAAGGATACAATTTCAGGAGAACAGGAAGTCTTTACCATCACTGCCGTTGACAATGATGGTGACATCAAGGCCGTGGACCTTGTCATCAGTCTTGATTATGTGGCGAATATCGATGCTAATTATGACAGGATCATCACAAACGCACATGTTGGAGACAGCCTTAATCTCGATTTCGATGCCCTTCTGGCCAATGATGCCGGTGGATCCCATGTATCGGTCACCAGTGTTTCCACGGGTGACACGGACCTTGCAGCAGGTTCACTCACCTTAACCAATGCTTCGAACGGAGATTCATTTACCTATGAAATTTCTGCAGACGGAGCATCGGATAGTGCCAAGGTGGATTTTGTTCGTACGAATTCAACGACCCTTACCGGTACATCCGGGGACGATATTCTGATCAACACCCAAAGCGCCCCTGTTCCGGGAGACTACGCGATCGATGCTTTGGTACGTCCTGGGAGCACATACAATCAATCGAACCAAATCGGTATTGTCTTTGACGGTTCAATTGACCAGCATATTACGGATATAACCATTGACCTCCGGGCAGGGACTGATCCAAATGCATACTTTAATGTCACTGGCCCAGGATCTTCCGGCCCATCCATCGGGGCGGATACGACAGGAATCAATTCCGCTGATGTCCATTTTACGGTTACAGACGGGAGTCCCACGTTGAATATACATTTTGACCCAGGAACATTCACTGCAAACGATGAATTCTGGTTCGGTGTGGACACAAACAATTTAGGTTCCAATAACGGTGCTGCTTTTGGTACAGCCGAGGTTGGCATTACAATCACCTTCAGTGATGGGACCCAGACATCAGGAACCTATGTCACAGAACCTGATGGATCATCAAAAATATCCATGACCGGATATACCTTGATGAATGGCGAAGGTGGCAACGATTATCTTATCGGAAGTGATGCCAATGAACTGATCGACGGTGGCCATGGCGTGGATATCATTCATGCAGGCGGCGGCGACGACACCATTGTCTTCGATTCCAGCGACAGCCATATTGACGGTGGTGACGGCATGGACACACTACTTATTTCCCATGCAGTCCTTGATTTCAGTGCATTGGCAGACGGTTCCATCCACAATATTGAAAAACTGGAGATGAATTCCAGCGAGGCTCAATCCATTTCATTGACCCTTGACGATGTCCTGGATATGACCGATGCGAATCATGTGCTTCACGTTACGGGTGGGGATGGCGATCAGGTTACTGTGGATGTCAGTGGGTCAACCGGAGCATGGACCCACGAAGGAGGCGGTGTATTTTCAAACGGCATTGACCAGGTCCAGATTCTTCCCGTTGATGCCACGGACAACAAGATCAAAATATTTACGGATGATGGAACACCCATCAACTAAAACATGTGTAAATCAGGGCACGAAGAAGAGCATAACCCCTCTTCTTTCGTGTCCTTTGTTCTGTTTTTAATACCATGGAATTTTAAACAGTTCAAAATGCAAAGATACTTCCAACACAGGCACGGGCGCCGTGCCCCTACGCGTCAGTCAGCCCCGACATGTTTGATGCCATGACATATTCGACATTCGAATCGTCAGGGAACGATGTTCGTACCTGTAGTCGCATATCCAAGTTGTTGATCTTGAGTATTTTACATATTACTGGCGATGAGGCTGGTTTCACGTTGTTTCATATTCACGGCAAGTTCAAGGCGGTCTCTGTAACCTGTTTTTGCAAAGATGGATGTCAAGTGGGCTTTAACGGTTCGGACTGATACAAAGATTTTTTCGGCAATTTCCTTGTTGGACAAACCCTGGGTCACCAGCTGGGCAACTTCGTCTTCGCGCTTGCTCAGAGGTTCTTCAAAGGCGGAATCGTTGTTAGCGGTTGCCAGGGTGCCTGGAATGGATGTAATCATTCGTGTAATGATTGAAGGGGGCAGCCAGACCTGACCTGACCTCACAGCTCCAGCCGCCTGCAAAAAATTATCCCGGTGCATGTGCCTGTTGCCATACCCCCGAACACCTTTCTGTAAAAGGCGCATGGCCTGTGCATATTCCAGGATGGTTGCAATGACAACTGAAGGTGTCCACAGGACTGGGATATCCTGTTCCCGGCAATGTTCAATATCGATGACAAGAAGGTCTCCGGGTGCTGAGGCATGTTTTTTCAGCATCTTAACGTCTATTAATTGTTTGATGTCATTTTTCCTGCCGAAAAGTTCTGCACAAAGCTTGATCAATTTCGTATCAACGCTGCATACAATGACCATTATTTCTCCCTTAAGGCGTTTTCTTTTGCACGAAGAATTGGCTTCATCAAATAATGCATAATTGTTTTCTTGCCTGTTATAATATCGACCTGGGCAGTCATTCCCACCATGATTTCTTTCATATTGTCTTCGGTACCCAGATAATTTTTATCGGTTTCAATACGAACAAGGTAATATTCTTCATGCCGCTCATCTGTGATGGTATCGGCGCTGATATGTTTCACCACACCGTCAAGCCCGCCATAAATCGCAAAATCATAGGCTGTCAATTTAACAATCGCTTTCAGGCCCGGATATAAAAAGGCAATATCCGATGGTTTTATCTTGGCTTCCACCACCAGTTTTTCTTCATTGGGGACAATCTCGATAATATCCATGCCCGGCTTGACAACACCCCTTATGGTATTGACCATTAAACGTTTGACTGTTCCATCAACCGGTGATCGGACATTGGTCCTCTCCACCCTGTCCTGAATGGCCACCTGGGTCTTGTCAAGGCGTTCTATTTCAGCCATGACTTTATTGTATTCTTCCTGGGCTTCTCCTCGATGACGATCTTCAAGCTCTTGGATCTGATTTTTTGCTTCGGCAATTTTTGACACCAAGGTTTCAGCGTTTTTTTTGGAACTTTCATATTGATACTGTTTATCCAGTTCCTTTTGTTTCAATTGAATATACTCGAGTTCTGAAACCAGTCCCTTTTTGTACAATGGAAAGGTGAGTTCAACCTCCCTGGCGATCATCTTCGTGTTACTTTGCAATGTATCAATATCAAGCTTGGCTTCTGCCAGTTCTATCTCCCGTTGTTTCAACCGTTGTTCCAGCACAGCTTGTTCATTTGACTTTCTACGCACATTGGTGTCGTACAACCGTTTTTCCTTTTTCATCAGATCGGCCATATCATCAAAATTCTCAAGGTCTAAATCAAAAGGTTTTATACCTGCTTCGGCTCTGAGCCTCACAGCTCTGGCCATAAGTTCATTAATCACCGAGGTGCTTTCGGCATAAGAACTCCCTGCGCCCGTATCATCTATGGTCACCAACACTTGATCTTTTTTTACCGAATCCCCCTCTTTCACCAGAATTTTTTCAATAATCCCCCCCTCCAGATTCTGAACTACCTGAATCTGTCTTGAAGGGATTACCCGGCCAAAACCGCGTGTCCGTTCATCCAGTTTTGCAAAACTCGCCCATACAATAAGTGAAAGAACCACAATGGTGATAATGACTAAAAGAAGATTTGATTTTGCTGGGCTACCGGCCAGAACAGCTGCACTAAGGCTGTTCATAAATTGAATATCATCCGGGCTGTAACGGTCGCGAGAACGGCCTTTCTGAGGACTGGAAACGGCTTTTATTCCTGATTGAATATCCAGTGTCATTTGGCTGCCCCTCCAAGTTTCGCAAAAATTTCTTGTTTGGGCCCATCCATAGCGATACTGCCATTATCCATAACAATGATACGATCAACAATCTCAAGAATTGCAGGTTTATGCGTGATGATAATCGCGGTTCTGTCCTGAATTAAGGTTTTCAAATTCGCTATCACCTGAACTTCCGTATTGAAATCCATGGCATTGGTCGGTTCATCCAGAAGGACGATGGAACTTTTTTCCACAAAACATCTGGCCAAAGCAACGGACTGACGCTGACCGCCCGAAAGGTTAAAACCCCTCTCTCCCACCTGCATGTCCATGCCCAAGGGATGACGATCCGTAAAGGTATTGACCCTGCCAGCATTGGCTGTCGCAATGATTTGCTGGTCATTGACATGGGGGGATTTGAGTGTGATGTTCTCACGAACCGTCCCTGAAAAAAGAACCACATCCTGGGGCACATACCCCAGGTTGTGGCGCAAATCAACAGGATCAATCTGTTTGATATCCAGACCGTCAATAAATACAGAGCCTTCGTTGACATCGTAAAATCCCAGGATGATCTTACTAATGGTTGATTTCCCTGAGCCGACCTGTCCGATGATGGCTACTTTTTCCTTGGGACTGATACGAAAACTGACATTTGAAAGGGCTGTTTTCTGTTCATCGGGATAGGCAAAGCTGACCCCTTTAAATTCTATGTCACCCTGGAATTTCGGTCTCCGGATAAACTGTTTTTTTTCCGGACGTTCCACCTCTTTTTTCATAAGCTCATTCAAGGATTCCAACCCGGCCTTCATCTGCTCAAAGTTAGACAACAATGAAACCACCTGGCTCATGGGAGCAATGGCCCGTGAAGAGAGAATATTAATGGCTATAAGACCACCCATGGACAACTCACCGGCTTTAATCAGATAGACACCCAGCACGATTATAATCACAGAGCAAAACTGGGTTAAAAATACGGATATTGTGGAAAGTGAATTAGACAGTATTCGTGATTTCAGACTTTTATTTGCAATATCACCGGTGCTCTCTTCCCAACTCCATTGCATGGAACTGCTTGCATTGAACGCCTTGATTGTCTCAAGATTAGCCAACGCTTCAACAAGAATACCATTTCTACGACCGGCTGCTTCATGGGTACTTGCGACGATTTTGTAAATTGCGTTCTTCATAAACATACTAATAAGGAGAATCAAGAGAATGACCACCAAGGGAACAGTGGCCATGGTTCGGTTGATAGAGTAAATGACAAGCAGAAAAATCACCGCAAAAGGCAGCTCGATAAATGCAGTGATGGCACTGGACGAAAAAAAAGAACGTATACTGTCAAAATCCTTGATATTATTTGCGAATGCCCCTACAGAGCGTGGTTTATCCTTGAGTTTCAGATTCATGGCCTGTTCAAAAAGAATAGACGAGAGAATGATATCGCTCTTTTTAGCTGCATTTTCCAAAAACGTGGTTCTGATAAACTTCATAATCAGATCAAACAGATAAATAATGCTGATACCGATGGCAAGGACCCACAATGTATCAACCGCATTATGGGGAATGATGCGGTCATAGACATTCATGGTGAAAAGAGGCCCTGCCACCACAAACAGATTCACGATAAAGGTGGCAAGAAGCACGCGGGCGTATATGCCCTTAAAATTCATAAGGGTTCCGAAAAACCAGTTCTCTTTATCTGCTTCTTTTCCAACCTCTTTGCTCTCGCTTAAACCATCGTAGGTCCGTTTTAAAAAAAACACATAACCGAGATACTCATCTTCCAGTTTGTCCAGATCAATGCCGATGGGCTCATCATCCACCGTGGGAACAATAATTTCCGCCACCTTGTCTTCATAGGAAATCTCCTTGAGGACACAGGCATTGTCATCTTTAAGGATTAGAATGACAGGCAAAACCACGGGTGGAATATCCTGTAATTTTCTTTCCTGCAGACTTGAATTAAACCCTGCTTTTGCTGCTGCCCGGGAAAAATTGGACTTTGGTTTTTCAATGCTGAACAGTCTTTGTTTTTCATCATTGGGATCAAAGGGAAGTCCATGGGCCAGAGCCTCAGCCGAGGCAGGCTTATTATTCAGTCGGGTCAGAGTGACCAGGCATTGCATCAAGGGGTCCGTCGAAATATTATAATTCATGTTTATCCGTTAAAGGGGAAATGTCTGCAACACCTCTGCCCTGAAAGTAAGTGATATGTTTTGCTGAAAGAGACTGCCGCTGCTCATCGTTTTCTATTTTCACAGCAATCAGCCTGATGTCAAGACTATCAGTGATTGTCATCAAAGCGCTCAGTGCTGTTTGAGCATCTTTCTGATTATCCATATCATGAAGATAGCTGTATTCAACCTTGATATAGTGTGGGTTAAGATTTTTTAATAAATCAAGGGAGAGATCATTCATGGTAAATTGATCTATACCGAATTTATAGCCCATTCCCTTGAGCAGACCGGCAATGTCAAGGCAGATATCAGGATGCTGAATCACTGTATTTTCATGAATTTCAAAAACAATATTGTCCTTTATGAATCGACTTGCAACGAGAAATTGTCTGAACCACATGAATGACACGCGATCCGTACAGAATTCCGAAGTGATATTAATGGCAAGGACGTGTTCTTGGTTTTGTGCAAGAAAAGCCGCAGAATTCTCCAGAACATAGTGATCCAACCTGTTTGCCAGCCCAAGGGTAATCACCATAGGCATAAAATAACTGGCCCGTTGAACAACACCTTGGGGATCAACCATATTGACATATATTTCCCTGTGCAATTCCTTGGATTCGGACAAGACCGGCTGGGCTGTCAATACAAACCGCCCCTGGGACAGTGCGTCTTCAATCAGTGTTTTCCATTCAAACTTACCCAGGACAGGCTGGTTCGATTCTTCCTGAAACGCTTCAATGGTACCTGACGGGCCGCTTTTTGCCACAGACAGGGCATAATCGGTTTTTGAAAGAACGTTTTTCAAATCATCTCCATGGCCATATGCCCCAAAACCGCCATAGACGTGTATCACTCCCAGGAGATCGGTTTTCCCGGCAAGAAGATCAAGGATTCGACCCATCACAGCTTTTGCTATGGCCATGCCATCATCAGAGTCACAATTGGGAAGGACCACTGCATATTCATGACGCGGGAGCCTGGCCGTTACAGCATCTTTCAATGTAAGGGTTTCCGAATTTAAAATTTCGGCCAGATCTTTAAAGAACGTATCAAGCACGGGGTGGCAAACAGATATATTTATCGACTCCATGCCTGCCAAACTTAAAATAAACATATGTCCATGGGCATTTTCAGTATCACTTTCAAGAAAATGGATAAGCTGTTTAACCAGAAATTTTCGATTATTGAGTCCGGTATTGCTGTCTTTGAAGTTTAATGCCTGATAGTTTTTTAGGTATTCCAACTGCCGGTTGTAGATCAACTGGACTTTTTCAACCATGGTGTTCATGGCAAGGACAACCTTTTTCAACTCCGGAGTCCCGGGGACAGATTCGTTGATGATAAACTGATTATCGCTGATGGCTTCAGCCTGGTGCTGAATGGCCACCAGAGATACAAGAAGTAATCTCAAAATCACATAACTCACCGTGATCGTCACTGTCCCTAATATGATAAATAACAGGCAAAGGTCCTTAAAGGATTCCCATAATTTTATGTATGACGGTCCGGAATGCGGCTTGACGTGGAGTGTACCAATCAAGGTCCAGCCCGCAATCACCTGGGCTTCTGCAACGGGAATCTCAAGATTGACAAGATCAATAAATATCTGGGGAACCCCTTCGACAACAAGTGTCTCATTTTTTTTGAACAATACATCCCCATCCCCATTGGTCAACAGGATCTCCTCAAAATAACCTCCATCAAACATGGCGTTGATACTCGACTCCATAAAGACCTTGTCCGAGGGATGGGAACTGAGTGATAAAGCAAGTAAATTGGCAATATTTTTTCCATTATTGAATAATTGCCTTGAGGTAAACTCCCGAGCCTTATCAAAATCAATTTTCATAACAATGATTAATGTGGCCAAGAGCAACACGGTGATCAATATCTGTATCTGCTTAAAAAGACTCATTTTTTTTCTGCCCTCTTGAGTATCTCCAAATCAACTGATTTAAAATTCTGCTGGGTTTTTAATGTTGCCCCATTGATTCGTTTTCCAAGACCTTGCTGTTTTTGGATAAATAAGTCATTGGCTGAAAAACTGTATACGGGGATAAGGTCATTTCGTTGGGTGGCGGGCAAAATTGATGTATTGTAGTTGTCAATAACTAAGGGTGTACGCCCCTGTTCCTTGTAATATGTTACCACAAGATGGGCTTCCTCAGGGTATCCCACGGCCTTGACATAGGTTAAAAAAATCTTTTTTTCAGGAACCCCCAATTGCATCATGGTCAAAAATTTTGCAACGGCAAAATCCTCACAGTCACCCTGCCCCCTTCCAAGAAATTCAAGACGACTTGCCCAGTAATCCTTTTTCCCCCATGTTTTTATATCTGACTGATATTCGACCTGATTAAAAAATCGATTCACTTCACTGACAATCTGATCTTCTGGTGCCGTGGAAAGCCTATCCATTAGCATGAGCAAACTGTTTAACCTCTTGACAGCCTGATCCCCATAGTCAGCCCGGTAATGTTCCATTCGCTTTGCCGGGATATAAAATTTACCGAGGTCTTCAGCTAAAGCAAACGTGGCGATCATAAGAAGCACTAAGGCAACACGCATCATGTCAACCATCAATCAGGTTGTTTTTTGATTAACTTAAACTCAGTACGGCGGTTTTTGCTCTTCCCCTCTTCGGTTCCATTTGTTGCAATAGGTGCATATTCACCCTTTCCGGACCATGAGATACATTCTTTTTGAACCCCAAGCTTTATCAACTCCTCGGCCACACTCTTTGCACGTTTCTCTGAAAGTCGCATGTTATATTCAGCAGAGCCCGTATAATCAGTATGGCCGATAACTTCAATGGTAAAAAAGTCTGTTGCCGTCAATTGATCCGCCACATAGGATAATTTTTCCTGGGTTTCAGCGGTCAATTCATCGGAATCCGATTTAAAATTGATAATATCCAGATGAAAGGTCTGTTCATCCTTCCTCTTGTCAATTTTTAAATCCAGTTCTTTGGGCGTTCCCTCCCTTGGGATGATATAAGGGCTCAATTCCGTGGGTTCCTGATAACCGAGAATCATGGCATGATTTTCTTCACACCCGGACGCAGGCGTATCACTTCCTGTGATGGAATTGTCACACTGATCCCAGTAATCTTCCATGGAATCGACATCCCTGTTATGGGCCAGCTCGCCATACCCTTTCAAATCAAACCCTTTTTGGGCAGGAAGATTCAGGCTTTCGCGCAAGCCCATGTCAAATTCCTGGAGCAGCATTCCCGTGGCCTGGGATATTCTGTAGTAGGCAATCAAATATGAAAAATCGGATTCGGCTTTGGAATTCTTGGCCGAATTGTATTCATTCTCCATATTAAGCAGGTCGAGAAGAGTTCGCCGACCGATATGATACTCTTCTTTAAAGGCTTCCAAGGTCTGGGAGCTTAAATCGACATAGCTTGCCAGATATTTTTTCTTATGGATTTCGGCCTGGAGGATATTCCATGAAAGCCGGACGGTTTCATTCACATTTCGCCGTTCCACATAGGCTCTCTGGTTTTCTTTATGCAGATACTCATAAGACCGTATCTTTTCGCCTTTTCGAACGCCCCCATCAAAAATAATGTAGTTCATCTTAAGCATGGCTGAAAGCTGGTCCGTATCACCTTCAGTGCCCCCTGTATTAGAACTTCGCTGGGCCTTTAATTCAAGATCAAGGGATGGCCAATCATCCGACGTGGCCTTTTCATAGGTATACTTGCGTACCTGAATATTGTATCTGGAAACGTCGATGGCAGGGTGATTGTTAAAGGCGATATCCACGGTTTCCTCAACCGTTTCAGGGAACTCATACGCCGGTTCCGGCATGATAAAATCCTCCGCTTTGATGAAGCGGCCAAACTGGCGATGAAATTTAACAACAGCCTGGTTGAGGTCCTGCTGCCTTGAAATATAATTACTTCGGGATAAAGCAAGCCGGGCTTCGGAATTTTTCAGATCAGAGATCCGGTTAAACCCGGAATCAGTTTTCTGCCGGACCTGATCAAGAATTTTTTCCTGGGTCATCACGTTTATCTCGGATAATTCCAGCATTTTACGGGCCTGTAGAACCTTGATATATGATTCCGTTGTTTCCAGATAGACACTGTTTGCAACGTTCAAGGTGTCATAGGCTGCGGCAAGAATCCGGGCATCGGTTTCATTGACAAATGCTTTTGTTTTCCCCCCATTGTAAAGATTTTGCCGGGCATATAATGTGGCTGTACTCACCGTCAGATTTTCACGGGTATCGTTTGTATCCACCCCATCAGTCACTTCCTGACCCAGGGTCAGTTCCGTACCCACCTTTGGCAGATAGCCGCTTGATGCAATGGACCGTTCTCCGAAAACACTTCGATACCGTGTCTGGGCTTCGAGAATTTCAGGATTTGTTTCAGTGACAATTTCCAACACCCTGGCCAAGGTCATTTTACTGGATGTATCACCTTCTTCAGCCATAATAGTGATAGAACGGCCAATAATCATAGACATAACAATCAACAAAAGAACACATCTGGATGATTTATACATTACCCGCACAACACTCTCCGCATAGTTCCCCATGGCATATAGGGCAGAACTGAATGATAATATAACCATAAAGTCGTATAATTAATTTTAAACTAACTATCGTCAAATGCTTTTATATACTTTAAATTTCGATATTTGCATACAAAAAACAACCGATGACAAAAAGGAATTACATGAATGCACAGTCCCTCCCCAAGTATAACATCCGTTAAATTTATGAATCCGAGTGACATTTATCATGGAATAACGAGAAGACCTTTGTTCTTCTTCTTTGCTTATCGCACAAAGGTGTGTTAGGATAAAAAAGCTATTAATTCATCAAAATCCAAGGTGTTTCTGAACATTCTACCTTGTTATTCTGTTTCGTGGATTCGATCTCAAATATTACTCTGATCAGAAAATATTCAACGTGTTTTATGGGTGTAACCATAGCATGAGCATTTGCACCCTATTATTCACCTGTCTGCAGGCAGAGCCTGACTGTCTTCGAATTTATTGTAAATTTCTCTAACGTATCACCCAAGGAGTCCACCCCTTATTTTTTTTATACACTTACGATTTTTCATATAAAAAACATTTATCAAGACCAGCCAGAACCATGAAAAAAATTAAACATCATCAAAAAACAAAATCCTTTATTGAGGATATCACTGAAAAGAAAACCATCGAAACCAATCTCAACCTTCTTCGCGAAGCTGTCGAACAAAGCCCGGTCACTGTGGTGATTTCCGATAGTCAAGGTCTCATAGAATATGTCAACCCATTTTTTTGCAAACTGACCGGTTACTCCCGGTCAGACATCATGGGACAAAACCCGAGAATATTGAAATCAGGAAATCATTCATCGGAGTTTTATCGCAATCTATGGACAACCCTTTGTTCTGGGAACGTATGGCGGGGTGAAATACAGAACAAAAAAAAGAATGGTGAGCTTTTCTGGGAAGATGCGGTCATATCACCCATTAAAAACAATGTTGGGGAGATCACCCATTTCGTTGCTGTTAAAAAAGATATTTCAGAGAAAAAAAATGCCGATCTTAAACTCTCAGATCTCAGTCTTCAAAATGAAATGATTCTCAATTCTGTCAGGGAAAGCGAAGAACGTTTCCGTGGCGCCTTTGAAACAGCACCCCACGGCATGGCCCTGGTGTCCAAGGAAGGGCGCTGGCTGAAAGTCAACCAGTCTATGTGCCAGATCATCGGATACAGTATGGCTGAATTACTGTCCATTGATTTCCAGACCATCACGCACCCCGACGACCTTGACACGGATCTGGATTATGTCAAGCAACTCCTTGATGGTAGACGCGAAAGCTATCAGATGGAAAAGAGATACATACATAAGGATGGCCATTTCATATGGATCCTTCTTAGTGTTTCCCTTGTTAAAAACGCCGATGGAACGCCACTTTATTTTGTTTCTCAAATCCAGGATATTGATGAACGAAAAAAAACCGAATCACTCAAACAATCGGAAAGCCTGTTGAACAAAATCCTGCTGGAACTCAACGGGGTTAGAAATGTTTCCGTGTCCGCTTTATCAGATATCGCAGTTGACGGAGCTGTTCGTCTGACCCAAAGTCGATATGGATTTTTCGCCACAGTGGATGTGTCAACCAGACGAATGACGGTGCGGTCATGGTCACAGGACGTCTGGATAAATTGCTCCATGCAGGAGCATCAGTTCGATATGCTTCTGGATGAATTGGCCATGCTGGGCAGGGCTGTGGAGACAGGGGAAACAAGCCTTGTAAACGACTACCAGGCTTCAAACCATCCCAAGCATCATGTCCCCGACGGCCATGTTCAGATCCAAAGGTACCTGGCCGTTCCCCTGCTCAAACAAAACCAGGTAATCGCCATCATGGCTGTGGCAAACAAAATAGAACATTATACCGAAACAGATGCCAGGCTACTCAACCGTTTTCTTGACGGAGCATGGAACGTTGTCCAGCATCGAATTGATGAAGACGCTGTGGAAAGTGCAAGACAGACAGCTGAACAGGCCAGCAAAACAAAAAGCGAATTTCTCGCCAATATGAGTCACGAAATCCGGACACCGTTGAATACCATCATCGGCATGGGGCAGCTCATGTCCCAGACGGATTTAACCCCAAAGCAACAGGGTAAAATGAGGAAAATCCTGAATGCTGCCGAGTCCCTGCTCGTCATCATCGACGAAATTCTTGATTTTTCGAAAATCGAAGCAGGCCACCTTCACCTTGAGCACATCCCCTTTGATCTGGATGAGGTCATCGAAAAAGTGACCAGCCAGATCTCCTTTAAAGCCCATGAAAAAAACCTCGACATTATTTTTTCCATTCCATCGACAATTCCGAGGCTGCTCGTGGGAGACCCCATGCGACTCCAGCAGGTCCTGCTTAATTTAGGAGGAAATGCTGTCAAATTTACCAACCATGGGAAAATCATATTCACCATCGACATGGCCCATGACGAAGATGGCCATCCAGCACTGAGCTTTTCCGTCAGCGACACCGGTATTGGAATAAGCGACACTCAGATGACACATCTTTTTCAGGAATTTTCCCAGGCCGATTCATCCACAACACGACTCTATGGAGGCACCGGCCTGGGCCTTGCCATATGCGACCGCCTGGTGGGCTTGATGGGTGGGAAAATAAATGTCCAAAGCACACCCGGCCAAGGCAGTGTTTTTTCGTTTACCGTCCTGTTTGACAGACAGGCCCATGACAAGGAAGAGCCCTTAAATCCGCCGTCCAGTCTTTCCAATCGTCCCATTCGTGATGTGAACGGTGAACCATACAAACGTCCCGCAGGAAAATTCATTCAAGAGGCATCCTACCAAAACCATTCAGAGCTAAAGGGGTCAAACATCCTTGTGGTCGAAGATCATGAGGTCAATTGGGAGGTGGTCGAAGCCATTGTATCAAAATCAGGAATCCATGCTCATCGTGCCGTGAACGGACAGGCCGCCGTTCAACAAATCCTGGAAAACAACCAAAACTTTGATGCGGTTCTGATGGATCTTCAAATGCCTGTCATGGACGGCTACCAGGCCACCCGGATTATCCGCGAGACATACCGGGAAGATCAATTGCCCATCATTGCCATGACAGCCAATGCCATCATCACCGAAAAGCAAAAATGCCTGGATGTCGGCATGAACGATTATCTGACAAAACCGGTAAAAATAAAGACGCTTCTGGATACTCTGATGAGATGGATCAAACAAAAACCAGCCAAAGACCCGACCGGAACTCAAACATGTGAAATAAAACCTTGCCCAGAGTTAACCCTCCCTGGCATTGACATGGCTGATGCCATGACTCGACTTCAAGGAGATCAGGTTTTATTGAAAACGCTTGTCCGATCCTTTGCAAAGAAAAATCAAGGCGTGGTGGCGTCTCTTCGTACCCTCCATGGATCAGGTGACCATGCTGCCTTTGACCGTGTTCTCCATGGCCTCAAAGGAACCTCAGGGGGTATTTCTGCTTTAAATATTTATCGCCTTGTCAAAGACCTTGAACAGGAGCTATCCCGTTCTGACCATGACAAAATTTTCCCACTTCTTGCTCAACTTGATGCAGCGTTTTCTCAGATCAAAAAAACGGCTGATACTCTAACCAATGATAC
The DNA here is from genome assembly GCA_018818835.1 of Pseudomonadota bacterium. Lineage (GTDB taxonomy): Bacteria > Desulfobacterota > Desulfobacteria > Desulfobacterales > Desulfolunaceae > JAHIRD01. The sequence goes on from JAHIRD010000058.1 coordinate 19,062, forward strand.
GATCTGCGACGATGAACAGGATCTTGGATCTGACAACCCAGTGGATCTGATCATGCAGTTGAATGAGTTCCTCATCTCGGCTGACTTCCAGGCAAAGGAATGTTTCGCTTGCCTGAAACCTGTTTTAAAAAACCGTGAATATGATTCGATCATGAACGACCTGGGCTTTGCCCTTGATGACCTTGACTTTGAACAAGCCCGTGTTTTTCTGGATTCCCTTAAAAAGAAACTCAATATTACCTTATCGGAAAATAACGATGCAAAATAATACAAACAAGCCTATCATCCTTGTTGTTGATGATGAACCCACAAACATAAATATCCTGGCCCGGCTTCTCCAGACAGAATACAGAATCCTCGTTGCGACTATAAGTTCAAAAGCCATTGAAATAGCATCCAAAAGCATGCCAGACCTCATCCTTTTGGATGTAATGATGCCGGATATGGACGGATACGAAGTGTGCCGCAAACTTAAAGCCAATATCATCACCCGGGGAATCCCTGTGATATTTGTCACGGCCATGGGTGAAGAGCACTATGAAGCCACAGGTTTTGAAGTAGGCGGTGTGGATTACATCACCAAGCCCATCAAACCTTTCATTCTCAAAGCCAGAGTCAAAACACATATTGAACTTAAAATCAAAATGGAAGAAATTCTGAAACTCAGGGGACTGTTGCCCATTTGTTGCGTATGCAAGAAAATTCGTGACGATTCCGGCTACTGGAATCAGATTGAATCCTATATTTCACTGCACAGTGAGATTGTTTTCAGCCACAGCTACTGTCCCGAATGCGAAAAAAAAGCCATGGAAGATTTCCAATGATGATGGGGTCGTAAAAAGTATTGCCAAAAACAAAGTGCTGGTTTATATAAAATACTCATTATTTTTCAACACTGAAAAAGGCGCTTAAATGAAACAGACCATCACCCATAAACACATTGCAGTGACCACTGGCACATGGCTTGTCCTTAAAAGGACAAGAACCACCATGCCGCTTCGGGAAAGGTGACCTTTTCATTTTTATAAAAGATCAGATCATAAAACCCCCTGTCGGCAACACCGACAGGGGGTTTTTTTTATTTAAAAACAGTGTCCATCCAGAAAAGGACAGAACAAAATGAAACCCATGATTTCTTACCTGCCTTCGGAGGCCCCGATGCCCGAGAACCAGGAGCCCTCAATCTGGGCAGCCCTTGCCATTGCCGGTCTTTGTGTCTCATTCGGTGCCAATGCCACGGCCATCAAAATCAGTCTGACCGGCGTGGGTGTTTTCACCACAGCAGGCATTCGCTTTACCATGGCCTCCATGGCCATTGCCATCTGGGCCTACGTCACCGGACGGTCCTTTGCCCTGAAAAAAGGCCAATTCAAAATCGTGGCCCTGATCACCTGTTTGTTTATCGGCCAGATCAGCCTGTTTTACATGGGGCTCAAGTACACCCATGCATCCCGGGGAACCCTTCTGGCCAATCTTCAGCCTTTTTTTGTTCTGATACTTGCCCATTTCATGATCCCGGGGGATCGGATCACCTTGAAAAAAACAGTGGGAATCCTCTGCGGTTTTGCAGGTGTGGCCTTTATGTTTCTCCAAAAAGAAGGAATCACCAAAGACCTTCGAACCGGGGATCTCCTTGCCCTTTCGTCTGTGTTACTCTGGGCAGTTAACGCCGTGTATACCAAGAAAATCCTTTCAGGGTTCCGGCCCTTTCACCTAGTGCTTTATCCAGGAATGCTGGCTGTGCCCGTTTTTTTTCTGGAAGGCATGATCTGGGATTCACCCATGATCATCGGATTGACACCCCATATTCTTATGGCCCTTCTTTATCAGGGCCTGGTCACAGCATCCTTTGGATTTGTTCTTTGGATGCATTTCCTGAATCGTTACGGGGCCGTATCCATGCATTCCTTCATCTTTATTTTGCCCATGTCCGGTGTATTTTTCGGAGGGCTTATTCTCAAAGAGCCCGTGGTCACAAGCCACATGGTGTTGTCCCTTGGTTTTATCATGACAGGAATTTTTATTGTTCATTCAAAAGGCTTTAAAAAACGGTCCTGACAGCCGGTGGCCAAACTTTTGAAAAGTTTGATAAACAGGTATTATTTTTTTCTCACAAAGGCACAAAGATCACAAAGAAAAAAACTTTTATTACAAAGCCTTTAGCCCTTCTTCGTGTCCTTCAGTGAGCTACACGAACGGGTGGTTTAAAAAAGAAAAAACAAGTTTACCATGAAGCCAGTTAAGGTGAAATCCGGCTTATCCGATGAAACCTTACAAGCATCATGATAGCCGATGCGGACAAACCCACAAACAGGCCCAGCCAGACGCCGGTCACACCCATGTGCCATCGGATGCCAAGAATATAGCCAGAAGGAATGCCAATGACCCAGTACGCAGCAAAGGTCATTACGGTGGGAATTTTCATATCCATGATCCCCCGGAGCATGCCGATCCCCACGGCCTGGGTCCCATCGGAAATCTGGAACAGGGCAACAAGAACAAGAATCCCCGAGGCAATGGAGATCACCTCGGGATCTGAAACATAAAACGTCGGAAGAATATTTCTCAGACCAATGAACACCAAGGCAAAAACAGTCATAAACATGGCGCACAAAACCACGGCTGAAAAACCTGCCAGGCGGGTTTCCCGGGCATCCATCCGCCCCAGGGCCGTGCCCACACGCACCGTGGCCGCTGAGGATATGCCCAGGCTGACCATGTAAGAAATCGATGCCAGATTCAAGGCGATCTGGTGGGCTGCCAGCTCACGGGTTCCGATCCATCCGATGACCACTGAAGCACCGGCAAAGGAGCTAACTTCAAATACATACTGAAAACCGGCGGGAATTCCTATTTTCATGAGCTTGCGGATCATTTCCCAGTCAATTTTCCGGTAATGAAGACTGGGATCAAAGGTTTTCAGATAAGGACTGCGCACGACCACGACAATCATGGCAATCGCCATAAAGGTCCTGGAACTGAAGGTTCCAAAACCCGCTCCTGTGAGCCCCATGGCTGGAACCCCAAGATGACCGAAAATAAACACCCAGTTGGCAAACACATTGACCAGGTTGGCCAGAAGAGCAATGATCATGGCCGAGGTGATCACACTCAGGCCTTCGGCAAACTGTTTGTAAGTCTGGAAGATCATCATGGGAAAAATAGAAAAACCAAGAACCTTCATGTAGATTGAGGCAGGCTCAACAATTTCCGGAGGCTGGTGCATAAATTTCAGTGAATCGGCAAGCAATAAGGTCAGACCAAATAGAACCAGAGACGTTAAAAGATTCACCAGAAGACCCTGTCTTAAAACAACCCCGCACTGTTTGTTCTCCCCTGCCCCGAAAGCCTGGGCCACCAGAGGTGTCACGGCCATGGAAATTCCAAGGCCCAGAACCAGAACCAGAAAAAAAAGCACATTGGAAATGGCCGAAGCCGCAAGAGATTGTGTTCCGACCCTCCCCACCATGATGCTGTCTGTAACGCCCATAAGCATATGGCCAAGATGCCCCACGATCAAGGGGATGGACAATCGGAGCGTCTCGCGAACATGTTTATAAAAATTCATTTTCAATCATCAATCCCTTTCTTTGTGCCACTTGGCCACCTGGTCTTTTAACCTATTCAGCCAGGAAAGAGAAAGGAATTTATCAAAGCTTTATATTGTATCACACCAGTTCCATCAACGGACCAGAACAGCTGTTAAGAAAGCATCCACAACCTTGGGGTCAAAATGTTTACCAGATTCATCCTTAATCAGTTGGACCACCTTTTCTTCCACCCAGCCCTGCCGATAAGGTCGACTTGAAATAATCGCGTCGTAGACGTCCGCCACAGCAAGAATTCTGGCTCCAAGGGTGACTTCCTCACCCGAAAGACCATGGGGATAGCCTTTGCCGTCAAAGCGTTCATGGTGCTGAAGAATAATGGGTATGGCATCGGCGTAAGCCTCAATAGGTTCAATGATTTTTGCTCCGATAACCGGATGGTCCTTGACCAGACCATACTCCTCATCGGTCAGTTTACCAGGTTTATCCAATATGAGCATGGGAATTCCGATTTTTCCGATATCATGCAAAAATGCCGCACGGTTAAGATTGTCGATGGCCTTGGAATCAAACCCCATAACCCTTGCGATTTTCACGGCCAGTTCCGCCACACGTTCCGAATGACCTGCCGTCCATTTGGATTTGGCATCCACTGTCCGTGCAAGGGCTCCCAGGGTCCCCCAGTTGAGTAACTCAAGTTCTTCAATAAGAAACGCGTTTGACAAAGCAGAGGACAACTGACTTGTAAGCCGTTGCACATGGGCGTAATCATCATCCGAATAGGAATGCTTTTCTTTATGACCCAGACAAATGATGCCGGATATGGTTTTATGATGATAAAGCGGCAGTATCATATAATGTTTTACGGCGTGAAGGATCTCCTTGGGTAAAAATGATGGGGATTGATTTTCCACATCAAAGACAAAGGCATCACTTAATTTTGCCAATCGGTTTCTGTCCTCGGGAGTCATTGTCAAAAAATCTTCCGTCAAATGATCGCAGTGAAGGTCAGAACAGGTAAGCATATGCATCGTATCGTTTTTTCTTGCATTGATAAGGCCGAAACCAATCGTATCGCAAGAAAAAAAAGCGAATATATGTTTCAATGCCGTATGAATGATTGTCTTCGTATTAAACGATTCATGTGCCACCCGATCGATTTCAGCCATGGCCTCCATGGCATGAAACTGACGGCCAAGGTGGGTGGCACTGTCATTGAATGTGTCAGCCAATGATTCGAATTCATCACCACTATCGACATCAACCCTGGTTTCAAAGTCCCGGTGGGCCAGCCGAAGGGCACCCTCTTTGAGCTTTTCAAGGGGAACCAGACTTTTTCGAATGGATATGGTGCTCAACAAAAGCACCACCCAGAAAGACAGAAGTGCCACAAGGGGAAACAACACTTTGAAGTGGGAAACCGGTGCGAAAACATCCGTCTGCTTGTTTCTCAGGACAACGATCAGATTCGGTCCTTCGAATTTTGATTTTAAAAACAATGGCCAATACCCGATAAAAAAGCCTTCACCTTCTGATGTATATTCAAGGGATCGCGATTCCAGACTATCATTTTCAAACCGTATGCGATGTAACACATCAGGTGGGAACTCAAACGAGCTGAACAGCACATTTCTGGTATGGTCCAAAATACATGAATCCGTCAAAGGCGGGAGGATGTTTTCATACCCGATGCCCCACAGTTTAACCCTGTTGGCTTCGCCCACAAGAATTCCCGGACTCCCATCAGGGCCGGGAATTTTTTTTAAGAGAAATACCCGGTCGCCCAATTCGGTACCGGGTAAAAAATATACCCGAATTTTTGATAAATCACCTTCTATGGTTTGTTCCAGCAGGTCTTTGGGGAAATTTTCAATTTCTCCGGAAAGATGCTTTATTTTGCCTGTACTCGTCACAAAGTCAACGGCATTTAAAAGGCCCATCTTTCTATCTTCAAGAAAATTGTCCGAATTAAGCTCACCATTTTCCATGGATGCATGCAAAGCCATTGATCCAAAAATTTCAAACTCCAATTCAAGAAAAGAAAACCGTTCAAAAATGATCAATCCATAGGATTTGGCCGTATTTTGAATCCGAGCCGTGCTCTGTTCCTTGAGTTGTGAAGATACCTGAAGATAGGATACGTAGGAAAAAATGGTAATGGGAAGCATGGCACTTAATAGAAAAAGAAAAAAGAATCTCCTGGCCACTTTGCTTTTAAACAGGGATATTCCGGATTTCATTTTATCCTCCATCTCAATAACCGGATACCAGGCCAATGTACTGGCCGTTATTTGCCCGGACAATATCATCCCGACTGGCTCTTGCCGTAAATGGCGGAGAGCTTCTTCCATCCTTGCCCATACTGTACAGGTCAAAATCCGTATTGACAGGAACCAGGTTGTGGTCTTTTCTCATTTGCCCCATGCCACCACCATGCTTGTCTGCAGGTGCTGGAAGATATTGATACGGATTCCCGTAAGGGTCCAGAATTCCACCAAGGCCCAGTTCTGCCAAATCAATCGGGAACCGGTCGTTTTCAATCATAAATGCCATGATATCACCCTCAATATTTTTGATCTCAACCTTTATCCGCGCAATATAGGCTCTGTCCTTGTACGAGCTGAACATAGGGACAGCTATCCCTGCAAGAGTGCCGATAATGGCAATGACAATCATTAACTCAATCAGGGTGAATCCACTATTTTTTTTTAATGTAAAAGAAGGCATAAATGCTTGCTGTCCGGATGAAATAATACGATCCCCACACAAAATTCGATAATTAAAATCATTATACCACAAATATATCGGCCGTATGGTCTAAATTTTTAATTTATCGCTGTTCACGTCGGGTGCCGGGACCCAAAAAATTAAATTACTGAGACTGAGGGAATGTAAATCATGTGAGTGCCGTTAGAATTGATGAACTCGTAAAAAGTATAAAGATGGCTATGACATGGGCTGTCTGACAATGGTTTTCCACTTTTCAGGTGCAGCACGACGAATATCACTCAAATATATTTCATGGTGCTTTCCAACCTTATAACTGCCTTTATTTTCGATGAATAGATGCACTTTTTCAATGGTCGGGCCCTCATCTTCAAAGGGGCCAATATGCATGATCTGGGCGGCCTGTCCTTCCGAAAACGTTTTAAACCTCACCTTGGGCAAAGAAACAAGATTCTTCTTGCTCCCAACCACGTCCATGGCGTCCTTGACCATTTTGAATGTAATAAATTCAGGCTGCATAATCATCACGGTCCATTTCCAGGCATCCTTGTTTCCTGTGGTGAATGCGGTCATATCGTCAGCCCACCAGAGGGCTTCCAGGGGCAATACCCCATAATCGAGGCCCAAGTCCCCTTTCTTAACACTGAACTTCAGGGTGTAAGCAACCGGGTAGAGCGCTTCAATGGCATTGCTGAACGATTTTGCGGTATTTGGATTACCCTCTCCATCAACCATAAGAAAATTCATGGGCGGAACCTCAACCATTTCAACATTCTTCTTAGAGGGGTTATAGAGATAGTTGAGCTTCTTTTTGAAATCTATTTTTTCCATACATGTGCCTCCTTATCCCCAGAATGGCAAGCATCATCTCATTTTTAATGATCCTTCATATGAAACTATTATAATCATAAAACATACCCATTAATACAACGGCATCCTTTTGTCACGAACATTCTATTTCATAACAAGCGAACAACTCAGAACTCAGGATTGATTTGACATGTTATTATTATGTGGCTATAATGTAATTACAAGACCAACAGATAGGGGTAATTATGACAACTTTAATTAAAATAGGAAATTCACAAGGCGTCCGGATCCCAAAAGCAATTATCGAGCAAGCTCAACTTAGTGATAAAAAATTGGAATTCAAAATAACCAACGACGGACTTTTAATCCAACCTGTTAAAAAGCCAAGACAAGGCTGGAAAGCACAATTTGATAAGGCAAGTAATTTCAATGACTCTGAGCAGTCAAGTCAAGAATGGCTCGATGCACCCTTAGCTGACACAGAGGAATGGGAATGGTAAAACAAAGTATTCACAGGTTTGATATTTGGTTAGTGCAATTGGACCCAACCCAAGGATCTGAAATCAAGAAAACCAGGCCATGCATTGTGATTTCACCGGATGAGATGGCTTCGTTAAAAACAGCTATTGTTGCACCAATGACATCTAAAGGTTTCAGCTATCCAACCCGAATTCAATGTACATTTCAGGGGAAAAAGGGACTCATACTATTAGACCAGATGAGGGCCGTGGATAAATCCAGACTTATTCAAAAACTTGGTGTGGTTTCCAAGACGACACAGATAAAGGCCATCAATTGCTTACAAGAGCTTTTTGCATTATAAGATGTCTATCTTTCTCTTCCTTCACGAATTATAGTTACAATTTCCTGAGATGAAATTTTTGCATTGATTGAGGGGACTTCTAAAGGTGAAGAAGCTATCTTTTCAGGAATTAATGCAAACGTTCTCCCGTCTTTTCTTCTAATTAAAACTTTTCCTGTATTCTCAGCTTGCTCAAGAACAACGGCAAGTTTTTGTCGGGCCTCTGAGTATGTATAAACTTGCATTTTAAACCCCCATAGTCTTTACGTTTAAACTTTGTGCTGCTATTTTAAGCTTACGATCTAAAGTCAATAAGGGTGCTTTTTGTCTGATAGCGCAATCAATGAAATAAGCATCGTAGGCATACATATTGGTTTGTTTCGAAATTGTTACAGCATTTACAAAATCGGGCTGAATATATCGTAGAGGAATACTTTCAAAAATCAACAAACCCTTTCGGGCCTCATCTACTGTCAATCTTTGATGGCCCTGTAAAAAGTCAGAAGTAGTATTAAATACAAAATTGTAATAAACGAACATTTCGAAACATATTTGCAATCTTAAATTTATCTTTTTTTTGACTTTGCTCTTTGAAAATCAAAATCAGATGGAATATTTGA
>JAHIRD010000059.1 GCA_018818835.1 Pseudomonadota bacterium
TGGAGGCAAGAGCCTCCGGGTATGCATTCCCAGGCAAGAGCCTGGGAACGAGGTGGCAAAGCCACAAGCAAAAAGCTGGTCTCTCACGGAGGCACAAAGATCACGGAGAAGGGCTAAGGGCTTGGGAATAATAGTTTTTCTTTGTGATCTTTGTGCCTCTGTGAGAAAAATTTATGGGTATGTTCTATATCCGTTCACATATCCAATTGCATCGCATTTTATGAGGAGTCGGTCAATTTGGCGGGCAAAGCCCACCCTGCTAGAGGGTGTTGCCCATGGGGCGGCTTTCGTTTTGCGGGCCGGTGCAATCCATTTCTTTCCATGACTTTGACCGCACAACAAAATAATCAGCCCATGGGGAAGACCTCGTAGGGTGGGCTGTGCCCACCGATAAGGCCCTCATCCGCATAAAATATTCTATTTTTCGGATTTATAGTAGCGATCTTTTTCGCTGTAGATGCAGCCGCAGTAGGGTTGGCGGTACATGCCGCGTTGTTTTGACTCGTCGATTCCCTGTTGCCAGCCCTCTCTGAAATCCCGATAAAGAAAATCCACGCCCGTCTGAGCAGAGACGGATTCGCCCATGGTTTTGATCTGTTCGTGCTTCTGGAAACGGCTGTAAAGAAGGGTGGTTGAAAAAGCATCAAAACGACCGCGTTTGGCCAGCAGCGCTGTGGTTAGAAGACGGTCGTGATAACAGTAAAGGCAGCGGTTGCCCTCCCTGAATGCCGTGGCCTGGAGAAAACCCTCAAGGTCATAGCCTTTCTGGACAATCAGCCCCAGTTCCATATCCCTGGCATACTCCTTCAGGGTTTCTTCTCGCCTTATGCACTCCTGGTATGGATGGATATTATTTCTGTGGAAGTACCCCATGACGTCCACACCCTCACCCCTAAGAATCTGCAAGGGATAGATGGTGCATGGGCCGCAACAGGTGTGGAGAAGGAGCTTCATGACCGATCTCCAAAAAGGGCGGTACCGATTCTCACCAGGGTTGAGCCTTCGTGGATGGCCGCCTCGAAATCACCGGTCATACCCATGGACAGCTCATCCATCCTAACCGACGGAATATCAAGGCCCCTGATATGGTCACTAAGCTTGCGAAGGGCCTTAAAATAGGGTTTGACCTTTTCAGGCTCGTTGTAAAAAGGTGGGAGAGTCATCAAGCCCTTTACAGAGAGATGCTCAAGGCACCCGATGTCCCTGACCAAGTCAGATGCCTCCTGCTCGGAAACACCGGACTTGCTTTGCTCCATACTGATATTGACCTGAACCAGGATATTTTGGATTTTATTGATTTTTTCTGCCTGCCTGTCCAGTTCCCGTGCCAGTTTCAGGCTGTCCACAGAATGGATCAGGTCAAAGATCTTCACAGCGAATTTGGCTTTGTTGCTTTGAAGATGGCCGATAAAATGAAACGAAAGATTCAGATCACGGAGCAGTTCATGCTTTTCAATGGATTCCTGAATGTAATTTTCGCCGAAGATATCCGCCCCGGCTGCAAAGGCTTCCCGGATATCCTGGGCGGGCTTGGTTTTGCTTACAGCCACAAGACGGATATGATCCGGGTTCCGTCCACAGGAAAGGGCCGCAGCATCTATTCGTGTACGTATTGCCTGGAGCCTTTGTTTTATGCCTTCATTATTGACAGGGGTCACTGTAACCTGCCTCACCCACGATCTGGCCGATGACGCCTTCTTCAAGAAGGACTTCAATGACCTCGCATACCGGAAGCCCCACCACATTGGTATAGGAACCCTCGATCCGTTTCACGAGAAAGGTCCCAAGGCCTTGGATAGCATAAGCACCTGCTTTGTCAAAGGGCTCGGGTGTATGGATATACCAGTTTATTTCATGGTCGCTGAGTTCTTTGAACAGGACCTGGGTCTGGACTGTCTGGGATATCAGCCGGTCTTTGGCCTTACATGTCAGACAGAATCCCGTATACACCACATGGGTTCGTCCGCTGAGCCGTTTGAGCATGTCCCAGGCATCGTCCTTTGAAAGGGGTTTTCCAAGAATCATCCCGTCGATCAGAACAATGGTATCCGCACCGAGAACCCAGTTATCCGGGTAGGTGTTCGCAATGTCTTTGGCTTTGGTTTCAGCCAGATATCGGACATAGTGATGGGGTTCGGTGACCGTGATTTCATTTTCATCAATATCCGAAGGAATGACGGAAAATTCAAGACCAGCCTGTTCCAGAAGGTATTTTCTCCTGGGGGATTTGGACGCCAGAATCAAAGGTGTTTTTATGGGATTATGTGTTGTTTTCATCCTTGCTTTTTTATCAGAAGCCAGTGGAATTTTCAAGGGTAAGTCTAAGCCATTTTTTTCTTAAAGGGCTTGCATTTTTGGCCATTTCAGAGTATTACCCCTTCATTGATTTTTCTAAAAGGCAGATGAATGGGTGTGCTTCACCGAGTATTCTGCCATACATAAGATTGTACGCCTGGGTGGTGGAAGTGGTAGACACAAGGGACTTAAAATCCCTCGGCCTTTGATGGCTGTACGAGTTCAAGTCTCGTCCCAGGTACCAAAAATAAAGGGTTTACGAATATATTCGTAAACCCTTTATTTTTTTAATCAGACCATGCACTTAAGCTTTTCTCCGCGTCCACAGCGCTTCCGCGAGACCAATCCGTTTGTTTCTGAAGGTTTTTTGCCTGTTTTTTATAACTCCAAAACATCCTCGCCGTAGGGGCACGGTGCACCGTGCCCTTGCTCGAATTGCCAGCAACCAGGTCTCTCACGGAGGCACAAAGATCACAGAGAAGGGCTAAAGGCTCGGGAATAATTGTTTTTTCTTTGTGATGTCCGTGCCTTTGTGAGAAAACAAAAACAGCATCCCCATGGGGGATGCGCACTAAGGGCCAACAAGCAAAAAGCCAGGTCTCTCACGGAGGCACAAAGATCACGGAGAAGGGCTGAAAGCTTGGTAATGATAGTGTGCCTCTGTGAAAAGAATTTATGAGCATCCCCCAAAGAATATTATTTGTCCCCTGATTTTATCAAGCTTTTTTATTAACGCCAAAACATCCTCGCTCGTAGGGGCACGGTGCGCCGTGCCCTTGCTCGAATTGCCTGTAACCAGGTCTCTCACAGAGCCACAAAGAAACAGGGGTTTATGTGACAACGGTAAAGCAAAACGTTTTTCTCTGCGTCCTCAGCGCCTCAGCGAGACATAGTTCTTTTATTTTTGAAGATTTCCTTGATGATGGGAGAACCGGAATTATCCCTTTAATTGGAGACAGTTTTTAAACAATCGATGCGTCTGGTTTATCATATAAAGGGGAATTGATAAAATGTTGTCACAAAAGGATAGATCGTGCATGGAATATCTCAGACCCACAGGACTTCCGGTATAGCTATCTAAAAAAAATCTCATACTCTTCAATGATCCGGTTGCCCCGGCTTTAACTTCAACAGGAACAGGCCTGCCTTCAATGTCAATCAAATAGTCTACTTCTGCGGAACTGCTTCGCGCATCACGGGCCCAGAAAAAAAGTCCGGGATCATGATAGGGATCGCCATAGGCCTGATGTTCTTGACCAACAAACTGTTCAGCGATATTCCCTGCATTTGTCTGCAAGATCGGTTGATCATGTATGAGGGAAGCTTGGGCACCAAGTGCATTCTGCATCAAACCCACATCAAGAAATATGATTTTGAATTTTCGTTCATTGACAGACGCTTGAAGGGGAGACCCTGAACCCGACGTATGGCAGACCTTAGTGATACACCTTGAACTGCATAATAATTCCAGTGCATCTTTCAGAAATTTTGATTCAATATTCGGATTGATATGTGAATACTTATACCTTTGTCCTGCCATTTTAGGAGCGCTTGTGTAAACCTCTCTCAGATACTTGTGCTTTGCCGTTGTCGCGTATTTTGAAAAATCATCGGCAAAGGTTCTGAAAATCCCATTTTGAAGATGCTGAATGTCATTTAAGGCGATCCCGTTGGCAAACGCCTTGACCGCCGCAGGCATACCGCCAACAAGCAAATACTGACGGAGAAGTTGCTCAAGCCTTTTTGCAAAACCATCATGTATTCTGGATGATAGTTCAACAGAATAAATAAATTCGACCAGTTTATCCTCACCCAGAGCCTGGAGAAATTCCTCAAATGAAAGGGGGTGCATAAAAATACTCTGAATACGGCCCACAGGCATCCGGAAATTTTCAGACCGCAGTGCAAATTCAATCAATGATCCGGCACCCACAACATGAAGTTCGGGCATCTTTTCATAAAAATACCGTAATGATGAAATTGCCTTAGGGCACTCTTGAATTTCATCCAGAAATAACAGAGTATGCCCTGGCCGAATGTCCGAGCGTGTTAATACGGAAAGTTTATCAATAATACCCTTGGTGTCAAAATCGGAAAAACATTTGCCTATATCTGGCTTTTCTTCAAAATTAACAACAACGACATTATCAAATTCAGTCTTTCCAAACTCAGTGACTGAATATGTTTTCCCCACCTGGCGAGCACCCCTTACCAGAAGTGGTTGCCGTATCGGACTATTTTTCCAGTTGTGTAATATATCGCTTATTTTTCGTTTCATGGAACAATATTAATCTGATTTGTCATAAAAGACAAGGGTGTTTTGTGACTTTTTGTCATGAAAGACAAGGTTGTTTCCCGAAGCGAGGCAAACAACTAAAAGCCCGGTCTCTCACGGAGGCACAAAGATCACGGAGAAGGGCTAAAGGATTGGTAATAAAAGTTTTTCTTTGTGATCTTTGTGCCTCTGTGAGAAAAATTTATGGGTATGTCCTATATCCGTTCACATATCCAATTGCATCGCATTTTATGAGGAGTCGGTCAATTTGGTGGGCAAAGCCCACTCTGTTAGAGGGTGTTCTTTTCGCTCCCAGGCACCTGCCTGGGAGTGTATACTGCATGGCTCCAGCCATGCCTCTGGAGGCAAGAGCCTCCGGGTACGCATTCCCGGGCAAGAGCCTGGGAACGAGGTGGCAAAGCCACAAGCAAAAAGCCTGGTCTCTCACGGAGGCACAAAGATCACGGAGAAGGGCTAAGGGCTTGGTAATAATAGTTTTTTTCTCTGTGCCTCATGGCTTAATTGTCTCCTGATTTACGTCATTCAGGTATGCAGATTTTAATTGACACGCCTATTTTTTGTTACTACAATAAATAACATGGAAATAATATTCGATCCCATCAAAAACCAGCGGAATATTAAAGAACGCAAGTTGTCTTTTGAAAAAGTACTCTATGAAAAAGAAACCCATGATTGATAAAGACGGTGAAGTTCGTGAACTGACTGCGGAAGATCTGAAATTATTCAAAAAAACATCCCTTGTGCTTCCCGAAGAACTCCTTTCGGTTCTTCCAAAACGAGGAAGACCAAAGAAAGAAAGCCCCAAGGTATCAACCACCATCCGGCTGAACCCTGATGTCCTTGAGTTCTTCAAATCCCATGGCCGAGGGTGGCAAACCAAAGTGAATGAGGTCCTCAGCCAATATGTTGCAAAACACCGGTGATAGTTATGACGTTCATGGTGGACATAGCGCGGCAAAGCAACAACCAAAAGCCCGGTCTCTAAGGGCTAAAGGCTTGGGAATAATAGTTTTTTCTTGTTGATCTTTGTGCCTCTGTGAGGAAAATTTATGAGCATCCCTCCAAGCTTTCCTCCGCGCCCCCAGCGCCTCAGCGAGACCCAGTTCTTTTATTCATGAATACCGCCACCACCCGCACTGCGAGTCACTCTGGGCGTTCAAACCCTAACAAGTTCGGAGTATTATTTTCTCTCGCAGAGGCGCATGGGACGCAGAGGAGGGCAAATAAAAAAAACCATTCCCCCCAATCTTTTCTCAGCGTCCTCAGCGCCTCCGCGAGATCCAGCTCTTTTTTTCTGAATACCGGCACCACCCGCACTGCGAATCACTCTGGACGTTCAAACCCTAACAAGTTCGGAGCATTATTTTCTCTCGCAGAGGCGCAGGGGACGCAGAGGAAGAGCAAATTAAACTTATCCCCTCAAGCTTTTCTCCGCGTCCCCAGCGCCTCAGTGAGATCAATTCTTCTATTTCCGGAGATTTTTTTCCCCTGATTTGTTGAAAAAAAGAAAAAGCAAATTTACCACGAACACGAAGAGCACGAAGAAAAACATGCCCCCAGCGGCCATCCTTGACGCATCCAAAGATGCATATTTGGGGCACCCGGCAGATAATCTTTTGCCCTTCTTCGTGGGCCTTCGTGTCCTTCAGTGAGCCACGCGAACGGGTGGTTGATAAAAAAAATATTAACGAATATTAGCGCCATTAGCGGCAAAAAAAATTGGCCCCTTAAACCCCAAAACCCTATCAAGAATATTTGTCTTATTTCCCGACAACAGAAGTTGATTTTCAAACCAGCATGATATATCAAAAGATATATATGAAAATGCAAGATTTGTTCAGCGGTCAATCAACATTTGATACATTATTTAAACGATAATTACCGGAATACATAAATCAGCCATATGGAAAAAAGAATAAAGGAACTTATAAAAAAAGGTGAATCAGGGGTTCTTGAATTCAAAACGGCTTTTGGAAAAGAAACAATTGAAACTTTATGCGCTTTTGCAAACAGTGACGGTGGAATTGTTTTCATCGGAATCAATGACAAGGGAAATGCCATTGGAGTTGATGCAAATAAAGAAAGCACACAAAAATGGATCAACCAGATCAAGAGTTCAACGTATCCTGCAGTTGTTCCGGATGTTGAAATATTAAAAATCAAAGATAAACAAATAATAAGTCTTTCTGTTACATCTTACCCAGTTAAACCCGTTAGCTTTAAAGGTAAATATTATAAAAGGAAGCATAACTCCAACCACCTGATGGATTTAAGTGAGATTGCAAATGAACATCTAAAGACAGTTAATTTAAGCTGGGATTTTGCCAAGGATCCCGATCATATAATAGATGATATCTCATTGGCAAAGGTAAATGCATTTATTGGAAAAACGAATTCTTTGAGGGACAACCCGATAAATGATGACCCCTTGGTGGTCCTGAGAAAATTTGAACTGTTCCGTGAAAATTCAATCACATTTGGCTGCTTCCTTCTTTTTTGTAATGAACCATCCATTCTTTCAACCATTGATGCAGGCAGGTTTGATTCAGAAATAATCATTCGTGATAATAAAACAATCCGTGGAGATCTTTTTACAGAAGTTGATGATTGCATCCAATTTATACGTAAACACATAAGCAAACGATTTATTATTTCAGATAAACCTGAAAGAACAGAGGAATGGGAATATCCGCCTGAAGCATTACGTGAAATTGTTATCAATATGATTGTTCATAGGGATTATCGATTGAGTGGCGATTCGACAATAAAGATATTCGAAAATAGAATTGAATTCATAAACCCGGGTGCTTTACCGCAGGGTGTCAGTCTGTCTGATATTCTTTCAGGAAAAACAGCCTCTATTTCACGGAATAAGCAGATTGCTTCAATTTTTAAAGAAGCGGGCATTATTGAAAAGTATGGTTCAGGAATTAAAAGGGTTAGGGAAGTTATGAAAAAAGCAGGGACTCCCGAACCTGTATTTGAAACCATAGGTGATTGTTTTAAAGTTACGCTTTTTCCCATCACGCCTTCAATCATTGGCGGTGTAAATGGCGGTGTAAGTGGCGGTGTAAATTCTGTGAAAGAACTGATATCCGAATATCCCGGCATATGCTCAAAAGAGATAGTAAACCGCTTAAATCTATCGAAAAGAACGCTTGAACGAAACATAAAAGAATTAAAGAAAGATGGGGAAATTGAATTCCGTGGCGCACCCAAGACAGGCGGTTATTATGTTTTGCCCAATAACGGTAAACAAAAAACGGTTTAACCACGAAGAGCTCAGCGCGGCAAAGCAACAACCAAAAGCCTTGTCTCTCACGGAGGCACAAAGATCACGGAGATAAGGCTAAAGGCTTGGGAATAATTGTTTTTTTTGTGAGAGGGGCGCACAGTTTGTGTGCCATAAGGTAAAGCATAATTTTTTTGTCCTTCTTCGTGGACCTTCGTGTTCTTCAGTGCCACGCGAACGGGTGAATGAAAAAAGAAAAAACAAATTTACCATGAAGAACATGAAGCTCATGAAGAAAAGAAAGCACCGCCACCCTAAGCTTTCCTCAGCGTCCTCAGCGCCTCCGCGAGACCCCAAAAAAGACGTGACATGGGCACGTCAAATGAATTATTGTTACCCCTCTTCATGTGCTGCATGGTTAAATTGTCTTTAAATCACATACAGGTAGCACCTTGAAGTGGATTTTGCTTAGCGGAATATCCATACAAGATAGGTTGATTTTCATCTTTGCATGATATATCAAAAGATATATATGAAAAATTCAAGATTTGTTCAGCGTTCAATCAACAATAGAAACGTACCATAGGAACAATATCTTCAATGGCCGGACAATTTACAAGTAAGGGGTGGGAGGCCCACCAAAAACATATTTATTATCCAGGATAGCTGCAAGTGATGATCCGTTGTCGGTATCTGGTATATAAGGAAAAAGATGATTGATTCAAATCAAGTCCTTAATTATTTGTCTCTTAACAAAGAAAGATTCAAAGACAAATATCATTTAACTAAGATTGGAATATTCGGATCAATAGCAAGAAATGATCAAAAAGACGGCAGTGACATTGATTTGATCATTGAATTTGAAGATGATACACCGGATTTGTTCAGTATTAAGCAAAGGTTAAAGAACGAAATCATGGAAGAGTTTAATGTTCATGTTGATATTTGCCGTGAAAAATATATAAAACCAGTTTTTAAAACTCAAATTATGTCAGAAGTAAAATATGTTTGAAATCAGCCATAAGGATCATAATTGTATTTTAAATATTATAGATGCAATTGAAAAAATTCAGAAGTATTCTTGCCTATTCACAAATGCAGATGAATTTAATTCAAACAATATGTCTTTTGATGCAACCTTGATGAATTTCATTGTTATAGGAGAAATGACTTCAAAAATCTCTGAAGACCTAATTCATAGGACGGATATCAATATAGATTGGTTTAAAATAAAGGGATTTAGAAATATAATAGCACATAATTATTTTGGAATTGATGCGGAGGAAGTTTGGCAAATCATAAAGAATAATTTACCGGCCCTTAAGATCGAATTAATGAAGTTGGTTCACAACAAATAAAGGGGCCCATGACACCATTAAACTTCATGCCATCATGGTGAACAAAAACAAATTTACAAGAACACGAAGTTCATGAATAAAAATCGTTCTCAGGCAAGAGGGTGAAACCCCGAGGGGCACGGCGCGCCGTGCCCTTGCTCGAATTGTCAGAAACTTTTATTAATAAATCCAGCATATCCATAAAAAACACCTAAGATATCACGTGTAATATCATCATATTCGCCGCAATGCAGCAATAACCCCTCCCAAGAACTTTTATCTTATTCCCACACAAGAGAGGTTGATTTTCGGATCTTTATGATATATCAAAAGACATTCATGAATAATGCAAGATATGTTCAGCGTTCAATCAACAATAGAAACGCATCATAGGAATTCATTCTCCACTGGACAGACCACTTGCAGAAATGGGCCGGGGGGCTAATAATACAGTTTTAACGGACTATCATGACTGCAATTCATAACCCCCCTTATTCAAGGTATGGCCCGGATGGATGGTGTAAAAGGAAAAAAAACAGAAAACGGTTTAACCACGAAGAACACGAAGAGCACGAAGAGATTGCCTTCGGCAGATTAACCTTTTGTCCTTCTTCGTGGCCCTTCGTGTGCTTCAGTGAGCCACGCGAACAGGTGGTGAAAAAAAAGTTAAGTTCCCAGGCAATGCCTGGAAACGAAGAAAAAACAGGTTCACCACGGAGGCACAGAGAACACGGAGAAGGGCTAAAAACAATGAAATAATAATTTTTTCTTTGTGATCTTTGTGCCTTTGTGAGAAAAATTTATGAGCATCCCCCTTAGGGGGATGCGAACAGTTTAATGTCTGCTATAAATGGGGCATGGCGTTAGGTTTGTAAAAACAATATATGCCTTTAACTATTAGCGAACATTAGCGTCATTAGCGGCAAGAAAAAGGTTTTAACCACGAAGCCCA
>JAHIRD010000239.1 GCA_018818835.1 Pseudomonadota bacterium
ACTGGATGTCGAGTCGAGAATTTTTCTCGACTTTTGTTATTTGGGACGAAGTGTGGGCTGGAGCTATGCGAGGAAACATCAGCACTATTACAGGATATAAGAATTTCGAAACTTTCCGAAACCGTGCTAAAGATATGTTCATCAGAAGACGCAAAGAAGAAGTCACAGACCTTCTCCCGAAGAACTACGAATTGCGTCAGATTGACTTTACTCGAGAACAAATATCTATTGAGCACGAACTAATCAAGAGAGTCCGCGAAAGTGAAGACGAAACTATGGTTCTTGGACTACTCCAACTATTACGAGTTAATGCTAGTGATCCACGCGCTCTTGAACTCAGTTCATCTGAATTTGCTCGCGGAATTTCAGTCTCTAAGCCGAGTAATAAAATCAACGAAGTTAGGGATATTTGTAACGAAACTGATTGTAAGATAATTGTATTCACTCAGTTTGCTAGAGTTGCAGAATTAATTGCTGCAGACTTGAAAGAGTTCAGACCCTTCATAGTTACGGGAGAAGAAAAAGACAAAGACAGCGTAATCCAGCAGTTCAAAGCTGATAAAGATCGGAGATTGCTAATTACTACAGACACGCTCGCGTATGGCCACTCGATAGACGAAGCTGATATTTTAATCCACTATGATACTCCGTATGGGTTAGGAGAAATCATGCAACGTGAAGACCGGATTCATCGGCTGGACAGTCATCGCCAGAAAACGATAATTTATTTGTTTTCGGGAGAAGTAGAAAATCATGTGGGAGTTCTCGTAAGAAATAAGCTAGAAATGTATTCAAAAGTCGTCGATGGTGAAAACGACAATGCAATAGTTAGTAGTATATTTAGATATATCCGAGATAAATAGTGTAAAGATATATGCATAAAATTAACTTTCTATAACATTGAAAATCTGTATTCATAAAATTTTCTAGAAAATGGGTACACAAAGTATGAAAAATTATAACAATACACTGCAATTAACAAACTATAACATAAGTATTTTTGGGTACTCAAAGTTGATAAAGTTAACAC
The DNA here is from genome assembly GCA_018818835.1 of Pseudomonadota bacterium. Lineage (GTDB taxonomy): Bacteria > Desulfobacterota > Desulfobacteria > Desulfobacterales > Desulfolunaceae > JAHIRD01. The sequence goes on from JAHIRD010000239.1 coordinate 1,031, forward strand.
ATTTCACAACAGATGAGTTTATAAAGGTTTCTATTTTACAAAAAAGGAAAAGTTTAAATACCCATGAGGACTCTGTATTCATAAAACAAATCAGAAAGATGTAATAGATAGGTTTATAAAGGTTTCATACCATAATAAGTATTAGGTGATAGGATTGAATAAGATACGAAAAGAAAGAAAAGTTTTTTCTGATTTAAATGTTAGAGAAAAATATAAACTTTATAAAAAACAAGAAAAAGAAGCAAAAGTAATAAAAATAAAAAAACGTCAGGGAAGAAAAAAAGGTTTTTGTCTTTCAGAAGAAACAAAGAAAAAGATAAGTAATGCTTTAAAAGGAAATAAAAATCCGATGTATAGAAAACATCACACAGAAGAAGCAAAAGAAAAAATAAGACAAGTTCGTTTAAAAACAATTTTTTCTTATACTAATACTAAAATTGAAAGATTAGTTCAAGAAGAACTTACAAATAGAGGATATGCTTTTTATACTCAGCCACTTATTTTTGGTCTCCCTGACTTAGCATTTCTAGATCAAAAAATAGCAATATTTATAGATGGTTGTTATTGGCATAGTTGTCCAGAATGTAATAAAGGAAGAGTTTTTGTTAAAGTTATAAATAGAGATGATAAAGTAAATGAAGTTCTTAAAAGAAATAATTGGATAGTATTAAGATTTTGGGAACATGAGATAAATAATAATGTAAAAGAAGTTGCAGATAAAATTGAAAATTTATATTTAACTAAATTAAACGAAAATAAAACTTTCACTGAGGTGGACTAAATGGCTGCTACACTCTATCAAATACAATGTCATAGTAAAGACTGTAAAATAAAAGGTCCACATGAGCCCGAAATTCATGATGCAGTCTTGGGTCTCAAAGAAGCAATAGAAACTGCTAAAGAATATGCAAAAGACACTATGAACAACGTATATATCAATTGGAATCTACCAAATAAAATATGGTATCTTATTACACCATATGGGAAAGTTGACAAATACAATGAAGAAACAAGAAAACTAGCAGGGTTGTGAACATGACTGAAACAAAAAATTGTAGATATTGCAATCAAGAATTTGAGATAACTTATCTCAATAAAGACAATCCATATTGTTCTGATAAGTGCAGATTCAGACTAGAATCAGAAGAGTACTGGGCAGGACTTCCAGACGAAGAACTTTGGACAGAAATTTCTAGACTTGCATGGGAAAATAGAATATTGAATATTCAAAAGACAAATTTGCTCTCATATCTTCGAAATACAATTGTTAAAAACACAGCAGATATGCTGAAAGTATTTGGATTTGAGGATGATTAACATGGACGAAGAAACAATACCTTGCGATATTTGTGGGAAAAATCAGAAAAAGAGCAAGTGTTTGTTCCAGAAAAACGGAACAGTCACATGTTCAATAAATTGTACTCGAAAATCTCAAAGACGAAGGTGAATGAAATGTGTGAACATAATTGTGAAGACAACTGGGAAAATATCAGTCTTGTAATGTTAAGTGATGAGAAGCAAAGGATGTTAAGACAATGCAAAATCTGCAAAAAGATTGATGTAGAAATACCAATATTATGAGGTGATTTGAAATGGAAGATATGCTGAAAGTTGGAAAAAAGTACGATTTCAGACTAAAAAATCCAGGTGGAAATAAGTTGACATTCTATACTGGAAAAATCTTAGCTCTAACAGCAACTGAAGTCTTGATACTCGACAAATATGGAAAGAAAGTCGTATTCAACAGAGAAACTATGAACACAGCATCAGAGGTGGAAACATGAAATTGAAAATAAACGGAATGGAGATAGAAGGCGACGTACACGAAATTGTGGAGGTCATAACTATCATGGATAGGAGAAACATGTCGTCAGCAACAACTGTCGAGGTTTCAGAACCTGTCCAGAAAGTTGTGAAGACTGATACAGTCAAAAAGAAGAGAGCAATACGGATAAAGCAGCAAAAACAACTTCCGTGGAAGAAAGTTCTAAAGACAGATGTGTCTAAATACACATATCAAGAACTTTCAGCTGGAAAAACTCCGCGAGAAATAAAAGCTGATCTAAAACACAAAATTAAGATATTTGGATACGGAATAAAATCTAAATTTCTTAACGGACGCATTTCTTCTGCAATTCATCTAGGGAAGAAAATGATGAAGTCAAACAAGGTGACTCCAAATGAATGGTACTGAAGTTCTTATACATTACTACGAGAAAGAAAAAGAAGAATAAATTATGAAAAATGGTGATACGGATGATGACTATTGTGAAAAATCGGAGACAAGACGAACAATGGTGCAAAATATGCAAGACAAAGACAAAAGTGAAAGTAGAGAAAAATCCGAACAAACTCGTTGAGGATCGTTTTTGTGCGTGTTGTGGCTATCTTCACAACGCATTTCACAAACAGAAAGAGATACTTCATGACATAATTTCGAAACAAGAACAGCATGAAAGAGCAACACGAGAGATGTTGAGAAAACATAGAACGTGGTAAATATGGTAGAAACATGCAGACGGTGTGGAATCATGATCGAAATGAATCAAGGCGACACTTTAATGAACATGAGGGGAGAACGTATTATTCTCTGCAAAACATGCATTAAAAATGGAATGAGGCGAACACGAGTATGAACACTGGAAAAGAAGATCGCAAACTTCGGATTTTCTCACATGCACAGTCCGTATCACCAGTTTGTTATCTTCTCCAGATATTTGAAACTACGTCAAAAGATAGTATTATAAATGGTAATAGTGTAATAAATACAGGTGATATGGATGACTAAAAAGAAAGAACAGAGGAGCATTGAAATCTACGATGTATATGTCGACGGAAAACTTAGAAATCTAAAACAGCCGCTGAAGATTGAAGTAGAACGTGACAAGCAGCAGCGATATATTCTTCACTCTCCAGATTTAGATCTCTTTGCAGCACACAGAGATCTCAAAACAGGTATTGAAAGCATCAAGAAAGACTTTGATACTCTCTGGAAGAATTATGCAATAACTAACGACCTTCTTGCTGATGATGCAAAGAAATTCAGAGAAAAACTCTTGAAGATGGTGAAATAGATGACAGTAGCAATTGAAATATTTGAAAATAATAAAACTGGAACTGTAAATAGAAAAGGGAAAATAGTTGGTTATGTATCAAAAGATGAAGGTAATTGGACATTTACAGGCGATGCAGATGGAATAGAAAGTTTTTCAATAGAAGAGTTAAAGGAAATAATAAAATGGATGGTGAAAGCATGAACATTAAATTAACAGAAAAACTCGTGAATGCGATAGGCATGAGCTTTTTCAAGACTTTCTATATCAATGAAGATAATTTCAGGTGGCAGAAATTCATTGAGATCAACTTGAGAAAATTTACTCTTGCAGAAGCAAAAGAACTTCTTGAAGAATGCAAAAAATATATGGAGATTAGAGGAACGAGCGTAGTTGTCAAGGACATAGAAACTTGGATTTCCGCATGCGAACGTCCTGGAACTCAGAAGGTAAGAAAGCTTGAACATTTCTGCGATTTGCTAGGAGAATATATTCTGCAAGTTCCGGGACACAGAATTTTTCAAAAACATGACAAAGATGGTAATGCTTGGCTCTGCTATTACGTTGAAAGCATCGAGTATCATCCTGCAAGACAAGGAAATTATGGCGATAAACCAGCTTATGTAGAAATGACTACAATGTATGACAAATTCGGAAGTAGAAAGAAAAATAGTAGCTCTTTTTACGATTCTGATGTAAGAGGAAGAAAGATAGAAGAGATTCTAGCAAACGATGGTTACTACATAGAAACAGAGGAGATGAGAAAGAAATACCTAGAAGAGGTACGGAAGTATACTGAAATTATTCCACAAATAGGCCAACAATATACAGTTTGCGGTATAGGAACAAGCGATGCTCCAAAGAGCAAAGATGAAGATCGCTATAGTTATCATTCGAATTCTATGATATTTGTATTTGAGAACAATGTAGACAAAACAAACAGAGTTGTAATAGATACATTTACAGAAGATGGTAGCGACCCAGAAAGAGAACATCAGAACATAAATACATGGTATTGGCATGATAAACAAGAGCAATATGAAAGACGAAAGAAAGCAGAAAAAACAGAGAAAGAAACTGCTGATGATAAAGAAGTCTTGAAAGCTGAAGATCTTGAAGAAGAAACTCCAGAGATAGAAATCCCAACTCATACATTCGCTGTAGTATTCGATCTAAAGAGACATGTTCGTCTATCTGCTCATGTTAATTATCTAACAAAATATGTATACGACAAAAGTCTAGATAGTAAGCTCGTATTGCCTAAGAATATCAAACATCTTATTGCTATGCTCGTGGAACACAAATCTGGGAACTTCAAAGACATTGTAGCAGGGAAGAGCGGAGGAGCTATTGTTCTTCTTACGGGTCCGCCTGGAGTTGGCAAGACGCTAACAGCTGAAGTATTTGCTGAAGCAGAAGAAAAGCCACTATACTCTATACAGGCATCTCAACTCGGAACAGACCCGGATGCGCTTGAGAAGAATTTGATGAAGTCTCTAGGAAGAGCATCACGATGGGATGCAATTATGCTGATAGACGAAGCAGATGTGTATGTACATGAAAGAGGAAATGATTTGCAGCAGAATGCTATAGTTGGCGTCTTCCTTCGTGTGCTTGAGTATCATGCATCTGTTCTGTTCCTTACAACTAACAGACCTGACCTTGTCGATGATGCAATTGCAAGCAGGTGTGTAGCACGCATAGATTATCCCTACCCAAGCAAAGAAGAACAAGAACAAATATGGAAAGTACTGCTTGAGCTGCAGAATGTGACAGTTACAGACGAAGTCATAAAGCAGTTCGTTGAGACTCACTCGAGTACATCTGGAAGAGACATTAAGAATATTCTGAAACTTGCTCGACTTGTGAGCAAAGAGAAGCACAAAGCTATAGAACTTCAGACTTTAGAGTACGTCCGTCAGTTTAACCCTACAGTATTTAGAGAGCAGAAAGAAAAGAAAACTGAGGTGAATTAAATGAACTTGTTCGCAAAGCTAAATTTAGAAGCAAAAATCAAGAAGAAAATAACTCTTGATATGCCGCACGAGAAAGTGATACAAATATCTGTAGATGAAACAATCCGCGAACTCGAAGAATCTCCAATTCGTCATTCGATATTTGGAACTCTGTTTCAAAATGTACAAGCACCAAAATATGATATTCCAAGAGATAGAGCGGAGAAACTCGAAGAGTTACTTGCAAAAAATAAGAAATGGCAAAAGAGAAAAATTATTATAGATCCTCAACAGCATATTCCAAAAAATCATATATTGCTAGGAGCAAAAGATAAAGATATGAAAGAATTTGTTTCTATACCTGTAAAACATTGGGCGTATCTTACTTTACCCGGAAAACGTGGTCCAGCAAGCAAGAAGTTCAAAAGAATTTGGTGGAAGCATATACTGGGAATGTCTCTGAAACAGTATGTAATGGACAAGATGGAATATGGATATAGTAACAGAAAAATTGAAGCTGATATAATGCAGCAGCATGTCAACTTTCTTCCTAATACTCATCCATATTATTGGATTTTAGATATTCGTAACAGAATTAAGAAAACTATTAGGTGGTGCAAATGGAGAAATGCTAAACAGAACTGCAGAAAGATGTTTTATGGTGATGATAAATGAATATGACATTCTTGGTAATTGCAGGATTGCTCTGCTTTAATGGAAACAATTGTGTTGATGTACCCTACAACGTTACAGTACACATAACAGATGACACACCTCTATTAACTAAAATGTGTTGGGCATCAGTAGCGGGTTGCGCTCCAATATCAAAACGCGAAGTCTGGGTTATTGATAGTCAAGGTGGTTGGAGACATAAGTATTCAACTTTATTCCACGAGCTAATGCATTACGAATACTACGCAAAGGGTATCAGAGGGCATCCCCAAGAGTTACTTGATAGAGAAGATTTGCTGAGATATAGTTTGGGTTTGCCTAGTAAATATATAAGTAAAGAGAACTATGAATATTATAAGCAAAAGTATGCATACCAGAGAGTGATAGAATGAAAACCTACGGAATAATCGCGGATTGCGGGAAGGTAAAGGGTGAATGAACATGGCAACAAGACAAGAAAAAATAGACGCGGCGTGGAAAGCCTACGAGAAGGCGAGAGCTCCGGCGCGGGAAGCCTACGAGAAGGCGATAGATTCGGCGTGGGATGCCTACGAGAAGATGCGAGATGAGGCGTATGAAGCCTACCAGAAGG
>JAHIRD010000229.1 GCA_018818835.1 Pseudomonadota bacterium
AGGTTGACGTCATTAAATCTAATGTGTAGCCTAAAGTATCTGCTAGGAATCCAAAGAAGCTTGTAATATAACTTAGAAATGTGGAGAACCCATTCTCTATCCCAAATATTCCTATTATACTGTCCATAGCGTAGATGAATTGATCTACAAAAGCCAATATACCTACTCCTATACCTGAAGTTATCGCAGAAGCTATAGTATTGAATCCACTCCACAGAGATTTAGATATGTCACCGAAGAAAGCTGATAAGCTTGGAATAAAACCTGTCTGCGGCATATTTGGCATTATCGCACTTACAGCAATAGGAGTTGGAATTCCTCTCATGGATTCACTTGTTGTTTTAGGGTCGTGAATCGCAAAATTTCTTAACTCAAGTCTATATTGATAATCATTTGAAACGTATGCTTTGAATTTTAATCGCATCCTCTCTAAACTTGTTGAACTGATAACGTTTCCTTCACCATCGTCTAAAGTTTGGAAGCAGCTTGATTCATGAGTTTTATCTATCATAGCTCCCCAATCACTGCCAGTTAGCCAACGAGACCACCATGCTGAACTGTCTTTAACACCATAATAATATGCATTAGTTCTTCCGCCTATCAGTGTTGAAGCGTTAGCCTGATTAAACCATAAGTCAAGCCACAACCTGAATCTGTCTGTTCCCCCTGATTGTGTTGATTCCCATTGGGCATATAGAAAATCGTGTTTAACATAGTTTTCTTGGCAGTACCAAGTCATCATAAGTTTAACCCATACATCTGTTCCAGTGTTTGCGCCGTCTACTATCTCGATTCTAACACGTTCACCTTCTATCCAAGCATCATCATAGTAGTATTCAAGAGAGGCTTCAACGTAACTTGTGGAGTTGTAGCCTTTACTGAACCAATCGTTAATCATCACGCTTCCCTGAGGGATCCCTATGGAGAACTGAGTATGCAAAGCTTGGAGGTTATGCCATTCCTGAGTCACAGTTACTTCTCCACCTGTGCCTCCCGCCCAATCCCTCCATACAGTGACATCATCTATGTAAGCTATACCTGTGCTTGTATCATCAAAAGAACCGAATCGAATATACCATAGACTTGTCGCTGAAGTGATAACAGCTTGATCTGTTAATTGTTCTACCTCATCTATAAAAACAGAGTATATTTCATTATCTAAATCAAATTCAACTCTGATTTCATACCATGTGTCAACTGAATAAGCTTGTAACTGTTCCCAACTGTCACCATCCCAATAGATAATATGTGTAGCGTTAAAACGTATTCTCGCTAAGTATCCGCTAGATGATTGTGTTTGAATTTCCATCATTAAATTTGTTGTTGGCATATAGATATCTGCTTCAACATAGACTTTTCCTGTTAGATACTCTGGATAGATTAAGCGAAGATATGTTGACCAATCACTTGACAAATCATTGATTTCACAGCTAAAAAGCCCATTTGAAAACTCATCTTGTGTTGTTTCAATTGTACTATCTTCATAATCGTAGATTCCCCACACTGTACTTAAAAGACCGTTATCGAAGTTATCTTCAAATATATCAGCTGGAACATAGTCGCCTCCAGCGTAGATTTCAAATACGTCACCTCCAATTATTCTCCCTCCATTCCCTGTAATGTCTATAGTTGTATCTCCGCCAAGAGTGTAGATGCTGAAATAATCCTCGGATACTAGCCTCCACGCACCTGTTACTTCACTCCAATAACTTGAAAGAGGATCACAGTTTATTCTAGCGTAGATGTCAACGTCCTCTGAATCTAAAAGGCTGTTCTTCAAGAAGATGGGATAAGTCACTTCAATCGTGTTATCATCAATTACCTCTGTGGTTCCAGCTCTGATAAGCGCATAGTCCGCTCCTTCCAATATGCTCCAACCAGAAACCGTTGAGTAGGACACGTTAACCCAATTAGTTCCATCTGTAAAAGCTAGGTCTCCTGACGTTATGTACTCATAACCGTTCACATCATAAAGTTGAGCTTGAAAAGTATAGTACTTATTATCAGCGTAAACAGTATCTGAAACACCCATGTTATCAATAGTCGCAGATGTTACGGTTTGAAAGGTTTCCCCAATATAGATGTAACCATCATCAAAAGTGAAAGTAGCATTTTCCGAATTGATAACTATACTGTCAATAGAGAATTCCTGAGTGACAGTGAATGTTGAACCACAAACAAAGTTTATTCCCACTCCAATTGTAACATCTCCTGTTGGAGTTAACACGTTTAAAGCATAGACTTGAATAGGTATGATCGTTAACAGGGAAAAACAGAAGAGGAATAGAAAAAACAGGGTTTTAAATTTAATTTAAGCCCCTCCTACGGTTCATAGATTGCTTCCCAAGCATAATCCAGATCCACTACTGCTGTAACATAAATATTAGTTGCATCTGCTGCTGTACTTTGATAAGGGTTAGCTCCATCCTCAATATTGCTGAAGAACACGTAATCCGGTATTCCTGATAACCCGTGCGCGATTGTTTGTTGCGCCCCTGTTCCTGTTGAAATCCCCCTTATTTCGGTGATGAATCCTTTATTGAACTGTACTTTCGTGTTTGTTCCTTGATTCAATATCTGTCCGGCTACGTTGTTATACACATAGTTGTTCGTGATATGGGTACCATCAGCGGACGCTTCTGCACGTATCCCATTCTCCGTGTTACCATAGCATTTGTTACTCTGTATATCTCCATTATCACCGTAAATTGAGATTCCGTA
>JAHIRD010000289.1 GCA_018818835.1 Pseudomonadota bacterium
GGCTAAATGTTTTATTTTGAAAACGAAAGGTTTAAATAGTAAATAACTATTTAAAATATTTGAAGGAGGAAAGATGGAAAAAGAATTTTTAGATGATTTCTATAAAGGTAAGATAAGGATAAAGTTAATTCTGAAAGACAATAGTATTTTCACAGGCAGAATAAAAAGGCTTGGTGAAAATACCCTAATGTTTTTGGACAAATACAACAAGGAAATTCCAATATCCTTGGATTCAATTTCTAGGGCAGTTCCTGTGGGGGTTGAAAGTAACATAATCCCAAAATAAATCACACTAAAGTGTGGGGCTTTTAAAAAGATGAAACTACAAAAAACAATTAAAATCAAAATTGGAAAATTAAGCAAGAACAAGCAGAATATATTAGAGGTTTTGCTAAGAAAAAATACAAAGGCGATTAATTTCTGCTTACAAAAGGCAAAGAAAGGTAATATAATAACCCATAATTTAGTTTATAAGGATTTAAGAAAGCTTAATCTTCCTGCAACTGTGATTCATGGGTGCAGGGCAAAATCAGTGGAAATAATTAAATCATTTTATAAAAGAAAAGGCAAGAAGACCTTTCCAAAATTGAAAAACAGCAGAGTAAGATATGACAATCAGGTTGTTAAGCTAAGAAAAACAGACAACAAGCTTTACAAATACTTTGTTTCATTACTCTACAAAGCAGGAGTTAAAGGAAACTCAAATAATAGGATAGAACTTCCTTTAATATTAAACTCACAATACCAAACAGAAATACTCAAAAATATAGGAAATGAATATAAATTAGGTTCAACAGAGTTAGTAAATAAAGATAGGGACTACTTTATTCATATTTCATACTCAAAAGATATAGAAATTCCAAAACCAGATGAAACATTCAATCCGATTGGGATAGATGTTGGCATTAGAAACTTAGCTGTCGTTTCTGTGGCTCGACAGCAACCGAAGTTTTTTAGTGGAAAGAGAATAAAGTGGAAAAGGAATTTCTTTTTTGAGCAGAGGAGAAAGTTGCTTATGAATTTTGCATTGCAGGAAGTGAAAAGGCAAAGAGGAAGAGAAACAAAATACCTTGATGCAGTAAATTACAACATAGCAAAGCAAATAGTTGAGATGGCAAAAAAAACAGAAAAGCCAGCAATTGTGATGGAAGATTTGACAGGAATTACAAAATTTAAGATATGGACTAAAAAAGGCAACAGGAATTTGTCTAACTGGGCTTTCAGGAGATTGCAGAATACAATACAGCAGAAAGCCTTGTGGGAAGGGATACCTGTTGAATACATAGAGCCAAAAGACACGACACGAACCTGTTCCAAGTGTGGGACAATAAACAAAAGAAAAAGAGACAACTACAAATGCAGGAAATGCGGTTATGAGATACATTCAGACTTAAATGCAACTTTCAACATAAGACAATTTTGGCTGGATAAATTTCAGCCAGAACAGGCTACTATAAATATAGCCTCTAACGATGCCATATCTGAGCCACAAGCTAAGAAGAGTGGTAGTCTTTTATGTACTTCAATTAAGAAGAATAATGGGCAAAGCGTTAGGAATTTCAAAAGGAAGGAGGTCTCAATTCCTCCCATAACTAAAGTTATGGGTATCCTTGAGAAAGTTTTATGAATAAACTGATTATAATTATAGCTTGCATAGCTGGGATACTTGGAGTGTTGGATATTCTAAAATCAGACCCTTTAAAGTATGGAGCAATTGCTTTCTTAGGCTATACAGCATTCATAACCTTGGGTGAGTTAAGCCCACCAAAGGGACAAGGACAAGTAGTAAGGCAATCAACACAAAGTCAAACAAGAGAAAAGCCAAAGGACATCTGGGGGGAGTTTGGAACTGAAAAGGAGATTGATATAAATGCTAAACAAGATAAAATACAAAACCCAGCAGAAGTGCAGGAAGCTAGATGAATGGTTAGAAGATGAAAGTGACAAAAGAAGACCTAAAGATGATAAGAAAAATAGGATTAGATAGAAAAGAATGTGAATCAATCTTAAATACAAGCAAGAAAAGTAGTTGGGCTTATAGGATTGCAAAGGAAAGTTTAGAGGAGATGGATAGGGGAAGAATATGAGCACAAAGAGAAGTATGGTGAAAGTTGAAACAATCCCTTATCTTAGCCTTTTTGACATAAACAAGGAATGGCTTGA
>JAHIRD010000301.1 GCA_018818835.1 Pseudomonadota bacterium
CTGTCGCTAGATAAAGGGATTACAGGGTATGAGAAACTATATCAGGAGGCTGTGTCTTGACTATTCTTATCACGGGAGCTTCAGGGTTAATTGGTTCCCATTTATGTAAAAAACTAGCATATATGGGTTACCCTGTCGTTGGTATCATAAACAAGAATAAACCTCGTATATCAATGCTACCTGCCCAAGAGCCAGTTGAGTTAATCAGCTGTGACATTAGAGACGCACATTATGTCAATGCTATTGTCAGACGGTATGAGATAGAGACAGTGTTCCATCTTGCCGCACATCTCCCCAGTACCACCAACCCTGATTTTATCAAGGTAAACGTCCTCGGGACTTCTAATTTACTAGATGCTTGTTATCGGTATAAGGTGCGTAATTTTATCTACGCATCCAGTATGAGTGTCTATTCTGCACCACCAGTTCGACTGCCTGTGGATGAGGAACACCCGACAAGACCAGATGATGACTACGGTCGAACCAAGCTAATTGGAGAACTACTGTGTGAGTGTTATTCAAGAGTGATGCGGACGGTAGTTATCCGGTTCTCCAGCGTGTTCGGGCTAGGAGACAAATCCAGAGTAGCCTATCATTTTATGCAATCTGCCTTATCAGGTCAGACTATCCAAGTAGATGGTGACGGCAGCCAGAGTAGTGATTTTATCTATGTGGGCGACGTTGCACAAGGCGCGATACTGGCTATGAGGAAAGGCAGGTCGGGAGAGGTCTACAATATCGGGAGCGGTCGGGAGACTTCGGTACTGGAGTTGGCGAATTTGATTGCTGGCTTGGTTAGCCCACCTGTGGAAGTGGGATTGTCTGGGAAACCTGCTACTAGACCTTTCCAATTTGTAGCGGATATTGGAAAAGCGAGAAAAGAGTTGGGGTATAGTCCTAATTCTCTGGTGGATGGGCTAAAGAAGTATCGAGAGGAGATGGAACTATGAATTTACAAGAAATCAGAGCGTACTTAGGGAGAAATAACGAACCTAACTTGACTCCTGAAGAACTTGACCATGTGGCTATGTGTTGCGACCATATTATGAAATGGTACTACGAAGATTACCCGATAGGGGATTTCCTGACTGCTGTTGTGAGAAATGACTTGACGGAAGCAGTATTCCAAGCAGACGATGTGAATGCCAGAGCATTGAAACTTTACGCTTGGTTCTTAACTTGGAACTTGCCTGCCGATTGGAGATTGAAAGGACAGGGTAAGAAGGTAAAGGCAACCTAATGATAAAAGATAAACGTATACTGATAACTGGTGGTCGAGGCTTTATTGGGTCTGCTCTTGCCAAGAGACTGGCTCCAAATAACGATGTAGTCTGCTTTGACATATCAACCGGCAATGACATTCTAGACAAGAGACGAGTGGCAAGTGCTGTAATTGGTAGCCAGATAGTCATTCACACTGCCGCTAGAGTAGGTGTCGGCGAGGTCTTGGCAGATACGATAGCCACGTTACAGGTCAACTATACGGGGACTGCTAACGTTCTCCAGTCTGCTCTAGACAATACCACTCAACTTAAACGGGTCTTGTGCTTCTCTACCAGCGAGATATTCGGAGTGGGTGCAGACAAGGTAGCTGAACACGGCACTCCAATATTCCCCGATGCTACCGATCCCAGATGGTGCTATGCCCTGAGCAAACTGGCTGCCGAACATCTGGCTCTGGGGTATTATAAACAATACGGATTGCCGATAACGATAGTCAGACCTTTCAATGTGTTCGGGGAGGGGAGGACTGGTAATCACGCTCTATTACACTTTATCAAGAATGCTTTGAATGGTGAGGATCTAGTGGTCTACGGAGACGGCTCGCAAGTCAGGGCTTGGTGCCATATTGACGACTTCTGCGATGCTATTATAGGTATGCTGGATACAGATAAAGCGATAGGCAAGGCGTTCAATATCGGTAATCCTGTGAATGTTATTACCGTGAAGGACTTGGCGGAAGGGGTTATCCAGTTATGCCAATCCAGTTCTAAGGTGGTGTTCAAGCCGTTGCCGTTCACCGATATTGATATTCGGATACCGGATATTACGCTGGCTAGAAGTGTTCTGGCATTCTCTCCGAAGGTTGGATTGGAAGAAGGACTGAGACGGACTATAGAATGGGTCAAAAATAATGTCTAAACTACCGACTAGGTACTGGGTACCTGTATCCTTAGCCGTCTGCTTTACCACATCTCTGCTCCTGCGTATCCTGCCACCCTATGACCAGATATTTACCAATCTGGGTGTCAAGTTCGCTATGAACGACGCCTATTACCACATGAGACTGATAGACAATCTGGTATACAACTTCCCACACTTCTCTTACTACGACCCCTACTTCGTATTCCCCGGAACTACAGTCATTGGAGGCACACACTTCTTCGATTGGCTAGTAGCGAGTATTATCTGGATAGCTGGTCTGGGTAGCCCTACCCAAGCGACTATCGACACTGTAGGAGTCTTTTTTCCTCCGATAATGGCTGCCTTGCTAGTTATTCCTGTCTACTTTATCGGGAAGTCGATATTCAACAAGTGGGTTGGTCTAATCGCAGCTCTTATGATTGCTATTCTGCCTGGAGAGTTTCTGGGGAGGTCAATACTGGGAGCTGCTGACCACCATGTAGCCGAGGTATTATTCAGCACGACCGCGCTTATGTTCTTTATACTGGCTCTCAAGTCTGTGTCTACCAGATGGACAAGAGTATTCACTATTCTGTCCGGGGTGTTCCTGGGAGTGTATCTACTGACCTGGCTCGGCGGGCTTCTCTTTGCCCTGATTATCAGCCTGTTTCTGGTTATCCAGATTATCAGCAACCATCTGCGGGGTGTATCGTCTGCCCGTATCGCTATTATCACTGCTACAGTGTTTGCAATAACGCTTCTTATGAACTATTCTGCCATATTACCTAAAGAGGTGCTGTTAGTTCTCGGGCTATCCATTATCCTGCCTGCTGTGCTGGCTACTCTGTCCTGGTTTATGCACAGACGGAAGTGGCATCTGGCAGTATTTCCATCCGTCATAATCGTATCCAGTATCCTGTTTCTGGTGGTTGTCAACTGGTTATACCCGTCATTCACGAGTTATCTGGGAATGTTCTTGCCTTCAGGGTCCACAGCTACTACTACCTTGGAATTACAGCCTATGCTATTCCCGAGAGGGCAATTCACGTGGTCAATACTATGGGGTAATTTCACTACCACGGTAATACTGGCTCCAATCGCTATGGTAGCCTTGATTGTATCAGTCATCAAGGATAGGGGCAAAGCTGAAAGCGGACTACTACTGGTCATCTGGTCAGTGGTTATGATAGCCTTGATGCTAGACCAGAGGCGGTATGCTTACTACGCAGTAGTTGATGTAGCAATACTGGTAGCCTACTTGTCCTGCCTGATTGTCAACCCAGTTATTAAATGGTCAACACAAGTAATGGCAACTGCAAAAAAGAAAGAATCCAGGAAAGCACGTAGGAAAGCACGGCGGAAACGGATAAAAAGAGGGGGTACAGCGATATCGAGTA
>JAHIRD010000221.1 GCA_018818835.1 Pseudomonadota bacterium
AAAATTATAACACCAGAGAGAAAAAGCAATGAAGTAGATATGTCTAGATTAGCTGAAGAAATATTACTTTCAAACCACAAATTAAGAGAAAAGTTAAAGAAACTTCAAAACGACTATAGTGAACTAAATGAAGATTTTCATACCCTAAAGGAAAAGAACGCAAATTTAGAAAGAGACTTACGTGAAGCTTGTGAAAAAAGAGGGTTTAGACCCCTTAGTGAAGTACAGGCATTGATAAATGGAGGTGAATGAAAATGACAAAAGAAATCAAAAAGAGAGTAATAAGGGCATTAAATAGAACATGGGATATAATCGGGGGTGATGTTTTAAGGCTCCTTGAAGAAAATGATGAAAATCCTGTTTTACCGAGAAGCCATGTAGCGGAAATTGTTACAGATGCAGACCATGATTTGATGCATGGTGGAGATGAAGAGGCAATCAAAGAGTTTCATAAACTGAAATATAACGGAAAGGCTTGGAATGCAATAATCAAAGAAGCATTTCCTTATAAGAGGTATGAATGGTAATTATGAAAAGACTTATAATGAAAAAGAGAAAGTTTGAAGAAATAAGACTTTTAATAAGAAAAGCACATGATTTATTAGAAGATATCTACAAGGGGGAAAATAGCAAAGGAGAAATAATGAAATCCAGACTATGGGCAACCTACAGCGAATGCAGTAATGAAATCCTGAGACTAAAAATAAAAATAGACAAGTTGTCAAAAAATGAAACCAAGAAAAAGAAAAGAAAACCTGTCAAAACATAGATCTCATTTAAGAGGTAAAATGGGAAACTTTTTTTATGGCAATAGATGGAGAAAACTTTCTAAGGTTGAAATAAGAAAATGGGAAGAAACTTTTTATAAAGAAATGGAAAAGGAAACAGACAAATGATAGACATAATAGAAAAACCAGAAGATTTAGACAGATTCAGAAATCATGAAAGCAAAACAATAGAATTTATAAATCATGTAAAATTTAATTGTAATATTTTTGAGGCCGGATGGTCCATTGAAGCCAGAGGGTACATTGAAGCCAGAGGTTTCATTGATACCGGAGGGTTCATTAAGGCCAGAGGGCTTATTAAAGTAGGAGAGTTTATTGAATCCAGAGAGTTTATTAAAACCGAAGGATCCATTAAGGTCGAAGAGTTCATTAAAGCCGGAGAGTTTATTAAAGCAGGAGCGCTTATTAAAACTGGAGGGTCCATTAGGGCTGGAGGGTCCATTGAGGCCGGAGGGTCCATTAGGGCTGGAGGGTCCATTGAGGCCGGAGGGGCTATTGAAGCCAAAGAGTCCATTGAGGCCGGAGAATTTATTAAAGCCGGAGAGTTCATTTTTAGCTTTAGTTTCAAAATATTAACAAATTATATTATCACGTCAACACTCCCTTTTGGACGAAAATATTGGATTGAAATGTCTCCATTAAAAAAATGGAATAAAGAAATCAATTCAAGATGTTGGAATGAACTGAAGAACATTCCTACCGATGATGAAAAAAAGGAGATTTGCTCATGGGAAGGATGGCATTGGATTTTAAAGGGGCAATTAGAATGTTTTTTTGGGATAAAAGATAAATTTTACCTACCTAACTAAGGAGTAACAAATGAAAAAAATAAAGCAAATCTTTTTCATGGGAATAATGAAAGAAAATAAACATGGATTTAGAATTGGAAAAACAATTTTCTTTTTTATGAAGAAAGAAAAAATGATAATCTTTTCTGAAAATATAAAAATAGAGATTCCAGTAGATGAAGCTTTAAAATTCATCAAACCGATAAAGGATGATAAAGGACGCCTTCTTTATAGTAAAAATGCTAATATAGCAGCAAATAGAAATTGGGAAAAATTAACTGGGAAAGAAAACAATGGAATAAAAAAATAAGAGACCAATATGGAAAAGGAAGAAATAAAGAAGTTAAAGGAAATAAAAAGAGTATCATATTTATGTTATAAAAGAGATTCTAAACATTCCTGTATGCCAGGAATGATGGTTAAATATAAAAATAAGAATTATATTGTTGGAATCACTAATTGGCTATATGTTTATCTGTTTAGCAAAAGTGGCAATTCGATAAGAATAAAATGGAAAGATTGGGATAATGATATCATTCCAATTAAAAAAGACATATTCTGGCATGGCGGTATTAAAAAGTCAATAGATAAAGAAATTATAAAACTTTTTAAGATTCTCAAAAAAGTAAAAAAAGTAAGAAAAAAACCAAAAATAAAAAGAAAGCCAGCAATAAGGAGATGAAAATGGAAAATGAAAAAGTTATATCAAAGAGAACAAAACACCTTATAGAAGAGACAATATTTGAAAACTCTCTACCAGTCAATACAGTAGCAATGTTGAATAGATTAATAGAAATTCTCGGAGAAAATAATACGAATGGATACACATTACTCGATGAAGCAAATCAATTTATATTCAGAAAATGCTTGTGGCTGGTAAATCAGCAAGTGTTCGGGCAGATGGGTGAAATAAATATGGCAGATGAATGGAGTAATTTAAGGTCAATGAGCAGAATTAAATATTAGGAGATAAAGATGGGAAAAGCAATAAAAATAGAAATCAAAAAATACATAACTAATGAGAAAGTGGATATTTTTAAAATGGTCAATGAAGCTTTGAAGGTATTAAAAAAGGAAGTCAATAAAATCAAAGATCCCATAATTAGTTTCGTTTCATTAGAAGAATTTGAAGATAAAATAATTGTGAAATATAAAATAATCTGATGATTTAATTTCAAAGATATCATTTATAGGAGGCGAAATGGAATATCAAAAAGGATAAAGAAAAATGAAA
>JAHIRD010000060.1 GCA_018818835.1 Pseudomonadota bacterium
ATGCCTGAACTTTATTTCGTCAAGAAAGGATTATATCTGCCCGGAAACTAATCTTCCTGATCAGCCGAACCGCCGAGGTACGCGATCCGTATGCCAGGTGGTGTGGGAGGGCTCCTCAGTGATGGGGAGTCCTATCCCGATGGGGCCTTTATTTTTGCTTGACAATTCGATATAAATACGTACAATAAACCGTACAGGAGGAGCTAAATATGGAAGCAATAACCTATACAGCTGCAAGACAAAATCTTGCAAAAACAATGGACAAGGTCTGCGATGACCGTTCGCCGATTATAGTGACACGTAAATCATCAAATTCTGTTGTTATCATGTCACTTGAGGACTATGAATCGCTTGAAGAAACAGCATATCTCTTGCGATCACCGAAAAATACAAAACGTCTTTTAGAGGCAATAGCCCAATTGGAAAATGGAAAAGGGCATGAAAAGGAGCTTATAGATTGAAGCTCATTTTTTCAGACCACGCATGGGACGATTACCTCTTTTGGCAAAAAACTGACAAACAAATTTTACGCCGAATTAATAACTTGATCAAAGATACAATGCGTAACCCATTTGAGGGCATTGGTAAACCTGAACCTTTAAAACATGCTCTCTCAGGGTATTGGTCTCGACGAATAACCGATGAACACCGATTTATCTACAAAGCCTCTGAAAATGCAATTGAAATTGCACAACTCCGATACCACTATTGATACTTTACATACAGCCCCAACGCCGCCCTTCACCCGCCGGGCGGAAATACCGAAAAAGGTTGAAAAGGCAATAATGGTTGTTAAACAAAACCCTTTATCGAAGCGACGCCGTAAGCCCGGTCGGCTGTGCAAGGGCATTGTTATGTGTTTTACACAACCAATGTTAAATTGTGTGGTTTTGGATAAGTCACTGGGATAAATTCAATTTTAAAGGGCAAATTATTATTTACCAAGTCTTTCACCTGACTTTCCATTAATTTTTTTTCAATACAATAAGTGACGACCAATTTTAAATATCGTCTTAGGATCATCAAGGGTGGAAATGAATCTTTATATTCCATCCACTCCATTAAGTCCTTTTTCCCTTTTGAACTGTTACATGATCTACATGCATAAATTAAATTATCACCTGCGTCCTTACCACCATATTTTTGTGGGAAAATATGGTCAAGTGCTAAATCATCAGTTGCACCGCAATAACTACACTTATTCCCAGACAATAATTTGATTTTTTCATCATCAAAGATTGTCCTGATATTCATTGAACCATCCATGAGTCCTTTGAATAATTTTGCTCTTATCATATAATTAAAAGGTACATACTTCTCCTGTTTTCTATCAACTGCTGTGTGAGCCATCGCAAGGTTTGCATACGACCAGAACAAGAGATTTTTAACTATATTCAAATCTTTTTTTGCCACAAATATTCCTTATTATTTGCAAACGTAATGAATTTTATCCACTGTCCCGTGTTCAAAACTGAGCCAAAGATGGCATAATTCCAGCGGACGTAAAGGTTCACCGGTCAAATCTTGACAAGGGATGGTGGATAAAATCCTGTTGGACTTGACCGGCGATTCTATGAAGGCTTACCAATATATATGGGGATTGTAAAGTGAGTATTTCTTACGTCAGTAAAAGTGAGTGTCTCAGCATGCCATTTACCATCTGTTTTTTGCTTTGATTATTTATTTTCATGGCATCTGGTTCGATTCAAATGATGAAAAAGGTTAAAACCGATGAATACAAGTCCTTTTTATTTATAATATCCGTGCCAATGGCGCAGGTCTCCTATCGTTTATTTATGAAAACGCGCAAAGGATCATAACCTGTTATTGCAGAATGCTACATCACGACGTATTCCTCCTGTATTGCGGCCGGATAATTTCAAAGGAACCCGTACCATGGAGGTACTTTGGAATCTCAAATCGTTTGATCATGATTCCCTTTTGGCAGACCGGGCAACGTTTGATATCCTCTCCGGTAAGCGAAAGCATGATGTCTTCAATTGATTTTTTGGCGGTTTTCCCTTGGGGCGTTGTCACACCAAGCAATGCCCGGCACAGAGCGATGTTTTTCTTTTTACATCGGTTGGCAAACAGACCAAAATGTCTGATGCGCATAAAGTTCGGCGGCACCACGTGGAGAAGGAACCGCCGGATAAACTCCACCGCATCCAGAGTCAATTCCTCGATTCGATCCTTTTTGCGGTTTTTGTAGGAAAAGGTCACACGCCCGTTTTCGCAGGATATGATCCGGTTGTTTGAGATGGCCACCCGATGGGTGTAGCGGGCCATGTACTCTAACACCGTCTCCGGTCCGGAAAACGGCGGTTTGGAATAGACCACCCAGGGTGTTGACCAGAGTTCGGACACCAGTGTCCTAAACCCTTTGGGCGATTCAAACCGGGCCGCCTGCCCTGGGAAGATGAGCGTTTTCTTGTCAAAGGCTTCCTTCAATCCTTCCATGAATTTCCCTCGAAACACCTCGGATAGAGCTTTGACCGGAAAAAGGAATGTCTCGGGACAGGTTTTAAACGCTGTTTTATCCGGCGATAAAACCCCGCCGGGAACCAGGAAATGAAGATGGATGTGATCCATGAGCTGTTGGTTCCAGGTGTGCAGAATGCCGATCACACCCAGCTTTCCTCCCATGCCGTTTTTCGGATTCTCACCAAAGGTGAGTAAGGTCTCTGAGACGGACTTAAAAAGCAAGGCATAAACCACCTTTTTGTTGCACAAGGCCAGGGGGTTGATGCTGTGAGGCAGGGTGAACACGCTATGAAAGTAAGGCACGGGCAAAAGCTCGGCTTTCCTTGCTTCCAGCCAACGGGCCTTGGCCATGGTCTGGCATTTGGGACAGTGCCGGTTGCCGCAGGAGTTATAAACATGGGCAGTGCTATCGCAATCGTTGCATACATGGATATGGCCCCCGAGAAATGGGGTCCGGCACTCCAGGATATCCCCCACCACCTTGTAATGATCCGGGTGGAGTTTGTATGATTTTTGATAATCGCCGATGTAGCGCCGAAAAATCTCGGCCATCTCCGGGCTTTTCTTACTCATCGATGGGATCATGAGCGTCCTCCCACGGGGATTGGGCCAGGGGCTCATCGGCCATGTAAATATCCAATGGGGATTTGATTTTGGAAATACTTTCCCGGGTCACATGCAGGTAGATCATGGTCGTTGCGAGGTTCTTGTGACCGAGCATTCTCTGAATGCGGTGGATGTCGTATCCGGCTTCAAGCATGTGGGTGGCAAAACAATGTCGGAGCGTATGAATGCCATGCCCTCGGGTGATGCCTGTCCTTTTTTTAGTGCTGGAAAAGATTTTTTGGGCCGATGATTTTGAAAGGGGGTTTTCCGGGGTGGTGGAGTAAAACAACCAATCCTTGGGTTTGTATATCCGCCAGTATTCCCGAAGTTCCTTCAATAGATTTTCAGATAAGGTGGTGTAGCGGTCTTTGTTGCCTTTTCCCTGAACCACCCGGATGACCATGCGTTTACTGTCGATGTGTTCCAGCTTGAGAGAAACCAGTTCTTCAAGCCGCAGACCCGACGAATAGGCGGTCATCAGCAACAGGCGATCCCGGAAGCACTTGGTTCCGTTAATCAAGACCATGACTTCCTCGAAACTCAACACTTCCGGCAAGTGCTTGGGGGTTCGCTGTGCCGGAATGGCCATGGCGATTGTCTCGTCATTGAGAATATTCCTATAAAGAAACCGAATGGCACTGCGTGCTACATTGCAGCTGCTGAATGAAAGACCTATGCTTTCTTTCATGTAAATCAAGTAATCCTGAAGTTCTACATGACTGAGCTTGTCAGGGGACCGTTTATAATGCCGGGCAAGTTTATCAATGTGATAGAGATAGGCATCCTGAGTCTTGACTGAAAAGTTTCTTACTTTCATGGGGCGGATCATGTCTTGTCTTAATACTGTCATCGTTTCTCCTTTGAGTTAAAAAAATAATAAAATAAAGGAGATATAAAATGATTACAGCGTCATGAAAAGGGTTGTTCCGCTTTTTGTAACGTGAATCAAAGATTGTTTACATCAGAAGTGTTTGAAATTGCGAGGTATACTGCCGCGAAGCGGTTTAGTCCAACGTTGGGATCGTAGTAAAAAATATATTTTTTTCTATTACTTTTGTTCATTAAATCAAGCCCCCAACCCATTTGCCCAGCTTTTTAAGCTTGTCCCCGCGAAGGCGGGGAAGCTGGCCGCCGGAAGCATGTTTTTCTTTTCTTCGTGCTCTTGTGTGTGTTTAAACTTGCTTTTGTTTTTTTTGTCCACCACCCGTTCCCGTTGGTCACTGAAGAACACGAAGATCCACGAAGAAGGTCAAGGGCCTCCGGCTGTCCTGCCGAGGGCATGTTTTTCTTCATGAACTTCATGGCCTTCATGGTAAAATTTCTTTTTGGGTGTGGCTTAGCCGAGCTATGCGCTTCATGGTTAATTTTTTCCGTCATGACGGGTTTTCCATCCGGGATAGTGTTTGCGTTTTGAGGGGACAAAGAGGCGGGCAAAGAATGTGGGGATGGTGCTTCTATCTCCTTTTTTCATATGTTCTATTCCCTGGCGGACAAGCCAGATGGTCATGAACAGCTTGAAAAAAATATCCGGGCAGGCGATGTTTCCCCGGCGCCTGTAGATATTCATGACAAAACGGGCAAGGGGCTTGGAGTTAGTGGCCTGGATAATCATAATCACCAGGGTGAGGATTTTTTTGGAATAATTGCCGTAATGGGAATGATAATACCAGGGATCCAGATCCATTTTTCTGGCCTGTTCGTATAGTTCTGTTCCGCAGTACATGCGCAGGGAATAAAGAATCAGGGTGAACCTGCCTTCAAGTTTCAATAAAAACTCGATGGAATCTTCCATGTCCTTTTCCGTGTCAACCAGAGGGTTATCAATGATCAGATCATAATAGGGAAAAACCAGATCGGGGTAGGATCGCAGCATATCATGGCATTCTGTAAATTTTGAAACAAGACCGGGCCTGCGGTAGGATTTCAGGGTCCGTTTATTGGCTGACTGGAAACCGGTCCGTGTCCGGATCATCCCTGCCCGGACCAGGCAGTCGAGTTTTTTCCGTGTCAGATAGGAGGGAATAATCCCCATCACGGCAAAGGGGAGATTGATTTCCTCTTTGTATTTTTCGGCAAATTCCTCGATGTAGGCCTCGTCGTGGAAAATAAAGCCGTCATCGGGAATGCTCACATATTCCAGATCAGGGGACAGGCTCAGACAGTATTTCAACTCGGCGATCACGTAATCCACGCTGTGATATCGAAAACAATCGTAGCCCTTTCCCAGCTGTTTGTAGCGACTGTTAATGCAGTAGCTGCATTCAAAAGGGCAACCGTGGCTGGTGAATACGGAATAATAACGGCCCATGTATTTTCGAAGAAGCCTGTCATTCAGGGGGACCAGATGGCCTTTTTCTGCAATGAAATGATGCTGGAGACCGTAATCCGGAAAAGGCAGACGGTCGATATCATCCATGGCCGGCCGGATGTCATTTTGTTTGATGGCCCCATCAGGCAAACGTTTCCAGAGGTTAAGGATGTCCGGGTTATCCGGGTCAAGGCACCATTCATAAAGGGGTTCATACCCTTCTCCGACAATCACACAATCTGCAAGTTCAAGGGCATCACCTGGAAAGGATGAGGGATGAACCCCTCCAAGGATAATGGGTTTACCCGTGGGTCTAAGATGCTGGGTCAATGCCTTGACCCTGTCCCTGTCTGAGCTCATCATGGTGATGCCGATGGCATCATTGTCCATAACACAGTCTCGGATCTCATCAAGCAGAGCCCGTGAATAAAGACCGGGCTTATTCTGATGAAACACGATGTGCCAGATCTGGGCATATCTGGGCAAAAAGATCATGGTTGTTTCAATGCCCATTGATTTCAGATAGGCTGAAATTGACCGAAGCCCATAATTGTCAAAGCAATCCAGGGGACTGATCAAAGCGATTTTTCGAATCATCGCAACAGAAATTCTCCATCATCATTGATGGGAGTCTTTGAAATAAAATCAAGAATAAGTTTGGCGGTTTCCACAGGTTTTTCTTCCTGGGGAACATGACCGCACTGGGGAATGATCGATAATACCGAGTTGGTCAGATCTTTCCGGAAACGATACCCAACGGTTTCAAGGGGTATCCAGGCATCATCCCGCCCCCAGATAATCAGGGTTTTTGTGGTGTTGTCACGGGTTGCAAGCATGACAGGTGATTCATCGACAAATGCTATGGACCGTGCGGTTTTAATCTGGATGTCCTGGGCGTTTTCAGTGCATAGGCGTTTGTAGTAAGCATCAATTCGATCCTGAGTCACCTTGCTCTTATCGAACATCACTTCTTTCAGGTTCATCCGAATCATCCAGGGTCCAAAAATCATTTTTGAGAAAAAAGGCGACATGGGCAACCGGGCCAGTTTGATGATCATGGGCATGTCCATGGGATAGCCCCCGGCATCAATGAGCACCATGGATGAGACCCGTTCGGGGTGGGTTTTGGATAAAACAGCCGTGATGGCACCGCCCATGGAATTGCCCACCATAACCACATCGGTCAGTTTCATCACATCCATCCAGTCATCCACATCCTCCATAAGGGCTTCAATATTGTATCGCGAATCCAGAGGTTTTTCTGACCAGCCAAACCCTTTCAAATCCAGGGCCCAGACATGATAACCCTCCTTGTTGAGAAGGGGGGCCACCTCTTCCCAGGTATAGGTGGACGAACCAAAGCCATGGAGAAGGACCACATCCTTTCCTTTTCCAGGGTATTCCGTGTAATGGAATTCAAGGCCCTTGACTGTTACCATACGGTCATAAACCGCCATGACAGGGACCTCGCCTGACGGGAGTTTTTTATTAAACAAACCGCAGGCGCACAGGCCGACCAAAGACAAACACACACACATCCATTTTAATAATTTCACGTAAGTCCTCCTTTAGAATCCATATCGTTCACGATGGCATCATGAAATCCAAGCCTATAAACCAAGGACGGATAGTCATGAACAACGATGCCATTTTTAGTGTACACTTAGGATTTGAATGGTTATTTGGATTAACTGATACACACAGATTCTTCAAAAATACAATATCAAATTGACACACGTATAAATTGCTAAGTAATCGGTGTTTATAAACGTTGAAATGTAAAATGAGCAGTTGGTAAAAAAGATAAGCGATATTTATATATCATCGTCATTTATTGGTATATCTCAAACGGTGCACCTATGTCATCTCTCAGCCAACAAGGCCCTTGATTTACAAAAGTATTACACTCAAAAACCCGCTTGTGCCTTGCCTTTCAAAGGCTCTTTATTATAGGATAACCCAAATTGTCAATAACTTCCAAAAGAATCAATTGCTCATACTATGAATAAAAAAACACCCATCGCAGTTATAGGAATGGCAGGAATTTTCCCTGGAGCGCGGGATATCCATGCCTTCTGGAACAATATTGAAAATAAAGTCAGTGCTATCTGCGATGTTCCCAAAGACCGATGGATTCTTGATCCGGACCGAATTGTCAGCAAAACTGTGGAACAAGACAAAACCCTTTCCAAACGGGCCGGGCTGATCCGTGATTTCAATTTTGATCCGTCAGGTTTCTCCATGGACCCTGACCTTCTTCTCTGCCTTGATCCCATGTACCATCTGGTTCTGACCGCAGGGCGAGAAGCCCTATTGCCCATCCGGACAATCGATGCCATGAAAAAACGCAGCGGGGTGATTCTTGCCGCCATTGCTTTGCCCACGGACAGCGCCTCCATGGTGACCCGTGAAGTCCTTGGGAAAACCTTTGAAGCATCTATCTTCGGACATGGTGTGATTGATTCCATCGGCCCCCTTACACGAGCCCAGTGCCTTGCCAGCCGGGTCACCAGCCTTCCTGCAGCTATCCTCGCAAAATCCCTGGGCATGGGCGGGGGAAGCTATACTCTGGATGCAGCCTGTTCATCCTCCCTTTATGCCATCAAACTGGCCTGTGACGAACTTTGGGCACGGCGGTCGGACATGATGCTGGCAGGCGGAGTATCCCGCCCTGAATCCCTGTTTACCCAGGCAGGATTCACCCAGCTCAAAGCCCTGTCGCCCTCGGGCATTTGCTCTCCCTTTGATGCCAACGCCGACGGCCTGGTGGTGGGAGAAGGCGCAGGGGTCATTGTGCTCAAACGACTGGATGATGCAGTAAGGGATCAGGACACTATCCATGCCCTGATTCACGGCGCTGGTCTCAGCAACGATATCGGAGGCAATCTCCTGGCTCCTGACAGTGAAGGTCAGATCCGGGCCATGAACCTTGCCTATGAAAACACAGGATGGTCTCCCTATGATGTGGACCACATCGAATGCCACGGCACCGGAACACCGGTGGGCGATGCCATTGAATTAAAAAGCCTGAGGGCGGTCTGGGGCCAGTCCGGATGGACAAAACAACAGTGTGCCATTGGCAGTGTCAAATCCATGGTGGGCCATCTCCTTACAGGCGCTGGAATCGCAGGAACCATCAAAACACTCATGGCCATGAAACACAAAACCCTGCCGCCCTCATTGAATTTCACTGAGCCGGCACAGGGAAGCCCCCTTGTTGACGGACCTTTCCGGGTTCAGACAGAGGCCTCTGACTGGGATCGGCGAAAGGACCATCCGCGGCGTGCGGCCATGAGCGCCTTTGGCTTCGGGGGTATCAACGCCCATGTTCTGGCCGAGGAATGGGAGCCAGGATATGCCAAACATGCTTACGTTCCCTCGACACTTTCTTTGGAAAACGCACAGCCTTTGTGTGATGTGGCCGTGGTGGGCATGGGTACCTTTTTCGGACCTGCCCAGACCCTGGAAGAATTTCAGAGCGCCTTGTTTGACGCACGCCCCATGACAGGAGCCACTGCCGCTGCCACGCGATGGAAAGGGTCTGAAAAAGCCGGGGAAAAACATCTGGGTACCAAAAAACTGCCCAAAGGCAATTATCTGAACACCCTTGAGGTGGCCATTGGAGAATTTCATATTCCCCCCAATGAAATTCCGGATATTCTGCCCCAGCACCTGATGATGCTCAAGGCCGCGGCCCAGGCCATGGCTGATGCAGGCTTGCCCCATCGTGAAGACCGGCCCCGGATGGGAACGGCCATCGGCATGAATTTCGATTTTGAAGCCACTAATTTTCATATGCGCTGGAACCTTGAAAACCAGGTCCGTGACTGGAATCGCCTCCACAATCTGGGCCTTGACACGGAGGGCGAGCAAGCCTGGCTGGACGAGCTCAAAAAAGACTGTCAGCCACCCCTGTCATCGGCACGAACCACCGGAGCCCTGGGGGGTATCATCGCCAGCCGGGTGGCCAAAGAATTCAGACTCGGTGGCCCCAGCTTCATCGTATCCTGCGAAGATGCCTCGGGCTTGAAAGCCCTTGAAATCGGTCTTCGATCCATCCAGAACCGTGAAACAGATCTTTTTCTGGCCGGTGCTGTTGACCTCCCCGGTGAAATACGAAACCTCATTGTCACTGACCATCTGAGAGCCCTTTCAGACAACGATTTGATTTATCCATTTGATCCTTCTTCAACAGGCATTCTTCCGGGTGAAGGCGCTGTGGCGGTTGTTCTAAAACGTCTGGACAAGGCCATTGACGATGGGGATCGAATCTATTCCATCATCAAAGGCATGGGCCATGCCTCCGGCGGAGGGATTGATGAGCCGGGCCTTTCACGGGAAGCCTATGCAGAATCCCTGGGCCGGGCATTTAGCGATTCGGGTCTATCCCCCTTGTCTGTTGATTATATGGAAACCCACGGAAGTGGCTTTGCACTGGAAGACAAGGGAGAAGCAGATGCCCTCAACCATTTTTTCAATTCCGAATCAACAAAGAAAAATCCCCTTGCCGGAAAGATCTCTCTGGGATGCACCAGCCCCATCACAGGACAGACCGGAGCCGCATCGGGCCTGACCGCATTGATCAAGGCCAGTCTCTGTGTTTACCAGGGGCAGATCCCCCCGTTTGTTCATCAACGCCATCCATCGGACAGTCTTTTTGATCCGGAGATCTTTTATTCTCCCCTGATCACCGTACCATGGGATACCCCCAAAGGTGGTTATTCAAAACGGGCTTGCGTGGCTTCCATTACGCCGGACGGCAATATCTGCCATGTGATCATAGAGCAGCCCGGAACCGATTCAAAAGCAGAATCTGAGGTCGCGTTATTCAAGCCCCTGAAACCGGTTCGAGACACACACAGCTCCTCAAAAACAGGACCTGCAAAAATCATATCCCTGGTCGTGGGAGGGCCTGTCCTGAAGGGCACACCACCAAAAGGTGCACCGGCAAAACCCATACCCACCCGGATGAAGCCAGCCCCTGTGGCAGCGCATCCTGTTGTTCCTGAAATCAAGAGAACACCGGCCCCTGTGAAAGCCAGGGTCCCTGAGACACCACGATCCATGCCTGCCATGGCAACACCCCGGCCCATGTCTGGCATGGAAACAGGTTCAAACCAGACGGTGATGGGACTTGTCCGTCAAACCATGGAAACCTTTCAAAAAAATAGTGCAGAAACAGCCAGATCTCATAACCGTTATCTGGATTTTTCCCGCACCATGACCCAAAACTTTGCAAAGACCCTTATCTTCCAGTCAGAACTCGTGGAACAGGCCATACAATCTGGAAACGATGACCTTGTATCGTCCCTGATTATAGATGACCCTTTTGTCTGTACCCTGGATTCACAGGACTATCCCTATGATCAAGTCCCTGAACATAACCCTGATTTCAAGCATGTCCCATCCATGAAACCGCTTCCGGAACCTGTGATTGAGTCTCTGATTGCGATTGGCGAGCCCCCTGCCATGCCTTGGGTTGAAAAACAAAAACCGGCCGGGCCAGAGCCCGCTTTTCCCCGTGACATGTGTATGGAATTTGCCATCGGTTCCCTGGGCAAGGTTTTGGGGCCCATGTTTGACGTGGTGGACAGCTACAACGTCAGGGTCAGGCTTCCGGACGAACCCCTGATGCTGGTGGACAGGATTATGTCTGTTGAGGGCGAAAAAGGTTCCCTGAAATCAGGAAAGGTTGTAACCGAGCATGATGTGCTTCCGGGCGCCTGGTATCTTGACGGTGACAGGTGCCCGGTATGTATTTCCATTGAAGCCGGACAGGCTGATTTATTCCTCTGCTCTTATCTCGGCATTGATCTTGCCGTAAAAGGCAAACGCAAGTATCGCCTTCTGGATGCCGTGGCTGAATTTCATAGTGGATTGCCCAGACCCGGCGACATCATTCGATATGATATTAAAATTGACCGTTTTATCAACCAGGGTGACACCTACCTGTTCTTTTTCCAATTCAACGGGTATATCAAAGACCGCCACATCATAAGCATGAGAAACGGATGCGCGGGATTCTTCACGGACAAAGAAGTCAAGGATTCGGGCGGCATCATTCTCACACCCGAAGAGACAGCGCCCATCCCGGGCAAGATGACACCGGCCTGGAAAGAGCTGGTCCCCTTTTTCGAGACCAATGACACATACAGCCTGTCTGATGATCAGGTCAATGCCCTGCGCACATGTGATCCCTATGCCGCCTTCGGCCCCCTGTTCAAGGGCAAACGAATATCACCGTCCCTGGCCATACCGGGGGGACGCATGAAGCTGGTGGATCGCGTTCTTTCCATTGATCCCAAAGGCGGCCGATACGGACTGGGTTCCATCCGTGCCCAGGCTGATATTTATCCGGATTCCTGGTTTCTCACCTGCCATTTCGTGGATGACAAGGTCATGCCCGGAACCCTGATGTATGAGTGCTGCATGCACACACTCCGCATCTTTACCATGCGCATGGGCTGGATCATGGACAAGGCCCATGTGGTTTGCGAACCGATTCCCAATGTCAAAAGCATGTTGAAATGCAGGGGACCGGTCACTGTTGAAACAAAACACGTGTATTACGTGGTTGAAATAAAAGAAATTGGTTATAACCCCGAACCCTTTGTGCTTGCGGATGCCCATATGTACGCCCAGGATCAGCACATTGTCATGTTCAGGGATATGTCCATGAAGTTATCGGGGGTAACACAAGGGGATATTGAAGCTTTTTGGGGGAAAAAAGTAACATGAACTATTCAAAGGTATATATCGATTCATTCGGATATGAACTGGCCCCGGTGGTGGTCAGCTCAAGTGATCTTGAAAAGCGGCTGGAACCCGTTTATAAAAAAATGCGCCTGAATCCGGGGCAACTGGAAGCCTTGACGGGGATTTTTGAGCGCCGTTACTGGCCCCACAAGCATTCCATGCATGAAGGGGCATCCATTGCCGCCAAACGGGCCCTGGCCAAATCCGGCCTTTCCCCTTCCGATATCGGTATGGTGGTTTATGGCGGTGTCTGCAGAGACAATATCGAACCGGCCACGGCCTGTTCTGTTGCCGACTGTATCGGCGCTGGCTCCCATGCCGTGGTCTATGATGTGTCCAATGCCTGCCTGGGTGTTCTGACAGGCATGATCCAGGTGGCCAACGCCATCGAACTGGGACAGATCAAAGCCGGTATCGTCGTATCCTCTGAATCGGCCCGACAGATCGTGGACCTGACCATTGAACGGCTCATCGCAGCCCCAAGCATGGAAACCTTCAAAAAAACCATTGCCACCATGACAGGCGGCTCCGGTGCCGTGGCTGTGCTTTTGACGTCCAAAGAACTGTCATCCAAGGGACACCGCCTCCTTGGCGGTGTGTTGAAAAACGATGTAAAACACCACAAACTTTGCGTATGGGGACCCGATGCCGGGATCATGGGCGCCGGGGCCGAAGTTTTCATGGAAACGGATTCCGTGGGCGTTCTCACCCATGGGGCCAAGCTGGGCAAAGAAACCTTCGAAGCCTTTAAAAAGGAAATGGGCCTGAACGGCTCCCTGCCCGACAAGGTGATCTGCCACCAGGTTGGATCCGCTCACCAGAAACTCATTCTTGAAAGCCTGGGCATCCCCAAGGGAAAAGATTACGCAACCTACCCCTACCTGGGGAATATCGGTACCGTGTCCCTCCCCCTGACCGCTGCCATCGCATCCGAACGGGAATTTTTAAAAAAAGATGATCTCGTGGCTTTCCTGGGAATCGGCAGCGGTCTGAACTGCATGATGCTTGCTGTCGAATGGTAGATCATTCCCACACACGGATGGTGCTGACCCTAAAAAAAATGGGGTTAGCCATTGCATCAATGCTGTATTTTCCGTTATAAACGACATATGATCATTAATTAATCTTTGATAAACTCGTAAACGTCGACGGATGGCTATGGAAAAAGGTCCATAGGCAAGGCATAGTGTTTGGCCGTGGTTACGGCATACGTGATGCGTATGTCGAACGTCCGGACAAACACGATAACGCCGCATATGGGACTTTTTACGACGCCATCATCTTTAGGAAATCAATCTCACTATGGCCATTGATTTAGAATCAATCAGACATCTTTACCCCTTTGAATCCCATTATCTGACCATGGGAAAACACCGATACCATTATATTGATGAAGGGACCGGCGATCCCCTTGTCATGATTCACGGGAATCCCACCTGGTCCTTCTACTATCGTCATTTAATCCGGGAATTATCCAAGGAATACAGAACCATCGCCGTGGATCATATGGGCTGTGGTCTGTCTGACAAACCCGGAATGGACACCTATGATTATCGATTGAAAAGCCGTGTGGACAATCTTGAGACCCTGATTGATCATCTGAATCCGGACCGGAAAATCACCCTGATTGTCCATGACTGGGGAGGCATGATCGGCCTGTGTTATGCCCTCAGGCATCCTGAAAAAATCGGACGCATAGTGATCACAAACACCTCGGGTTTTTTCCCTCCGGGTAAAGGTATCCCCTTACGCCTGTGGATCATGAGGTATTTGACGCCTTTTGCAAAAATCGGAACCCTGGGATTCAACCTCTTTTCAAGGGCTGCCCTGTACATGGCCCCAAAAAAATCCTTGTCTGCCGACGTTAAAAAGGGTTTGACCGCCCCTTATAACAGCTGGAGAAACCGCATGGCCACCTATCGCTTTGTCCAGGATATCCCCTTAAAACCCGGCGATGCCAGCTATGATCTGGTTAAATCCGTGGATGAGAATCTTGGCACCTTAAAAAGCATTCCCATGACCATCCTCTGGGGTAAACATGATTTCATATTCACCATGGAATATTTCAATGAATGGAAGCGGCGTTTCCCGGAAGTCGAGGCCCTTCTCTTTCCCGAGGCTGGCCATTATCTTCTGGAAGACGAACCGGAAAAGGTCTGCGAGAAGATACAATCCTTTCTACTCAAAAACCCTATAGCTGAGTGATCAGGTGGTGTGACAATGGCTAAAAGCAAGGATCTGACACTGAATACCAAAGAAACTGAGCCAAAGGAAAAGAAGAAGGGCTCACGAAAAAAAGTGCTTTTACTTGTTCTGCTGCTTCTGGTTCTCGTGTGCGGGGTTGTGGTTGTTTATATTTTATTTTTCAGTAAAAAACCCGCAGTGATCACCACAAGCCATCTTCCCAAGGAAATCATCGTCTTTAGTTTTGATGAACTGCCCGGTCTTTACGAAAAACTCCTGTCCTTAAACGAGGAGATCATCCTCACCCAAAAGGAAATTGACCGGATAGAAACCGTGGCAACCACCTACCCTGATCAACGGAAAATTGCTGACACGGAGAAAAAAAGCTGGACCGTGAATCTGGCGGCCTTGAATAAATGCCTGACCGATTTTGAAAAACAAATGGAAATGCTGTATGTGTCCTACCAAGTGAATCCTGAAACCGGGAAAACCCTGATGGATGAAAAGAAAGACGACTTAGAAAAAACCGTGGAAACCGTTGTGAACCAATCAAAAACCATGACCGATAAATTACGGGCCATTGAAAACGCCAAAAGTTTTATTGAAAAAACCAAGGATAAATTTTAAAAAAGTGAAACCATGACTATGCATGAAACCGCCATCATCAACATTGCAAGCTATCTTAAACTCCAGGCAGAACAACAACCTTACAAACGAGCTGTGGTTTATCCCGAAGGGAAAGACAGCCAGGGCCGTATCCGGTATGCCCACCTGACCTTTAAGCAGCTGGATCTTGAATCAGACCGACTGGCCCAGGGCCTCAAGTCCATTTCCATCAAGCGGGGAACCAAAACCATCTTGATGGTCAAACCCTGCATTGATTTCTTTGTGCTTACCTATGCCCTTTTTAAAGTGGGTGCTGTCCCTGTGGTGGTGGACCCTGGCATGGGGGTGAAACGCATGCTGGAATGCCTTGCTTCCACAGAAGCCGAAGCCTTTATCGGCATTCCCCTGGCCCATGTGCTTCGTACCCTTGCAAAAAAATCGTTCACTTCCGTGAAGACATGGGTCACCGTGGGCAAAAAACTTTTCTGGAACGGCCATACCCTGGATGGAATACGACATGTTTCAGATGAGCCCTTTGAATATGCCCAAACCTTGGCAGATGAAACCGCAGCCATTCTCTTTACAACAGGCAGTACCGGCCCTGCCAAAGGCGTGGTCTACACCCACGGCACCTTTGACGCCCAGATCCGGAATATCCAGGCCCATTTTCAGATATCCGAGGATGAAATTGATCTGCCCACATTCCCCTTGTTTGCCCTGTTTGACCCGGCCCTTGGCATGACAGCCATTATTCCTGACATGGACCCCACCAAACCTGCTTTTGTGAATCCAGTCAAAATCATTGAAGCCATTCACAACCAGGGGGTGACCAACATGTTCGCATCCCCTGCCCTGTTGAACAGGGTGGGAAAATACGGCAAGGAGAATGGTGTGAAACTGCCGTCCCTGAAGCGGGTGGTGTCGGCCGGAGCCCCGGTGTCACCGTCCAATATCGAACAATTCACATCCATGTTTACGGGTGAAACCCAGGTGCACACGCCCTATGGCGCCACGGAATCCGTGCCCATTCTGTCCATAGCCAGTGATGAGATTCTATCGGAAACCAAATCCTTTAGCGAGGACGGATACGGGACCTGCATCGGTCGCCCCATTGAGGATGCGGACATTAAACTCATCAGGATATCCGATGAACCCATTTTGGAATGGTCTGACGATCTTGAGGTTACCACGGGAGAAGTCGGTGAAATCACCGTCAAAGGAAGCCTGGTCACCCGGAATTATTACAACAACCCCGCAGCCGACTTGCTGGCCAAAATCAAGGAAAATGGCCAAATCCGTCACCGGATGGGCGATCTGGGCTGGCTCGATAATAACGGCAGAGTCTGGTTCTGCGGCAGGAAAAACCACCGGGTGGAAACAGGCAAGCAGACCCTTTACACCATCAGTTGCGAAGCCATTTTCAACAAACACCCGGCTGTATATCGAAGCGCCCTGGTGGGCATCGGTCCCAAAGGCTCTCAAACCCCGGTCATCATCATTGAAATGGCCCCGGAATTCAAAGGCCGGAGTAAAAAGGATGTCAAAAACGAAATCCTGGCCCTGGCCAAGACATTTGAAAACACAAAATCCATCACCCACGTTCTGTTCCACCCCTCCTTTCCCGTGGATATCCGTCACAACTCCAAGATATTCAGGGAAAAACTGGCGGTTTTTGCTGAAAAAAAGATAAAGATATAAGGATACGTCATGACGGACAAACAAACCATTCTTGTCACAGGGGGCGGGGGTTTCCTGGGCTTTGCCATTGTGGACATGCTGGTAAAAAAAGGCCATGCTGTCACCAGCTTTTCCAGGGGACGCTATGCCAGCCTGGATGACCTGGGCGTGACCCAGATCCAGGGAGATCTTTCCAGTGCCGAGGATGTTGACCAGGCTGTCCAAGGCATGGATACGGTCTTTCATGTGGCAGCCAAACCCGGTGTCTGGGGCTCCTATGAGGACTATTACAACACCAACACCCTGGGAACACTGAATGTGGTCAATGCCTGCCTGAAACACAAGGTCCACCACCTGATCCACACCAGCTCCCCCAGTGTGGTGTTCACCGCAGGTGATATGGAAGGTGCCGATGAATCTGTTCCCTACACAAAGACCTTTCATACCCATTACATCAAAACCAAAAAACTGGCCGAGGACATCGTTCTGAACGCTGTCCGTGAAAAAGGCCTGAAAGCCATCATTCTCAGGCCCCACCTGATCTGGGGTCCCAGGGACAACAACCTGGTTCCCCGGGTGATTAAACGGCACAAACGCCTGGTGAAAGTGGGCAAACGGAACAATCTCGTGGATACCATTTACATTGACAATGCGGCCCATGCCCATGTCCTGGCCCACGAAAAACTGTCCCAGGATCCGTCCCTGTCCGGAAAGGTTTATTTTATCACCCAGGATGAGCCCATCCCCATGTGGGATATGATCAACGGAATTCTCACGGCAGCAGACCTGCCCCCCATCACCCGCACCCTTCCCCACCGTGTGGTCTGGTGTATCGGTGCCCTGCTTGAAGGCATCTATACCCTGTTCCGACTTCCGGGTGAACCCAAAATGACCCGCTTTGT
The DNA here is from genome assembly GCA_018818835.1 of Pseudomonadota bacterium. Classification (GTDB taxonomy): domain Bacteria; phylum Desulfobacterota; class Desulfobacteria; order Desulfobacterales; family Desulfolunaceae; genus JAHIRD01. The sequence continues at coordinate 17,524 of JAHIRD010000060.1, forward strand.
GGCAGATGAACTGGCCACGGTCCACTGGTTTGATATCAGCGCCGTGAAAACAGATCTGGGGTATGCCCCCCTGGTGTCAACAGAACAAGGACTCAAGCGCCTGGCTTCCTGGCTCAAAGATAATCCTGTGACTTAAAACAACATCGGGACAGACAAACAGGTTTAATCTCTGCGTCATGATTTCTTCTCGCTCCCAGGCTCCAGCCTGGGAGTGTATACCCCATGGCTCCAGCCATGCATCTGGGGGAAAAGTCCTGGGAACAAGGCGGCAAAACCGCCCCAAAAACAATTCTCCATAGGTCCCATGGGTCTTATAGGTCCCATAAGACCCATGGGACTTATATCATTTTATCTCATCTTTATTTGAGTATTATTTCAGGCCACGCTACTCATTCACAATCCCCAACCCATTTGCGTGCCGGGGCGAAGCCTTGGCGAAGGTTGGCGAAGGTTGGCTCAGCTTTTTAAGCTTGTCCCCGCGACGGCGGGGAGCTGACTCTCGGAGAGCTGCCAGAGGCATTTTCTTCGTGCTCTTCAGGAAGCGAAGCGACCGGGTGGTGGATATAAAAAAACTGAGTGAACATTATTTTTCTTTATATCCTTCATGTAAATCTATTTTCCCACCACCCGCTCCCGGTGGTCGCTGAAGAACACGAAGAGCAAAGAGCGGCAAAGCCACAACCAAAAACAGGTCTCTCACAGAGGCACAACGAATACACAAGTGAGATCATCACACGGTGTTTCAATGTCCGTGTCAGTCAGTGCTCGTCCGTGTCCGTCCACGAAGAAATAGCCTGGACAAACACGGACTGACAGGGACAAACACGGACATGTGCCACCTGCTCAACTTTTGATTTCTGTTTTTTAAATCATGCGACAACTATCCTGACACAGGGGGACCACGGAGACACGAAGAAGGGGGGGAAAGCCTCCGGCGGCAGGCTTCCTCACCTACGCGAGGACAAGCTTGAAATGTTGGGTCCGGTTTTAATTCCCTTCAAACAAGGGCACGGCGCGCCATGCCCCTACATTGTATGAATGTTTTCGCTCAATCGATTGACCCTGACTCTATCCTTAAAATCTCCATGCCCGGTCATATCAAAATATCAATTTCTTGAATCAAATAATCAGAAAAAAAATCATTAGACCAGAGGCTTAGCTCATCTCTTTGGCCTGAATTTTTTAAAAACGGTTCAACATCTCTTTTGGCCAGGTCAAAATCAATCTCTTTTATTTTTTCGGACATTATTTCAACAAGCTTTTCTTTGGTCAAAGTCGAAGATAAATCAATATGGCCAGTTTGTACCATTTTATTATTAAGATAAAATAAGTCACACGGAATATTGTTTTTAACAAACCAAATTAAATCATACCAGTCCCGGCCCTTAATATTTGTCCTTCGGGTTCGACATAGCAAGGCATGCATTTTACCGGCAAACAGACTGGGCAAAGCCATGGTTTTAATGGTAAATGGGATGGGGTGGAGATGATATTTAAATTCACTGTTAAATCCGGTTGCCGGATCTATATCAATTTCCAACTTGATCTTCATCACAGCATGTTTATGGGTTTTTAAATTTAAATCTATTTTTAGCAAATGGACCAATCTATTTGCTTTGATAAACGCTGAATCAATTGTGCTTTGATTCTTTTTATTTTTTTCTTCTGTTGAAACTTCAAAACCCCATAATTCCAGTTCTGATTTAACGGCACCAAGATATTTTTTAATATTGAAATCGTTTTCCGGCTGAATTAATGAAAAATCCAAATCCTCGGAGAAACGATCCAGTTTATATAGAATCCGTAATGCACTCCCCCCGTAAAAAACAGCCTTTTCATAAAACTTAGAACGCCATAAACCAAGCAAAACAACTTCTTGTATGATCTCTTTCAGCGCATTCTCATGGTCATGAATCGAATTTAATTCATACCGCTTAAGCATTTGTTCGATTTTTTCATCAAACATAATCGTCCTTTAAGCAATGAATCATCAGCGTTATACTTTGTCTGCGATATCCAGCCTCAATTTCTTCCAATAATGAAAAATCAAGGGTCTTGTAAACGCTGAAATCCAATCGCATTAATTCGAGGAATTCCTTCATTTCATTTTTTGTTGAAATATACGTTTGTGACGCTGCAATATCGCATAATGACTTTTCCGGGGAAGCAATTAACATTTTTTTTTGATCTCCGGCATCCTCAAGCTGAATTCCAATGCTGAACGCAGGCTTTGGGCAATACAGATATGAGAACGTGCCAACCGGAGTATCAAACTGCTTCTTTCTCTTTGTTGTCATGCTGATCATGAGTTCAACACGTTCAGGTATCATGTTCCAAAATGCCAAAGCGGTTTGACCTGTGATATATGACGGTCCATAAATCAGATTCGCCAGGACAAACATGTTATAAGGTTTATTATAATCGTTGCCCAGCACATAAAGGCCCTTTTTAACCCTTATGATATCCTTGTCCCTAATAAGACCTCTGATCTTATCCCTTGGCTTTTTGTAATCCTTTAACGCGTGTAACAACAAATTGTAATCAAATTCTGCGGGTAACTGAATTAAACTTTTCATATTTCAACCAATATGTCTAATTATTTGGACTTACTGGTTGTATTTTAGGTGATGTAAAATAAATAGTCAAGACTATTTTGGTTCTGGGGGGGGGGCACATAAGACGTATAAGAAGAACGATTCTTTATTTATCCAACCCGTCGCTCACTGAAGGACACGAAGATCACAGTGCGTCATAGCCACAACCAAAAAACAGGTCTCTCACGGAGGCACAAAGATCACGGAGTAAGATCTATCGTCGTGCCCGTGCTTGCATCTCGACAGCGGACATTTGACTCATCCCAAAATTCATGTTTGGCAACCTTTTTAAAAGAGCCTGCCCCAGCGAAGGCTGGGGTTGGCCCCCGGCAGGGATAATTTTTTGCCCTTCTTCGTGTGTTTAAAACGTTTTTATATTTCACTTCCAGGCAAAGTCTGGAAACTTAACAAAAACGGCTTGACCTCAGTGTTTCAATGTCCGTGTCAGTCAGTGCTCGTCCGTGTCCGTCCATGAAGAAATACCCTGGACAAACACGGACTGACAGGGACAAACAAGGACATGTGCCACCTGCTCAACTTTTGATTTCTGTTTTTTAAATCATGCGACAACTATCCTGACACAGGGGGAAATGTTGTTGCGATTCTCAAGGCATTACTTAGTCAGCACCTTTCAAAAGGTGGCCTTCTTTCCAAAGTGGTGTTGAGATTTTTCAAAAAAGATCCCCAGGAAAAAGAGGTCAACGTTCATAGCATCCATCTTGAAAATGCCCTGATCATTGACATTTCTCCTGAAATGAAACTGTCTTTCCTCGAAGAAAACGAACCCTTCGGACATATGGAATCTGTTTCCTTTTCATACAGCGGCATCCGCTGGGTGGATGAAATCCACTCAAGGGAAATGTTCAATTTGTGTATGAAATCGGGTTACTCTCGGCATGCTCCGCTTCCGCGGCAGGGCATATCGGATTATCCAAATCAAACATACAGAGCCTCTTATCAGAATTCTGGGAGCACAGAAGAATTGAATCTTGTCATGGAGAAGTGTCAGGCCCGTGTTCCGGGTTCTGTGGCCCTTACTTAATGCCAAGACTGGACACCGGTATTTGCATTAAGTAAGGTCCCCGGAATTCAGAATTCGAATAAGTAAGGCTGTCGTCAAAAGCACATCCGCCCCGCTGGGGCTCTCCAAATGAGGAACTGTGATGAATTAAGTATCATGCCCCCCGATTCCGACGGTGTTGGGATTTATTGTGGGGCTTGACCCCTTTTCTTCAAAAAGACCATTATGGATGTAAACTAATTCAGCTTGAATGTGTTGACCATGTCGTTGAGTATCTCAGCCAGTTTGGACAACTCTAAGGCACTGGTGTTGATCTGAGAACTTCCCTGCCTGATTTCTTCAGAAGCACGGCTGACCTGCTGGATGTCCTTGCTGATCGAATTGGCAAATTCAGAGGCCTGGCTGACATTTTGGTTAACCTCAAGAACCCCGCTGTTTGCCTGGCTCACGTTGTTTGATATTTCGCGGGTGGTGATGGACTGCTCTTCTATGGCCGCGGCCACCTGAGTGACGATGCTGTTGATGTTGTCAATGATATCGACGATGCCGTTGATGGCATCAACAGACTCTTTTGCTGTGCTCTGGACATCATCGATCCGGCTGCCGATGTCCTTTGTGGCTTCGGCGGTCTGTTGTGCCAGGGCTTTGATTTCACTGGCAACCACGGCAAACCCCTTACCGGCTTCACCGGCACGCGCGGCTTCAATGGTTGCATTCAAGGCCAGAAGATTGGTTTGCGCGGAGATATCCGATATGGTTTCAGTGACCTTACTGATTTCCGATACGGCAACCCCCAAATCGTTGACCTTGGCTGAGACGTATTCGGCCTTTTTGACAGCTTCCGCAGTGGTTGCACTGCCTTTGCTTGTTTTGTCGGCAATTTCGTTGATGGTTGCCGACATTTCTTCGGCCGCGGATACGACCATTTGAAGGCTGGTTGTGGCTTGCTCCGACGCGGCAGCCACACTGTTCAGGCCTGCTGCCATTTCTCCGCTTGCTGAGGATACATTGGTGGATTTTTGGGCGGTGTCCTCGGCATTGATGGTCAGTTGATCGGACACGGATGACAACTCTGTGGAAGAAGAGCTGAGGGTGCGTGCCCCCTCGGTGATTTGGCGGAGCATGGCCTGGAGGCTTAGGGTCATGGTTCTCATGTGGGCATAAACACCGGTGCTGCCCCGTCTGTTATCGCCAAATTCGATGGTGAGATCTCCTTTGGAAATCCGCTCGGCAATGTGGGCGATGTCCGATGGATCACCCCCGAGTTGGACCATGATTCCTCTCACAAACCATTGAACCACACCAAGGGTCAGGATCAGAAAAATGACGCTGGCAATCAAAATGATGTTGCGGATATGGCGGGAGGAACTTAATAATTCATCTTCGTCCTGGGTCACCCCGACGCCCCATCCGGTGATGAGCACAGGGGCAAAGCCGCATATTTTCCGGATGCCGTCAACCGTGTAGTCATCAACCCCTGTGTTGCCGCTGAGTATGGAGTGCAAAATACCTTGCATATTCTTGTTATTATTAAAATTTAATTCAAGAACAAGACGCTCGTCCGGATGGGCAGTGACGGTTCCTGAATTGTCCAGCATAAAGGGATAGCCGGTTTTTCCCAGCTTTGTTTTTGAAATAATTTTGGTCAGGATATCGAGTCTGATGACAATGGAAACGACACCGACAAATTCATCAAAGGTATTTATGAGCGGGACGGCAATGACGGTGATGGGCTTGCCCGATATCTCGGATTTTACAGGCTCACTGATCACACACTCACTGCTTTCTTTGGCCCGCTTGAAATAAGCACTGTCAGCAACAGAAATGCCCGTTTCCCGGTACTTGCCTCCTTCACTGTCTGAAATCATTGTTCCCTCTTTATCCGTAAGGAAGAATAATTCGTATTGTCCCCCTATGTCCGTGTGAAGTTTTCCAAAGTGATTATCCAGAGACTTAAGAACCAGCATGGTCATTTTGACTCCCATTTCGCTTGCTCCCTCGGCCGCGTTAAGAAGAAGGGGATCGGAAGCGATGATGCGGGCCACTCTGACTTCCACATCAAGAGCCTCATGGATCAAGTCTCCGATATCGGACGCGATCAGCCTGGTTTTTTCTTTCTCAGCCGAGATCATGGCGCGGCTTGCCGTTGTAACGGAAAAAAAACCCACTAATCCGAGGGGAACTACAACGATAAGGGTACACACAGTAAATAGCTTGGTTTTCAATGTCATTTTTTTCATGCAGGCCCCTCAGTAAGTTTGTAATAAGCTGTGTTTTTTTGCTATTTATAATCTTTGACCAAAATAACTGAAAAATCCGTTTCATTAAAGAATATGATCCGTGACGAAAGATTAAAACACCACATCGACTCCGTATTCTTTAAATCGGGAATCTGATGTGACCACCGGCATATCGAGTGTCAAGGCTGTGGCAATAATAAATCGGTCACAGGGATCTTTATGGATTTTAGGGAGTTCGGTCGCCCGAAGGCAAATACTGTGGCTCAGGTCTATGTGCTGGAGATGATGAAAATTCAGCACGGCATCGAACCACTCTGCAGGTGTGACGGGAAGTTTCAGTTTACCGGCCTTCGCTTTTAAACCGATTTCAAAACCTGAAATGGCTGAGACATAGACAACAGGTGATTTGTTTATATGATTGAGCACTTGGGCCGATAACCGATTTTCCGATTCTCCTTCAGCGATCCATAATAATGCGCATGTGTCAAGTATCATTCGATTTCACCCCATTCGTCTTCACTCAAATCTTCTGTTGGATCATAATTCATTTGGATCTTACTCATGACGGGGTGCTTACCCAAACGCGACCCCGCACCCTTCTTGACAGGTGACAGTTCGGCGACAGGTGTGCCGTTGCGGCAGATTAAAACCGTGCTGCCGGTTTGCTCTATTTGAGCCAGGATTGCCGATAGCTTGGTTTTTGCTTCATGGATGTTCAGTTTTTGAATTGGCATGGATAAACCCTCCAGATGCGTCTGTTAGGTTGGTTTAGCTTAGTTTAGCTTTTGGCAAAGTGCTTGTCAACACGGGAGAGAATCTTTCAAAAAACTTAAAACTGTTCAGCAACGACAGAACAGGTGCTAAACGGCTATGCGGCTTATAAAAAATTGACCTGTCCCTAAAGCCTATAGAATGTCATGATCGTTAATCGTGAAAGGATTTTTAGCAAATTTTATTGAGGCCCTATTGGTTTTTTCTTTCCCAAATGAGAAACCGTAATGATCCGTTTCAAGGTTTGCAAAAGTGGCCCGATGTGATGGGTGCAGATCCAGAAAACCTGTTCGGCATCAATATCAAAATCATGATGTGCAATGATATCTCGAAATCCGATGGCACCTTTCCAGTCGATTTCAGGGTAGAGGGATAATAAATTCCCGGATGTCATTTTATACAATCCCAAGGTTTTTCTCTGCGTCCTCTGCGCCTCAGCGAGATCCATTTCTTTTTTTATCGAATAACGTTGATTAACTCGTAAAATGTCGATGCATGGCTATGCCTGGGCATAAACAATCCCATTGACTCTTTACATGCGTTAAATTATATGTGACAGGTATAATGAATAAACAAATCAGTCGTAATCTGTGATGGGCACACCTTAGTTTTGCCCATCTTACCTGTTGCGACATTTAGAAATGACAGGATGGGCAAAGCGACGTGTGCCCATCTTCGGATTGAAACAGACGCTCAAAGGAAGGAATTTGATGAAGTATCTTGTCGCATTCTGCGTTTCAGCCCTTTTCATGTTCCATACCCCGTTTGCCATTGCCGATGAATTTGTGGGCACAGGCTCCAGGTGGCCGATTCCCCAGACCAACGCCATTGCAAGCGATCCGTCCATTGATTATGTGTTTGTGGGGGATGGGGACACCCTTAACGTATTTCAGAAGAACAATATTGAGCTTGTCACCTTTCTGCGTTTGACAAACATCAGCGAAGGCATAAGGGCTCTTGTTTATGCTCCGGACAAAAACGTTTTGTATGCGGCCTGCGGCTATTCCGGACTTCAGATTATTGATGTGGAAGATCCCACACATCCCTTTGAGGCCGGATCGTTTACCACATCCGATCACCGCATCAATGCCAACACGGTCAATGCCTACGATATTTCTCTGTTCAACGACTATATTTTTATGGCTGACAAGGATTATGGTTTGAGGGTTCTAAGCATCGCCGTGGCCAAAACACCCGTAGAACTCGGGTGGATGGAGCTGGTCTCCCTTCCAAGCAGCTACAAACCCTTGAGAGTGGGTGTCTATTCCACGGGCCCGACATCCAACGTGACAGCTATCATGATGATGGACTCTGCATACGGGCCCGTGATTTCACGCATCGGTGTCTCGGGATTCGAAGCCCCAGGACTTACCCTGACGCGCATTATGGCAACGGGTCTCCCCACGGTCATGGGAACCGTATCCCTTGATGTGGAAGAAAATTATGTCTATTGCCCTGACGGTTACGGGAATGATTTACTCATCTATGATGTGAGCCATGACAACATGGATGAAGACGGCAACGATATCTCCCCGGAACTGGTCTTTTCCCAGAGAACCAACAGCGCCTATACGTCAAACAAACTTGTGTTGTATCAACCCCGGGGCATAGATATTCATAACAACACTGTTTATATCACCACTCACGGGTATTACAATGATGCCGATGCGGACAATGCCTTGAATTATTTTGGATTGAATGTCATTGATATATCCGACCCAACCGCACCCCTTGCTGTTAACCGATACAAAATGACCGGCGCCAACAGTGTGATGATCATGGACAATCATGCCTATATCACGAGTTTGCGGGACGGACTCAATGAACTGGATCTTACATCGGATGAAGAGTCGGTGACCATCACCAAAACAAGGACCTATATAAATGCCTTTGATGTCTGTATCCAGAAAGACATTGGAATCGCCTATATTGCAGACAATATTGCCCGTCCCGATTGCGGGCTGACCCTGATCCGACTCAAACCGGATACGGTTGAAGATGACGAGGATGGTGAGACCACCATCACCCGGTATGCCTCCCCTGCCCTGCCCATCCGTGAAATGTTTCTCCCCACACCGGGCACGGCCAAGGCCACCTGCATCGCAAATACGAATTATTTCGCTTACGTGGCTGATGGACCCGGTGGAATCCAGGTCCTTCGCCTCAAAGAGTCAGGTGCCGGGGCACCTGTTATCATTCCGGGGTCCAATATTCCTGCACCGGCCTCCTATGATGTCATTGATGTATCCGTGCTCAATAATGGGGTGACGGATATGCTCATGGCCGTCACCACGGACCCTGACCAGGAAGTATGGATTGTGGATGTTTCAGCTGACACAACCCTGGACAACCCAGCCACCTATGTCCCGATTCCCCTTGATTTTGTCGGTGACACGGCAACATCCACAAAGATCACCCACTACACCTGGGGGAGTTCCATCTATGCCATGGTCACCCGTGGATCCTCGGGCCTTTCGATTTTCCGCCTCAACCCCGATGACGAGCATCCTGAAACCATGGTTCTTCCCCCGGCTGTGGATAATGTATTTCAGATTGATGCTGACGAGGCTCTGGCCATCTATGCGAATTCCGATCAATCCGGTATGTATGCCTTTCTTGCTGACGGGGCATCGGGCGTGAAGATCATCCAATTGTTCCAGGAAGACAACCAGGCAGACATGCATCCTTCGGTCATTCACACCATTGACACATCCGAATACGGTAAGGCCATTGATGTTTATTGTTATAAGGACTCGGCAAGCCGTCATCTCTATGTCCTGACAGACAACCCGGAAAGCGCTGTTCTTCTCTACCAGGTGATCGATATGGAGAACCCCGAGTTCATGGGTTATGTCTCGTCCTATGGCCAGGGCTCAGCCCTGTGGGCCACTGAAATAACCATGGCATCCAGCGCATCAATCACCGGTCAAGCTACGATTCGCGGCGTCTTTGTGGCAGACGGCCCCGGAGGCCTTTCCTTCAGGCAGACGACCAATGACCCCACATCCCTGCGAGACAGAGTCTGGCCCGATGACAGTGCGACCTTCTGCTTTATCTCAACTCCATTTACTTCCGTTGAAAAAACAGGCTTCTTTCCTGTTTTTATGTTTCTATTGATCTGTCTCGGCCTGGTCCTTGTCTTTGCCATGGTCCTCCACCGCCGAACAAAAAACTAATTATCTGCCCCCGCCCTGGCGGGGGCAGTCCACCCAGTCCAGTCCAACAGGTCCACCAGTCACCTCCAAGTTCAATCAGGATCAAGTCCTTGACACCTCAAGACCTGCGGGATATATTGACTCGATATTTAATCAGAATCTCAGCAATAAATCCATTAAACTCAACTGATTTTCTTTGAGGGGTACCTATGACATTCAGACTCAAACTCCTGATAATGGCTATCATCTTTACTATGTCACTGACCACAGTTTCCACTGCTGAAAACACTCATGATGGGACTCAGCCACAGAGTCCGTCATATACCCTGAACGACCTTTATTCCATGGCCCTTGATCAGGCTGAAAACATCAAGCGGGCCAAAGAAGATCTGTTTATCGCCCAAAAAGACAAACAAAGAGCTCTGTCTGTTTTGATTCCACGATTTACGGCTTTTGGAAATTATAATCTGGGTGACAATGACCAGACCACCCACGACCCCTCCGGAAGCTCAGGTTACCCCCCCGAGTTGAATTTGAAAACAGATTCCATGGCTTGGGGCCTTCGCCTGGAACAGTCTTTTACCCTGAATGGGAAGGAACTCATCGCCCTTGACATCAGCAAAGACTACATTGAAAAAAGCAATTTTGATCTGACCACAGCCAAAGAAACCTATCTTTTCCAGGTGGCAAGTGTTTATTACAGCGTGCTAAGGGCATCCAAGGGCTGGGAAATAGCCACGGCAAGTGTCAAGCGTCTGGAGAAACACAGAGATGCGGTCAGCACACGATTAAAACTTGAAGATGTGACCAAAACCGATATGTTCAGAGCCGAATCGGAATTGTCCGATGCCCGGGCCAAACTCGTCGAAGATAAAAACACATATCTTTATACGAAAGCCGCATTACGATCCCTGGTTAATCTTCCTTTGGATTTCACCCTTCAGGAACCCATAGGAAAGGTTCAGCCATCTTCGGGGTTTGATCTTGAAGGTCTCAAAGAAGAAGGCCTTATCAACCGGTCTGAAATCAAATCCGCAAAAAGACTCCGGATCGTTTCTGAAAAGAATGTCAAACTGTCCAAGGGCGATTACTGGCCCACCCTCAGCCTTGAAGGCCAGTATGCAAAAAAAGACGAATCATTCACTGGAACACTGGATTACGACCAAGACTCCTCAGGTTATCTTGTGGGTGTGAATCTGAACTTCACCCTGTTTGACGGTGGGCTTAGAAATGCTGAAATAAAGCAGTCCATGGCCCGTGAACAACAGGCGAGGCTGGTCCTATCGGAAATATCCAAACAGGTCGCTTTGGAAGTCGAAGAGGCCTATCTCCAGCTGGTGACCCAGAAAGGTCGACTGACAGCCCTGAACGACAAATTGTCTTTTTCAAGGCAGAATTTCATGGCTGTTTCCGAACAGTTTAAACATGGCCTTTCAAACAGCGTGGATATGATGGATGCAAACACCCTCCTGGTTTCAGCTGAGCGAGAATTATCCGATGCCCGTTTTGGCTATAAACTTGCCTTTTTGAAACTTCAGCGGGCCACCGGCACCTTTTTAAGAGAAACCGTCAGCGAATTATCCAATTAAATATTTATGGCCATCCCACGGCAAAACAGGATTTTATCATGACCCGACACACACCCTATGAATCAACAAAGAAAAAAGGGAGCTGGCTGCCCATTCTTTTCATTTTTTTTCTCATCCTGATGCTGGGTATGTGTACCCATAATAAAGCCGTTCAGGTGGAAGCTGAAAAAAAATCCGCTCGAAAAGAAGAGGCTCCGGCCATCAATGTTGTGACAATGACCATGGCCCCAAAGATCATCCGTGACAGGATCAGCCTTCCGGGTACCCTGGCTCCCCAGGTCCGACTTGTCGTTTCCACCGAGGTTGCGGGACGTTTAGTGACTAAATCAGTCACCGCAGGGACATGGGTTAATCAGGGCGATCTTCTGGGGGTGATCGATTCATCCAAATACCAGAATGCATACAATGCGGCCAAATCCTCCTATGAATCAGCCCTTTCATCAAAAAACAGACTTGAAAAACTATTCCGTTCCGAACTATCGAACAAATCCGATTTGGATGCCATTACAGCCCAGATGGAAAACCATCAATCTGCCATGAAAATAGCGGCCATAGACCTTGAGAAATGCCGTATCACAAGCCCTATTTCAGGCCTGGTCAACCTTATTTTCGCTGAAGAAGGTCAATTCATGGATAAGGGGAATCCCATCATTGAAATTATCCAGATGGACCCCATTAAAGTCAAGGTTGGCATCCCTGAATCTGACGTGAGCGCCGTATCAACCCTCAGCCATTTTGATGTGAGTGTCGATGCCCTGAACGGAAAGGTGTTCAAGGCCCGAAAAAATTATCTGGCAGGGACCACCAGTTCCCTTGCACGGGTCTATGACCTGGAGCTTGTCATCGATAATAAGGATTTAGAGCTGCGTCCTGACATGTTTGTTCGGGTTGAACTTGTCAAAAAATCCATTGAAAACGCCTTATCCGTTCCCATTTACTCTGTGATTTCGGCTGATAACAAACAGATCGTCTATCTTGCCCGGAAAAATCCAAAATATGAGCTTATCGAAGCGGCTTTGGAAGCCCTGGGGCTTCCCAACAAAGCACCCATCGACACAGCCATAGCCCGTGTCATCTCCACAGGAATCCAGGATGGTTGGATGCTTGAAGTCACCGAAGGTCTCCAGGCAGGGGATCAGGTGATTACGGTGGGTCAGAGGAGTGTGACCGACGGCCAGAAAATTCATATTATCCGAACCCAGATCGAGCAGGAGGCTCTGGTACGATGATCGTATCCGATACTGCCATCAAAAACCGTGTCAGCGTCATCATTCTGGCCATCATCATTCTGGTTGCGGGGACTTACAGTTATAATGCCCTGCCCAGGGAAGACGAACCGGATATCACCATCCCGTACGTGTTTGTCTCCACCACATACAAGGGTGTTGCATCGGCTGATATTGAAACATCCATCACCATCCCCATTGAAAAAAAACTCAAAGGGCTTGAAAATGTCAAAAACATCAGTTCGATCAGTTCCGAAGGCGAATCCAAAATAAACATCGAATTCATTCCAAAAACCAATATTGATGACGTTCTTCAAAAAGTTAAAGATAAGGTGGATGAAGCCAAACGGGATCTGCCCACGGACATGGAGGATGATCCTTCGGTCTTCGAGGTCAATTTGTCGGAAATGCCCATCGTGGTCTATTCCCTGAACGGGGATTGTGGCGTTATTGCCCTCAAGAAAATTGCCGATGGCCTGGAGGAAGACATTGAGTCCATTCCAGGTGTCCTTCAAGTGGACGTGACCGGTGGCAGCGAACGTGAAATTATCATTGAGGTCGACCCGAACAAGCTGGCCTATTATCATATTCCCATCACGGTCTTTGGCAAAGTGGTCCCCAGCGAGAACACAAACACATCCGGGGGCTCCATCTCCCTGGGCGATGGCAGATATCAGCTGCGCGTGCCTGGTGAATTCACCCACCCCGATGAAATCTACGGCCTGGTCATCACCACTTTTGAAGGGCAACCGGTGTATCTCAAGGATCTGGCCCGGATCGTGGACGGATTCAAGGATGAGGAAAGTCGTTCACGCCTCAATGGCAGGGAAGCTGTCAACATATCGGTCAAAAAACGCAGTGGTGAAAATATCATCCGGATTTCCGAAGAAATCGACCGACTGATTGAAAAACAGATGCCCACCTGGCCCAAGGGAACCCTGATCACCAAAATGATGGATAAGGCCAAAGGCATCCATATGATGGTGACAGATCTTGAAAACAATATCCTGTCAGGCCTCCTTCTGGTAGTGGTGGTGCTGCTCTTTGCCCTGGGCTTGAGAAATGCCTTGCTGGTGGCCCTGGCCATTCCCTTTTCCATGCTTCTTTCCTTTTCCATACTTCAACTTTTAGGGGTGACCCTGAACATGGTGGTTCTGTTTTCCCTGACCCTGGCCCTGGGTATGCTCGTGGACAACGCCATCGTTATTGTTGAAAACATATACAGATACATGGAACAGGGCGTCCCCCGCATTGAGGCGGCCAAAAAAGGGACATCCGAGGTGGCCTATCCTGTTATCGGATCCACATTGACAACGGTGGCAGCCTTTTCCCCCATGCTGTTCTGGCCGGGTATTATGGGTGAGTTTATGAAATATCTCCCCCTGACCCTGATCGTGACCCTGAGCGCAAGCCTTTTTGTGGCCCTGGTGATCAATCCGGCCCTCACCGCCTATTTCATGAAGCTGAAAAAAGGAGCCGTAAAACCCCCGCAAAATCTCACGGCCGATGAAATTGAACAAAAAGGGGAAGAACCCATTGCTATTGTGGGCCCCATTCTTACCACCTATGCCCGGGTCCTTGAATATTCCCTGAACAATCGCATGAAGGTCGTGGTGGCGTCATTCATGATTCTGATCGTACTCATGCAGACCTGGCTGGTGATCACGGGTATTGAAAAACCCGTGGAGTTCTTTCCCAGCGTGGATCCAAAAAACATCTACGTGAATATCGACCCCCCTGAAGGGGCGGATCTGGACTATATCGACGCCATCACCAAACAGGTCGAGGTGGCTGTCAATCATGCCACACACCCGGATCTCAATCTTGAAGAGCAATACCAGCAGGCATATATTCAGAAAATCCATGAAAATGCCCATGGGGAAACCTTTATGGGACCCAGTGATATCGACAACATTGAGCACATCTACGCCACCTCGGTCAAAAAATTCGGCAGCAAGTTGTTCACCCGCACATCAGCCAACCATCTGGGCATTCAGTTTGTGGATTATGAAGACAGAAAAACACCGTCATCCGATGATATGATGGAAATCAGACATCGAATCCAGGGAATCCCCGGAGCACGGATCACCGTCATGGAAGAAGAGCATGGCCCGCCCACAGGTGCCCCCATCAACATCGAAATATCAGGGGATAATTTCAAAATACTTGGAGCCTTGTCCAAACGGATCCAGAATATTCTTTCGGGTATTCCTCTGATCGAGGATATTCAAGACGATTACATGGACAGCATCCCTTCGATCCAGGTGAAAATTGACCGCCAGAAAGCCGCTCTGTTCAATCTGTCCACCGGGGATATCGGATTTGCATTAAAAACAGCTTACAACGGCTATACGGTATCCACCTTTCGGGAATTTGGAGAAGATTACGATATATCGGTGAAACTATCCGATGACAACCGGAAAATAACCGACATCCTTCACACCCTGATGATCCCGTCTCCCAGTGGACAGCTTATCCCCCTGACCACCGTGGCATCCATCGATTATTCAGGGACCATCGGCGATATCAACCGGATCAACCACCAGAGGGTCGTCACGGTAAAAGCCAACGTGGACCAGACCAAAACCACAGGGTCAGTCCTCAGGATGGAAGCTGAAAAACTCTTGAAAAAATTCACCCTGCCCGATGGCTACTCCATCAAGTTCACTGGGGAAGGTGAAGCCCAGGATGAGGCCCAGGCCTTTCTGACCAAAGCGTTTATCATCGCCATTTTCCTGATCTTCCTGATTCTGGTCACCCTATTCAATTCCGTGACCCAGCCCATGATCATCATGACCTCGGTGGTCCTTTCCCTGGGGGGCGTATTTCTTGGTCTGGCCGTGATGCAGTACCCCTTTGGAATCATCATGTCCGGCGTGGGCGTAATTTCCCTGGCCGGTGTGGTGGTCAACAACGCCATTGTTCTCATCGACTACACGAACAAACTCAAGGAAAAAGGCATGGATATCAACCAGGCCATTATTTCCGCCGGAGCTACCCGACTTCGGCCCGTCATGCTCACAGCCATCACCACCGTTCTGGGCCTCATTCCCATGGTCACCGGTATTTCAATTAATTTCAGGGAATTATCCGTTTCCCTTGTCAGCGAAACATCCCAGTACTGGAAGTCCATGTCTGTTGTTGTAATTTTCGGCTTGATCATTGCCACATTCCTGACACTGATCGTGGTTCCGACGCTCTATTCACTGACAGAGTCGGCCACTGTTCGTGTTAACCGATTTTTTGCTTCATTTGTTCCGGATGATTCGAACGATAGCGAGTCGTTGTCTGAAACAGTCCAAGACCAGATTTAACGATTGGCTGGGATTTTGACAATGGGACGTATGGGACTCATAGGACTTTTTATGGGACTTATGGGACGGATGAGACTTATGGGACTTATGTTTTTTAGCACCATGTCTCTTAAGGTAATATTCTCAAAAAAGGGGAAGGGAACAGAATGGGGCGACGTTACGAAGGGTGTATCGCCATCATCCTGTTCCCTTTTGGAGAATGAAAAAATTATGATTGCATATCACTAAAATCGTTCCTTTGCCTTGGCAGAACAAGTGGAACGGTCTCAGCCAAAATATTAGCACACATTGCCCAATAAAATTGCTCTCAGCCAGAACATAATAAGCACGTGCATGCACTGATTGAAAATAACAAGGGTTAACGTGTAAGTTGAGTTTGGACCGCAAATACAATCCACGTTATTTATTACAACCAGTGTTTTTTATTTAATCTGCTTTGATTTTCATGTCGCGTCAATTCCGGTTCTTGTCCAAAGTGTCATCTATAAAGGATCTGGACACTTTGGACACATAAGGATATCTGTTTTTGTCCATGTATGTTTATTTCTTTATTTTCATGTCGTTACCATCTGCGTAACATCAAAAGCCAATTTAACCAGTTAATTTTTGAAATCATATTTAACCATTTATTCGTGGACAGATTCTATCAATCATATTAATCATGATGCCATTGTCATAACCTCCAATGAAAAAGGATCCATAAGCCATGAAAGATTCTGCTATGATCGCCTTTGATAAAAATCATATCTGGCACCCCTACACATCCATGAAAAACCCTCTTCCTGTTTACCACGTGGAATCAGCCCGAGGTGTCCGCCTGAAATTAAAAAATGGCCCTGAGTTGATTGATGGTATGTCCTCCTGGTGGGCAGCAATTCACGGATACAACCATCCCGTGCTGAACCGTGCAGCGGTGGAGCAGCTGAATAAGATGTCCCATGTCATGTTCGGAGGCATCACCCATGACCCGGCCATTGAGCTTGCGTCTTTGCTGGTTGAGTTGACGCCCGCCCCCCTCACCCAGGTGTTCTTCAGTGATTCGGGCTCCGTGTCCGTGGAAGTGGCCATGAAAATGTCTGTTCAATACTGGCACGCCAAGGGTGAGCCTGGGAAAAAAAGTTTCCTGACCATCAGAAACGGCTACCACGGTGACACCATCGGTGCCATGGGGGTCTGTGACCCTGATACGGGCATGCACTCTTTGTTTTCAGGTTTTCTTTCAAAGCAGTTGTTTGCCGATGCCCCCCAATGCCGTTTTGATGATGCCTGGGATGAAGCAGACATCTCAAGTCTAAAAAAACTCCTTGAACAAAACCATGAAATGATCGCTGCTGTGATTCTCGAACCCGTGGTCCAGGGTGCGGGGGGAATGCGTTTTTATTCACCCGAGTATTTGAGGCGGACACGGTCCTTATGCGATGAGTACGGCGTGCTTCTTATCTTTGATGAAATTGCCACAGGGTTCGGAAGATCAGGGCGATTGTTTGCCTGCGAATATCCGGGCGTTGTCCCGGACATCATTTGCATAGGCAAAGCCCTCACTGGAGGCTATATGACCCTGGCTGCCACCATGACCACCCAAAGCGTCAGCCGATGCATCTCAGAAGGAAATCCGGGGGCTTTTATGCACGGCCCCACATTCATGGGGAATCCCCTGGCTTGCAGTGTGGCCGTGTCCAGCATCAAACTCCTTCTTGAATCAAACTGGAAACATCAGGTTGACCGAATTGAAAAAGGACTGCGTCAAGGCCTTGCTCCGGCTGCGTCCCTATCCCAAGTCAGGGATGTCCGCTGTCTTGGAGCCATCGGTGTCATTGAAATGAAAGAACCCGTCAATATGGACGTTATCCAGAAACGCTTTGTTGAAAAAGGCGTCTGGGTCAGACCCTTTGGCAGACTGGTCTACGTCATGCCCCCCTACATCATGGTTGATGAGGACCTCAAAACCCTCACACAAGCCATGGTCGACGTGGTCAGCACCCTCCCCTGACCGTCCACACCGTCCACACCGTCCACACTGTCCACACCGTCCACACTGTCCACCAAATAAAAAAGGCCTGATCATTTAAGATCAGGCCTTTTAAAATTTGGCGTCCCCAAGGGGATTTGAACCCCTGTCGCCGCCGTGAAAGGGCGGTGTCCTGGACCAGGCTAGACGATGGGGACGTAAAATATTTTTTACGTCATGTTTGGTGGGTCATGTTGGACTCGAACCAACGACTCTCTCCTTAAAAGGGAGATACTCTACCAACTGAGTTAATGACCCGCGTGCTCAAAAACAAGAAGCTTTTACCTGATCCCCGAGCTCTTTGTCAACTATAAAAAAATTATTTTTTTCCCCACCCTGCCCCCCTGCCGGGGCACAACGGGTGGATCGACAATTAATCCAGTCAAATACACTCTGGATAGCAGGCACAAATTATTTCCGCCAGAATTCCGGAACCAGGAGTATTACAACGGTGTAGATCTCCAGACGCCCAAGAAGCATGCACCAGATAAGCAGCCACTTGCCAGCCTTGGGGATCATGGCAAAATTTTCCGTTGGCCCCACCATGCCGAATCCGGGCCCCACGTTTCCAATGCAGGAAGCAACGGCTGTCAAAGACGTGACAAGATCCACACCTAAACCCGCGAGTGCAATGGAGCAGATGACATACAGCCCCATATAGAGAGCCAGGAAGCCCATGATACTCTTCATCACATCTTCGGGCACGGTCTTTCCCGCCATTTTCACCTGGGAGACTGCCCGTGGATGAATCAGTGCAAATAATTCACGGTAACAGTATTTAAAACAAAGCATCACACGGATGCATTTTACGCCACCCCCGGTGGACCCTGCCGATGCACCTAAAAACATGCATACAAAGAGAATCACCTGGCTCATGCCGGGCCAAAGCTCATAGTCCGCGGTGGCATAACCCGTTGTCGTGACAATGGACGCCACCTGAAACGCGCTGTAACGAACAGCATCAATGATGGTTTTATAAACAGATCCGTAGGTATCATAGGAAACCAAGGCTGTGAATAAGAGAAAAATACCTATAAAAAAACGACATTCACGATCCCGCCAGAACGCCAAAGGTTTTCCCTTCAGGAATTGATAATGGAGGGAAAAATTAATTCCTGAAATCACCATAAACAGTATGATCACACAGTCGAAGTAAAGGCTGTCATAATGGGCAATGGACGTATTTCGTGTTGAAAATCCACCCGTGGGCATGGTGGTAAAGGTATGGCAGAGGGAATCGAACACAGTCATACCGCCCAGCCAAAGCAGAATGAACTGGGCCAGGGAAATCAGAGCGTAGACCTTCCACAGAATCATGGCGGTTTCACTGAGCCGGGGTTTCAGCTTATCCGGCACAGGACTCGGGACTTCAGCTTTGTAAAGCTGCATGCCGCCAACGCCTAAAAATGGAAGAATGGCAAGGGACAGTACAATGATGCCCATGCCCCCCAGCCACTGGATCAGACTGCGCCAGAAAAGAATCGCACGGGGCAATGCCTCAATGTCCGTGATCACGGATGAGCCAGTTGTAGTAAATCCTGAAACCGATTCAAAAAACGCATCAACAAAGAATTCGAAGTACCCACTGAAATAAAAGGGAAGCGCTCCCACAAGTCCAATGGCGGTCCACCCAATGGCCACCACAGCCATACCTTCCCGGGGACTGATGTAGTCAAAACGATGTTTTCGGAACACCCCATGGAGTAAAAGCCCCAGAGACAAGGCAATTATGATGGATTTAATGAAGGCATGGTAGCTGTGATCAAAATAATAGAAAGAGCATAACAATGGGAATATCATGGCCAGACCAATGGCGATAATCAGTATGCCAAGAATGTTGACAAGATTGTTCCATCGCATTTAAAAAAACTCCAGTTTGACCGTAAGAAGTTTTTCAATTTTAGGAACAGCCTCCCTCAAGGCAAAAATGATAATCCGGTCATCGGGCTCAATAATGGTTTTCCCCGAGGGAATAATCACGTCATCTTTCCTCAGGATGCCGATCAGAAGTGATCCTTTGGGAAAAGAGACCTTCATTAAGGGCTTGCCCACAATCTCCGATGTGGGAAGAGCAAGGGCCTCGATCACTTCTGCCTGTTCACCATGAAGAGAAATGGCAGACAAAACCTTCCCTTTTCGGATATGCTGAAGAATACTATCAATGGCTGAAAGCCTGGGACTAACAACCTGTTCGAGCCCAATAGTCCCCATCAAGGGCAGATAACTGAATTTCCCGATTTTTGTGATGGTGTTACCGACACCCATGCGTTTGGCCAGAAGTGAGACAAGAATATTTGTTTCCTCATCGTTGGTCAATGTGACCAATACATCGGTATCCTGAATATTTTCTTCCTGGAGCAGACTCTGGTCCGATCCATCGCCATGCAGGATCACTGTTTTGTTCATCCGGTCAGCAAGATACCGGCATTTTTTCTGGGACTGCTCAATGATTTTCGTGTGGATGGATTTGGCTTCCAGGAGATTCGCAAGGCGAATACCGATCCGTCCACCGCCCACGATAATGGCCCGCTTCAAGGGCCTCTGCTCCTTGCCGAACAATGAAAGAACCCCGGACAGTTTGTTTTTTTCACTGATAAAATAAACAATATCCCCTGCCATCATGCGGTCACTTCCCCGGGGAACGATCATCTGCTCCTCCCGCACAACACCGGCCACCAGAGGGGCCTTATCTCCGAACCTGCTTCCGAAATCTGCCAGTTTCAGGCCATTTAATTCACTGCCTTTTTCAATCCGCATACCGATAAGCTGGAGACGGCCTTCAGCGAACTCGGCCACATCCAGGGCTCCGGGCACCTGGATCAAACGTTCAATGGTTTTCACCACTTCGATTTCCGGGTTGATGATGGTATCGATATGGGGGGCAAATTCCCGGAAATGATCATGGTAGTTGTCATAATCCGCATTCCGGATTCGGGCGAGTTTTTTTGTGGTGGGAGAAACGATATTGGCCACAAGACAGGCCACCAGATTGGCCTCATCACTGTCGGTTACGGCCAGCAATATGTTGGCGGCCTTGATTCCGGCGTCCTCGAGAACAGAAGGACTGCTTCCTGAGCCTCGAATCACCTGAACATCTAAATTCTCCGAGACCCGGCGCAGGGCATTTTCATCTTTATCAATGACCACTACATCTTTGCTTTCATTTGCAAGGCGACTTGCAATATGAAAACCAACCTCACCGGCACCCACAATGACAATCTTCAAATAGTTGCTCCTGATCAGAATTTGCGATACAGCATGAAGGGATGTGTTTAAGGTGATGGAAGATCGTCTCTCAGACAAGCACGATGCACCCATGAGTGTAAAACGGCCTCAACGCCTTAAATAAGGTATGGCTTAGCCTTTAGCAACCTTGGCCTCACCGTTTGAATGCAGAACGACATATGCCCATCCCAAAAACATAATCTTTAATTTAATATCCGATAATACCCTTCAGGTCAAATAATGAACCCGGATTTTTAAAAAAAATCCGGGTTCAAAGATAAATCAGCTGTGGACTGAAGGTAGCACAAGGCCACCTATTGCAGAACAATGGTCGTTTATGAAGGCCCCAAGCCAGCCTCGGGTGCCTGACCGTTGGATCCTGTCTCTATACGGACTTTAAGATCCTGCTCGGTTACCAGATTGCTTTTTGCAAGAATTTCCCGGATACGCTTCAGTGAAACCAGCTTCCCTTCCCTGGCTGAGGGAGTCAAAAAGGATTTCAACTTTCGTTCAAGGACGGAAGGATGAGATTTACTCCCGATGGCAATGGTCCCTTCCATGATAATCTTCTGAAGCAGAAGTTCCTGATCGGTCCTCTCCCTGATATTGGCGGCAAAGGGCAAAAAGAAAAAATTAGACAGAACGATGCCGTAAAGTGTCGAAATCAGGGCGACAGGCACGGTGGCCAGAATCACGGCCGTGTCCCCTATTCCGGACAGCATGCTGATCAGCCCCACCACAGACCCCACAAGCCCAAACGACGGACAGATATCAGCCATGGTGGTCAGAACCCGTTCACTTTCCTCCCGCCTCTGCCTGAAAAAATACATTTCAGCCGAAAGGCTTTCACGGATTTCCCTTAAGGGATATCCATCAACAAGGAAACCCAGGGCCTGTCGAAGAAACATGACCGTGGTTTCCTCTTCATCATTCTGTAAGGACAAAAGCCCCTGGATCTTACTTTTCACAGAAAGATCCACCAGGATTCCCACCACTTCGTCCGGGCTTTTAACCGACGTTCGATAGGAACTGACAAGAACTTTCCAGACAATGGCCAGACGTTTGAATCTGAAACAGATCAATGTGGCGCCCAGAGTCCCCCCGAACACAATAAGGAGGGCAGAAAAATTAAAATACATGGCCAGATTACCGTTGACCAGAAATCCCGCCATAAAAATCAGACAACAGATCACGACCCCAATGACATTCTTTTTTGAAGAAAGCCAGAAAAACGGCACCCCCAATTTTTTTAAGGTGTCTTTAAGCATGGGCCTGACATTATCATTTTCACCAGTCATCTTTTCCCCCTGACGGTATGATGCTCGAATATGAAGTATATCTGATATTATTCCGGCCGGTCCCGGGTGATAATGATTTCAACACGTCTATTTTCAGCCCTGTTCGTGGCATTATCATTGGGTTTCAACGGGTTGTGGAATGAATGGCCGCTGATGAAAAACCGTTCCCCGGGTATCCCTAAATTTTCACTCAGATAACGGGCCACCACACAGGCCCGAATGGCAGACAATTCCCAGTTTGTAGGAAACTCGGCACTGTGAATGGGGACATTGTCCGTATGGCCTACCACATTGATGATATAAGGCGTCTGTTTTAAAACAAATGCCACATCGCCAAGGACCCCCTTGGCCTGTTCTTTCAGGTCTGCTTTTCCTGTTTCAAACAACAAATCGTTGGTCAGTGTAATCCGGACCGCCCGGTCTGAAATCAATTCCACCTGGGCAACATCAGGAATGCTTTTCCGGCTCAAATCATAAATATCAGGAAAGGATTCTTGGATGGTCTCGTTGACACCTTCATTCATGACCACCCCTGATCCGCTGTCAGAAAAATTTGTGGTCCCCGGCCCCTTGCCGTACTTCCACTCTCTGTTGGCAAGCTGATAGATATACATGACCGCAAAAAGAATAAACATGGTCATCATCAGATCCGACCATGCCACGGACCAGTGGGTATTGCCGCCCTTGTCAAAATGCCGACTTCGTCTGTCAAACAAATTGACGCTGAACGCATCTTCCTGGTTCCAGATGGCACCGGAATCGTTCATGTCCTCAATATTATCTTTGCCTTTCACGGCAGGGTCAGCATCAGTCATAAGCCACTGTCATAATTTAATTTTTTAAATCTATAAGGTTATCTTGAGCATGTTTCAGTCGAAAAAGGGTTTGTTCATCAAACGAAGTCAGGTTAATACAATAATCCGTGGCATCGCCCAGAGACTCGATGTAAGCAGCTTCATCCCGGATAAAGCTCCGGCATGCGCTGTACAATTCGGTTCCAGGATATGGAGTTGCAAAAAACGAACCACACGTGATATCCAGGCTTTTTTTAAAATCTATGGTTTCCTGAATTGTTTCGATTGTTTCACCGGGGTATCCGAAAATAAAGGTCGTGTTGGGATAGATACCTGCTTTCCGTGTGTTCACCACAGCCGTTCGGGCTGCAGTCACATCCGCTTTTTTGTTCATGGCATTGAGCATGGATTCACTGCCTGATTCGATTCCGTATCCAATCCAGACACAGCCTGCTTCCGCCATCAGTTCTAGAATTTCGGGCATGGCACTGGTCACCCGTCCATGGCAGCCCCATAAGACCTTCCAGGGTTTTTTCTTTAACAACACACAAAATTCCCTGAGACGTTTTTCCGATGCCATCATGTTATCATCGACAAACCCTACAAAATCGACGTCATACCGTTCAACCAGAATATCCATCTCATCAATGATGTTCTGAGCTGACCGATACCGATAACTTGATTTCCCGAACAGATGATAGCAGTAATTACAGGAAAAGGGACAACCCCGGCTTGAAATAATATTCATGCTTCTGGTGATAACAATATCCTTCCTGAAACCCGAAGAGTTGCTTGCCACATCTCCCCATATGGGATTTTTAAGGTAAATATCCATGGGCAGAAGATCCCAGGCCGGAAATGAGAGAGAATCCAGATTATCGATATTTGCTCTCTGTGGGGTCAAACAAATCCCATTACCTTGCCTGAAAGCAATCCCATCAATAGTTTCTAAGGATGAGCCCTGCTCCAAAGCATGTAACAGGGCCAGCATGGTGGCCTCCCCTTCGCCAATCACAGCCATATCCATAGGGCTGTTCCGAAAAAGAAGTTCATAACTGGTGGTCGCAAGACCTCCTCCGGAAATCACCGGGGCTTGGGGGCAAATGCGTTTCAACTCCGAAATCAGCCATTTCTGAAAAGTATAGGTGGTGATCAACCCGGAAATACCTGCCACATCCCATTGAAGATTTTTCAGATGGTCGATAATCTCATGGTTGCCATGACGATGTGCATTGATGTCATAGATCGTGACGCTATGGCCATGATCTCTCAAGACAGCAGCAATCACGGCAAGGCCGTAGGGGATATTATTGGGTCGGGCGTTTAACCTGATCGGTGAATTGATAAGAAGAATGTTCATGCACGTCACTTTCTGTTTTTTTTAGATGTTATGACCTGGTGTTGGCAAGCAGTCTGAAAGGCACGGGCCCTCAATGCACAGCGTTTTGATTCGTCGAGCAGATTCGTGTAGCGTTCATCACTGTGCTGACCTGTTTTCCGTTGCTTTCCATGATGCCGTACCGAATAAAGAATTTTTGGAACATGGACGAAACGGGCCCCATCCATGGCAAAACGGAGGTAGTGGTCATAGTCGTTGGCCGATGTGTAATTGTCAGCATCCATAAAACCCGATGTTTGATGTAGTGAGGTTTTATAGAGATGACTGACACCTAAAAAATACCAGTCGGCCAGACAAGACTCAAAATTATAATCCGGCAGACGGATCTGACGGACAATGGCCCCTTGGTCATCCACAACATCCATGTCCGAATAGGAAAAATCCGCATCTCCCTTTTCCAAAGCATCGACCAGTTCTTCAATCATATGGGGAAACGGAAGATCATCTCCGACAATATAGGTGCAGTATTCCCCCGTGGCTTGTTTGAAACCTTCGTTGTATGTTTGTGTTGGCCCGATATCCTCATCAAAAATAAGGATTTTTAGGTCTCGATTCTGGGGAAATACCTTTTCCTCTTTCCGGATGATCTGTCCATGACTATCCATGGAGGAAATGGGTCTAATGTCTTTTTCTGCTATCTCACGTTCCAGATTTTTTAAATAATCTTTGGTTCCGTCCGTTGAGCCGCCATCGACGATAACAATCTCCAGTTCTGGATAGGTCTGGCACAGACAGCGACTCACGCAGGCATTCAGGTATTCACCCTGGTTGAACGTGGGAATGACGATGGTGACTTTTTTTATTCGGGAATCCATCATTCTGTTTCCTTATTCTTTTATCATGAGGGCTTCAAGGGGCTTGGCCCTGTCGCGCAGAATGTCTCTGTCCATGATAAAAAGATCTATCCGAATGTCATCAGGTGCCCTGTCAAAGGCGAAACCAGAGGGAAGAAAGATCAGAGCGGGCTTGATGCTGTACACCAAAGGATATTTCTGACGGCTCCCGCGGATGTCCCTTTGAACATCCATGACGTACTGTTCATGGCCCGTTTCATCCACCCTCATCAGGCGGTATGGATGGACATCCGAGCGGCATGCCGTCACAACGATTCCCACCTGCGATTGTGAATAGGCTCCGAACGCGTCGATATGGTCCGGCCGGATCAGTGGATAGTCCGAATGCAACACCATACGATGATGATTCGTGGTCCTTAACCTGGAAAACCGTTTTCCGAAAAATATAAAGGTATCATCACCACGTCCATTTTCAAAAATCGTTTCAAGCAAAGAGGTCGTTTTCATTCATGCATACCGGCGGGAAAAGGATAAAGCCCTGCGCCAACAACGGCACGGGCCCGTTCAAGATCTTCGGGTTCGTCAATATCAATGGCTTCAATATCGTTTAAAATCACGGGGGTTCTCAGATGATTGTTTTCTCTGAATTCATAAACAATATTGAAGGAAAGACTGCTTTGGATGAGATCTTCTTGTTTTATTTCATGGGCACCGGGGATCATGTAGCGGCATGGCCCATGCTCACCCATTTGCCAATAATTTCTAATATCCTGAGACACGGGGCCCACCGACCCGATATTGAATATACCCGGATCATCCAACCCTCGGACAAGGGCGTCCCTGACCAGGCCGGGACGCCGGAACGGATATGTGGGGCTCATGATGATGATGATGTCGTACACATAATCCTGGTGTTGTCTGTACCACAAGCTGGCATGTTTGACCGCCTCCACCAGATCGGAATCGTCACGTGCCAGCTCCTCCGGCCTGAGAAATGGAATGTCCGCACCTAAAGAACAAGCCACATCTTGTATTTCCGCATCATCCGTGTTGACGTGGACCTTGGTTCTGCCCCCGAGCTCCAGGGCATAGTCGATGGTGTGGGCAATGAGGGGTTTGTTCCCCAGAGGCTTCAACGCTTTTCGGGGAACGCCCTTGGAGCCGCCCCGTGAAGGGATCAGGACAAAAATCCGTTTATCCATATAACTATTCATATGATATGATGTATCGCAATTAACACCTGTGAATATTTTTCCATGGAAAATTCTCTACAGAAGGTCTCAATGCTTTGTGTATAATCGTTATTCATAACCTCATCTATGGCCTTGATGATTGTCCGGGGTTCACGGGCCGAATAAATTGTCCCCAGGTTGTTGTCCCTTACCAGATCGGCCATAAATTCGGATTCTTCATACATGACAATAGGGATTCCGGCTTCAAGATAGGTAAATAATTTTGATGCAAGATTATACTTAAAATGATCTAAGCTATAGGAGGATAGTAAGATATTATCGAAAAAAATACCCGCATCATAATATGACAATTCCCTGCTGATTTCACAATATGGAAGCCCCTGTTTAAAATGGAAATGGTGATGGCTTTTTTCAAGATCATAATAATGCCCATGCTGATGCCATGGCATGTCCCGTGCGTTCTGATTGACATAAATAGACAATTCAAACGTGTCGGGACCGGTCAACTCTATCAGATCGTCGAAAATATGGTTCTCATGCCCCCTCGAAACCGCAATGTCGTATGGAATAATACCCCCTGCATATGCAACATGGGGTGTTGGTTTTACCGCTTTCAACCTATTGGAATGTAAAAATGAAGGATGGGGATAACTCATGATTGATGTGCTTCCACACTGAAGACCATACTCCCCAATAAGATTATTCCATGCAGCATCGGGCATTTTATGGACGATGTGATCCACATGATTCATAACAGCCCGTTCAATGTGTATGGACGGGTCATGTTTATCTTTGGCCATAAAAAATGCTGCATCATTGACATCAAGAACAATATTTGATTTTTTCGAACAGGCATTGATTACAATCGCGCCGTGATAGATTGGTGGCGCAAGATGCCATGAGTAAGGGTTGCTTTTACTTACAATGTCATGAAGTTCACGAAAACTTTTGTATTCATAGTATTGATCAAAATAATTTTCAATTTTCGCATCTTCACGTATACACCCTGCAATCAGCGTTACATAGACTCTGCCGGTTGCCTTCATCACCATGGCTTTCTTCAGAAATTGCGGATCAGGATAATATGAAATAAAAATAATATGATGGCGATTATTTACCATTTTTTTATCAAGATGTTCCGGTATTTTTGTATAATACCGCGTCCCCCGATTATCAGGTATGGGCCGTTGAATGACATCTGCCACATAATCATTGATTAAGGTTTTCATGTCACAATTCTCTATTTGTTTTTTATAATTTCAGAGATTAGTTTTTCCGTGGTAATCGAATACGTTTGAAGTAACGATGCCTGGGATCCATACTCATCAGGAAAGACGTCAGGAATTGCAATTCGTCTGAATTTTTTTATAGAATCAAAATCCGCTTCCGCAATAATTTCCGCGACTGCCCCACCAAGACCGCCTATGATTGAGTGTTCTTCAATCGTTATAATGGTAGATACCTTTTGAGAGTGTTCGAGAATAGATTCTTTATCGATGGGCTTAACCGTATGTAAATGCAGTACACCGACACTGACGCCTTGTTTTTCAAGCTCATCAGCGGCTGACAAAGCAGAATTCAGCATCACACCCGTTGTGATAATCAACGCATCATGACCGCACCTGTATGTGACTCCTTTTCCAATTTCAAAAGGGAGGTCGCCTGAAGAGACAACGGGATCCCAGCCTTTGGCAAGCCTAATATAAATTGGGCCTTTATGATCCAGAGTTGCAGGTATAAGCCGTTTCATCTCCTCAGCATCACAGGGCGCAACAACCGTCATATTAGGAATAGCCCGCATGATTGCAATGTCTTCAATGGCAAGGTGAGTTGGACCTAAAGGCGCGTAGACAAGCCCCCCCCCGTTCCCGATCAACCGGACATTCAGATTCTGCAGGCACAAATCGATTGTTATTTGTTCAAAGCACCGGCGAGTCAAAAAGGAGGCGATTGTGTTTACAAATACAACCTTCCCATTCAAGGCAAACCCGGCGGCCATTCCAATAATATTGGCTTCAGATATACCCTCCATAAAAAATCTATCAGGCAGATCTTTCTTAAAGGCATCCAGTGTACCCTGCCCTAAATCGGAACCGATAAAAATAACTCTGCCATCTTTTTTAGCTAATTCATAAACTGAATTCAAGCACGCCTTCCGCATAATTATCGTCCTATCTCAGAATATAGAGCAGCCAGTTCATCAGAGGTGATAGAGCTCTTGTGGTGCCACTCAAGGTTTTTTTCTAAAAATGAGATGCCTTTTCCTTTGATGGTGTGACAAATTAAGACACAGGGTTTTTCCTGATGGAAAGGCCGTTTTGTAAGAACAGCTCTCAAGGACGTCAGGTCATGTCCATCCACCTCTTTTACATCAAAGCCAAAACTTGTCCATTTATCAGCAAACGGCTCAAGTTCCTGAACTTCGGAAACACTGCCATAGGATTGTTGCTTATTGTAATCCACAATAGCCAGAAGAGAATTTAATCGATGTTTACTTGCACTCATGGCCGCTTCCCAAACAGATCCCTCGTTACATTCACCATCACCCAGCAAAACAATTGTTCTGTAGTCTGACTTTTCATATCGTGCATTTAAAGCCATCCCAACACCAATGGAAAGCCCATGCCCAAGAGCGCCGGTAGAGGCTTCTATTCCTGGCACCTTACCATACTCGGGGTGACCGCCTAAACGTCCGGCTGAACTGCAAAATTTTTCCAATTCATTTTTCGGGAAAAATCCTTTATTTGCTAAAATCACGTAAAGTGCGAGACAGCCATGGCCTTTGCTGAGAATGAAACGATCTCTTTCCGGCCACAACGGTCTGAGTGGATCATATTTCAATACATCGTCATACAACACCCTGAGAATCTCGACGATTGAAAATGCCGAGGGCACATGTCCTCTTTTACTGCATGCAACCGTATTAATGATATCTTTTCTGAGACGTCGTGATACAGAATCCAGCCCATTCATAAAGGTACTCCCCCCCATGTCCTATTCAAAAAAAATGATGAATGCTCAAACTCTTCCTGCAATTGTATTAATTTCACCTTTGATTTTTCCAGTTGTTCCTCAATGAGGATGGCATCTTGAAGATCAGGATTGGCAAAACGCTTTCTATCCATAACATCAGGCAAACAGATATTGAGCATTAACAGACACCATTTCAGCCCTACTGCAAAATAAACCTTTTTTAAACGGTGAATTAAAGCATTTCCTATTTCTGAGAACGTTATAAAAGAATTGAGAAAAAATAGTTTCTCTTTTACTGACAACCCCATTGCTGGATGGTGAAAAAAATCGGAGATCATTTTTGCGGGATCATCCCAGCCAAAATATTCAAAATCAATAAAGGTTATTTCCCCGCTTTTTAATTTAAGGGCGTTATGAAAACCAAAATCAGAAGGGCTCAAAACAGGACTCAAATGACATATGGTTGTTTCAGCTGAAATTTCTTCAAACCTGTTCCGAATTATTTTACAAACAGGGTAAAAGCTCGTTTCCATAAAATCGGCAACGTGTCGGTATTTTTTTTTGCTGACAATGGCCTGGCAGATTTTTTGATGACGCGTTTCAATACTGCCCCAGTAATCCTGAAGCGTCAAGCATGCATCCGAAGCGATTCCGATCTGTCTTACGTCAGACGATTCACTCAGGCCATGAAGCTTTCCAAGAAAACGTGCGGCTTGAGATAAATCATCATGTTGAATATCTCCTTTGTTTATTTTTCGTCCGTCAATGTATTCGTAAATCCCTATCTGATTTTCTCTATCAGCATGGATGGGCTCAGGAATTTGTCTTATACCATGCTGCCACAGAAAATGAAGTGCATTGAACTCCCTACTCAGTCGTCTGTTTTTATCGTTGTTGCCTTTGGGAAAGTAAACCTTGGCCAATAATTTCTCATCATCACAAATGATTTTAAAAACCTGGTTATTCCCCCCACTAACGAGTTTTTCAATGGAGAGAAGCTTTTTCTTTAAATCAGAAGAGACAAGGTGTTCGATAATTTTTTCCAAAATAGGTTATATAGACTCTTCAAATAAAAATGTTTTAATTTTAAGCCAGGAAGAAAAATGTCTGACCGACTGAGATATGTCTTCCGTTGAGTTATGGTTGAAGTGTATTTTTTTCACGTTATCCGGAAAAGCGGGGTCTTCAAGGACGTCAATCAGATCATCAATAAAGTGGGTACACCCTATTTTCGAAATACATTCTATTTTTTGTTGCCGGGTCGATTCGAAAAATACGTTTTCCTTATTTAGCCCAAAGACTTCCCTGTCAAAAAAACGATTTTCAGTCATCCAATTTAAAGCCGCTTCCTGAAGATTTGCTCTTTTATCCTGAGCCGCAAATTTTGTTTTATGACTGACAATTGAAATTTTTATTTGTCGCCGTTTACATTCACGGATAAACACATCCGCATCTTTCATTAATTCTGCGTGGTTCATTTTATGGTAATAGACGATTGCCTGTAGTTTCTGCCATAAAATCTCGCCCCCATGACGCATCCGTATATGGTCTCTAATCATCTCTTTATTAGGTTTAAAGCCTTTTCCTATCAGGCCTTGTTCGGAAGCAAATCTGAAGAATACGCTGTCATAATTAACGATTGTATTATCAAAATCAATTCCGATATGCATCAAACCTCTTTACCCCCGATGTCACACATTCCATCGTTTCCAGAATATCGCAGGGATTGCACGACGAATCGTTTTCAGGCGGCCAAATATGTGTTCTCCGGGATGACGCATGCACAATGCGAGATAGTGTCCACTGAAATAAAATTTACGATAGGCTTTCTTGGCCATCTTCCTGATCTGCTCATTTGTAAATTGCGGCATATCCGGTTGTCCATCCTCATTCAACCATCCATTTTCCGTCATTTCTTTATAGTATGGCGTTCCTGCAAATGGGATCATAAGCTGGAACTGTGCAGTATGCGGCTTGAGTTTACAGGCCAGTTCTATTGTTTTCATGGCATCTTCAGGTGTTTCTTCAGGAAAACCAAATGCAAAATCTCCGTGAATACGTAACCCGGCATCGTTGGCTCTTTTTGTAAACGTCTCCATCTGTTCCAGTGTAATGCCTTTCCGAATCTTTTTTAAAACCTTTTCGCTTCCAGATTCATACCCCACATGCAGATTCCTGCAACCGGCCTGCTTCATCAGCACCAACACATCAGAGTTCATGTCCGCCTTTACATAGCAGGACCAGGGCAATTGAATGCCTGCGGATAACTTCGCCTCACAAAATTCCCGGGCTCGATCTTCAGTAAAGGTGTCATCCTGAATCATCACTGAACGAATCCATGGCATCTCTTCCGCTATGAAACGGAACTCTTCAATAACATTCTCCATGCTCCGGACATTGTATCGTTTACCCTTAATAAAGGTATTAACCCAAAGACAATAGGTGCACATGCCCCAGGCACAACCGCGGCCGGTCATGATATCGATATATGGGTACAGTTCAGAAGGCGTCTTATACCGGTTGATATCCACATTGTCCCTGAAGAAACGGGAAACAAAGGGTATTTCATCCAGTTCTTCTCCGGTCATATAGTCACGCATGGGATTTCTGATAATCGTTTGGCCCTCTTTATACACAAGATTTTTTATATTCTCGGGG
Organism: Pseudomonadota bacterium; assembly: GCA_018818835.1. Taxonomy (GTDB): domain Bacteria; phylum Desulfobacterota; class Desulfobacteria; order Desulfobacterales; family Desulfolunaceae; genus JAHIRD01. The sequence continues at coordinate 49,776 of JAHIRD010000060.1, forward strand.
TTCACCCTGTCAGCAATTTCTCCGACGGCAATCTCGAATTCTCCAACCACAAGCTTCCCGACAAAGCGTGACCGTGCAAGGGTTTTTTCAGGATTAATAGAGGCATAAGGCCCGACGATTACAGTATCACAAGGGACCGCATCCAGTAATGAATCGGCAAATTCAAGATCATTCTCCTCACTCATTGATCCGGTATAAAGGACAAGCAGTTCAGGGTTAAAGCCATGAACAATTTTTCGTGTAGCCTCATGGTCCAGATAATGTGCCGGGGCGTCCACAAACCGGATTGAGTGTCCCTTTCCCTGGAGATAAGAACCACAGTACCCAAGAAGAATGGGGTACCACTGCGTGGCTGAAAGTGAAACAAAGTCACAGCGCGCATTGCGCATGTATTCCTTTTTAAAAGGCGGCGAAAGTAAAAGGATACGCATAATTATTAGTTCCTTACCGTTATATTATCTACATCCGCAGACGGTTTAAAAGAAATATCCGCTCCTTTATCACTATCCCTGCAAGGATTTAAATGGTCAGCTACCGGGTTAAAGGCTTCAATCGGCTTGCTATGTGATTCCTTGCTGACCCGATAGAATAAATTATATTTGAAGATACACCACATGGCCCAGACTCCGTCCTTCCAGTTTATCTTTTTCCCTTCAGCATATGTCCGTCCGTAATATGAGATGGGGACTTCGTAGATTCGAAGTTTTTTCTTCGCCATCTTTGCAGTAATCTCCGGTTCAAAACCAAATCGTTTTTCCTGAATCTGTATTCCGTCAAGGGCATCTCTTGTAAAAACCTTGTAGCATGTCTCCATATCCGTCAAATTCACGTTGGTAAAAATGTTGGATAGAAATGTCAAAAACTTATTCCCCATATAATGCCAGAAATAAAGCACTCGGTGGGCGCCATGGCCTGCAAAGCGTGAGCCGTAAACCACATCGGCCTTTCCAATCAGGATCGGTCTGAGGAGAACGCTATATTCGGAAGGGTCATACTCCAGATCCGCATCCTGAATCAGGATAATGTCTCCGGTAGCTTTAGAAATACCCGTCTGAAGGGCCCCGCCTTTGCCGATATTGGTTTCGTGTAGAAAGATTTTCACATCCGGAAGGGTAACCCCGGACAGTATATCCTGGGTACCATCCTGAGAACCGTCATCCACCACAATAATTTCCTTTGAATATGGTGTCGAAGCTACGGCGTCCAGAATATCGATAATCGTATCTTTCTCATTATAAACCGGGATGATAATGCTGAGTAAAAAATCTTTTCGTGGTTCTTTAATCTGAATCATCGGATAAACCTTTTCAGTTTAATGATAAAAAAAGAATAATTACATTTTCAAAAAAAGACCTGTTCCGGTAATGTGAAACATCGGATGTGTATCCATGAATTCCAGCGCGGCAAGACGTTGGCCAAAATGTGTCCCGCCATTTAATGTAAAATACTCGAAATGTTCCATCATTATTACCCCAGTTGATGAAAGGCGGTCATAAACAGCCGCTAAGGCACATTGAACGGACGTGTAATCGTTCAAATCAAAAACAACCATCGCCACAGGTTCATCTGACATTTCATTTATCGATTGCTGAATTCCCCCCGGGACAAGACTGATATTTTTAATGTCTTGAAGGTTTTTTTTGAGCACCTCATGCGGGGTTTTCATAGATTGGTCAACGGCTTTATCCGCTGCACAGGAAACCTCTCCAGCCGTGTCGTATCCGATGACCTTGCGTGTTGAGCCTTCAAAATGGTCCAGAATCAACGCGGTAAAATAGATTGCCCAGCCTTGAGATACCCCAAAATGGATGATGTTGCCCTTTATCTTGCGAGTCATGATGTATTTCAATCCCTCGTATAGATGAATTGGGACATCACCAGAAAGATTGCAACTCAGATGATCAGGGACGTCACTATGACATCTCCAATAATCCGGGTCTGAAATATGAGAACGGGTTTCCCAGAATTTAGATCCCATAAAAACAATACGGGGTGACACTCCGTAAACTCGAACAAGCTTTTCATAGCTGGAAACGGTTTCCTTGCGAATAAACGATAGAATAATCACCTCTTCAGGCTTAAATTCTTCAATAGCCTCAGGACCCTCAATTTGCCTGTCCAAAATAAACTGTCCCTGCTCGTCTTTGGATTCTGAAATAATCCGGTAATCCAGACCGACGCATACATTTTCTTTCTGAAAAGCAATTAAAACCATCTCATTCACGCCCCAGAACACAACGCGTTTTTGGCTCAATCTTGCCAGAACAACCCGATTGAGTATCTCCTGAATAAACCCTTCCATTTATTTTTTCTCCACTTAAATCAATTCTTCATCTTCAAAAACATGTTCGTACCCATTGAGTGATACATGGGATTTTCTTCAAGAAATTCGAGCAAGGCGATTCTCTGCCCCATCGTATGCCCGCCATATATTGTGTAGTATTCAAAATGATCCATAATAAAAACACCATTCATGGAAAGCCTTTCAAACACAGGCCCGAGGGTGTGTTTTGTGGGCGTGTAATCATCCATGTCATAAAATGCTAACGCAATGGGCTGATCATCAAGTAAGTGGATCGTTTCAACGACGTCGCCCTGAATCAACCTGACATGACTAAACGAATCCAGGTTCCTTTGTGTCAGTTCTAAAGATGTGTTTGAAAGCCGTGTGGCTTCATATACGCCGTCAGTCGTCAGTTTACTGAAAACATCGTATATGGACTGTGCCTCTGTAAAGCCGGTAAATGTGTCAAAACCAATAACAAAACGATCTGTTTGACCAAAATGTTGCAGCACTGTGCTGATGAAATACATTGACCATCCTTGAAAAACACCAAAATTAACTATATTTCCAGGAATGTTATGCGTGATAATGTGTTTCACACCCTCATATAAAAATTTTGTCACATGATCTGCTACACCACCTCTGATATGGGCAGGCATCCGTCGCAGACAGTCCTGATAACCTGTATCGGCAACATATAATTGTGTATTCCATATATCCGCCACCATAAAAACATAAAGGGGGTCCTGCTTATAGTCGATCACAAGCCTTTCGTATATCGGTATTGCTTCTTCCGGTGTGAAATAGAGAATAACCAACTCATCAGGTTGAAAATCATAGATTGCACGTGGAGGTTCGATTTTTGTTGCCAACACTCTCTTGTTTTGATGCTCTTCCTGATCTGAAACAAAAAGGAAGTCGAGGCCATTCAAAAGATTTTTTCGATAGAGCGCAATGGCAACCGTCTCATTCCATCCCCAGAAGGAGACACGCTTCCGTTTAATCTTTGCTAAAGCAACACGGTTTACGATCTCCTGAATATGCGCTTCAGTCATTTTAAGACCTCCATTATGAACTCAGTCAAAGAAATTAATTCCGCACCTATTGAGTCTCCGGATTCTACTGTTTCGCAATGAGCAGCGTCCTGGCTTTGGAACTGACGCGGTCAATCACTTCGTAAATATTTTTGTACTCATGATTTTTACGCCAGCAATAAAATCACTCACATTCATATGTCTTAAAAGCTTCAGCATGCGACTTGGCTTAAAATACATTTTGCGATACACTTTATTGAGCATATTCATTAATGTATGCCTGTCGACATGTTCTGTTTCTATTAAAATACGTGGAGTTTTAATATCAAATATATAGTTATTCCAATCCTTGGCTTCTTCTGTCAAATACCCCTTTTCTTCACAAATATCGCGTGCCACAGTCCCGGGAAAAGGGATCAAATTAACCGCGGCCATACTATCAAGATCCAAGCCCATAAAAAAATCTATTGATTCTTCAATATCCGCCAAGGTTTCACCTGGATAGCCCAGAATAACGTTTGACCCAACCAAGTACCCTAATTTTTTCGCTATCAGGATGTTTTCTTTTGCTTTATCTAATGATAATTTCTTCTGCATTAAATCAAGAACATGGGGCGACCCTGACTCTATACCGAATGAAATAGCATAACATCCAGCCCTTTTCATTTTCCGTAATAAGTCTTCATCGACGCCATCAGCGCGGATACCATTTGCGAATTTAATAGGAATGCCATAATCGTTTTCTATGATTGCATCAAGAACAGCATTCGCCCATACTTTATTCGCTGTAAAGTTATCATCTTCAAACCATATTTCATTAACGTTGTATACATCGATAAGGTGCTCCATCTCACCCATTAAGGACTCCACCGATCGGCACCGCATTCTCCGGCCCATAACACGGCAACAATACGTGCATAATTGGGGGCAGCCACGGCTACTCATAACAGGCAACACTCTCGTTCCCTTTTTGAATAACCCATGACGGTTATATTTAAACACCTTTTTTAAATCCAGGAGATGAAAGGCCGGATATGGCAATGCATCCAATTCAACAGACTCAAGAAACGGAATGCGTGCATTATGAACTACCTGATTGTCCTTGACATAGCAGATATTGGGAATATCCCGTAACCCACTGTCAGACATCCCCCCCACAACCCACTCACCCAAGGCACATATGGTGCGTTCCCCTTCTCCAATGACAACAAAATCAACAGCATCCCAGCGGATCACTTCCTCTGGCATCGCTGTGGGATGCGGTCCACCAAACACAACGATTGATTCGGATAATATGGACTTAATAAGCTCCGTGAGTTCACGACCTCTCAAAACAGAGGCCGTTACTGCGGTAATACCAATAATCGCTGGATTAAAGTCGATGACATCTTGTATGACATTGCTATTAACACGCTCATCAAAGAATGCAACGTCCCAACCCTCCGCCTCCATAATCGCAGCCATAATAAGAACCCCCACCGGAGGGATTAAATTTCCATCATCAATATCGGGCTGAATAAACGCGAGTTTTTTTATGTGCACTTTTTCATGATCCTTGCTATTCATCTTCTTTGATTAATTCATAACCTTATATAATCAGTGATTATATTCCGAAAGATATTGCCGGGCTTTTTTATGCTGGGGCTTATGTTTGAGACATTTTTTGAAACAGAGTTTTGCTTTGTCATGGTCTCCATCTGACAGAGCCATCTCACCAAGATGAAAATAGACCCCCCAACGTTGAAATCCTTTTTTCTCAAGAAGTAAGAAGACCTCTTGTGCCAGTCGATGTTGTCCCGATGACTTCAGCTCACTTGCACGGACATAGACCTTCCTCATATTCTCCTGAAAGACCGTCGTGTCCTCTCGTTCAGGACTGTTCTGCCCTGCTTCACGCAGGTATCTCTGATACCATGCTGTTGCTTTTATAATATCGCTGTCTGCATAATAATCACCAATGGTACAATACCAGTCCGGACAAAGAAGGTGATAGTCTCCCTTTTCAATCATCTCTGTTGCCCTGTCCAGAAGCCCTTCTCTTTCTGCCAGATAGAACAAAAGGTCTTCGCCAAAAACATTCAGTGTCGGAGCATGGACGTCTTCCCTGGTCAGGACATGATATACATCTGCAAGAACTCTGGCTGTCGTCCCAGAAAAACAGTCTGAACAATCCATCAGACGCTTCAATAGTGAAAGATCCAACTCGAGAAAACCAAGCGTCAATCCGGTCCGTTTACAAAACAACCACGACTCGGATATCCAGTTGAGCTGTGTGATAACATGGGCCAGATCCTGACACTCTGATTTTAAACCAGGAACATCCGTAATCATCCCACCGATTTCAAGATTTGTGATCTCAAACAAGGCATACTCATCAACAACATCTGATTCTATATCACTGTTCTCATAGGTTTTTACAAGGCGGATAATACCAAAAAAATCTGTTTTGGAAAAATCAATGTTTCCCCCTCGTGATGAAAATAGCAGGTATTTTGCATCTTCTTTCAGCGCCCACTCCAGTATCATCTGATTATCCATGGAATCATCCGCGCAGGAGAATAATCGTTGCCGACGTACCTGCCAGAAAAAGCGATAGGCATAGCAATGAGCATAGACCTCTGAGCCTTCAGGGATATCCCCGTCAAGGGCCTGGCTGTTCTTTTCCACACCATGGGAGCGACATGCCTTGAATCGACGGACAACTCTATACTGTGACGCCGCATAGAAGAAAACCGAAACCAAACAGACGATCAGGATAACGATACCCCCATTCGGAAACAGGAACAAAAAGGCATCTGAAATGGAACGGCAAACAAGGCACACAAGCATCATAAGAAGCGGAAATAAGGAGACCGCCCTCTTAAGGAAAAAAAACATGGTGGCGGACAAAATCAGATACACCAGGGTAAAAACAATGATGACGTGTCCGGCCCGGTGCATTCCCATAACAAGGCTGAAGGAGGTTGCAAGCGTAACCACAAAAGAGACGACAAGGAGTACTCTGCGGTGATATAAACGTTTGCCACCCCATGGGAAAAAAAACCATTCTGCAAAATGGATCAGATATTCCGGGAAAACCGACCAGCCCGAAGGCGTAAATTTCTGCAATAAATCAACGTTCCTGCCGGATTGTTGTTTAAAAGCACTTAAGAGATTAAAATAACGCCAACGGACAATGCCCATTCGGTAGAGAATAACAAGCTGCCCCCCCTCAAAAAAGAGAATACCTGCCATGGCCCCAAGAAACATTCCCGGCAGGCCGGATCGTCCAACAGGATCGATGAGTGCCATAACAAAAAAAAGCATATATCCGTACAGGGCATAATTAGGTTTAAACAGGAGAGAAACACCTGTGAAAAAAGCAAACCAGAACAGATTTTCACTCAAAAACAGAGGATAATGAATATACAGAAAAAGGATACTGCACAGAAGAAACGTCATCACGTTTTCAAGAATGGCATGCCGGGTCAACAGAAAGTTACAATAGCTGAGCAGATAAATCATGCCGATGCATGCACCCACAATTCCGGGTGCAAGCGTCTGAAAAGAAAGGATGCAGAAAAGATTGGTCACCCCTGCCATCAGAATAAAAAAGACCCTCAGCCCCACGTTGTTAAATCCGAACAACCGGAACCCCATTGCCGCCAGAAGCGGACCTGCTAAACCAAAGGCCGCAGAAACCGGGTAGGGTTTGTAGTCATCAATACCCATATCAGCATGATGACGCAGATAATAATACCGGCAATCTGAAATCATAATTTTTTCATCATGATGAATACACCAGGAGCTGAACCGCGCAGGTCCCAACAGGGGCGAGGCATACTCAGCCCTTGAATCCCAAAGCTGAATCAGGGTAATGGCTGCCAAGGTAGCAAAAACAAAAAACAATGCCATTGTCATATGATTTCCGGCTTCAGGGAGTCAACAAAGTCAATAAGCCTGTCGATGTTCTCTTCCACAGTGAAAATATTTCTTGCAGCATATGTCTCTTTAAAAATTTCATCCCAGTTCTTTCCCTTAATAATACCGCCCAGATTTTTGATTTCAGAAAGCTCCAAAGGTATAAAAAATTCAGATGGAAATTCGTTAAGCAGGCCCTGCATACTTCTGTTGATAAACATCGGTATTCCTGCCGACCCAAAAAGGAGAGCACTGCTAGGTACTGTTGTCATATGAAACATGTAGAAAAGGTCCCGCAAAAAGGGAGAATTCAACTCGCTCATATTGTCCACAAGAACCTGAGTATTGTGCACCAGCCACCCGGCATGACAGCTGCTGATTTCATACATGAGTTTTTGTTGATCTTTGATAAAGGCATGCCGATGAAAATAGCGTTGTTCATCATCGTCAAGTGAATCATAAAATGCTTTTGTTTCAGGATCATCAGAGTAATAATGAATGTGAATTCCTTGGTTAAGCATCGATTTTACATAGGGAATTGTTTGCCTGATAGAACTGCTTTTTTCCAGAAAGCCCCACATCATTACAAGGTGGAATCCGTCTTTCTTTTTTTCCTGAAGTTCCAGAGCCTTATAATTATACCGAAGAAAGGTGGTCATGGGTTTATCCAAAGACACGGACTGTTTCAAAAAGTCCCCGGCCTCATGGGTATTTGCACTCAGAATAACGCCCGACGCATTGCGAAGCACCTCCGTATAAACGCCGACCAGTTCATCTTCTGTGGCCTGTTTAACAAAGGGAACGATCACATCTGTGAGACTTAAAACAGTTGGGATACGCGCCATACTCATGACAGCGGCTGCAAAGGCATAGCCTCTGACAATCATCTGATGAACATCGCCGTGAAACACACAGAATGCTTCAGCCGTAACCCACAAGTGCCCTCTGTCTAGATGTCTGAGCAGATAAAGCATCTCATAGAACTCCAGATAATGCCTCGTGGCAAAGGGAGCAATGTCATCAATGGACGTATTCGTGTGACTGTAAGGGGGATGTATGTGCTCCGGTTGACTGGCGATAATAAAAATATCATAACCCCTGCGTTTCAACATCGTGTAGATGGGCGTGTAATTACTGTAGTAGACAATACCCAAAACGACCAGAGCACGGGGAGAACACCTTATCTGTTCAACAATACTTTTTATATGCCCAAATGTTTTACGGGCACGGTAACGGTGTGAGACCTCATCCGCAAACTGCTCAAAAACAATTGCCCGTTCCCCCGGAATACTCTCAAGGAAAATGTTCTGTACTAAACGGTCACTGGTCGGAATAAGAAATGCATCCACATCATCGGTATACCCGCTGAACTCATCTTGATCGATAATCTCTATGCCATTTATGATTCTTCCCTTTTTAATATTATCGCACAGGATAATTTTTGAAAAATATTTCTGGAATACACCCAGATTATCCAGAATAAAATCACAGCAAGGCATCACGGCCAGGGTTTGAACATCCTTTTTGACCAGACACTGAAACATCTCTTTCAGATTGATTGTATCGGTCTTTAAAACATCTGCCACATGACACGAAAGATGATTTTCAATATAAGTGAATACGTCGTCTATTCTGTTTTCCGGTGATGACACACAGGAAAGAGCTGACGAAAGATATCCTTTAAATTCATTTAGCAATTCGTTTAACACACGACTGTTTTCTGTCATTTATCTGCCTTGTTTTTCCGAGGCATTCGTCAGCCTGGTGACCACCCATGTCCTCACGAGAAAGAATGCAATCCGAAAGGCCCGGCGCATCTCAGAAGCTTCAATCATCCTTATATAGTTAATCATATAGTTAAAATTGAAGTAGTAGCGTAAAACAAACCGGGACCGGAGTTTAAAAACCTCTTCCATGGAAACCTCGGTCACCGGGTGTGTAACAGGCTCCAGAACCGTGGGGTCTTTTGCATATTCCCGCCAGAAATCCCCCGGGAGTGTCTTGTCTTTCACGGCATTTTTATAAAGCGTCGTCTCAGGTGCCCAGTTATAGACATTGAAACTGACATAGGTGGGCCGTATCTTCATCAACAGCTTGAAATCTTCGAACATTTCCTGCCGGGTCTGCCCGGGGATATTCAGCATCAGATTCGCAACCGTCCGGATACCAACCTGCTTGCACGTCTCAAATGCCCGCTCAATCTTTTCCCGTGACGTCCTTTTATTCAGAAATCTGATCAGATCGGGAGACGACGTCTCCAGCCCGAACTGCATGAGGATGAGCCCTGTTTTTTTCAACCGGATCAGTGTCTCCTTTGGCACGGTGTTGACCACGGCCCCCCGTATTGCCCATGTAAGTCCCAGATCAGCCTTCTCAAGCGCATCGGCAAACTGTTCAAGTCTTTTCTCACTGGTATTAAATGTTTCATCCCAGAACTCGACATACTCCACACCCATCGCCTTATAGCGCGTCATCATATGAACAACGCGATGGACAGACAAGGGGCGATAACGGGATTTCTCAGACCAGCAGTAGTGACAGTGGTTGGGACACCCCCTCGAACTGTTCAGGAGCCCTACTGTTTTATCCAGCAGAAAATCCCGGTACCCCTTATGATCACCAAGCAAACTCAGATCCGGAACAGGCAGTTCATCCAGATCGGGGAAAACATATGGCGTCCAGACACCGTCTTCCGGAATACTGTTTTTTGTATAAACGCCAGGTGGAAGCTGTTTGTCACCCAACCGCCCCTTTTCAATAACCTGCTCACAAATCTGCAGGAAAGGGACTTCACCATCACCTAAAACGATTGAATCGATATGATCCAGCAACATGGTTTCCATGGGATACATGTTCACATGGGGACCGCCCACACAAATATGCGTTCCCGGAGATTCTTTTTTGATGGTGGTAATCATTTTGTATGCATTAAACAGACTATATGTATACAAGGTAATACCGACAACAGCCGGAGGATTATGCCTGAGTCGATGGGTCAGGGAGGCTTGGGCATTGGCGTCTCTAACCATATTAACCAGAGAAACCCCATAGCCTGAATTTTCTTTTATGTATGTTCCAAGGGCCACCAGCGCCATATTATATTTTGACCAAAGGTATTCCTTAACCTCTTCGGGCGCTGTTTCCGCAGCAAAGGGCAAATCAAGGAGAAGTATCGGGGCATCGTTCATCTGTATGTTCCTTCATAAATTATCATGTACAAACTGCCTCATGACGCTCTTTTCAGGTTCCGCTGGACCAGTTCAAAAAAGAGAACAGTCCCTTGGCATAACGGCGAATGTCATTAAACGATCTGATCCCCATAAGTTGGCGGAGAATATACAATGGCCGCAGGTAATATCGCTTGTAGGCATCGCGGTAAAAAATGACCAGTTCGCTCTCTGACACATCAGTAAGCCGGATCAACGGATGGGGACCATCAGTCCGGTCATACAAATCCATGCCGTCATAGAGAAGTAGCCCTTCGGCCTTGGCCTGATCGTACATGGCCGTACCGGGAAGGGGGATAGCAATATTAAACATGGCAAAATCAGTATTCAATTTAAGGGCAAGGGTCAGCGTTTCGTTCATACTTTTCCGTGTCTCTCCCGGAAAACCAAAAATATAAAAAGCCCGCGTCTCAATCCCCGCTTCTTTCGTCCACCGGATCGCCTCTTTGGCATTGTCAATGGATATACCCTTATCGACCTGCCGCAGGATATCTACATCACCGGCTTCTATTCCATAACCCACAGAAATACAGCCACTCTTTTTCATTTTTTTCAGGAGCCCCGGGCTGACAAGATTAATTCGGGTGCTGCAGCTCCAGGTAATGGATATTTTTTCCTCGATCAACAGATCACACAGGATTTCTGTCGCCTTCTGATTGCAGGTAAACACATCATCATTAAAAATGATTTCCCTGATGCCGTACTCACTGATCAGATGCTTTATTTCCTGTAATGTTTTGTGAGGTGACTGTGCACGGTAACGAGATCCAAAGATACTCTTGGAACAAAAATTACAGAGGAACGGGCATCCCCGTGATGTAATCATATTCGTCGCAGGGAGCCTTCGAAACGTGCCATGTGCAGGACGGTACATAGAGATATCCACAAGATCTCTTGCCGGCATGGGAAGATTTTCCATTTCAAGGTTACTGACTCGTTGAGGCGTCTCTATTATCTGATCGCCCAGTTTGTAGTAAATCCCTGCAACATCTGCAAGATCCCCATCCCGAGTCAGGGTACTCACCAGATCCGTAAATGTTTCTTCACCCTCACCGACCACGGCCATATCAATATGGGGCGAGGTCAGGCATTCCCGAGGCATGATAGAAGCATGTGCACCACCGGCAACAACCTTACAGTCCGGAAAAACCTCTTTAATCACTCGGGTGGTCTGTAAAACAATGGAAAACGTGGTTGTATACACGGTAATGCCTACGACATCAGGCCTAAAGTCGATTGACTCCAGACGTTTTCGCATGCTCTCCAGACTTATCCTTTCTGCAGAAGCATCCAAAACCCGGATCATCACGTCCGGCATTTCCTTTCGTAAATATGCCGCCAGAGAGAGTAGACCCAGTGGCGGTAAAATAGCGCCGGTTTTACTATATGGACTATCGTTCGAAAGGAGAAACGGAGGCGTAACCAGTAGTATGTTCATGATCAAGTCCTGTTGATTTATGTATATCATGCAATGCGTTGATGAAGATTTGGCGTGCAGTCTTCAAAGGGTCCCCTTTGTTGCCAGAATCGACGAGATCGGTGCCCATCCCTGCTTCAACGTCTTTGTTCCAAACAGTGTGTCTGTAACAGGTGTGAGTCCATACCAGTGAAAGGTTTTTTCAACCTGTAATCCGGTTTCTTCAAACAATGAAACGATCCGGTTTGTTTCCACCCCGTTTTCCTGATATTCAGTAAGCTCATATAATTCTCTTGTAATTTCAGCACTTGCCTTCCGGTATCGTGCACAGGCATCGTGATATGTCCTGTATACCTTAAGAGGCAGACGGAACCGTTTATAAAATGAGGCATCCATATCATGATCCGAGTAAAAGATTCCCCCTGGACGAAGTATCCTTGCACATTCGTTCACAAGCCGGTCATAATCGTAAAGGTGATGAAGAACAGCAAAACAGGTGATTACATCAAAACTCTGATCCGGAAACGGGAGATGGTCCACATCCCCTGCCACAGCCAGATCAAACACCTGACGATTAAGTGCCAGAAGTCCGGGGGACAAATCAAGACCGACCAATGGGGAAAAAATACCCCTTGCACATCTTGCCGCCAGACCACTGCCGGAACCTAAGTCAAGAAAACGACCGGGGCCGGTTTTATCCCTTAAGGCAAGGAGATTGTTTCTAAGCCATGCTTCCATGGAGGGTGACCGACGCCCGTCTGTTTCTTCATAATGTTCAGCAACAGCGTCATAAAAGCAGCGGTTCGCTGTCTTCACTGCCTGCCTGTTCATATCCAGGTTCACAGCCCCTCCTTGCTGTAGAATTCCCAGGCCCGGGCAACACTCTCACGAAAGGTGTAGCGTCGACGCCAGGCAAGTTCTTCTTCTGCCCGCTGGCTGGAATAATTTTTGAACGAAAAGAGGTCAGAAACAAGTTGCGGTGTGAGAAATCGGCTGTCCGTTACCATCCCTGCTGCGCGGACTGCCATTGCCACAGGCCATCTCAGCCAAAGTGGCAGTGGAACAAACACGGGCCGACGCCCAACGATGTCGGACACAATTGAAAAAATTTCAGAAAAATGCAGATTTTCACCACCCAGTATATATCGCCGTCCGGATGCACCCGTCTCTCCTGCGGCGATTATTCCCTGAACCACATCATCCACATCCACCACATTGCTTCCGCCCGGCGGAACCGGCAATATCTTTGACGATGCGACCTTTAGCACCAGTGTACCCGAGTTAAGACTCCAGTCACCGGGCCCGTAAACGGTGGTCGGATTCACAATGACCGTCTCAGCCTTTTCAGCCGCTGCCATGGCCTCTGATTCCGTTATCAGCTTACTCGCCAGATAGGGGCTCGCCATAACATGTTCATGGTCAGGTCGGGAGTCTTCAGCCAGAGATCTTTCGATCGAGTTTGAAAGCCCCATGGTACATGCACTGCTCACCACAACGGATCGTTTCACACCCCATCGTCGTGCCGCATCCAGTACATTACGGGTTCCCTGACCATTGACTGCAAAAAGAGCATCCTTTTTTCCCGGGTCAAAGGTAACCATTGCAGCCAGATGATATAGCCGGTCACACCCAAGGCCTGCATCACCAAAAGAGTCTGGATTCGTGATATCTCCACAGACCTGTCTAACCTTAGATGAAAAGTTCGGGTCCTTGTGCCTTTGCATGGTGATAACCCCAATATCTCTCCTAAGAAGTTCCGCCACCAATCGCCTGCCTATAAAACCGGTCGCTCCGGTCACAAAGATGTTCAACTATCATTTCCTTTCAGCTGTTCAAATTTCCCTACAAACAAACCGTAAATGATCAGCCAGGGTGATATTATAAATACAAACGTCCCCACTATAAAAAAAAGAGGATTAGATTTTACTTTAAAAAGAATCAACGTTTCTTTCATTAAGTACAGGCCAATCAATGAGCTGATCATGATTAAACTTGTTTTCCAATAAATATCTTTAACAAAATTAAGTATCAGGAAAGCAAATACTCCCATTAAAACGGCCACAAGCCACTTTTGAATCATTCGATTTTGCCCGACTTTAACCGTTTCATTATCGACTTTCATTGCTCCAACTGGTTGGTCAACCGTCATGCGACTATGTATTTTACCGCCTAAGATAAACTGCCATAGCAAATATGTCATGGTGACTTGCTTTAAGTGAACAAACTCCACTGGGCCGTGAAGGGCATATTTACATAGTGCGGCCATGCGTTGCCCAAATTCTTCATCTTCTAGAAATCGCATCTCCTCATTAAATTTTCCAATATCCATAAATTCCTGCCGTTTAATTAGAAAGCAAGATGTGTTTACAGCGTAGCTATAACAAGGTGTGGAGGTGTGGATATGTTGAATAGTATTATAAAAAAGACTCGACCATTTCTTACACGGATGATTTAACGAAAAAACACCATGCAACGCGACTAATCCTTCAGGTTTATCCATATGAATAAATTCAAATGCCTTTTGGAAATAATCCTCTCCTACAACCACATCCGAATCAAGAAAAAGAATATAGGAACTATCTGACCTTTCAGCACCAAGATTACGTCCGTAGCTTTGGCCATTATTATGACGATTCAACAGGTATTCAACCTTATGTTTCATAACGATCTCAGCAGTTGCGTCATTAGAGGCATCATCGACCACCAGAATCGTAACAGGAAATTCACCACGAGCCTTGATAAGTGCAGTCAGACATTGATCAAGGTTATCACAATCGTTATATGTAGGAATAATAACTGAAATATTCTTTGGGGTGAGGTTCATTTTTTATGGTCTTTAAAGAGATTCCAATTGAGACAATTAAGAACAGATTTAGCTTGAAGGTTTAAAGAAGCACTTTGAAAACATTCGTGAGTGCAAAAACACTTGCTTGATCGTAATTCATCAGAAGCTTTTCGGTTGATTTTATTGTTCCAAATATCAGCAAATGATTTTTCTTTGATATTTCCCCAGCCGGCCTCTAAAAGTTCACAGGGGGCCACCGAGCCATCTTGATAAACAACCCCAATCCCTCGACCAGCTTCACAAGGGATGTTTTGGTAGCTGTTGGTTTGGCATGTCTTTTCAATCAACATGGCCTGGTAACGTTCTTTAAGGTGATGCCATTTTGAAAAAAATGAGCTTTGATCAATTTTAAGACCTTTTGAATATATTGACGTAAATTCTGTCAGTTCCCGATACACATTTAGGTCGACTTTTTTAAAAGCATGTCTTGGTTTCATTTCTCTAAAAATATTTTGGCTCAAGGATGAAAAAAGATTGGTATCAGCTAATTCCCGGGCGACGTTGAGAATTTTCTTTTCATTAAAATCAGTTAACGTTATATTCGCACTTACGATTAGCTCAGGGAAATTCTTCTGTAATTTCTTAAGCTCCCCTGCTGTTTCCAAGGCATTTTGATATGCGCCCTTACGGCCACGAATACTGTCATGATCCTTACCGATTCCATCAAATGAAATGGTAACAATAAATGTTGAGCGGAACTTCGGGTGACTCAAAACACACTCAACCGCTTGCGATATTTTATCCTTTAAAAATCCATTAGTAACGACTGAAATGACCTCTATATTGGAATTAGTGGAAAAAATGCGAATTATTTCTGAAAAATCATCCCGTAAAAAAGGCTCTCCTCCGGTTAACATAAGAACGAGTAGGTTAGGTAAATCAGATGAAAGCATCTCAATTGATTTCAAATCCAAGTCTGCCATGGCCGAATCTGTACCAAAGTCATTAATAAAACAGTGCCTGCATTTCAAATTACAGCGATTAGTCACAAATAGTATCAATTCTAAAGGTAAAACATGACCCATCGTCCTATTCTTGACCCATTGATTAAAATTTCGAATCATTTTTTCAAGCCACCCTGTAAATCAATTTTGGGTTGATATTTTTTTGATACGACGACCTGAGACGTTCATCTGTCATCTCCTTCTGTGGGGAAAACAGTATCCCAGTCCAAAGGGAGTTGCTCCTGGCCAAATGTCTTGCTGAGATAGTTATCTATAAATTCCTTGTCTGTAGAGGCCAGACATTCAGGGTGATACTCTGAAAACCATGAACTTCTAAGTGCCCGCTGCCGGACAACCCCAACCGTTTCATCAAAAATATTACCCGGAGAGATGTGCAGGAAAGGACAGGTCAGAACATCGCCATATGGCGTCATATACAGGATTTCTTTTGCCGCCCCGCATCCGTATCCGCCAAGGTTGGCCTGCAGGTCAGTTCGTATATAAGGAGAATTTTCTGTCAGGCTGTCGATATAGTTCAAATCCTCCTGTGTCAAACGCATCTGATCATTGTCTATCCAGCGGCCCGCCGGAACCGGCAGGATTATATAAAGGATGACCTTCAGTTCAGCGGCCAGACGGAGTAGACCTGAGATACCTTCTTCTCTCAGGTTTTGGTGGGTCACCACCGTTGCCAGCGTCACACCTAAGCCATTACTGAGTGCCGTCTTAATACCGGACAGCGTCTTTTCATAAGCGCCCGCTTTCCCCCTGAAAAGATCATGTTCCTCAGAAATAGAACTATCCAGACTGATCGTAAGAATATCCACCCCCCATCTCTTCAGTTCCCTGACGCGGTCAGCCGTAATAAGGGTGCCGTTGGTCGAAACCGAGATGATATTCCGCTGTGGCTTGCAGGCGGCAATAATTGCCTTGAGGTCAGGGATCATCAGAGGTTCGCCACCCTGAAAAGAAAAATTCACCACGCCCAGATCCATGCATTCACGGGCAACACGTTTATAATCCTCCACAGCCATTTTACGGCGTCCATTCTGCTTCAGGCTTGAGGCAAAGCAATGCTGGCAATTAAGATTACACGCAAAATCGATGGCAAAGTCCACATATCGCAGCGCCGGCGGACCCGGTAGAAAGCTTCTGCACACGGCCCATACCAGCCGAGGGAACAACAGCGGTTTATTCGGACGGAAGGCGTACTTCAAATTCATGATAAATGTCGATAATCGTCTCATGAGGTTGTATTGCTCCCCAAGGCCTTTTTAATCAGGTTCTCACAGAAAGGGTCAAAATTAACGCCATGTTTATATAAGGATTCATAAACATGTCTCATCCTCTGAATACGAACGCCCTCATCAATATAGGGTTCCTCACTGTACCAGAGTTCCGCAGGAATGAGTTCAAGGTGATCCGCGTAAATCGTTTCCCGATCACCCCGAAAACGTAATCCGTACTGTTCAGGATGACGATAATATTCAATTCCAACCAGCAGCTGAAGTGTGGCTATCTGACCAAAGACGATGTATTCTTTAATACGAATAATATTCTCAATCAATTCATCAATATCGCCTGATGTCTCTCCGGGAATTCCTACAACCATATTCACGGAAGAGCGAAGTCCTGCCTGGTGGCAATCGCGAAGATTCTGCTCCACAATACGCATATTATACCCCTTGCGCTGTAACTGAATCAGACGATCAGTCCATGCATCAACACCGAAGACAAGGCCTGTGAAACCCGCGTCTTTGAGTAAATGAAAAAACTCGGGTGTATTTCGCCGATCAATGCGAAACTGGCTCACAAGTGTTATATCCAGATCATTTCTTATGATTTCACGACAGATATCTTCAAGTTTTTCAGGGTCTCCATTGGCATCACTGTCATTGAAACTGAAATTACGATACCCCTTTCCAATCCACCATTTTATTTCATCAACGACGCTTTCCGGGGAACGACTTCTGAAGAATAATGTTTCAGTACAAAACCGGCACTTCCCCCATTTGCATCCCCGGTTGGTATTTATGGGAGAACAGAGTATGTTGCCCCTATTGTTCCCGTATACCATAATGTCGGTCCATTCATAATCAGGATAACCATAGAGATCCAGATCTTCGGATACGGGTGCGGGGGTCCATTGTCTGTTTTCAGAATCGAAGCGGGAAACAACGCCGGGAATATCCCCGGGTCTATCCCCGGTAATGACCCTGTTAATAAGAGTCTCAAGGGAATTTTCCGCTTCTCCGATGATCATATAATCAAAGTCATCAATTTTTTTGGGGCCCAGGCCATGATGCAGACAATCCGGACCTCCGACGATGATCAATGTGTCAGGCAACCCTTCCCGAATCCCTTTGATCATCTCTTTCGCAAAGAGATTATTGATCAGGTTTACCGAAATACCGACAATCTTTGGCTTTGCATTCACAAGTAATGCAATCACATCCCGGAGTTGCGGCATAAAAAAATTCAAAAATTCAGGTTTGACCCACTCTGCCCAGTTTTCTCTGTCCCATGGTTCATCCGCCAGCTGCAGCTGGCCGGTGGACAGGTCATCTCCGTCGACCCTGTCGAGGAGTCTCTGCCTGTGATAACGGTGATAAAACACGATATTGGTATCCAGAGTCTGAAAACGTATACCGGTTCGTTTCAGAATATTATGGACATATCCTAAGCCGTTCGGAAACATCATGGGTAGAAGGATGCCCGGCGGTTGAACAAGAATCATGTCCTGGCCGGGTAATACATCAATTTCCTGAAATGCTACAGGATATTTAACTTCATGCTGCTCATACACTGCAGTCCGGGGTATGACATCAGGGTCGACGTTCTCAAGGTCCTCCAGTGAAACAATATTCATGCGCTTATCAGTTATCTTCCCACGCATTTGTTTCAGAGACTGTTCACGTGCCGAGGCAAGAAAGACAGTACCCGGTGTATGTAAAGATTCTCCAAATGGCAGGATTGGAATCGTTCCTGCATCTTTCCCGCATTTTTCAGGATTATCTTCCCAGATACAGATGATTTTAGAACATAACCCGGGCATGTGCTCAAGCATATAACGGCACAGCTCACCGGCACCGTAAAATATCAGAGGCGACGGGCATGACACCAGGTAACTTTCCAGGCTCTTTAATAGAATCTTCTCTTCCGTGTTGTGGTTATAAGATAAATATTTGTTAACAAGGAATTCATACCGGTTTGGGAAGTGAAATAAGGGTTTATTAAACCCTGCTGTCTGTATCGTTTCTCTGACAATGGGTCTATACGTATAGAAAGCCAGAAAGATCGCATCGATCTGATCCAGTTCCCCTGCAGGCAATTCTTCAAACCGGAACACCGGCCTTGTGATGTCCCGTTGATCAGGAGGCGGGTTTCTATCGATATAGAAAGGAACATTGATCCCCACGTCACTAAGTTCCAAAAAAAGACGCATACCGAGTTCACCGGCGCCCCAGATAGCAACCGAATTAAACCCGTCAAGTCGGTAACGTTTTTTTTCATGTGTGTATAAGTTCGTGGTTCGTTTCAATCTTTCCATACGATGCCTTCATTTAATTTTTTGCACAATTTCTCTGATGAGGCCAGACGCCGGTAACTACTTGATTGCCGTACAAAGGGATAGCTAATCCCGGCCCATAGCATGATGATCAGTGTCACGGTAAAACCGGTCACAACCGTTCGTAACGAATACTGATGATGACCATCGGGCAGATCGACATGTGAAAAAACACAACTCGTTACAATAAACAAAAGGCTGAGCAGCACTATCCCAAACGCTGTGATACTAAAACAGCAATAGACCAGGGCTGTCATACCCAACATGATCCACAACAAAAATATCCAGGGGAGAAATAAAAGCTGTGTCGTGCGTGTCAGAAACATCATCTTGCAAAAAGATGTCATATTCGGCAGCAAATATAAAAACCTAAGTGATTCCCGAAGAAACGCGTTATTTTTACGAAATTTATGCGTTATGAATTCTCTGTAACTCTCGGGAGCCCGGATTTCCATCGCCTTAGCTCTGCGGGAATATACGGTCCTATACCCAAGGGTATTTGCAAGAAATGCAATATAGATATCATCAGCCACCACATCTTCAGGGAACTGTTTGATCAGCTCTCTTTTAAACGCATAACATTGGGCTATCACGATTGATGAGGTACCGGCATTGCTCTCCATAAGACGGCCCTTGTTCTGAGCAGACCAGTAATACCTTTCAATCAGTATGGAATTTTGGGGTCTGGAATATGCGCCAACGACCCATACATTCGTGTCAACAGCAAATTCAGCCGCAATCCATTTGAGAAGATCAGGTGATAATCGGGCATCGGTATCTGTATTGACCACAATATCGCCGCGGACCTTTGGCAAAACATAATTCAGCTGATTGATCTTCCCTTTTTGCCCGCACTTCACAACCCGGATATGATCATAATCTTTTATATTTTCATCAAGTAATTTCAGGGTGCCGTCATTGCTGCCACCATCTGCAAAAACCACGTCCAGATAATTACGTGGATAATCCAAATTCAGGATATCTTCTAGTTTTTCAATAATATGCTCTTCTTCGTTGTAACAAGGAACAATGACAGAAATGACCGGGGTATAATCGGACAGGACCGGTTCTTTCCGTCGGTTAAGCCGACCTAAGGCCCCTAAGCAAAGAAAGTATCCGAACATGACCCACCCCAAAAGCAGCGTCATCAAAATAAATAAAAACAGTATCATCCACATAATATGCCACCTGTCTTTTTGAGTTTCATAACAGTTTTATGTAACCTCAGGCACTCCCTGTCATCAGGGAATGATCGTGATATCGGGATAGCATGTCTGTATCTGGTTCGATATTTCGTCGCGGAAGTGTGAGCAGATAAAGACGGATTTTGATTCTGAATCCTTCAGATAGTCCGGACCGGCAATCCGGATACCATCAAGACGCTGACCCCATTTTTCTGAATCATTGTCAATCAGTGCTTCAATCTCCTTGACATAGGCCAGGTGTTTATTATCCTGATAGGCCCCACCTGTTCCCCATATGAGGATTTTATCTTCCACAAGATCAAGCATCCTGTTACAGACTATCGTTTCATAGTTCGCTTCAATAACTGCATCAGCCTCGGCCTTGTGTTCTTTCTGTCCGGAGAATTCTTTCAGGAGTACTTCCAGATAGTGTGGGTTTTTTTTAAAGAATCGACTCGACCGAATGTCTTCAAACGTCGGTTTATCGACAAACAACCTGACAAAGTACAACATAGCAGAAAAATACCAGTCATTTCCAGAAACCATGGGTAGGTTTTTAGTCTTAAGCCGCTCAGTCAAGGGGGTCTGAGGCAGAGATTGCAATTGAAAAATGACAAGGTTATCTTTTCCCCAATCCAAAGGAAGGTGGGCGGCCATGTCACAGGATTCGATAAGATCTTCTTCTGTTTCAAGAGGATTACCGCAGATAAAATGATAATCCATTTTTATGCCCCTCTTATGAAACATCTCTGCCACGGTAAGAATCTGCTCACTCGTGATATCCCGTTCGTATATGTTTCTGGAAAACACGTCTGAACCACTCTGTATGCCGATGGCCGTACTATAAAGACCTGCCTCACATGCCCATCCCAAGATTTCCGGGTTTGTAAGTATTTGCTTTGTATAAAAATGAGCGAAAAATGGGAGCGAAATCTCTTCTTTATAACGTTTGAATAACTCAGCCAGATAACGTTTAGAACCTGTTAAAAATGAATCACAAAAATTTATAAACTGGTATCCGGTATCTTTTGCCTTCAACAATTCAGAAATAACATTCTCCACACTTCTGCTGCGTCTTGGTGGTGGAGTTTTTCCCGTTCCAAGATATAAGTTCTTCCACTGCCCTGCTGAGCAGTAGGAACAGGCCCCAACGCATCCTCTTCCAGCAAGCACTGGATAATATGACTTTTTGTGTGGATCCTCCTCATAAACACGATTGTTGTCGATATAAAAAATATTTTTTTCATGCATCTTGGGTATGGGGTATTGGTCAAGGTTTACTTCCATCGCCCGAACAGAATTACGTATAATGCTTCCGTTCTCCCGATAAACTATATTTGAAATTCCTTTCATTTCTATGCCCTGCTCGAAAGCGTATACCAGTTCAAGCATAGGGGCTTCACCTTCACCAACGACAACATAATCACAAACGTCCAAATAAATCTCAGGGTTATATGACGGCCCGTATCCGCCTGCTATTACGAGTACATCTTTAAATCGTGATTTTATCGATTGGAGTAATTCAGAGTTTCGATGATTCAAAAAACTCCTCGAACTGAATGCAATAATATCCGGCTGTATCTTTGAAAGATGTTGCAGAAGAAGTTCTACCTCAAATGGTGTCCATGGATTGACATCATATAATCCACGTCGCAATCTGCCATTCACAACTATCTGATAATTAATCGGTTTATCTATTGGTTCTTTAATCAGGTCATCATAGGATTCCTGTTTAAAGAAAACAAGACTTGTATGATGACCATTGTCATCGAGCAACCGGCTCATTATTCGGATACCCAATGCAAAATCATCATAAACTGTCAAAAATACTATCTTAGACATAAATTGCCCTGTTATTTTATGGAATCAATGTAAATTGTGGGAAATCCCTTCTGATTGCTTCACAGATCTCTTCCTTAAAACTCGAACAGATAAAAATCGGTTTGGATGTCCTGCTCTTCAGTTCAACAGGTGAGATAATCTGTCTCCCTTCAAAAAACTGCCCAGCCTTTTTTGGATCACTGTCAATAAAGGCTTCAATCTCCTGACCTTCAAAAAGATCCTTCATCATTTCGTATCCACCGGAGGTTCCCCATACATAGATGGATTCACCCCTAATCGATTTCAGGTTCCGGCGATAGGTATCCTTCAGTTGTTCAACAGGCCCGAGGGATGACTTTCCAGGAATAATTTTTTCAGATAAAAACTGCCTTTGTTCAAAGGCAAAGGTATTCTCGACAACGGCAATAGGGTCAATATCACTCAGGTAAGCAGCCGAAGCGTCATTATATTTTGATTCGAGTGCAAGCTCTTTTTTGAAAAACGCTTTGTCTGACTGTTTTTCAGCATAGAGAAATACACGATGACGACGATAGAAATCGGGGATGGCAATTCTGGGAACAATTTCCATAATATTACAGAATCCCACAGATTGCAGCATCATGATAATCGCGGACCTGGAATATTGAAACACCAGTCTCTGTCCCTCATCGTGCTTGAACGGACCGTTTTGTTCAAAATGACAGGCCATTGTTCCCCAGTATTCCGGTACTTTCGCTCTGTCTTTCAGTGACGGATAATCAGAATCAGGTAATAACGCGTCAAAGTCCATGATCAAAAAATCATGGGTCATGTGAAACACCCTTTGTAGAAATTCCACAGGATTGCAGACATGATTGATGACACCCATCAGCAATGAAATATCAAAGGACTTCGCCGGATGAAACCCCTCGACATTCGTGCAGATAAAATCGAGATTATCCAATCCAAAATACTCTTTGACAAAACAGGCCTGGGCAACAGATCTTGAATCACCGTCAATTCCGACAATATTTCTGAAACCATGGCGCTGAAACAAGAGAGAGAGCCACCCGTCCATACAGCCGATATCCACAACAGTTTTATCCTCAAAGGATCCCCTGGTAAGCCTCTCCAATATGGGAAAGAGTGTTTTCGCGATGTAGTGCTGCGCCGAAATTATCTTATGTAGTCCCCACTGATCACGTGGGATCGAATAAACCCCGGGCTCGAATTCAATAAGGTGCTGCCATGGCCCGAGATGTTCAATTTTTTCAGCAAGAGAAAGTGAACTCATTTCATTCACGCCTTATACGAAATTGACATGCTGGGGTGCGTTCTTTGTTATATCCCAGAGAAATTCATTGATGGCATTGGTTCTGCAGCCCGAATAGCACCGGTGAACATCTATTTTTTTCACTGCATCCACAACATCCTGATAGCGCTTACTTTGAAGTATCTCGATAAACGATTGTTCAATCAGATCCCCCATCCTGTATTCTTCTTCTTTATGGTCAAAAAACATGCCACAGGGATAAAGTTTGCCATCGCCGCTTGAATAGAGAAGAAAGGGGACACCCAGACACTGGTTATACGTTCGAACCCCCTTCTCTCCGATCTTACGCCATTTAACAACAACGCTGTAATCACATGTGCTGAGGGCTTCAGCCTCATTCAGAATATCCGAATACGTATCGTATTCACCAAGATTGTTAAAAACCCCAAGACTGTTCTCAACAGTATCACTGCACTGCTTAACAACAAGGTAGTCCACACCCAGTTCACTGCCCAGCGTTGCAAGGGGCAGAACCTGATCGACATTGGACGGTGTCAGAACCATTTGCAAACCGATGGTAACCTTTAAATTCTTTTTTCGCTTGTATTCAACGCAAAATCGAATTTTATCGAGAGCTGTTTGAAAGTCATGACTACGATGGATACGGCGATACGCTTCATCGGATGCGGCACTGATGTTAAAACGAATCCAGGTAAGATGCTCCAGAGCCTTCTCACCGTCTGGTCCTTTATCGAAAAGAATCCCATTGGTGCCGAGGGCTATATCAACCCCTGATTTCTGACCTTCCACCACAGCGTCATAGACGTGGGGATTCAACAGGGGTTCACCCTCACCGATAAACGCCATGGATCGAACACCAACCTCACCCGCCTGCCTGACATACCTTAACAAGGGGTCTCGCGGAAAAAATGTCGTTTTCCCTTTCTTATACTGATTACCCTGCATAATACCAAAACAGTATTCACAGGCAATGTTGCATCCCTTGCTGAGCCCCACATCGATATGAAGGGGTGGTATCCGCTCTCCCTTCTGCCATTCTGAAATCCGATCAAGGTGCCAGAGCATTTTATGGCCATCCATAATATATTTATCCCGATTATTCACAAAGCCTCCTGGGGTTGAGATTTCAGAATTTTTATGTAATCTTCCATGGCGTCCTGCCACGGGCGCATGTGATCCGTTTTCACTGAACATATAGCCGTATTCAAGGGTTTCATTTCTGTTTCATTGACTGAAAAATCAGCTGCTTTTGCTCTTAAAATCCGTACAGGCAATTTCATTTTTTCAAAAAAGACCTTTGCAAAGTCATAAAGACTTGCAACCCCTTCATTTTTAATATGATACAGGCCACATTCCTTACCCGAATCCATGAGCGAATAGACACCTTGTGCAATGTCATTACTGAATGAAGGACAGGAAATTACATCATCTGCGATTCGCAGTTCATCCGCACCGGACAATACATGCCGATACATTTTATCGATAAAGATGCTCCCGGCATTTTGGCGTGGACCAAATAAAATCGGGATTCGGATGATATAATAGTTCCGGCAAAGATTCCTGACGAATAAATCACCCATATACTTAGTCATACCATACAAATTTAGCGGATTCGGCTGATCATCTTCTGTGTAAAGATCACCCTTACGTCCGTCAAACACTGAATCGGTGCTGAACTGTACAAGACAGATATTTCGTTTATCACACAATTTGGAAAGGTTTCTCACCGCTTCCGTATTTACGGCAAACGCTTCACCCGGATTAGCAGCACAGGGTTCTACGCCAAGATACGCCGAGGTGTTGATGACATAGTCCGGTTTTTCCTCATCCAAAACCCTTCGGACCTGATTGACATCTTTGATTTCCAGATCATTGTGATCCTTAGGTGTTATCTGAAACCGGCCGCGATTCTCGGATTGCAGCGCCGTTCCCATCACCCCGGTAGATCCTATAAGCAGGACTTTCATGATCAAGTGTCCTTTTAAAAAGTGATAATCGATATAAAAAAATTTAAAGAATCAGTGTTGATTCCACATGGTGGTTCTTATATAAAATTCACATGGGGATGCGGTTTTTTCAAACCCTCTAAATATTCGTTGATACTTCCCATTCTGCAGTTCACACGGCATTCTCCAAGATCAAACGAATTGCGCAGTGTCTCAAACAGTTTTTTTCGTGTTTCACTTTCCCATATGTCCTTCAGGGAGTGAGTCTCAAGATTTCCAAGAGTAAATCTCTCATCTTTTAAAAACGCACTGCAGGCCGTCACATCATGATTCGCACCAAGGTATGCCCAGAAAAACGGCGTTGCATTACAGCATTTGAAATAACTGCTCCTGCTGATCAGATGACCGGTTGTCTCTGATCTGTATAACACCTTAAATGTGTCGTTTGACAATCGAGGTATCTCTTTAGCTTGCTCATGGAGATGTTCGTAATTAAGCCCTGCATATTTGCGGGTTTTGCTGAACATATGCTGCGAATAAGGTTTGATGACAAGGTAATCCAAGCCGATTTCATCACGGCAGATTTTTGCAAGTGTTTTTAGCTCATGACTGTTTTCCGGCAGGAGCAATACCTGCGCTCCGATCGTACAGGAAAATCCGTTTCTGTTTCGATAGTCTACCGCATATTTCAGATTTTCAACGACCTTTATAAAATCAGCTTGTTGTGTTCCATGGATCAATGCATATGTTGCAGGTGTTCCGGCGTCGATACTGACCTTGATCCAGGTTGTTATGGGTAGGATTTTATCGACATTTTTTTTAGTCAGTAAAACACCGTTTGTGGTAAAGGCAATATCGATACCCGACTCAACAGTCAACGTTGCAAGCGCGTAAATATGTTTGTATAATAAAGGTTCACCTTCGCCAGCAAACATAACACTTTTAACCCCAACCCGCCCCATCTCGGGCAAGACACGTTTCATTACGTCCATATCCAGACATTTCGGTTTATACCCGATATAATCCATGGCGCAGAAAATACACCGATGATTACAGGCGCCTGTGGGAGAAAATTCCATATATATGGGATAAATTTGTTTAACTTTGTCCCAGTCATCTCCAGATTCGAGCCATTGTGCAACCCGCCGGGGATGATACATCAGCTTATGGCTGTCGATCCTGTATTCGTCAGACATTTTTTTCTCCCTGCAATGACACCGCCGCCCAAAGCTGGGGTATTGTTTCCAAATGTCTGCCTTTCACATAATAGCTTTGCCCACCATCCTCCATGGTTCTCACAAGCATCGTTTTCCAGGGTCTGAAATAATATCCGGGCTCTGTTTTTTGGGGTACGCGTTTAAAATCATCAGGAAGATCAACAAGGTCGCAAACCAGCATTGTAAAATTCCGGACGGATCTGCCCGTCTGTCTGGCAACATTCCGTACCATGGAAAGTGACTTCAGATAGACTTCCGGAGCCATGACAGCGCTGCCGAAGTTCATCATAACCCCTCCCTGTTCAAGAGATTCCATCACATGGGTAAACCGCAAAAAATCAACGTGACTTGCCTGGCCATAGTCCGCCCCTGAAAAATTTGGGAATTGATGGATGATATCATAGCCGATCCCAACATGAACGGTTGCGGGGATACCCAACCTGTATGCTGCAGCAAACAAACTGATGTCTTTATGAGCATAGTCACCCTCAAAAATGGCTTTACCCACTGATTCCCCAAGGCCCCTGCCCTGTGAGGCTCCCTTTGAAACGATATCGTTGATTTTTCCGGTTTCATGCCATAACCCGAATCGTCCGTCCCGGATATAGCACGCCACAGATTCGGTGGTGGCTCCTGCCAAGGCAAACTCATAATCATGAATGATTCCTGCCCCGTTCAAGGCGATACATGAAATAAACCCCTTTTCCATCAGATTGATAAGATATTTCTGGACCCCGGAACGAATCACATGGGCACCCATCATCAAAATAACACTGGCACCGTTTTTTCTTGCCGCCCTTATTCTGGAACCGAGTATTTTAAAAACCGGGCTCACGACAGGAGGCATGGAAACCTCAGAGATATCCGCCAGACAAAGATCGCTCCGGCGTTCAGACAGGGGGAGAATCGTCAGAGCTGAACAATCAAATTCTTTGTGTCGTTTTGTCATCGTCATATGTTTCAATGGAGTGGTAGTCATCGTGAATCCCTTACTTTAAAAGGGAGGTCAAAAACGTGTTCAAGCTAAGCTTATCAATCGATTTCTTGTTACCGATCACACCCACCGAGATGGCGCCCACAACATTGCCCAGAAAACCGATGACTTCATCGGATGCACCAAGATAGGACGCCATGGCGGTCAGTGAGAAAACCGTATCCCCTGCCCCCACGCGATCAACCACGTGCGTTGCAAAGGCAGGAACATCGACACTAACGCCTGTGTCGTTCATGACCACATTCCCTTTTCTGCCCCGGGTAACCACAAACTGTTTTGTACCAAGGTGTGCTGAAAGCTTTTGCATCATGGGTTGGATGCTGCCGTTTTTATTTCGCATTTCAAGTCGAATTTCGTGTTCGGCGATACATGCATAATCGGCCCGTTGGTATCGGGTCACGGTGTGAAATCCTCTGTTCCCAGAGTTAGCCTGGGCATTAACGGCAAGAAAGAGCGATTTCTCGCAGAGTAGTGATACGATAGCATCACTGATGGCACCGTGGCCGAAATCCGAGGCGATCACAAGGTCATACTTATCTATATTGCCCTCAAGCCATTGGCACATGATCGATTCTTTTTCTTTGCAAAGGCCGGAATCGTCCATGATGTAAACTTCAAACATCTTGTTAAAGGAATACCCGTCAACAAATCGCCGTTTGATCAGAGTAGGAGCGCCTTTTTGGACTTCATGGTACAAAGCGACATTATCTTTGAGCTGGGATCGAATGAACGCTTCATGGGAATCCCTTTCACCGATCACGGTGACAAGCTGAACCAATCCTGCGAAATTGGCCACATGGTTGGCCACGGCGAGAACGCCTCCGGCAAAAAGATCTCTTGACTGGTATTTCACAGTCAGAACCGGGTCTTTGGTGGATTTCCCCATGGGTTCGCAGTATTGGTATTCATCGAGTATGGTATCGCCTATGACAAGAACCCGGAGTTCTGCCATTCGTTCCAGCAGTTGGGTGATCTCCGAAAGACTGTTGCGAGTCCTGAACAGTTTAATGTAATCATCAATTTCACGGGGAAGGTTGGACAGATAGCGATTGATCAGATTTGATGAGCTGAACACGATATCGTGGGTAAATGCAATTCGTGCTCCGATTTCATCCACAACATCATTTTCCCGCTGTATTTTGCCGGTTTTATCGCTGACTAGTTTCTTGAATTCCGATCCCTTTACATACACATCGGGCCGGAGTAGTCGCAAGGTTTCCTCGGCTGTGGGCCAGGCGTTGATGGCGGCGTAATGCACCATTTTCAGGGATGCCACCGCCTCGGCCCTCAATTCTTCCGGAAAAGCTGGACGGTAAGGGCCCTTGTCCACAAACCGATCCGGGGTGACCGTCACCACAAGCACATCGCCCATGCTAGCAGCCTCTTCAAAATAACGGATATGACCGATATGCAGAAGGTCAAAGACTCCATGGCAGTGAACCACGGTCTTACCCTGTTCTTTGAGTTCCCTGATCGTGTCTGCAAGCGTATTCAGATCCGTCAATTTCATGTCAGACCCCTTCGCTTGCAAACAGCGGATGAAGCTGAAAAAGATCTGCCTTACCCCTTCGATTCATTTTAAGAAACGTATACACAAGGTGTCCGACGATTGAAAATACATCTTCCACAGGCCCGTATTCACCTTCAAATGTGGGTATATGAAGATGAATATCCGTAATGTCCTTCATCCGCCCCCCATCAAAGCCCGTCATTCCGATGGTGATAGCACCCTGGCGCACCGCAAAGTCGAGGGCTTCCAGCACATTTTCCGAATTACCGCTCACCGAGAAGGCAACGACCACATCTCCTCGTTGCAAACGTCCTTCAAGTTGACTGACAAACACCCGGTTGTAACCTTCATCATTGGCCACGGCGGTTAACAAAGCCAGATTGTCCGTGAGGCTGGTGGCCTTAATGGGTGATACGCCCCTGGCACGGGTTCCCACATTAATATCGTTGGCATAATGGGACGCAATGGCTGCACTGCCTCCATTTCCGATAAAATAGATGTGCTTGCCGTTATCTCCTGCGATTTCAATGGTGTCAATGATCTGACTGATCGTATCCGGGTCGATTCCCTGAAGAAGCCCTGACAAATACCCCAGATATCGCCGGCTGAAATCACCTTTTGATGTTGCTTTTTTAAAATGACCATTTAAATTTTCCAAAACAGCCTCCTTTGCTTATAAGGTACTGTAAACTTGAAAAAGAATGTCAAGAACCCGTTTTTCATTCCAGACATTAACCATAAAGTCTCTGCTTTGTTTTCCGAGGTCGTCGCACAGATAAGGATCCATCACCAGGTTCTCTATAGTCTTTTCAAGCTCTTCTCTATTTTTCGCAATGCACCAGGGAAGAGAGTCTCTCCCGGTAAATCGTTTGATGTATTTTGTATTCCAGTCATCCAGCCCGGCAATGACGGGTTTTCCCTGGCTCAATGATTCAAGGGAGGACACACCGTAATAACCTTGCATATGATCAAAATGAATATGACAGGTTTTTTTTTCGTTCAGGCAATCCTGGTATTGGGTCTGTTCTATGATCACCCGCTCAATCTGAGGCAATCTTAATTTCAAGCGGTCGGTCACATGAATAAAATCATCTGTATTTTTAAGATCTTTTCGTGTGGGTGCCTGACAAATCTTTACCTTTCCATTTCTCCGTGTTTGGGCTGGCATAAACAAAGGATGATCCAGGGGCACAATATTCGGAATCCATGTCGACTCGGGAGCCATGCGATGCAGGTCCGGTGTGCTTACAAGCATTTTTCGTCCTAGGTCACGATATTTTGCGCAAAATGAATCCGGGTTGGCCCTGAACTCGGGATGTCCGTGATGATGGTGGATGATTTTTTTCCCTTTGATATAGTCCTTGACCCGAAGAGATCCGAAGGACATGGTTTCATCAGACAGAATATGGAAGTGAAAAATATCGGCGTCCTTAAGAATCCCATCAAGTGTTTGAAAGCCATTATCATCCTTTATATCAGGAGCATAGATATCTTTTTCAAAGTTAATTCCATAGCGTTCCTGACAGGATACCAGGCGGCAACGGTGATCGGTGTATCTGTTTATGGCATGGGTAAAAGCAATTCCCATTCCTGCCGGATCATTTTCCGTTAGCATGACGATATTCATTGAAGATAAAGCTCCGCCCCCTGGTTTACATGCACCTGTTATCAGACACGGATTAGGACGAAAATCCATCTGTCATCCGAGATATCACGAACAATAATAAACTAATATTAATAAATTATTACAGACATATAGAAACAAATATCAATTCAATTCCGATACTGATGAGACATGAATTTTTTCTTTCCTGGGTCGGCAGTTCTGGCGGGTTCTCAATTTATTTAATGCCGGCATTTCAGATTCATAGATACATTTCCGGCCATCACCAAGCCCTCTTTCCACGTCTCGTATTTCTTTGATAAGTGCTACGAATTCATCCGGACAAAGGGATGCTGCCTGGTCGCTTCCCCACATGTTTTTATCCAGCGTGATGTGACGTTCAATGAACATTGCACCTGCACCCATGGCAACCAGAGTCATCAGGCGACCGTTTTCATGGCCCGAATAGCCCACCGGGCATGAGAACTGATCATCCAGCGTTCTGATCATCCTCAAATTCAGCTCTTTCACATCGCAAGGATAGGTACTGGTGGTGTGTGCAAGAAGCAGATTCCTCCGATCAAGATAAGACACGGCACGCTTGATTTCGTCCATGGTAGACATACCCGTTGACAGGATAACGGGTCGTTTCTTTTTCCGGGTGTAATTCAAGAGGTCATCATTTGTGAGGCAGGCCGAAGCAATTTTGAAACAAGGCGTATCAAAGGCTTCGATAAAGTCCACCGAAGGAATGTCCCAGCAGGATGCAAACCAGAGAATTCCTGATGCCTTGCACATGCGATCGATAATTTTGTATTCATTCACCCCGAATTCGACTTTTTCCCTATATTCCATATAGGTCATTTCACCCCAGGGTGTTGAACGAATCACATCCCTCTGGTCCAAGGGAACACACAAGACAGGTGTACGTTTCTGAAACTTGACCGCATCAAACCCGGCTCTGGCTGCCAACTCGATAAGTTTTAAAGCAACATCGATATCGCCGTTATGATTGATTCCGATTTCGGCAATCGTAAAGACCGGATAGCCGGCACCAATCGTTTTTCCAGCCAGATTTACCGTATTTGCCATAGTCATCACCTGTTACCTTGGTTTATAAATCCGAAAGTCGCTTAATAACGATTCTTCCGTCTGATACAGCCTTAATGGATCGATAAATTTCTTCCTGTTTCCCGAATGAGGCAATGATGACCGCGTCGAACTTAAGATCCTTGAGACCCTCAAACGATTGAATGGTATATCCATTGAATATCTGGCCTTTTTTTTGGGGATCGCCGTCGATAACTCCCATCAGAGATATCTCAGTTTCCTGTAAAGCGGCATAGACGATTTCCGCCGTTTCAGCGGCCCCGTAAAAAACGACCTGCCGGATCCCTTCGTTATAGAATCCGTTTAAAATACGTATGATCTCTTTTTTAACCGAGGTATACAGCTGAACAATTTCTGCTGAATAATCAAGAAGTTTCGATGAAAGCATATCAAAACCGGCTTCTGTCAGATGGTAGCTGGTGGTCCTGTTTGTATCACCGATCACTTTGATAAGGCCGTCGCTCTTGAATTTCTTAATATAATTATTCACCATGGAGCTGCTGAGATG
Organism: Pseudomonadota bacterium; assembly: GCA_018818835.1. Taxonomy (GTDB): domain Bacteria; phylum Desulfobacterota; class Desulfobacteria; order Desulfobacterales; family Desulfolunaceae; genus JAHIRD01. Next base: position 82,161 of record JAHIRD010000060.1, read on the forward strand.
GGTGGCCTTCCCGATCCGTGTCTGACTGATCGCAGGAACCTCATGAATGGTGAGGAGCACAGAAAGGCACCTGAAATCCTTGGTCGGCAAAAGGTATCTTGAATGAAAAGGTTCTATCATAATGTATCTTTTTTATAGGTTTATTGATCATTCACTTAATGGTCGATAAAACATGCATCAAAGGGACAATTTAATCAGAAATATACGGTTGGTGCCTGTAATTAATGTATTGAATCAGGTCGAAGTTAGGTTCAGATTGAAAAGAATAGTATTATAAATTTAGCAAGAAAACCATTTTTTGGTCTTTCGCCATCCAGTCAATGAGTGGATGATAGTAGATAATAACCCGCTTTATTCTGAAATGCAAGCATAGTTTTAAAAAATACCCCCGTCAGAATTTTGACGCCAAGTCACACTCCAAGGCGCATTGCAATATCACCATAAGCCATAAAATTCAGCCAGTTAAATAATCATGTAGTTTCAATATCCCCCTGAGGCACCCATTTATGAAATGGCATCGAATTTGCTATACCTATCATAATCAGACGTGGCAAACACCCATAGGGAGGATGAATAATGGACATTGACAATCACAAGTCAGACGTGACATCGAACCTCATTTCGCAGCCACCCATTCGTTCAGACAAAAAACAGGCTCTTTTTCGATATGAAAATGCTTTGCAGAGTATAGACATGGCGAAGAAAGCACGTAAGATGGATATGGCGGATATGGCTTCGGATCATATCCATGAAGCCATCAAGGTCATTTCAATGATGAACCACGTTGAAACGACTGAAAACCTTTCCAATCTTTTTGTATATATGATTGACAGGCTGACCATCCACCATTCAACCAGTCACATAAATCCCCTTGATGAAATCGCATGGTTATTGAAAAGCCTTCAGGAATTCTACACCAAAAAACAAGCAGTGGGATATCTTCATAACCCGAAAAACCGTTGGTAAGGCTTGAAGCACGAGTGAGATGAGGGGCTTCTCCATTCCCTAAACCATATACGTGATCAGATATCTACTATCCCAGAAGCTCTTCCAAACTCATCCTGGCCCGTTCATTGGTGTTATCTTTTTCTATGACAGCTCGATAGGCCATAATTGCGGAATCGAGATTGCCCTTGGCTCGGTAACTATCCCCGATTTTCCGAAGTACATCTATTTTTTGAGGTTGCGCTGAAAAACATTTTTCATAAAACCTGACCGCTTCATCAAACTCCCCTTCCTGGAACAACACATCACCCATGTCTTCCCATAGCGTTGAAGCATGATGATTCAATTTCACAGCAGATTCCAATGTCTGTTGTGCCTCGTCCCGTCGTCCGGTATCAAACAATAACGTTGTCATGTAAATGTATACGTCAGGGTTATCGGATTCATCCTTTAAACGTTCCTGCAGATACTCAATCGCTTTTTCGACTCCGTTTTCCACTTCTATGATCACAGCCTTAACACGATGAAAGTTATTAAGCGCACATCGTGTATCAGTCCACTCGTCTACTATTTTTTTTGCTTGATTGATTTGGCCCTTTTTTAAACAGTGTTCAACTTCAGATGTTTCTTCTTCCCATTTTTTTTGAATTATATCACAAAGCCAAAGCCCGTCATCCCTATTCAAAATAGTTGAATCATGGTTCACCGCCGCCCGAAAAAAAAGCGCCCCCAAAACTGACGATTCACCCATCATACAGCTTTTCCCAAAGATATAGTAATATACAGATAAAAATAAAAAACTATTATACTGTTTAACAACCCTTATCAAATCTGGCTTTTGGCAAAACTCAACAACATACTTGAGCCATGAGGTTTCATCGTTTTTATGCACTATTTCCTTTAATATGTCCTCGGCCAGAGATTCCTCGTTATTGCGAATAAATAGCAAGCAGGCCGTGAAACTGAACAGTATGTCTGAAAAGCGAAAAATTACATCCTTGATGATTGACACAGCTTTTTCTTCTTCGCCCATGTATAGTGCAAACAGACATAATGAATAATATAGCCCCCCTTTTTTTCCTTTAAAATGGATTGTATCGGTTTCAGTGGAAATGGCTTGTTTTAAGGTCAATTCAGCGCTGTTAAATTTTTGCAACGCCAACAATCTGTGTGATTCCAAATAATACCAGTCGGGAAGGAGGTCTTTAATATCTTTCCAGGCCTCCAGGTACTTACCGATTTCATCCAATTCAAATGACGATATCTGCTTCCAGATGATTTTCCAGGGTCGATCTCCAACATGGGACCAGAAAAATTCCTGCAAAGCACGTTTTGCCCATAATTCACGCCCAGCATAGCCCACCAGGTATTCCATCCAGGGGAAGTCTTTCAGCGAACAAGACCCATCAAACATTTTTTTAAAATGGGTTTGAATCAAGGAAATCTTATCTTGATTGTCGTAGTCTTTTGTAATGAATTGTTTTAAAATATTAAGCCCGTCCTCAGCCTTTCCCTTATCCAATAAAAGAAATGAGAGGGTCGCTAAAAGCTCACTATCATCAAAATGAAATCGATTATATTCATTCTGCAGTTCATTTAAGGCAATCTCACCTCGCCCATTAACAATCAATTCCCTCGCCCTTTGAAGAAGCAACTCTTGTTTCAATTGAATCGCCCCAGGATGACCGGGCTCCAGCTCCAGAACGAGGTCAATGGCAATGTTTCTAACAGCCTGGAACTGATTTTGCTTAAGCCACTCATTGACAATTGACTCTTTAAAGACCTGTATCTTTGACGACAGGTTCTCATCCTTATCACGTGCTTTTAGAAAAAAAGCCTTACCTTTTTCTATCTGTGCATTTTTTAGAGCGATACATCCCAGAAAATAGTCTTTTTCGGGTTGTTGATTAATATTTTCGACCATTGTTTCAGCCAGGGTAAGATAACCTTGACGTATCAATTGTTCGATTTTTTCAACCATGATGTGATCGGGGAAATTTTTCCTGTTTTCCAAGTCAATGATCATGTCTATCCATGACATGGCCTGGACAAACTGTTTCGAAAGAAACTCCAGTCCGGCTTTTCGAAGAGACTGGACAAAAGCCTGTTGTGTCAATGCTGCAGAAAACCGATGGCCCACGGATGAACGACTTTCCATGGCCTCCACTTCAAGTTCTTTGTATCGGTCATGGCCTTCAAGTATAATACTTTTCACAAACAAAACCGTTTGTTCATTTTCAAGCTGTATGTTTATTCTGTCCATGACTTGCACGGATCGTATAATTTTATTCGGCAATGAGCCGGGATCAATTCCAGCCGGCTGATTTGCAAGATATGAGTCGACACGTTCCTGCTCAGTCATATAACGAGCTATCTTTTCTAAGACCTGACCAAGATCATGGTTCAATTTTTTCAACTCATGTAAAATAGCATTTGGCGCAATTTGTGCCGATAGCGGTCGTTTAATTTCAGAGAAGTCCGTGCATTGAAGGCAATGGTGTTCCATGGCACTTGCCAAGGCCAGGATCTTTGTTCCGCCAATTTTTGCCCCCCCTTCGGTGGCGTCAATATATGTTCTGTCGGGTACGGTTTGGATCATTCTCTGACAAATCTCAATCATGCCGATAAACCCATTGGAGCTTGTAATCATATCGCCATGAATACTTTCGACCATCACGTCGGAAGGACTTTTGCCTTTGTTGTTTCCCCAATGGAGAATTGTGCCGTCGACGTGATCTCGTGCTCCGGAAAACGCAAGATCAAGTCCCATGAAAATGATGGGATCACACCCAGCGACCTGGGCCGTGGCCAAGGCAAGATGGATCACGGAATGAATATCTTCAAGGACCTTTCCTTCGCGACCGAGAATCCGATTGAACAACGTCTGGATAGAGCCATCAGGAAATGCATAATATTTTGATTTGAAGCGGATACCGTTGACGATTTTTGAGGTTACATTCGGGATATAGACCAGATCCACATCAGAAAGAATGTCAATGAATGGCGCCAATTTTTCAAAGGTAAAATCGTTATTATCCACCGATGCAATCATGTGGGGCGTGATCCCTTCGGCCATTAGAGGGGCCAGGGCGGAATCGGCTGCGATAATCAAGGCCGTGCCGTCAATGGTTTTCAGGTGATGGATATTTTTCGACAATGAAGGCCCTGAAGCCACGACAATTGCAGGAATCCCTTTAAAACAATCATGAAGGTCGTGTATAGGTCGTGATTCGGTTAATGCAAGAAGGTTTTTGAAGCTGTTTTCAAGAAAACTTTTTCCGGAAAAGGCCACAGTATCTTTTGATATTTTTCTACGTTTGAGAAACTGATCAAATAGGACCTTTTTGGTTTTGTACCATTCGGGAGCCAAGGATACCACCCGTCCGTACTCCAGGAACTCACCAAAATCATTGGTAAACAGTCTGTCACGTTCATCATTGATAATGCCGTAAGGATCTGCCGAATCGCCGATGGCAAGCCTGACATTCGGATGGGAAAGGACGGTGGTCAGATCATAGGCCATCAATGCTGCTTTGAAAAGTGCAGGAAACGCTTCAAAAAAAACAACCAGGTTCAGATTGCCGACCATATCGAGAATCGAACCGGCATGAATAAACAATCCTGCGCCCATAACACACAGGACCTTTCCTTTAAGGTGCTTTATGTCCTTTCTCAAACTGGCCGACTCCGTTGCCATGTCCTCATCCCTGTAAAGAGGAATGACCTCGCCATGGGCCTTGGTGATCAAAAGATTGGGAACACCCGACGAGGACAAGCGCACCTCCATGCCAAAAGGTGCTCGTTCATCCAACAGTGTTTCAACGTGGGGATGATGTTTACGAAGGACCTGGATATTTTTTTCATAAACATCATTCTCCCCCGAAAACGTAGGCGTTTGGGCACAGGGATCCGATGAGACCCGACCGTCACCCTTCGGAATCAATCCCAATGGCTTTGATATCACGTTATGTTTTTTGATTTTTTTGTTTTTCCGACTCATCTCACCTTCTTCACCATGGATTTTGCAAAAGATACGGCTCGGAACATAATGATGTTCGTGCCACTAAAATCCTCGAGGAATTGACTGATGGACATGAAATTCAGTATGATTTAACGGCTTGAAGAACAAATTGTAGCGTCTTGACCTTTATTTCGCAATAAACCAATTTAAAATCTGCCTTATACAGATATCGGAAGTCACTCATCCGTGTCTCTCCCACCTGCCTTGCGTATTCTCCCTGGTCAAGAAAAACAAAATTTTCTTTTTGAATAATTCGTTTGTGCGAGGGGTCGCCCCATGCCCATTCAGAATTCCTATCCGGGCAGGATCCCAGGAAATAGCCGCCATGTTTCAAAATACGCCAGTACTCGGAAAATTCCGAAAAAAAGAACTGATAATCACCCTGAACAGCCAAATGCTCAAGAACTTCATATGCATGTATTTCATCAAAGGTATTGTCTTCAAATGGTAGAGGATGAATCGTTAAATCCCACAAGACATCGGGTTTATGATCCGGATTATTATCAAGGCGGGTTACATGACTAAACGCCTTATTGTCCCCAATATACAAATCTTTTTCGATTCGTGACCCACAACCCATTAAAAGTTCACGATAATGCTTATCCATTCAATGAAATATCTCCTCTTTTCAACAGTATAAAACTTATAGATCTGACAAATAATCCTTCCATACGCATAGATACTTTTTCTCAAGTTCAGACGCAAATAAAGAGGTATTAAAAAGTGGCGTTGCGTGAATATTATTACGTAATTTTTGTTTTAACAGTCTCATTTTATCAGGATTTAAAGCGTAATCACGTGCCATAAGCTCATAGTCTTCACGTGTATTTGCAACCAATTCATCCATTCCGGATGCCTTGAGTATGCTCGCGGATACTCTGGCGGGGAAACATTCACCTAAAACTGTCACCACGGGTACTCCGGCAATTAATGCATCACTTGTCGTTGTATGCCCGTTATATATCAGTGTATCAAGGCCCAAATCAGCAAGAGCATGTCGTGCAAGGTGTTCATCCTTAGGCATTTTTTCAGCGAATATTATCCTTTTGGAATCAAGCCCTCTTTTTTGGGCTTCATTCATTAAATTTTGCACCATGAATTCATTGCTCTTAAGAAGCCATAAGACACTACCGGGAGTCTTCTTGAGAATTGACATCCATAGATGGAATGAATCCGGTTCAAATTTATAAGAATTATTAAATGAACAAAAAACAAAGGCATCCTCGGGTAAACCCATATCCTTTCGTGTAAAATTTCTTTTTGAAACGACCTGACTTATATCATTTACCTGGTAACAATGAGGCATTCTGATAATTTTTTCCGTATAGTATTTATCATGTCCCGGTGGGGCAACACTATGATCCGCAATGATATAATCAAAAAAACAAGCCCCACTTGTACCTGGAAAACCAAGATACACAATCTGCACAGGTGCGGGCCTTAAAGCTGCGATCTCCAGTCGGCTGTCGGTTGTATGCCCCCGCAGATCGATCAGGATATCAATGCCGTCGTGATAAATTCTATCGGCTGCCGCCGTGTGAGGCAACGTGCTTATATCGACAAAGGCATCACAGCCCTGTTCAATTTTTTGTCTGTAAATACTTCCGTCATCCGGTCCGTATGAATAACAAAAAACGGTAAACCTGTTTTTATCGTGGTGAAGAAAAAGACTTGCAATCAGATGTCCTCCGGGATGATTGGAGAACGAATTGGAGAGATAACCGATCTTCAGCTTTTGATTTTGACGTTTCTTTGCCTGGTAATCATATTTTTTCCTGTAATTCAGTATTTTAATATCGATCTCATCACTATAAGCCTTGGAGGCATGCAGTATTTTTTCAGGTTCATCATATCTGCTTAAACAATGAAATGGGAGCTCAAAAAAAGTATGATCCTTTTCTTTCAACGCGCTTAATTTATCAAAATAAATTTTATAGTCGTCCCAAAAACATCCTTTCTGAAAAACCGACAGCAGTTGATCCATAACAATTCCTGACTCGGGTTCAATCTCTAACGCTTTTTTATAATGTTCAATGGCTGAATTGAATTGAGAGTTGTCCTTATAAATATTCCCGGAGAGATAGTTTACATTGAATGAACGGGGGTTTATCATATTCGCCCTGTTTAAAAATTCCAGGCATTTTTCAGGCATTTTTTTCTTAAGACATACTAACCCCATATTATATAAAATATCTTCATTATCAGGATTAACTGAAAGGGCTTTTTCGATCCAGTGAACGGCTGATTCAAGGTCATTCATTTCAAGAAACAACATGCCAATATTGCTTGACGCTCCGGATAAGTCAGGATCTATGTTTAGTGCTTCGGAATAACAGGCGAAGGCATCACTATAGTTGAACTGTTTTTTATAAATATTACCCATGTTGTTATAGGCATTCGCGTGATGGGGTGAATAACAAATGCATTTTTTATAACTGTCCATGGCCTTTTCATCATCTTTTAATTTTTGGAAAAGACACCCTTTGTTATAATAGGCATCCGCATATTCCGGACATAAATCAATGGCTTTATTAAAATACGCGAGTGACGCGTCAAACTCATTACGAATTTGCAAAATCGTCCCGATATTATTGTACACCTGCCAGGACAATGGATTTAAATCCAGAGCTTTTTTATAACAGTCAAGGGAGTCATCAAACGATTGCTGATCCTGATACACATTCCCGAGATTTACCCAGGCCTCATAAAATGAAGAATCAATAGCGATTGCTTTTTTATAGCACGTGACGGCCCTGTTATCGTCTTTATTGTTCTGATAAATCAGTCCGATATTGTTTAATGCCAGAGTGAAATCCGGTTTAATGTCAATGGCTTTACCATAAGAATCCAGTGCTTTTTGAGAATCACCCTGTTCCTGATAAAAAAGCCCAAGATTATTATAGGCCTTTGCCAATGTGCTGTAATATTCAGGATTTGAAGAATTAAATGTTGTGGCCTTTTGAATGAGTTCAACTGCAATTTCATCCTGCCCGGCTTGATGGAATAAAACGCCAGATAAGTACAAGGCGTCGGCCTGTTCCGGCATGATCGCAAGAATTTCATTATAAGAATTCAAAGCATCCTGAAACTGACCACGTTGATGAAAAGCGACACCTTCCATTAATTTTTGATTTATAATTATCTGCTCTGATTGTTTTAAGGGGTTTTTCTTATTTTTTTTAGCCATTATCTATCCGATTTTATAAATAATAATCAGCTCAATCCATGTTACATTTAAAATTAATATTCAACGCCTTTTTTCTTTCTTGAAGCCCACCGACAGTTAGCCTTTTTAAGCAGACGGGTTTTGGACTGTTACGACAGACAAGCAAAATTTTATTGGCCAGAAACAAATAATAATTCTTTTTTAAATCCATATCAAAGGTGATCTGAACCTCACATTTTCCGTTTTCACCATTTTCGGCAGGTGGAAAGCGTAAGGCCTTATGGATCCGACGTTCATTATAGCCCGATAAATCCGTACCCGGGGGGAATAAGGGAAGAAAATAGTCAATTTCATAGCCTGCGATTAATGCCAGTTCAATGATGCTGCTGCAGGTAAACCATCGGATATGATCTTCGTTCATCAAACCGCCGGCACCATAAGGGAAAGAACCATTGACGATCTGCTCCAAAATACCCCAATATTGAATATTTGGAACGACAACCACAATTTTACCTTCCGGGGCAAGGTATTTTCTTAATTTTTCGACGACATACCAGGGATCGTAAAGATGTTCCACAACATCGTGTAAAATTATAAAATTAAAATAATTTAGATAGTTATCATCAAGCTCAGCATCCTTGTCACCCAAATCTATAATCCAGCTCCCATCAAGGTATTTATCAAACAGCACTTTTGAATCTTCATTTATTTCAATACCATACAAATCGGTACAATGTTTATCACGTCTTAACCTGAAAAGAAGTTCCCCCTGATTACACCCAAAATCAAGAATTTTTGCAGAACCCTCAGGAACGACATTATATACATCTTTCCTGAACACATTGTTTTCAATTATCGAATCAATCTCCGAAAATTCCGATTGCTGAACTTCTTTCCTAAACTTTGTAGAAAGTGAATCAAGAAGCATCATTAAATGTTCACCCGTTAAGTTAAGCATACAGGGAGCATAAATACGTCTTACAGCTGTATGTTCAATTTCATTTTGCCATTTCATTCCCGGACATTCCTGGGATTCCTCCAGAGCATGAACATAACATGGTGTTTTGCATACACCCGGTATTTCAAACTCAACCATCATTTCTTCACTGAATTCATAAGGTTTTGTTCTCTCGACCGGTGTCACAACATTAAACACCGAACCACATGGCGTTTCAAGTGCTTCAGCAAGATGTGTTATTCCGGAGTCTGAAGTAATAACATAATCCACGACACTTAATAAATATATCAGGCCGTCAATGGTCTTGATATGTTCATCGGGCAGCACAACATTCGGCAGACTCAATTTATGGATTTCATTTTCAAGATTTTTATTGTTGTAGGCTGAAACAATAAATGAATAGTCCTTTTTTGCAGCATCAATAAAGCTTAATACCGTATGGACAGGGATATCCCTCACACGCCCCGTGGTCGTGGTACTAAGAAATACAACCGGTTTATCACCGTGTCTGAGTTTTTGCATGAACTCATCCATACATTTTTTTTTAGCAGGATCCAAGAGACACGAACATATCACCGGCCTCATATTCGTGATATGATTGATCGTGTGAAAAAACAACCGCTCCATATAAAATTCAGGAGGATAAACTCCCTCATAAGCCTTCATATGTGCAAAATGTTCGGCATCAACATAATAGTCATAAGCGGTCATCTCATGAGTCGTTACAACTGGCCCGGTTATACAAAAAAAATTATCATGATAGATATAGTTATACCATTGCTCGGATGATTGAATTGAAGGTCTTACGATAAATACCTTCAACGTTGGATATAATCCTGCAATGGCACGTAACGCCACGGCAAGATACAATTGGTCGCCAAGACCATGCATTGGAAAAACAACAAGCTTTTTATCATGCAGTTCAGAACCATCATATATATATGGTAAACCTGCTTTAAGCCATTTTGTCTCGCCAACACGCAGGTTATCATTTTCACCATAATAATTTTTGAAAAGTCCATCCCATGGAAGATGCACCGGAACGAGACCGGCGCTTAGTTGTAAATTGCCATTATTAATTTCCTTTGCAAGCTGCCTGCTCATTTCTGTCGAAAGAAACAGACCTCTTTCAATATCGATTTCACCTGTATTTACAGGGGTAAGAAAAACCATTCCACCCTCACATTAAATATTTTTATGATATATGCCGATATCATTTCTGAGCATGAAAAATTACGCTCAAAAGGGATTAACATTGTATGAATAATTTAGTTTTGATGAATGGGAAAATGAAAACCGAGCCGATTACATTGTTTCAAAGAATACTAACATTTTCTCTTAAGTTTTTAAACCATTATCCGATAACATAATTAAAATGCACGTTCATGACAAAAGGAGGTAGGACAAACAAATAATCGTAAGCAATCTTTTAAAATTTAAAACTGATTACAGCAAGGATGCTGTAGACTAAACAAACATGGAGGTTATAACATGGCTATTTCGGTAAATACAAACGTCGCGTCACTCACGGCTCAGCGCAACCTTATGGGCTCTAGCAAAACTCTAAACACATCCCTTCAACGATTATCTTCAGGTCTAAGAATCAATTCCGCGAAAGATGATGCAGCCGGCCTTGCAATTTCAGACCGTATGAATTCACAAATCCGCGGGCTTAATCAGGCTGTTAGAAACTCGAATGACGGTATTTCCCTTGCTCAGACAGCAGAAGGCGCTCTTCAGGAAACAACCAACCTCCTTCAGAGGATGAGGGAGCTGGCCGTTCAGTCAGCCAATGACACCAACAGTGCCTCTGATCGGCAATCCATTCAGGATGAAGTTGGACAGATTCAATCAGAAATTAGCAGAATTGCAGAAACAACTGCATTCAACGGTAAAAAACTTCTTGACGGCTCGTTTGGAACTGCAATTTTCCATGTAGGCGCAGAAGCCGGTCAGACTATCAATGTTAATACCGGGGATGCCAGAGGGACCAAGCTTGGTGCATACCAGTTGTTCACGACGCAGGAACTCGGCAATGGTGCGACTGCTGCAGCGACAACCACAGGTTTTGATGGTGCGAACCTCACGGTTACAGGTTATATCGGATCCCAGTCTGTAACCATAGCGACAGATGCAACGGCAAAAACAGCTGCCGCGAACATTAACGGACAGACTTCAAAAACAGGCGTAACTGCCCGTGCAGAAACTGAATTTGAACTTTCAGGTTTCGCTGATGGCTCCAATTACAGCCTGATTATAGGCTCCGGTGGTAATACTGCAACGGCAATTGCCGCAACAGGGACCGGTGATGTTTCCGAGCTTGTTACAGCAATCAATGACGTTCAGGGAACGACCGGCGTAACAGCCAGCCTTAAAGAAGGTTCAACAACGACAATCGTTTTAAAGGACAACAATGGCGATACCGTTAGCATCACTCGTGGCGACACCACAGCGGGTACAATTACTGCAACTCAGTATCAGTTTTCCGGCACTGCCGCCTCAACCACTACAACCATAGCAAGTACAGGCGCAGCAACTGATACGGGTGAAATCAGAGGCCGTGTGATTATGGAATCCGAAAAGAACTTCGGTGTAACAGGTACAGCTGTTGGCGCTGATGCAGTTAATAGTATCGGTACAACTGCGGTTGCTGCAACGCTTAGTGCAACAAGTGATATTGACATGTCATCTCAGAAAGGCGCAAATAACGCACTGTCTGTTATTGACAAGGCCATCGCAAAAATTGACTCCATCAGGGGTAGCCTTGGTGCGGTTCAAAACAGGTTTGAATCAACCATAAGCAACCTGACCAATGTTTCTGAAAACATTTCATCATCCAGATCACGAATCCTTGATGCTGATTTTGCCAAAGAAACCGCTGAATTAACAAAATCACAGATCATTCAGCAAGCAGGTTTGGCAATGCTGTCCCAGGCAAACCAACTGCCTCAGTCAGCCCTGTCGCTGCTCCAGTAGTCTGAACGAATCGGTTGACCGCCTGGGGGGATCTCCCCCCGGACGGTCAATCATTTATCGCAAGGGAGGTAGACCATGGGTATTTCATCCAGTGTCGGATTGATATCCGGGCTTGACACCGAAGCTATTATCACTGCCATCATGAATGTTGAACGAATCCCAATTTCGAGACTTCAACAAAAACAAGCGGCGTCTCAGGCAAAAATTTCATCCTACGGTCAGATCAAAAGCACACTATCCACCCTCCAATCTTCGATTTCGAGCTTGAAGACGGCCACTACCTTTGCGCCCGGTTTTAACGCAACATCAACGAACAAAGACTTTCTCGCCGTTTCAGTATCCAATGGGGATATTGCATCGGCCGGTACATATAAAATTAAAGTAAACCAACTTGCCACATCTGCCCAGATGACAAGCAATACATACACGGATAGTGGGGAGACTGTGGGTACGGGGACCCTTCATTTCCAGGTGGGAGACGGCGAAAAACAATCTGTTGTTATTGACATGGACAATCAGTCCCTGGAAGATATCGCAAAAGCAATCAATGATGCGAATACAGATGTGTCCGCATCTGTTCTGAGGGTTACGGATAACGATTACAGATTATCCCTTACCGCCAAGGATACGGGAAAAGACCTCTCTTACACGTATCAGGAAACAGGATTCACCTTTGAGACCACAAGCCAAGCCAGCACAACAAGCGGTGAGGTTCTGAAAAGCCAGAACGTTGACAGTGATGTGACCGCTCTGGGTCTTACCGGGACATTGTCCATCAATGGAACGGACATCGTACTCGGTGGAACGGAAACCTTGAACGATATTCAGACATCCATTGATGCCATCGCAGGGATTACGGCAACAGTCAATTACGATTCCACCACCGGCACATACAGTCTTGGGGTCGAAAATGATGCGGCACAGGGACGTGTGGATCTCACATACAGTGATTCGGATTCCGGGGCTGGTCTGTCAAACATGATGGATACGGGTGCCACCATTGCAGCCACAAAAGCACTTTTAAACATCAATAACATTGATGTGGAACGAGACGGCAACACCATAGATGATCTGATCAGCGGCTTGACGTTAAATCTAACAGGCGAAGACCCTACGGAAACCATTACCGTTTCTGTCGCGGCCAATTTCAATGACAGCAAAACCAAAATAGACAGTTTCGTCGAGTCCTTTAACAATGTCATTTCTACCCTGGACAGCCTACAAAGTTATTCCAGCGACTCCGGGACCGCGGGTAATCTTCTGGGTGACAGCACCGCCAATTCACTCCGATCCGGTTTAAGAAGGATGATCTTTTCATCAATCAATGGCATTTCAAGCAGTGTTAATTCCCTGAGTCGTCTGGGTATAGAGGTAGAAGAATCAGGTAAGCTTAGTTTTAACAGCAGCACGTTCACAACAGCCATGCAAGACAATACCGAGGATGTCACGTCTTTCTTTACCAACGACACAAGCAGTTCACAAGGATTTGCTGTTCAATTCAATACTTACATGAATGGATATCTGGACAGTCGAGGGGGTATTCTTACAGCAAAGATTGATGGTTACACTACCTCGTCTTCGAAAATGGACGACTCTATCGCTTCAATAGAAACCAGATTATCCAAACGCGAAGATAATTTACGTAAGCAGTATGCCAATCTTGAACAGCTTTTATCATCATTTACAAGTACGTCCTCATATTTGAGCGGACAGCTTTCATCGCTGACAAATATGACCAACAGCTTTTATAAAAATTAAGTAATATACTAACGACCCGAACATGGTCTTGGAATAAAAATAAATTCATTAAAGACAAAGACTGGAGTCAACTATGGTACAGACAGGCCATCATTCATACAGACAACATGTTGGGCATACACTGATGAGTAAAGATCAATTATTGATAAAGCTTTTCGAAGGTGCCTTGAATTTTCTTCGTATTGCCCGACGTGGTATGGAAGAAAAAAACATCAGAGCCAAAGGTGAAAATATCTCCAAACTCATCAACATCATAACCGAGTTGGACTGTGCCTTGGATATGGAGTCGGGAGGTGAAATCACCAGGAATCTTTCAACCCTTTACCAGCATATAATTTTCAGTATGGTCAATGCCAATGTCAAAGATGACCTGAATGCTCTTGATGAGGTAGAGCATATCCTCATGAATATCAAAGAAGGATTCCAGGCCGCAGCAAAAATCAACCGGGAAAACAAGCAGAGCAGTCAAAATATAGAGCCCCAGGTCGCCGAACACAAAGGAGGGATGAGCCTTGCTATCTGATAACACGGTCACACTTTTTGACAGACTTGGTCATATTGCACATGATGTGGAACAGGCACTTTGTTCAGATGATTTTCCTGGAATAGAGTCTCTTGTTGCTGAGCACAATGAAATCATAAACACCCTCAGTATATCTAACCGGCCCGTGACTGAAGATATGAAACCCGCCATTGAGCAGGCGGATAAAAGCATCCAGGCTTTGATATCAAAGATTCAGGACATGCAGAAAGATATCAAAATGCAGTTGTCCACCATGAACAAAAAAAGGCTGATAGACTCAGTCTACAAAGTATGAATGTATAAATCAGGAGATCAGCATGGTACAACAGATCGCACATACAAGAATGGCACGAAACGCGTATGGCGTACCCGATGCAAAAACGACAAAAGAAATAGCTTTGAAAGCTGAATCCAACACAGGATATATTGTTTCTCTGAACAGCGAGAAAAATCACGCGTTATCCTATACGGATAAAGCCGCTTTGCCATTTGAGTCAGACCCGGAATTCAACAGCCTGAAAAACATTGTCGATTCCCTGTTGAAAAGGCAAGGCACCACCCTTTCCCTGGCTATGTCCGGTAAATCAGTGGTCGTGGATGATCAGGCCCGAAACGAAGCCCTTGATTTGATTTCTGAAGATGGGTATTGGGGAGTTAATAAAACCTCAGAAAGAATTTTCCAATTTGCAATAAACAGCGCTGGCGGTGACGTCTCCAAGCTTGAAGCAATCAAAGGTGCCATTGAAAAAGGTTTTCAACTGGCCCAAGACGCGTTTGGCGGAGAGCTTCCTGACATTTCAAATAAAACCCATGATGCTGTCATGGAAAAACTGGATGCCTGGTCAAACAATACCCGAAATCCGGATGATTCACTGGAACAAACAGCTTAAGCTTAAGAGAACCACCCATAGACTAAAATGAAAGGTAAACTGGTATGATTAATTCGATAACTGCTGCTTCCATGCAGACGACAGAAACAAAAAGTGCCACAGTCATGCCCTTCCGGTCACCCTTACCGCAAGAAGAGAACAATAAACAGGCCCTAAATAAAACAAGTAAGGCCATCGAAGAGCAGAGACAAACGGAAGAGCTGAGAAAAGCCCAGGAGAAAACGCCCTTAGAACAAAAGGCTGAGAAAGATAAAGAGATCAATCAAAAGATGCTTGATGATCTTTCAAACGATTTTGAGATTCTTCACAGCGTGGGATTGAGTTTTGCAAAACACGAAGATACGGGCAGGACTTTTGTCAAGGTCATAAACAAGGACACCAAGGAACTGATCCGGGAAATTCCTGCAGAGCAGGTTCTGAATATGGCAGCCAAGCTTGATGAAATGATCGGCATTCTTTTTGACGCCAAAGTGTGACAGGATATATGTTATTGGTGACCCGCCCCTTTGACAAACGCCCCCAGGAAAGGGATGGATGAGTTTTAGTGCGTGTTGTTGATCTTCTCTAAAGGACTATGCTCATTCACTTTTCTTAAGCCCTCCGGTTGAGGCCTTAACCTCCTTTTTCATTCCCCCGAATATCAGATACTTACTCGAATAATTCTTATCACTGACCATCATCTGGACACCCTGATTTTTCTTGATATTGATCAGCAAAGGTCCCAACAAATTTGCTGTGAGATGACGGGGATCCGGGTTGGTCGCATTGATGATCACATAAAGAAAAAGTGAATCCGAGGCGTCTTTTCCCCACTCCATTTCCTTGATATAGGGCTCAATATCCACGGTATAATCGGCTTTGAAAAGGAAAGGGTCCATGATGATAAACGCAAGTTTGGAATCATCCACGGACTGAAGCGAATGAAAAGGCCGAATATCCTCATGGTCAAGAATGATGAATTTTTTCAATTCCGGGAAGCCCGGAAGCCCCTTAGGCATGGTGATTATTTTTGTCTCATCGATTGGCACAACCCCGAACTGTCTGGTCTTAAGTTCCACGTGGCTTACTCCTTCTTCACTTTTTTCTTAAGAATGTCTGCGGCCATGAAAAGACCTGAAATCCCACCCTTTGCCGATTCGATGTTCGCATCACGGACCCGTTCATACACTTCCTCACGGAGAATGGTTATATTTTCAGGTGCATCGATACCAAGTTTCACGAAGCCCTTGCTGATATCAATCACATGCAGCGTTATCTCATCTCCGATTTTTATAACCTCACCCATCTTCCTTGATAATATCAGCATGTTTCACCGTTTGAATGGTTTATTTTTTTAACAGGCTTGTTTCTTTTCAATGATTAATTAGATACACCCATTAATAATGGCCCGAAGGGGCATTATTACACATAGGCTTGGCCCAAGCCAAGCCTATAAATAGTCCAGAAGACTCATGTTAATAATTTTAGCTGTGGCACTCATGGCGGCATTGTACGCGAATTGTTTCTGATCCAGCTTGGTAATTTCGGTGATCATATCCGCATCCTCGAGTCTCATCTTAGTGGTTTGATAGCTTATATTCAAGTCGTAAATAATATTGTCCCTGACATCCAGGCGATTCCCCTTGATTCCGATCTGGGATACGATCGAACCTATATAATCAAAATCTGCAGACAGGCGGGCAATCGACCGGTTGATTCCATCAGCGTTGCCCTGTTCAAGAAATCCCTGGAGTTCGATTAATGTCCTGAAAACCCCCCATTCCACCTCATCATCGCTTGCGTGGGTGACACCATCCGCAGGCCCGGTCAAATCGGACGATGCATCAAACCCCATGTCCATGCCGATACTTGCGGCCGAGTTACTGCCTGTGGCCCACATTAATTCCAGATTATCCAGAGCTGGCACACCCCGTTCCATAATGGTAAATTTTTTGGTCCCCTCATTGTAATTCACGGAATAATCAACATCATTCCCCCCTGCCGCGGCGGCTGAAATGTCAAACGACACTGTATATCCATCAGGCACAGGATTATCAAAGGTCACCGTAACATCCGTTTCCGAATCACCCGAAAAATCAAGATTCAGAGAACTGGCATCACCCGTGAGGGTATTGTATGAAATGAGGGGAACATACCCCGGATCATTAAGAATGGCCCAGCTATTGGTGGCGGCTGTATATGTCAGATCAATTCGCGCACCCCCTGTGGGAACAGTCAGGGCACTGTAATTATTGACCACAAATTTTGCATCATTCTGGGACACATTCAAAATTTCAGGCTGACCCGCAGCAGCAGATCGAGCTGTCATCAGGGATTCCAGAGTAACAGCCAGTTCCTGGGGACTGTATTTCCCCACGGGTATCTCGGCAGTGAGTTCGGCCCCGTACTCCAAAGCTCCCCCCGTCGGATCTTCACGAAAATCGATTTTATTATTGGTTTCATCAATGATGATATAGGGGGTCTGAAACACGTCATTACCGCTATATCCCACATCGATCTTGGATATTTCGGCCATTTTGATACCAAACATGTTATCCCCACCCTGATAAATCATTTTTGAGGGGTTATCAGGGTCATCAGGGTCAAATGAACGGATATTGGTTTTCGTTCCTGAAAAAATATACTGCCCGTTCACCTGTGTGTTTGCAAGGGTCAATAGATGTTCTCGAATACCCTCAATGACTCGGGCGCCTGACGTATAATCTTCGGTAGTGACAATGCCATTGAGCATACTGATTGACGTAACTTTAGCCTCGGTGATCAAATCTTTGACGCTTGAAAGAGCTGTTTCCCCCCCTTCCAACCACTGGCGGCCTGTTGCTATATTGACGGTGTACTGCTCCACACTGGCGATGGATGATTTTAAATTGAGTATGGGAGCCACACTGACAGGGTCATCGGAAAGAGTGTTGACTTTTCTTCCTGTGGCCACCCGGGTATTGGTTTCAAGAAGATCATATTTCACCCGGTTCAGGCGGCTGGTCGATAAATTATATAATGTGTTTGAGGCTACTCTCATAAAACTGGCCCTCCAATAAAAACGATAACATCACCTATTTCACTGTCATTAGTGTTTGAAGCATCTCATCTACAGTTCGAATAAGTTTGGATGCTGCTGTATACGACTGCTGATAGGCAATCAGTTTAACCATTTCTTCATCAATGGAAACACCGGATATGGTGTCCCGTTGCTGGGTAAGCTGTTCGACCATGATATCGCCGAATTGAATGCTTTGATTCAAGGCTGCACCCTTGACCCCCAGACCGGAAAGCATATCCTGATATGATCCTTCAATATGAATATTACTCGTATCGGAATAGTTGTCCTGCCCCCGTGTAAAGTTCCATTTGGCTATCTGCAGATCAGTGTACTGAAGTTCAGAAATTGCAAGGGAGTTGGCATTATTGCTCACACCGTAATCCCCAAAAGGGGGCAGATACACCTTATCCAGAGACTGAAAGCCCAATGCGGCCGCCGTATTTGGATTCTCACTCCAGAAAATCTCAAGATTGTCCATATTTGAACCATCGTTCTCCGAAATCACGATCTGGTTGCTATCCTGATCATAAACAACTTTATAAGGCTCAGGTGGTCCCAGGGTGGAAGCACCATTCATTTTCGCTTGGATGTCCGATGCGAGACTGTGAAGGTCAACGGCCGTCGTATAATTTACCGTGTCTAAGATGACAGTCCTGGATTGATCATTTTCTTCAAATCGGAATGTATTGTTCCCATTGGCGACACTGATGTCAGGAGGAGCAAGGACCGCATCACCGATCATTCCGTTGGAGTCTCCTCCATTGATACGGGCGGCTGCGATGTAATCCACAAATTCCAAGGTATCTTTCACCGTGATGCTGCTTGCATCATCTCCCTCAAAAAAGGTATTCATTCCCAAAGCAGCCATCAAACCGGAATCTTCGGCCTGGTCATCAGAAAAGGTATAGCTATATCCATAGTCCGGGGTGTATTTCAAACTCCCGTTGAGATTCGTAAATGCTGTGACATGGGCCCCGCTTGCCGTGGACTGGGTATTGAACTGATCCTTAAATGAATCCACGGTCCAGTGCCATTGGGATGAGGTTTCCAGCGAAAAAGCCCCGTTCTCATCGGCCTGAAATCCGTGTTCATCGGTGGAGATGGAAAACACGTCGTCGTTATACAAAAGTCCTGAACCAAAGGTCAGCACCATGCCGTCTACCTCAACAGTCGCCAGCCCGGTGATGGGGTCAAGCTCATCCAGGGTAATAGTGCTGATCTCATTGCTGTTCCGCCATTCAATGACCATTGGGTTTGCCTCACTGACGCCGGTGACATCCCCACCGCCCGAAATAACGCGAAACACATAATTATCGAGCACACTGTTGGCCCGTTGAAGTGGGTCGTTCGTCACATTCAATGGCATGGGTGTTCCCGCCCCATCGGTATTGACCGTAAACGTGTTGCCCGCAATCAGATACCCCGGATCAATGGTAAAATTCATTCCGTCTACCCCAAAGTTTCCCGCTATTGCATCAGCGATGGACACCGTCCCCCCGCCTCCGGGCAGACCTGGAGGCGTGGTGCTGTAGTCTGCCGTTTGCCAGGTGATGACCGGATCATCATCCCCCGGACCCACCGTCCCGGCTGTGGTCACCGTAAAATAGTATTTACTCTGGGTACTACCAGCGGCTCCTCCCACATAGGTCAATGAAGTGTCTGATATGCCCATGTCCACTTCAACAGAAACAGCATTGGGGGGATTATTGCTGTCCTTGGTCCACATTTTAAAATCTTTGGAGTAGTCGATTTTATGCCCATAGGTCAGGGTGGACAAAACGCCCCCCTCCGATGTAATCGGGTTATAGCTCCCATTTTGCTCGGTTGACAGATACGACAGGCCCGTACCTTGAGAGTGCACGTAATTCACCTGCCAAATCAACTCCTTGGCCAAGGTGTCCACCTGGGTTCTCATCTTGGACACGACCTCTTCCTTGATATCCAGCCAGCCGCTGAGCTTACCACTCTTGACTTTATCTGAAATATCGATTTCCCCTCCCGAAGAGGTGGGCCAGATGATCCGGCCGCCATCCGCTTTCAAATGGTAAGACTCATTGTCTATGACCAGGGGATAGCCACCATCCGTGAGGATCGTCAAAAAACCGTTATGTTGATCAATGGTATTGATACTCATCATTTGCTCAAGCTTCATGACCAGGGTAGACCGTGAATCCCGTTGATCGTTGGCGGTTTTCCCCAAGTTCTCCTGCAAATTGATTTCCACATTCAATCCTGCAATTTTATCAAGAATAGCATTGACCTGCTCCACACCGGTATTGATTTCCTGATTGATGTGGTCTTCCAGTTGAAGCAAATCCTCATTCAGGATATTCAAACGCTCCGAAAGCTGATTTCCATATTCATAAACAACCGCCCGATCCGACACTCCTGAAGGATTGTTACTCAGGTCCTGCCAGGTATTCCAGAATTCAGCGATCATGGAACCGACTTCATTTTCGGACTGAATATCAAAAAGTGTTTCCAGATTATCCACATAAAGGACAGCTTGCTCATCCCCGGCCAGGATAGACTTCTGCTCCCTGAGACGCATTTCAAGATGTTCATTGGCCTGGCGCTGAACCGATTCGATGGTCACACCCCGTCCGAACTGAATCCCACCGAGACTCATGGGGTCCGCAATAGCAAGTGACGTCGTCTGTCTGCTGTACCCGTCCGTACTCACGTTGGAAATATTATGACCCGTAACAGCCAGGTTATTTTGAGCTGCGGCCAGAGCCCCCTTGGCAATATCCAGGGTGATACGATAACCACTCATTCTACACCTCCCCCAGAATGAGATTCGGCCGTTTGGCCAAAGAGTGTCTCATGTATCGGTCTCTGCCGTAACGCTCATCACGGTTACTGTTTCGAATGATGATTTGAACGAGATCCTCAACGGTTTTCATGCTTTCTTCGAGATACTTCCTGTTTTCATGGGCCAGGGCAGTGATCATATTTTTCACTCCGTTCAGGGCAAACCTCACATGAACCAGGGTGCTTTTTTCACTGTTGGGCAAGGCAGATATGATTTTCAACAGACTGTAAGCCCGTGTATCCTCTTGAACAAGAATCTCCGCATCCAGGGCAATGGCCATGATTCTGTCCCGAATTTCATGGATTTTGTCTGCGATTTCCTGTTTTTTACGGGTATGTATCCACAGCGAGCCTATATCGGCACCGATGATAGACTTTTTTTCGTTTTGAAATATGGCTAATATTTCCTGGAATAACAGAAGTTTTTCCTGGCATAATTGTTCTATTTCCTGAATGGCATGTTCCATGAGCATCTCCTTTGGATTCATGTTTATTGATTCAGGTGATATCCCCGTTGGTCAAGGCAGGTCACATTGACCGCCCCTGGACATTTTTTCCTGGTCGAACGGAAATTTTTTCCGGGTTATTCACCTTAAACACGCGTCAATTCAGATAATTGCATGATATATGCCAGCAGGTCGCAGGAGGTCATGGTATTATTGTCAACAGAGGATTGGGCTGATGGTGCGGCCTTTATTTTATGGGTGATATCTTGTCCCGGGTCAGATTCTGATAAAGGGCATCACCGATCCCAAGGGATTTTTTCGACTGACTGACCTGGGTGGCCAGCTCATGGTCCAGCATGGACTGGAAGATCTCTTTCTGGTTACCATCCACCCCGCGGTTATCTTGGGGGATGGTCTTGCGCATGCTTTTCAGCATATTGTCAAGCATCAGTGCCTCAAAATCGCTGCAGGCTTTTTTCAGTTTCTTGTCCTTGCTGTCCTGGGCTTGGAGACGATTTAACATCGAAGGAACGGTGTCTTGTCTGATTGGTTTTGTATCCATTTTTGGTCCTTTTTAAAAGAAAAAGCGTGGACTTGAAAAGAAAAAGCGTGGACTTGAAAAGAAAAAGCGTGGACTTGGTGGACGGGGTGGACATAGTAGACAGTGGACATTGTGGACTGTCCACTCAGTCCACCCAGTCCACCAAGTCCACTCAGTCCACCAAGTCCACCCAGTCCACAAAGTCCACAAAGTCCACCAAGTCCACTCAGTCCACCCAGTCCACCCAGTCCACCAAGTCCACCCAGTCCACCCAGTCCACCAAGTCCACCCAGTCCACCAAGTCCACCAAGTCCACCAAGTCCACTTAAATTATTTCCAATTCAGCCTGCAAAGCCCCAGCCGTCCGTATAGACTGAAAAATACTAATCAAATCCCGCGGCGTCACCCCAATGGCGTTCAAGGCCTTAACCAGCTCTCCGATCGTGGTCCCCTGGGGCAGAACCATCACCTGGACCGGCTCTTCGTTGATCTGGACCTGGCGGTCCTGGGTCACCACCGTAGCACCTTCTGAAAAAGGATTGGGCTGTGAGACTTCCTGTTTGTCACGGATGGTGATGGTCAGATTCCCATGGGCCACGGCAACGGTTGAAATACTCACGTTTTCCCCGATGATTACGGTGCCTGTTTTTTCGTTGACCACCACTTTTGCCGTCTGGTCCGGGTTCACTTGCAATCGTTCTATTCCCGCGATAAATTCAGACACGCGCCCCTTCATATTTTCGGGTATACGAATGTTCAACGCTCCTGAATCCAGGGCTCTGGCCACCGGAACATTCATGGAACGGTTGATGGAGTCTGCAATCCGAGTCACTGTGGTGAAGTCAGGATTGAAAAGGGACATCAACAGGTCCTCACGCTGATTCAGATTCATCGTGACCTCACGCTCCACTGAAGCCCCTCCGGCTATCCGCCCAACCAGAAGATGGTTTTTAGTGGCCCCGTTCCCCCCTGCCCCTCCAATGACAACAGCCCCCTGGGCAAGGGCATAGACATTGCCGTCAACCCCCCTCAAAGGTGTCAATAGCAGAGTTCCACCGGAAAGACTTTTGGCATCTCCCAGGGAGGACACCACAATATCGATTCGGCTTCCGGTCCGTGAAAATGGAGGCATATCTGAGGTAATCATCACGGCAGCCACATTTTTGGCCTTAAGACCAGCCATATCCACATGGACTCCCATCCGCTCAATCATATTGCCTAAAGACTGCATGGTAAAGGCCGTGCCCGATTTATCACCTGTTCCGTTCAGCCCCACCACAAGCCCGTATCCCACAAGCTGGTTCGTTCGAACCCCCTTGATGGCTGCGATATCCTTGATTCTCACGGCGGCTACGGGAGGTACCCAGACAATCAAAACCAAGAATAAAAAAAAGCATCGTTTCATAAACCATATATTCATTTCACATCACCTCGTAAGTGACCACCATAGGTCCGATCCCATATGCCCCCTATCCTCAAAACGGCCAGACATTATCAAAAATCCGCATCATCCATCCCACCTTCTGTTTATCCGCCAGAACACCCCGGCCGGAATATTCAATCTGAGCATCGGCGATATAGGTGGATTTAACGTGGTTCATTGCGTCAATATCACCCTGGCGTATCATGCCGGAAACTGTAATAATCTGTGTTTCGTTGTTGACCTTCATTTCACGTTTTCCGTAGATTGTGACATTCCGGTTTGGAAAAACTTCGGTGACCCGTGCCGCAATGGATGCCGTTACCTGGCCCATGCGGTCACTTGAGCCAGCACCCTTGAAGCTGTTCGCCACAGAGGCTCCGATCAGTTTATCGTTGACATCCAGATCCGGATTTTTGCGTTTCAAGTGACGCATAACCCCCATAAAATCGGAAACACCAGCATCAATACTTGAATCCCGGCTGGTATTCGTATTCACATCCATGCTTGATGACGTGTTTTCAATGATGTCCACAATGACCGTATCCCCCACATACCTTGCCTTATTATCTGAAAAAAGCATCTGGGATGATTCGGTCCACAGTGAGCCTTCCTGGGGAATGGGCGGCGCATAAAAAGGTGCCACTGAGGGTTCCATCTGGATGGCTGGCATTTCTTTGGGGGTGACCTTGAAAGGAAGAACAGCACACCCTGTCATCAAAAGGATCACCAGAACAAGACCTGCTTTCCCCTGGATTTTATCCATTTTCCATTTCTCCCTTTTTTTCAAAACAAGACCTCCACGGTTTCTGCATCCATAATCCTGGCTGTCATCTTTTTACTTGATTTGGAATTTTCAACCAGAATCTGTTCACCCAGAGCACCATCCTCCATAGAAACGCCTGAGGTGGAGATGGTCATACGCGCTGATTTCGCAATGATTTTCACACGATCCCCTTTGCGCACCAGGGGAGCTTTCTCGATCATGCTGTTACGAAGGCATCTCCCTTTTCCTATATGGGATCGGGCAATGGATCCTGATGCCTCGATTGTTTCATGGAAAATGCCACCAGGAATCTTTGACAGATTTTTTTTCTCAAGACGAAGATCGGATGGTTGAATCAGCTCTCCCCTTAAAATATCACGTGAGGCACAAACCACCTGGTCATAGACATCAACCCAACCCGAAAGAAATAATTTCTGACTTTTCTCCAGAGGTACACGGGCGTGAACCGTCAAGGTCACCCGGCCCTCAATGGAACGCAAATTTCTGTCATCCACAGTAAAACTTTGGGAGCCAAGGGCAATCTGTCGATTTCCCTTGATCGCAAAATCCCTGATCCGGAAAGATCGTTCGCCTGCTTTTTTCTCGATAAAGGCATAAAACAATTTTTTCATGTCCGATTCTGAAATTTCCTGACAATCCCTTTCAATCATGACCATATCGGGGATGCTGATTGTCCATTTTTTATGGGCTATGGGGAACTCCCCTCGGAGTTTTGCCTCAACCATGGAACCGGGAAATCTTCTTTTTTTCCCAGGCCGGGGAGCAAGGGTAATCATAAGATTCTTTATCTGCTCATAGACCGAGTCTGACCCATGAATATCTGCAATATCTTTGAGGCAAACATCGCTGCCCGGAACGTTGCTATAGGACCTGACACGGACAGTCACATCTCTGCCCCCCTCGGCCAGAGACTCCAAAGGAAGGATAATAAAAATAATCAGACTGATAATCCATGGTTTCACTGTGTTCATAATAATCACTTATCTATCGTTTGAGACCCGTCGCTGTCTCTAACATCCTGTCTCCGGTAGTCAACGCTTTGGAGTTGGCTTCATAAGCCCTCTGTCCTACAATCATGGAGACCATTTCCTCCACAATATCCACATTGGACATTTCCAAGGTCTGATTTGCCAAGGCACCCACCCCATCCACACCGGGAGTCCCTTCAATGGCATCACCCGACCCTGCCGTGGGTCTCAAAAGATTCTGCCCCATGGCAAAAAGGCCCGCCGGATTGACAAATGTGTAAATGGGTATATCCGCCTCTAAAAGCGTCGTGGCATCCTGACCATGGGCTGACAAACGGCCATTGGATTGAAGTGTGACCAGGATGGTCCCCTCGGGGATGGATATTTCCGGTTGCAGGCGGTCACCATTGGAACTGGTGATAAATCCTTCACTGTCCAAGGTGAAATTTCCTGCACGAGTATACAGTTCCGTATCCCCATGAAGAACCTTGAAAAAACCATCGCCCTGGATGGCCATATCCAGATCGTTACCGGTCTGTACATAATCACCCTGGGTGAATATTTTCTGAACACTGGTGGGCTTGACACCCATACCGGCCTGAATCCCTGTAGGAATCTGGCCGCCGCCAGGAGTCGTTGCCCCTGCGATCAAAAGGGTCTGATACATCAGATCTTCGAAATTGGAGCGGCTTTTTTTAAAGCCGGCCGTATTCACGTTTGCGAGATTGTTTGCCACTGTGTCAATATTCAGTTGCTGTGCAGACATCCCTGTTGCCGCCGTCCATAGTCCTCTGATCATAAAAACCTCCGTCGATTATGTTAATTCTCCGGCATGATCTTTCATGCGGAATTGATCATTTTATTCTTTTCCAACCCAGGGTTCCCTGGTTGTGTTAGTCTGCAGAGCCGATCCCATTGGCTTCACCATCAAGTTCATCAATGGTTCGCATCATCTTGCTGATGGTCTCGTACATGCGATGGGATTCAATCATCTTGGTCATTTCGGTGACAACAGACAGATTGGCCGCTTCAAGACCACCCTGAAAAACCTTCACGTCCTGGGCTGGCTTTTCATCTTGAGCATTCCCCTCATATCGGTAGTTGTTTGCCTCATCCTTCTTCAACAGGGCGTATGAATCAAAATCCGCCATGGAAAGGTTGTCCACCTGCTCCCCATCTGAGAATACTTCACCGGCTTCATTGATAAACACATCGCTTCCAGGAACCGTGATGGGACCGGCGTCGCCCTGGACCAGATCCCCCTTTCCCGTAACAATCTGACCTTGTGTGTTGAGGGAAAAATTCCCGTTCCGAGTGTATCTAAGACCATTCGGGGTTTCGATTTTAAAGAAACCTTTTCCGGACAAGGCAAGGTCCAGTTTATTTCCTGTGAGCTGAATATCGCCTGAACTGTGATCCGTAGTAAGGGTTGCCTTCATGGCCTGGTCAAAGGTCAAAATATCTTTTTTAAATCCGGTGGTCCCGGAATTGGCCAAATGGTTTGAAATAATTTCGTATTGTCTTTCCTGTCTCAAACCTGCCTGGGTGGCACGGGTCATTTCGAGCAGCATTTTTTTCTCTCCTTTGCTGTATAAACAGCTGGGTTGCAACATAAATGCCAGAAAAAAATAAAGCACGGGGTACGATGTTGGTTATGTGAATTAATTAAGCATGTTAAAAGACGAACGCCCAGCATTGCCATGGTCTTGTTTCATGGATCAGGGAGGTAAAACCATAGAATTCGTCAAACATTTGACATCAGGAAGGTCTGTACGGGGGAAATCTTTGCCGGGTCATGGCGTTTTTTTGATTTTATAAAAAAAAACAGGGTCAGGCAGGGGCAAAATACGATAATATCTTATTATATAAGTTTGTTATAAAATATTCCACAAAGGATGGTTATTCAGACAAAGAAGGAGGAAAATACCGTTTGTTGGCCTTTGGCCCAACAGCCGCAATGAAGAAGCTTTTTGACAGTATACAGACGGCGGGTTTGATCTTTTTATCCTAAAGAGTTGTTGAGTACCCTTCGCGTTTCAGAGGACTGCTCCATTCATTGATGATGGGCCATTCCTGACGCCGATCGCAACCGCTTCGTCGTTCATTGTTTTTATCCATGGTCACATAGGATTTTCGACGATCCCCACCCTCGCGCTGGCCGGATTGACGGGGCAATGTCATGTCCTTGTTCTCGTCCATAGGAACCTCCGGAATAAAACCTGGTGTTAAAGTTCATAGTTTGTGAGTGTTTGCACGTATCACCGTGCTTTGATTAATTTTTAAAAAAATTATACGTCAATGTTACCTGTCTGTCAATTCCCAAGAATGACAAAATCGTGATGGCGTTGCAAAAAGGTTCATAGCCATCAGCCGACGTTATACGGGTTCATCAATCTTGAATAACTTAAAAAAATATGTTATATTTTCATTGAGGTTTTATTCACGACTGCCCACGTTCAGATACGATTCATTTCAACGATCATTGACCGTTTCGAAAATAGATTTCACCCACGATTTCGTCCTCCTTTTCCAAACAAAACGATTAAACCTTTTTTATGAATTTTTTAAGGTTTTTATCATTCAGCCAAGGAGGTGTTTATGAGCATCTATCAAAATCAACGAAAGAGTTCACGGACAAGCATTGGGGGGAAAATTAATTACTCCCGAAATGAGCAAGGCGATACTTATGAAGCGCGATTATGTGACAGCTGTGCCCAAGGCATGGGGTTGATATCAACCTTTCCCTATCTTCGGGAAACAACACTTTTTCTGAAATCCAAAAACTTGGATGATACGATGATTCAGAAAGCAGTCGTGGCATGGAGCCGCCCGGACCGAAAGTTTAATAAGCACACTCCCCGGTATAAGATCGGTGTTAAACTTATCCAGTGAGACGTGCTGGACAGGATATGCCTGTTGGCGAGCAAAAACATTCGTACTCGAAAGGATACAAACGAGTGTTGCTATTGTTTCATGTTTTGAATCCATTTAGCACTATATGGGACTTATACGCCTCATAAGTCCCATGTTCCCTATGCGACAGCATCACCAGAGGGACACAGAGAAGCATTTAGGGGGTCTCATCCATCACCGGTTGAAATTCATCGTTGATCCTGTATGTCATGGTTTGAACATCCGAAATGCTTTTTTCCTCAATGGTGACCGCAAGAACCATCCCGTGTCTGTTTATCTCATCCGTCATATCAAAAATCAGATTACCCAGAGAAAATGCAATGTATTTTCCCTGGTAAATTTCAACAGGCTGAATCACATGGGGATGGTGACCCACCACCAGATCAGCACCAAGATCCACAGCACGATGTGCAAAATACAATTGGTTGGTGTTTGTGGGCTCCGACTCGTTTTCTGTACCAAAATGGAATGACACAATCACCAGATCCGCCATTGATCGTGCCTTATCAATACCTGTTTCAAGGGTTTCATCCGTCAACCACGCCACGCCGGTATTGTCGCCTTGGGCCTCCCAGACCGGGAGCCCCACCCGTGTAAACGAAATAAATGCAATGGAAACGCTATCGTCATCATTCTTGGACCTGAACGTACAAACAACGGGATCATAGGCTTCCTGTTCGTTAAATCCGCCGCCCAAATCCATCAGATTGTTCGCCCTCAACGTATTGATGGAATCCTGAAACGCAATTTTACCATAATCAAAGGCATGGTTGTTGGCAATGGATACCAGATCAATGCCTGCATCAACCAATGCATTAACTGACGTGGGATCGGCGCGAAATTTCGGTCCTATTTTTGTTTTCAGCTCTTCTCCGAGATCTGAAATCACATTCTCGAGATTCACGAAAGAAAGATCAGCGCTCCTGAATACATCTGCGATGGTCTCAGTCAGAAAAGTATAATCCCCGTTTTTTTCATTTTCAATAAATAAACCCACCTCCCGTGACATCATGACATCTCCACCAAAAATCAGGCGGACCTGATGGTTGTTCATGGAAAATTCAGCTGGGACGGTTTTAGGCAGGGGAGTGATGACTACCTCATCACATCCTGATACAAAAAAAGCAATAAGCATTAAAAGAATGGGCAGCGTGGTCAATCGCTTAAAAATTCGAAAAAACAACCCCTCATCATAGTCGTGGACATGCATTTTTTCACCTCGCTTCAAACCGTTGACAATTGAGTAAAAAACGTGAATTCCTCTTCACAGATCCAAGGCGTCTTGTTGCGACGGGCATTAGAAAACACCATAATACACCATTATAACTATTTTTTTTACATATAACCACAATACACAAATTTGGCAAGAACCGTTTTTTTATATTTTACGAATGCTAAATAAGTCATCCATAAATCTATATCACAAACCGGGCTGACCTTTGATTTTCAAAGCATTGACGGCATATGATATTGCGCTGTAAAAATACGAACGTTCGCTCTTTTTTCTTGACAACAATCTTGTCGGGCCGTAGTATCAAAAAGATCAAAAAGGGGATAATCACCACATGATGCTGGTGATTTTTACATGCGATAACTTTTATTAAAAAATAAACCATGAATCAGATAAGGGAGGTAAGATGAAAATCGACGATATCCGCAAAGTGCTGATACTGGGTTCCGGAACCATGGGGCAACAGATCGGAATTCTATGCGCTTTCCATGGCTATGATGTGGTTCTATATGATTTGAAACAAGAAATCCTTGACAACGCCTTTGAGCGCATCAAACGAAAAGCCCCAAAACTAGCGATAACATACCAGTTCAATGCCGAACAGACCCAAAAAGCCCTTTCGCGAATCAGCATGAGCACCAACCCCGAAGAGGCTGCAATGAACGTTGATATCATCAGCGAATCCGTACCTGAAGATCCAAAACTCAAAGGGAAAATCTTTGCACAGTTTCATGCCATCTGCGATAAAAACACAATTTTCACAACAAACACCTCGTCTCTGTTACCCTCCCAGTTCGCCGATGCCTGTGGACGACCCGAAAAACTCTGTGCCCTTCATTTTCATGATACAACCATGACCAAAGTGGTGGATGTCATGCCGCACCCCGGAACATCCCAGGAAACCATCGAACTGGTGACGGATTTTGCCGAAAGAATCGGTCAGATTGCCATTGTTCTCAACAAAGAGCATAACGGCTATGTTTTCAATAACATGTTCATGGCCCTACTGGATTCAGCCCTGGCCCTTGCTTCAAAAAATGTGACATCAGTTATGGAAATCGACCGGGCCTGGATGGGTGTCATGCATACCATGATCGGGCCGTTCGGCTTGATGGACAGCGTGGGTATCGATACGGTTTACAAAATTACGAATTATTGGGCCGAGTTGCTCGACCATCCCCAGGCGAAAGCCAATGCAGCCTTTCTCAAAGTTTATGTTGATCAGGGAAAACTGGGCTTGAAAACCGGAGAAGGTTTCTACACATATCCTGCGCCGGACTATGCCAAGCCGACCTTTGTTTCTGGAAAATAATAAAACGAGGCCCCACACCCGGGATATAGAGACCTGTGTTGGGTTCGCACCCTCTGACAAGGGCTTTGCCATGGGTGTGGAAAAAGGTCAGTTACTACGGATTGGTGCTGATGTGACAATCACGCCCACCGCCAATGAACTCTCTTAAAATTGGCGTGGGCGAGTTTGCAGGCAGTCCCGTTGAAACCTGCAAACAAAAAAAGGACAGCACACTTTGTTGATAAACATAGTACAAAGATAACATTAATGTTTTATTCGTTTTTTACATAAGCGGGTTATTTTTCAGGAATTGAAGCATATCAATCTCGCGATCAATACCATCCGGAGGCCTATTGTAAACACCATCTGGCCAACGCGCATGATTCACAATACTTAGACAAACATCTCCGAATGGAGCCGTATCGCAATCCCCTATAGGGCATCCCCCGCTATAATCAGTACATTCGGGGGCAATGGCATCAAGTGAGGCAACAGAACCACTTTCTATTCCGCCAAGTCGAACCGCTGTTATATGCAATCCAACCTCTGTTGCCTGGGCGATCCATTGATCTGTTGTATATCCTGGCTCTGTGGAAAAGCACATCGCCTGCACAGCATCACAAGCAACAGCCCCATCAGAGGATCGATAAATTATTTGAATGGGTACGGTCGAGGCCGGAATAGTCATATTACACGATGAACTCCCATCATTTGTGGTTTCTTTAAATGGATCCCAACTGATATCCCCAAAAGGACTGGCGGAGGCAAAAACCGCAGCAGCCGCTACCCGATTGCCACCGCCTGTAGGCGTTGTGTTACGGGCAATCGCATAAAACTGGCTGAAAAAGGCACCATTTGACCAACCGGAAACGTATATCCTGTCTGTATCCACCATACCCTCTTGAACAAGATCATCAATCAGCGCATCGACATTTGCAATATCAGGATTTTTAGACGGTGAATTTAGATCTCGATAATAAAAATCGTGGTGACGTCCATCTCTGGGCTTTGCCGTTGGGAATCTAAGATTTCGGCCCTGTACCGACACCAGTATAAATCCCGGACGATCAGGATCTCCTGTCAAATCGAATGAATCGGCCTTGTTAATAAGGTCTGTTTCCGTCGCGGCCAGGTCTGCAGAGCCATCTCCCCCAGGATGAAACCAAAGTAACAAGGGGCGTTTCGACGAAATAGAAACACCTGGTGGACGATGAATACAAGCATGACGTGTAAAACCGAGTATAGTCTGGGTTAGGCGCTCATCCCATAGGGCTAAATCACAGTTTGGCGTCATTGTAGGTGTTTCAATCATTGTCATATGTAACTCTGATGCAACACGTGTACAGACTGTATCGGATGAACAAGCAGGAAGTGGCGCACGTAGACCAGTAGACGCATTGCACAGTGCCTCTGGAGTCGTAGACCAACCACCATCACTACCACTGCAACTAACCAATACTAAACAGGATAGAATGATCATTAATAAATTGCGCATGAATTTCTCCAAATTAAATTTGGATTAATGGAGACGACATAATAGATGCCTTTAATATTTGCGATTGTATCTCTGATAAACGCCTGAATTGCTTCTGGAGAAAAATTCTGATTTTTTAAATCCATATTTTCTCGTTTCAACGCGAGAACCAATGACTATGATTCCTTAGCATATCTTTTTGACGTTTGTATGTAATTTTTACTTTGGATTTCATTTTTTCTTGGCAATTCATGGATGTCCCCCAGAATCCGGAGTTGGCAGGATAATGATGGATTTCACATGTGTGATAATATATTCCCTATTTTTACGAATCCGGATATTAATGATATTCCAAAGTTTCTGACTTCGATTTAAAATGACCTCGCCGACATGGGGATTTATATTCAGGGGAATTTATGGTAAGTTTTTAGAATATTTTATGTGTGACATAAACCAGGGGGGTCACGGCCCAGACCGAACTCATTTTAATCCCATACTCAGACAGGTGCACAGCCGGTGCTATGATAAAATTTGCCAAAGAAAACAAAGCCCTTTTATTCATGCTTGCCTTTTTCCTCTTTGCCCTGGAGCTGGAGATTTTTGTAAGTGCCACCCTGAAATCAGGTGATCACTCAAAAATTCAGGTTCTTGATAACAGGGATGAAGTCATTTACGAAAGCCCTGAAAAAAAATTATACCAGTTCAACAAATATTATTTTGAACAGAATTTCGGCCCCCTTGAAAATTATCGTCTTCGCCGGGTCAAAGAGGACAGGCCCTTTCCTTTTCGCGGATGGTTGATTTCCGCCACGGGAATTCCCATCGGGTTCATGCTGATCCTTGGGTTCCTTGTCAAAGCCTGGGCTGTGTTCTTTAAAGGAGAGCAACCGGTCTATGAGAATCAGTCAGGCCAAAACCATCATGAAAACACTGGAAAAATAGAGACTATCATTGAGAAAGTCAGCAACCTGAATATTTTTGTGCTGGGTTTTTTCATCGTTGCAGCCCTTTTTCTCTATTGGGTGCTTCCGGATATGATCATCTTTATCAGTAAAATGGGCTTTGAAACCCTGATCCGATTTAAATGGTTTTTCATTTCCGCCCTGTTGATCATCACCGGTATCTTCACCTGGTTCATCTATCTGAAATACCTTCTGGCCAAAAAAGCTATTGAAAGCAGAACTGAAATCGAAAAATTAAAACTCCAAATCATTCACGACACAGGAGATATGGATCTTGCCCAAAATCTGATCACCCATGAACCGGAAGAGCCATTGGTATAGATTGCTGGCGCGAAGGTCGGGGGACGCCGCTCAAATTTCTTCTCGTTCCCAGGCAGGAGCCTGGGAACGAGGCGGCATAGCCGATTGGAATGCGTTGGACATCAATCTTTTCGTGTCCAAGTGTCATTTCATTTTCTTTTCGATCCCGATTTCGATTATCCCAACGGTCCCCAATTCATTCCTGTAAATACGTCTGGCCCCACACGTATAAATCCTGTAAAATCGGTTTCAATATTTCACCCCGTTCTGTCAACGAATATTCCACACGTGGCGGGACTTCAGCATAAACTTTCCTATGAACGATACCATCAGCTTCAAGCTCCCTGAGTTGTTGTGTAAGCATTTTTTGACTGACAGGTGGGATATTTCGTTTAATTTCACCAAAACGCATCTTCCCATCTTCATTTGGGATACCGGCTATGGCTAAGCATACGCCAGGTCATACGGCAGGTTCAATCTCGGTCATTTTAAAAAGCAAGGAAGCGTTGGTTGGTGATCTTGTTTCTTCCGGGATACTGCTCGGCGGGATAATAAGAAAAAATCATGCCAAACGCCCACCCTTTGAAGATGATCCGCATAGGGTAAGCAATGAACTGCAAGGTATGATTCATTCGGGTGTGGAAACGTTTCACATGGGACACGGTGGTCCATTACGCGCCTTGGAAGTCTCTCGTCATGCACAAAACCTCATTAAACTCACTATGATCCAGCAGAAATCCAGGCCGGCAGCACATTAAATTCTATACCGAACCCTGGAATAACAAGAACATACACCAGAATCGTAATCAGAACGATTGCGATCAGGTTCAATCCCATTCCGCTTCTGGCCATCTGGGGTATGGTCACATAACCGGACCCGAAAACGATGGCATTGGGAGGCGTAGCCACAGGAAGCATAAAGGCGCAAGATGCGGCAATGGCCGCAGGAATAAGCAGAAGCAGCGGATTCTGACCCAGTCCCACAGCCACGGCTGACAGAATGGGCATGGACATGGCCGCCGTGGCAGTGTTGGATGTCAATTCAGTAAGGAAAATAATCAGGGTGGCTACGGCAATAATCAGTATCAATACAGGCGCAGCATCCAATAGACCGACCTGGGATCCTATCCAGTCCGCCAGCTTCGTTTCCTTAAAGCCATCAGCAAGTGCAAGACCACCCCCGAAAAGAATCAGAACACCCCAAGGCATTTTCACGGCCCAGTCCCAGTTCATCACAAACTGGTTGTGCTTAAGGTCAACAGGAATCAAGAAAAGAACAAGAGCCCCGGCCATGGCAATGGTGGCATCGGTTACCAGAGACGGGTCAGAAAACAGAAAGCCAATCTGTTTACTAAAAATCCATGCCAAGGCCGTGAGAAAGAAAACAAGAGCTGTCCATCGTTCCCCGCTGGACATGGAGCCCATATCAGACAGTTGTTTTCGAATCAATTCAGGGCCTCCCGGAACTTTTTTTAATTTCATGGGATTGGCGATCCGAGTCAGATAAAACCAGCAAAGGGGCAAAAAAACAAGCACCAGGGGAACCCCCACCACCAACCACCTGGCAAAGGTGATCTCATAGCCGTAAGTTTTAGTCAGATAGGCAGCAAGTACTGTGTTGGGAGGCGTTCCGATTAAGGTGGCCATTCCTCCGATGGATGCGGCGTAAGCAATGCCCAGCATAAGGTTCAGGCCAAAGGCAAATTTATCGGCAGAAAAATCAATTTCCTTGTCAAGCCCTTCCTTTTTGCCTTCGGTAATCACATGGCTGATAATGGCAAGGCCAATGGGCATCATCATCACAGCCGTGGCTGTGTTGGACACAAAGGCCGAAAGTGAGGCCGTTGCCACCATGAAACCAAAGATCAACCGACTCGGTGAAAAACCGATCAGATTGACGATGGTCATTGCGATTCGTCGATGAAGATTCCATCGTTGCATGGCCAAAGCAATGATGAAGCCCCCCATAAAAAGAAAAATCAAATGATTGGCATAAGGAGCCGTGGCTTTTTTTGTATGCATGATCCCCAACAGGGGAAACAGAACAATGGGCAAAAGACTTGTTGCAGGTATAGGAATTGCTTCGGTGAGCCACCAGGTTGCCATCAGAAGTGCAACCGCAGCCATACGCTTGGCAGAAACATCCATTCCGTGAATTTCCGGGACAATTAACATCAGTATGAAAAGAATGGGTCCCAGAACAAGACCGATTCTCTGCCTCCGGGAATAGGCACGGGGTCCTCCCTCATTCCCCCCCCCCGGTCCTGAACGAATACGGTTCGTATGTTCGGCCGGAGAATTCACCATTTTCCCAGATAAATCAGCATCCTCTTCCTGACTTTTCATACCAGGGAAAACACCCGAAGAAAGAATTCTCCTGGGGTTGAATGAACCCAAGGCCTTGATGTCATCATTCATCAGCCATAACCACTTCCATGAAGCTGCAAGCATATATCACCCCTTAAATTATAATATAAACATTGACATACAACATCGAATTTGAAGAAGAGAGAATTGGCAGTCTTGGGATTGTGACAGTTAATCGTGATGCATATGATTTATATTAACACAGAAAGTGACCTCAAACCAAGCCCTGTCTTTAACGTACATCATAAAACAGATAACTGTCATCCAAAGCGAATTGATCATGACAAAAGAACAGCCACCGACTATGATCAATCACATATCACGACACATGAAGTAACGTTTTAACGAATTTTATAAGAAAATACTTTTTTTTCTTTTTTAATTAGCATATTATGATTACAGTATATTACAAGATTCTATTTCTGTCTTCTTTTTTATTGGTGGTAAAGCTTATTTACATTTAAAAAATAATATCATTATAAAAATACTATCCTATACAATCTATGTCTCTGCATATGCATCTTTTCATCTTACTTCAAGCATGATTCAGACCGTAAAGCGAGCAAACAGGTGGCATGTGATACCAAGTATTATTGACGTGACTATAAAAACAAAATAAAAGCCTAATTCTGTTAAATATTCAGTATATTGTCAAAGCTAAAAAGAAGAAGCACCCCTTACACCAAAAAGATTCGGATTAACACGGACTGCAACCTGAGCAGGTGGAATTGGAATATAATATGACGAAACATAGCCTTGCGATAAGCTCTTCTGATTTAAAAACAAATTTTAAGGTGATGAAAGTACTTATTGCCGACGGCCATGAAATTGTTCGCGAAGGATTGACCCGGCTGATCGACAAACAATTGGATATGACGGTTACGGGATATGCCGAAAACGGATTGGACGCTTTGTTCAAAACCAAATCCCTTGAACCAGACTTCGTTATTATGGATACGGAATTAAATGTATTAAGAGGATTTGACGCAGTTCCATTGATCCACGAGGCAGCACCGAAAACTAAAATTATCATTTTCTCAATGAATAAAAACGACGAATACATCCACAAATCATTTCACTCGGGTGCATCAGCTTATGTCTTAAAACTTTCACCAATCAAAGATATTCTTGATTCAATCCGTGCGGCAAATCGCGGTGAACGTTTCGTGAGTCCTCTCATCAAAAAAAGGGTCATTGACACATATAATGATGCGGTGGAAAATGGCAGACAAGAATGCCGTTACGACCTTTTGACTAACCAAGAACAGCAGGTGTTCAGGATGATTGTTGAGGGTTATTCACTGGGGGAAATCGCAGAAAAATTTTCAATCACTGAACATAAAATCTATTTTTTTCGCAAATGTATCGCGGACAAGATTCAAATGCATGACATTGAATCGATGCAACGCTATGCTGTTGAAATCGGAATCATTGCACCCATGTGTTGGAAAGAACATTTTTTTGATGTCCTTCCGCGTGATATTTTCTAATAAAATCGATTCGTTCACATCATGTTTCAACATATGGCCCGAGTTCTTTTTTCTTGAACATTGTCACCGGTTGGATTATACTACTGTAAAAAACATTGGAGAAAAACATGAAAATACAACGATTGCTGGTGCTCTATGTTATGCTTGTTTTTGCTTGGGCCCCCATGGCCTTTTCAGGGCCTGAAGAATTATCGGAAACCCAGATGACGGATATGTCGGTGGATGATACCCTCACAACAAACAATCAGAAAGAAAAAAGCACAACGGCAAAAAATGACAAACTCCCTCCTGAAGCAACCCATTTGGACAGGAATATGATCACAAATCCTGTTGACAATCCCACTGAACTCAATAAGGCAGAAATACTTCGACTGGAAAATCAGGCTGCGGATCAACGGGTCAATGATCAGATCCGAAACACACTGCAAGGAGTTCCGGATCAGGAATAGCCAATAGGTTGTCCACTTCGAGGCCATACCTTTGCCTATTTAACTTTTCTATGATGAACACCTTAATCCAGGTGGTGCTTACCGAATTAAACAAACTGACCCCGATATCCTGATATTATAGCCCTTAGGCCTTTATTTCTATTTCCAATTCTGATAAATTGATTTATATTTTAAAACTTGACCGTCTTGTCTGGGTTCTTATATGTTTGAATCCGGCCTATTACACGTTTTAAATTCACCTAAACCCCACATGGAAATATGGATTTTCAGAGTTTAAACACAATAGAATATCTCAAAGTTGCCGGCATCGTCTTCTTATTGCTCATCTCTGGTTTTTTTTCAGGCTCGGAAGCGTCTCTGTTTTCCCTGAATCTGGTCCAGAAGGAACGGCTTAAAAGTCAATCACCCAAAACCGCCTCACTTATCGATATGTTGATCAACCATCCCAAACAGCTGATTATCACAATCCTTGTGGGTAACGACATGATCAACATTGCCGCGTCGGTTATTGCCACAGGTCTTTTTGTATCTCGGTTTCAGGATATGGGTCAATGGGTCACCATTGCCGTTATGACACCTGTGACGCTCATTTTTGCAGAAATTATTCCGAAAACCATAGCGGTTGTCCACAATGAAAAACTGGCCCCTATTGTGACCGGACCCTTGAATGCCTTTTACCGGTTTATCTTTCCTTTACGCTGGCTGTTCGAAATCACAGCCGATAGCCTAATCAGGCTTTTCGGGGTGTATAAAAAAGAAAAAGAACCGGTGATCATGGAAGACGATTTTCGGGATATGGTGGATCTGAGCCATAAAGACGGCGAGATACTTGGCCTTGAAAGGGATTTTATCCACAATGTTTTCGAGTTCAGTGACACCCGTGTAAACAGCGTGATGACTCCCATAAAAAAAATTGAATCCATCCCGGAAAATCTGGAATTCAAAGAAATCATCAAACGGGTTAAAAAAAACCCCCATTCGAGAATTCCTGTTTATTCCGGAGAAAAAACAAACATCACGGGTTTTCTTTATGTCAAAGATCTACTTAAGATCAAGCGGAACCAAAAAGACACCAATTCCGTTATTTCAGAATTAATACGCCCGCCCTTGTTTATTCTGGATTCACGAATGGTGGATGATATTTTTTATTTCCTCAAAGAAAAAAGAACTCATATCGCCTTATGTCATGATGCCAACGGAGATATTTCAGGCCTGATCACCATGGAAGACCTCTTGGAAGAACTTTTTGGTGAAATCTATGATGAAAATGATCAGGAGGATCGATGAGCACATTTTGGACTGTCACGATTATCATTTTGTGCATTGTGTTCCAGGCATTTTTCTCAGGCTCTGAAATGGTACTTCTCTCCTCACGGAAAATCCGTCTCAGGCGAAAACGCAACAAGGGTTCCAAAGGTGCTGACCTTGCTTTAAAGATGATTGCCAATTCCAAATGGTACCTTGCATGCACAAGCACAGGTACCAACATGGCCGTCGTTGTGGCGTCGGTCATCGCCGCCATGTGGTTTGAAAAAGCTCTTGGGCCTTACGGGGAACTTGGAACCATCCTGGTCATATCCCCCCTGCTTCTCATGTTCGGTGAAATTATCCCCCGAACGGTTTTCCAGTACCGGGCCACGGAGCTTGCACCCAAAGTATCCTATGGCCTTCTTGTTCTTTCATATATTATTTCTCCGGTCACCGGACTTGTATTCGGTATAAGCCGCCTTTTCTATCCGAAAAGCAATCATGAGTCCCTTAATAAACGGTCTTTTGCATCTCGGGAAGAACTCGAACTGATCCTGAACATCCCTGCAAAAGGCAGCGATGTTCACAAAAAAGAAAAAAAACTAATCCAACAGATATTCATGTTTTCCAAAGCCGAAGCCGGTGAGGCCATGGTTCCCCTGATTGATGTATGGGCCCTGCCTATTACCACAACCATCAACGATGCTGTTGAGCTGATCCGAAAAACAGGATTTTCGCGCATCCCTGTATATAAAGGCAGAATTTTCAATATCGTGGGAATCGTCCGGGCTTTTGACATTATCGGGCTGGAAGACACCAACATGTCCATAAAGAAATTCGTCCGTGAAGTCCCCTATGTCCCTGAATTAAAAAAACTCGATGAACTTCTTGTCTTTCTTCAGAAAAGCCGTAAGTCCATTGCCATTGTTGTGGATGAATACGGGGGCGCCACCGGCATCGTCACCATGGAGGATATCATTGAAGAAGTCATGGGTGAAATTCGTGATGAATATGACCATGTGGTGGACAATCTGATCAAACTTGGAAAAAACAAATACAAGGTCAATGCACGAATGGAAATCGATCATTTGAATGATCAATTGAATGTTACCATTCCCAAAGACAATTATGAAACACTGGGTGGGTTTATTTTAAAGCAGATGGGAAGAATCCCCAGGCCTGGTGAAATGTTTGACTGGGAGGACATGCGTTTTAAAATCAGCCAGGCAAGCAAGCGTACTGTCATTGAAGTTATCATTGAGCATAAGGTGGCCAAAGAAAAATTAATTCAGGAATGATGCAATCACACGTGAAGCGACTTATTTCCAAGCTCTTGGGGTACAAGATTTTTCGGGCCATCATGGTCTTCTCCGGATTCAACAGGAAGACAGCGTTCACAGTACATCTGGGTTTTTTTACTTCTGCCCATCCGTATCACGTAAACAACATCGCGCGAACCGCATTTGCACTTGTTTTTATTTTGCATAAAACGCCCACACGACAGGTTAAAGACAATAATAAAACATGTCCGACGCATAATTTAGCACATGTTTAAAAGTGAAATTGGATAACCCATATTAGCCCCTGCGCATAAAAATTCAAGGCATTTTTTCGTATTTTTAAAAATAAAAAAAACAAAGTACACAAATGTGATCATATTTTATTCAAAAGGTCCTGACTTGACTGCAGATGCGTCAGGATTCCCGTGTTTATCCTTGACAGAAAGACTGTGTTTTTTTAAATTGAACAAAGATCAAAGAATTGTCATAGGCCCCGGATGTCCGGGGTATATTTTTTTTGGCATTCTTTATTTTAAGGAGAGTTTCTATTGACCAAATTTAAACACCATTTTTACAACCTTATCACCCCGATGATAATCCTGGTGTCGTTTTTCATGTTCTGCCATGTATACCGAACACCTGAGATCATCCAGATCCCTTTTAACCCCTCCGATTCAAGATTTTTTTTTAGTCTTCCCCCATTTCATACGATCCATGATCAGGAAGAACGAAAAATCCGTTTTTTCAATTTTATCCGTCCGATCATTGAAAGTGAAAACCGACGTATCATGAATACACGAAAAACACTTGTCAATCTGTTTTCTACAATGGAATATACCGGTATTGTTTCAGATATTGAATTAACCTGGATGGATATCACGGCACGGAGATATGGCTTGGAACCGTTCAATCCCCATGATCCGGACATGCAAAACCGCCTTCTCAAACGGGTTGATACGGTCCCCATGACACTGGCCATTGCCCAGGCGGCCAATGAATCAGCATGGGGGACATCCCGTTTTGCCAGACAAGGCAACAACCTGTTCGGACTTTGGAGTTACACGAAAGGATCCGGTATGGTCCCTGAACGGCGTGACCAGGACAGAACCCATGAGGTGGCAAAATTTCTCTCAGTCAATTCCTCTGTGAGACGTTATTTACACACGTTGAATACGAATACCCACTATAAATCGTTCAGAACCCTTCGGCATGCCTTTCGGCAAAATGGGGACACCCCCAATGGCCATGACCTGGCAGAGGGATTAATGAATTATTCATCCAAAGGTAAAAAATACGTTCAAAGCATCCGTTCCATGATTCGAAACAATGAAAAATATTTGACAATTTAAGGATCAGCCATGAATCTTCATAAAACACCGGTCATGCCGGTCGGTTTTCAATGTGCCAGTGTCAATTGTGGCTTAAAAGACAAAGGAACAGATCTTTCCCTGTTCATTTCCGATGTCACCGCAAATGCTGCAGCTGTTTTCACCCAGAATCAATTTCCAGGGGCGCCTGTCATATTAGGCAGAGAAATCA
This sequence comes from Pseudomonadota bacterium, assembly GCA_018818835.1. Classification (GTDB taxonomy): domain Bacteria; phylum Desulfobacterota; class Desulfobacteria; order Desulfobacterales; family Desulfolunaceae; genus JAHIRD01. Next base: position 123,958 of record JAHIRD010000060.1, read on the forward strand.
TCAAAAAAGGGAAGCTCCGGGGCATCGTGGTTAACAGCAAGGTCAGCAATGTGGGAACCGGAGAGCAGGGCGTTGAAAATGCAAGAAAAATGGGGCTCGCCCTGGCCCGGGAATTTTCCATTGATCCTGGCGAGGTGTTAATGAGTTCCACCGGTGTGATCGCAAAACCCCTGCCCATCGAAAAGATCGAAAAAGGCATCATAGGAATAGGAAAGCATCTGTCCTCTGACCCCCTGGTGGGAGCCCAGGGCATTATGACCACAGACTCCTACCCCAAAGCCTTGTCACTTTCCGTTGGTAATGCCACCCTCACCATGGTGGCCAAAGGCTCGGGCATGATCGAACCCAATATGGCCACCATGCTGGTATATATATTTACCGATGCTGACCTGGATTCAAAAACCCTGGATACCTGCCTGCGCACCGCTGTGGACACCTCATTCAACATGCTTTCCGTGGACACGGACACAAGCACCTCCGATACCTGTGTCATTCTGGCCAACGGACACAAAGGCTCTGTGGATAAAACGGCCTTTTCAAAGGCCCTTGATTTTGCCTGTATCGAAATGACCCAGATGCTTGCCAGGGATGGTGAAGGAGCCACAAAGCTTCTCACGGCAGAGGTCAACAACGCGTTTTCCCGGAACGAAGCTCGTTTCATGGCAAAGGCACTGATCAACTCCCCGCTGATCAAAACAATGGCCTTTGGTGCCGATCCAAATATCGGTCGGATCCTCATGGCCCTTGGAAAATGTTTTGATTGTCATGTGGAACCTCCCAAAATCGAAGTGTCCATCAACGGCACCTTGGTTTACAAGGATCAGATGCGGGTTGATTTTGATGAAAAGAAAGTCCGACTTCTGTTGTCCGGGGATCGTGTGGCCATTTCAGTGAACCTGAATGCTGGACATGATATGGCTATGGCTTATGGATGTGACCTGACCCAGGGCTATATCGAAGAAAACGCCTCCTATTATTCATCCTGACATCATAACGGATTGTAACGTGTTTCTTCCAAGCACAGCACAAGAAATGGAAAAACTCGGCTGGGACAGGGCGGACATCATTCTGATCAGCGGAGACAGTTACATCGACAGTCCCTATATCGGAGTGGCAGTCATCGGCAGAGTCCTGACCCAAGCCGGGTTCAGGACAGCCATCATTGCCCAGCCGGACATGGACAGCGAAGAGGACATCACTCGCCTGGGAGAGCCGACCCTTTTCTGGGGTGTGACAGGCGGCTCTGTGGATTCCCTTGTGGCCAATTATACAGCAACCGGGAAAAAACGTAAATCAGATGATTTCACCCCCGGAGGTGTCAACAATCGGAGGCCGGATCGTGCCCTGATCCAGTACACAAATCTGATCCGCCGTCACTTCAAAAACACGTCTCCCATTGTCCTGGGTGGGGTCGAGGCCAGTCTCAGGCGCATCTGTCATTATGACGCCTGGTCTAAAACCATTCGAAAATCAGTCTTATTTGATGCCAAAGGTGATTATCTGGTTTACGGCATGGGAGAACGGACTGTTGTTGAGCTGGCAATGGCACTCAAGGATGGAATAAATCCCGAGGGTATAAGGGGGCTGTGTTATATTGCCAAGCAATCCAGGGAAGGTTATCTGGAGCTGCCCTCACATGAGACGGTCATAAAGGATAATCATGCCTTTATCTCCATGTTTCATCTGTTTTATAAAAACAATGATCCCTTGACGGCCCAGGGTCTGGTCCAGAAACAGGATGCCCGCTATCTGATCCAGAATCCTCCAACCCCTTATCTTACCCAGAAAGAATTGGATAATGTCCATGACCTTCCCTATGAGAGAGACCTGCATCCCCATGAACGAATAAGGGGGGATGTCAAAGCACTGGATACCATTCGATTTTCCATCCCGACCCACAGGGGCTGTTACGGTGAATGCCGATTCTGCGCCATATCCGTCCATCAGGGCCGGACAGTTCGCTGGCGAAGTGAGGAATCCATTCTCAAGGAAGCCCAAGCCATGACCCGGCACCCGTCTTTTACAGGAATCATTCGCGATGCCGGAGGCCCTACAGCCAATATGTACGGTTTTGAATGTGAAAAAAAACTCAGCAAAGGGGCCTGTGAAAACAAAAGTTGTCTTTTTCCCAAGACCTGTTCCAGCCTGAAACCCGATCATGGTAAACTGATCAACCTGCTCCAAGCCATCCGCAGGATAAAGGGTATCAAACATGTGTTCACAGCATCGGGAATACGCTACGATCTTCTTTTTGCCGATCAAAAAAAAGGACGAGTATATCTACAGGAGATTGTGAATCATCATGTGTCAGGGCAGCTTAAAATCGCCCCGGAGCACAGTGAAAAAGAGATCCTTGACCTGATGAACAAACCCGGAACCAAGGATCTTCTGGCGTTTAAAAAAGAATTTGATACCCTCAGCAGAAAGGCAGGCAAAAAGCAGTTTCTCACCTATTATCTGATAGCTGCCCACCCCGGCTGCAATGAACGTCATATGGCGAATCTCAAAACCTTTGCCCTAGATAAACTGGGCCTGCTCCCCGAACAAGTTCAGGTATTCACCCCCACCCCCTCAACCTATTCCACCCTCATGTATGCCACAGGAATAGATCCCTTCACCCTCAAAAAAATCCATGTTGAAAAAACCCACGAAGGCCGCGAAAAACAAAAAACCCTCATCACCGGCAAACCCAAACCCTTCCCAAAAAAGAAAAAATAACCCCCAACCACACCCTCCGCCACAGCCGTCCGTGTCAGTCCGTGCTCGTCCGTGTCAGTCCGTGCTCGTCCGTGTTAGTCCGTGTTAGTCCGTGTTAGTCCGTGCCCGTCCAAATCCATAACCCCCAAAAACTCAACCGGAATTTCCGATCTAAAAATCCGCTTTTCAAAGCCCCCCGGCATTCCAACCTCCAAAGACAAAGAATGAAGCCCCATCCGAGTAAACAAACACTGGGTCCGGACATAATCCACAGCCCGTTTTGAACCGTATCGGGTGTCTCCCAGCACAGGATGCCCAGCAAGTTTTGCATGACGCCGGATCTGATGCTTCCGCCCTGTCAGAAGGTCACACTCAATGAGGGAATAATGGGGGCTCTGTCTTATCACACGAACACCTGTTGCACAGGGCACTTTACCCCCCTTTCCCTGGGGATCCTGCCTGCCTCCGGCTTCGGGAGAAAGTGGCGTGTCCCAAACCAGTTCCAATGGGCCTGTTTCGGAAAAACTCCCATGAACCACTGCCATGTATTTTTTGATCACATGACGATGCTCAAACTGCTGTGAAAACCATCGGCTGGTTTCCTGGGTCAAAGCCAGAAGTATGACTCCGCTGGTTTCACGATCCAGCCTGTGTACCGGTCCGATAAAGGATCCTTTTCCATAGGCCAGACGCTTTGAAAGATCCGGATCACTTTCAATTTGACGCTGCAAGAATGAAATAAGATCTTTACCCGGTTCATTATGCACACTCAAATCGCACGGCTTGTCTACCACAAGCCAGCCCGGACCCGAATCTATGATATGAAGTGTTTCCATGAATGTCCCTTCAACGATTGATGGCGTCGTAAAAAGTCCCATATGCAGCGTTATAGTGTTTGGCCAGACGTTCGACATACGCTTCAAGTATGCCTTCACGCCCGGCCAAACACTATGCCTTGCCTATGGACCTTTTTCCAAAGCCATCCGTCGACTTTTTACGAGTTCATCAAGATTATCCCAAAGCTCGTTTATACAAATCAAAAATATCTCCAGCTGTGGGCTGGGGCCTGGTATTAAGGATGCTTTTCGACATCATGGCTTTTTCAGTAAAAAGAGACAGTTCATCATCCAAACACGGTTCAGGACGTCCTATCAGGCTGTCAAACAGGGCCTGGAGATCATCAATACGTTTCATTCCAAGGATATCCAAAATATGATCGATCCTGTTTTTATTTTCGCCATATCCGAAACGTAAGGCCTCGCACAAAAGCACGGCATTGGCCTTTCCATGATCCATATGATTGAAAAAGGTCAAGGAATAGCCCATGGCATGAACCATGGTGGTGCCTGTCTGAGCAATGGCTACCCCTCCCAGCATGGATCCGTAAAGAAGCTTTTCCCTAATCGGTTCTTCGGGATTTTGATCTGTAACAAGGGATTTCAAGCATGGTCCCAGCACCTTGATCGAATGAATGGCCACAAGGGCACTCATCTCGTTGCTCCGCACTGAAAGATAGCTTTCAACCGCGTGGGACAAGGCATCCAGGCCCGTATGCACAGTGACATGATACGGCAGCCCACCAAGATATGCGGCATCAAGGAATGCAGCCCTGGGAAACAGACCGGGATGGGACAGATTTTTTTTGGTTTTATCCCTCACATCCGTGAGAATGGAGTAAGGCGTGACCTCGCTCCCGGTTCCTGCCGTGGTGGGCACCGCCAATACGGGAAGAGGTGCGACATCATAGGGGCCTGAAAAAAGGATATCATCATCCAGATCATTAACAGCAAGAACAGCCACGGCTTTGGCAGCATCAAGGGGTGAGCCGCCCCCGATTCCTATCACGTGGTCAACGGCTTCTTCTCTGGCCATGGCAGCCGCTTCCCTGACATTTTCAATAGACGGGTTGGGCAAAACCTTTTCATAGAGAGACCATGCCACCGATTGTTTTTCCAGGGCATGGCACACATCACCCAAGGCACCACAGGCTCTGGCTGATTGTTTACCGGTAACGATCAGGGCTTTTTTTCCATGGGCTCCCATATGGACCCCATTGGCCCTGATGCAGTTTTTACCGAAAAACACACGTGTGGGCATCAAATATGAAAAATCCATGGAGTTTTCTCCTTGTCTTGATTGTTAATTCTGTCAATGTAACATTCTTTACCACAATGTTCGGTCACTTGGTGGACAGGGGTGGACTGGGTGGACATCGTGGACTGGGTGGACAAAAAAAACCCGGTCCTGCTTTGCAACACCGGGTTTTGTATTTTTCAGAATAAACGTTTCTGCTAGTGATGGACAGCTGCAGGCGCTGCAGGTGCCTCATGGGCTGGTGCCGCATGTTCTTCAGTTTTTGCAGGAGCTGCATGGGCATCTTCTTTAGCTTCAACCGCGGCAGCTTCTTTTTTGGCTGCTTTTTTACCGACTATCCATTTACCGTCTTTTTTGACCAGTTGAATTTCTTCCTTGTATTTGATCTTGCCTTCAATCAGAACCGTTGCCGCATCATCACCTTCTTCTGTGATGGTGTAATCAAGGTCCACAAGGTCACAGTTGATATTTTCAAACTTTTTTTCGATGTATTTTTTCCCAAATGTTTCAGGGGTTTCCTTGTCCCCGCATCCGACAACAACCAAGGCACCGGCACAGGCCATAACAACAAGCAGCTTCTTCATGGGATCCTCCTCAACGTGTTTGAATTTATATTATTTTAAATGTATTAGTGCTTAAGTAAGCAGACAATCGTGTCATATACCTTTCATGAAAATAAAAGTAAAGTCATAGATGAACAGACTCTTAAAAAAATCTCCCTATCATTTTTTATTCCATTCAAGGGTACTCAGTTTGTTCCCTTCCCTCATGATCATCAGGGAGAGTTTATGCATGTATTCTCGTCTTTCCTGGGGTGATCGGCCAGGATAATGCCTAAAAGTCATGACAATACCGGCAAGGGAAGCAAAAAAGGCCTGGCTGTGAAAACGGAGCCCCCCTGCCCCTTGGGATTTGGAAACGACTTCATCGAACATTTTCGTAAAATACAGCATGACAGCATTGAATTTTTTAAATGCTTTCTTGTTTTCCTCGCCTCTCATAAGGAAATGGCACATCATCTGGAAGGTGGATTCATTGTCAATAAAATAATCCACAACATCCACAGCCAGTGAATCAATACTGCTTTTTTCAATGACCCGATCCCTTAAACGTTTTTCAATTTTGTTGATGTCCCTGATCAAGGCCTCAACAAAAAGATCATCCCGACTAGGAAAGTAACGGTAGATCGAAGCCGGTGACACACCTGCCTCGGCAGCAATATCACGCATACCGATATCATGAAATGATTTGTCTTTGAAGAGATTCATCGCCGCGGCAATAATCAGCGTTTTTCGTTTTTCCCGTTCATTTTCTCTCAATTGTATAAATGTTGATTTTTCAGCCATCAACTCCCCCATATTAGGATAAAAAAAAGATGTTCGATTTGTCCCCCACAACAGTATATTGTTTCGGATTATACTCCTGGTTGTATCTGCTTTGACGGGCAATTCCGGTTAAAAAAAAATCCCTGGATAGACACTATTTAAGTATCTCCCTGATGGAATCTGCAAGTTTCTGTTGATTGATGGGCTTTGAGATATAACCGTTCATACCGACCTCCAGACATTTTTGCCTGTCATCGTTCATGGCATGGGCCGTCATGGCAAGAATAGGAACCCCAACATCCAAAACGCCTGACTGGGGATCACGAATCAGCTGTGTGGCAAGCAACCCATCCATCACCGGCATCTGCACATCCATTAACACCAAATCATAGGGTATGAGTCTCAACGCATCCACGGCTTCCACACCATTGTTAACGATATCGGCTTTATATCCGAGTTTTTCTATATATCTCAATGTCACCTTCTGATTGACCACATTATCTTCCACAATAAGGATATGGCTATCAAACGATTTAAGGCCCTCTTTGTTAAAACCTTCTGTCGGGTGTTGGACAAAAGACATCACGGTCTCCTTGATACAAACGGCTGCCAAAGCAGAGGAAAGCTTAGAGACTCTTAGAGGTTTGGTAATATAAGCATCAAATCCCGTTTTTTCAAGTGACCCCTTGTTCATCTTCTGACCTGCGGCCTTAATAACGATAACAGCGGGTATTTCCCCCAGAGAATTTTTTCTCACCATACTGGCGAAGGCAGAACTCCCCATGACCGGGCAATCAAGCCCCACAATGAGTATGGTAAAAGGTTTTCCAACCATGCTGGCATTGGTTATGATTTCAAGGGCCTGATAACCGTTTCCGGCCTCACCAGCGTTACAGCCCATGGATTCGAGCTGGCGGAGCAAGGCCTCCCGGGACGAATCATTATCCATGACAACCAGCATCTTCTGTTTACGGACTTCATCGGGAACCGTAACGCCGCTGGTTCCTACATACGGCTGGAGTTTCACGATCATGGTAAACCAGAACACCGAGCCTTTTCCAAGCTCACTGGTAACGCCTGTTTTCCCACCCATCATTTCCACCAGTTGTTTGGTGATGGCAAGCCCCAGCCCTGTCCCCTCATACTTACGTGACAGGGTGAAGTCAACCTGGGAAAAGGATTGAAAAATAGTATCAATTTTGTCCTGGGGAATCCCGATACCCGTATCAGAAATCTCAAATCGGAGTCGAACGTCGTCCTTGGTTTTGTCCTCAAGAAAAACACTCATTTTAATTTCACCCTGTTCGGTGAATTTGATGGCATTACCCAGAAGATTGATCAGAATCTGACGAACACGCCCTGCATCGCCCATGACTGCAACCGGAACATCACCGTGTATCAGACTCAGGCATTCGATATTTTTTTCGTAAGCTTTAATGGCCAGAAGGTCAAACACATCCTCAATCAGGGTGCGTAAATTAAAATTCACGGATTCCAGATCCATTTTCCCCGCTTCCATTTTCGAAAAATCCAGAATGGCGTTGATGATGGACAAAAGGGATTTACTGCTGCTTCGAATGATCTGAACGTATTCTTTCTGTTCCATGTCCAGCCGGGTACCCAAAAGTAATTCCGTCATTCCCAGCACACCGTTCATGGGTGTTCGTATTTCATGACTCATATTGGCGAGAAATTCCCCTTTTGCCCTGTTTGCAGCATCAGCATCCCGTACAAGCTCCTTGAGTTCTTTTTTCAGTTGCTGGTTGAACTGAAACATCAACTCGGCTTTCTGGTATGCCCTAAGAGAAGAAATCACGGTAAAAAATATTTTTTCGTTGGTCAGTTCCAGTTTGGATTTGTAATCATTGATTTCATACTTTAAAATAATTTCCTGCTCGGGAACATGCCCGGACTGACCAGTTCTAAGGACGATCTGAATCCTGTCATTTTTCAATTCTTCACGGATATGACGAACAAAATCCAGACCCGCATTATCCGTTTCCATGACCACATCAAGAAAAACAAGAGCAATGTCCGGATGACGGTGGAGAACCTCTCTGGCCTCACCTGATGATTGTGCTGAAAAAAAAGACATGGACCGCCCGGCATACGCAACGTCCCCCAGCACCATGCGTGTCAGTTTATGAATCTCTTCATCATCATCAACAATCAACATTTTCCATGGCATGTGCCTGTCCTGGGATGTATCTTCACCGTGTTTAAATAAGATGGACGTTTCGTGGGTTTCTCTCATCATTAACGCCTAGATAGGTCGTGATCGTTTATAAAGAACGGGCCTTGCCCGAAATATAATATTTCCGGGACACATGGGAACCTCTACATGCCACCCATCTCGGACTCCATTGGTAACATTATTTTAATTCCATCAGTGGTATTCCAAATCATTATTTTCTTCGATCATAGTACGTTGAAATGTTCGTGTTTATTTCTGTGCGATAGTATAGAAACAGTGCTAACATGTCAAGAATAAAGAGATTCTTTCATAAGTTCAAAATCCATGAACCCATGCTTAAACCCTCACTTTAAATGACAATTATGTCATATCTATGTTATATATGTCGAAGGCTGTTATCAATGTCGACTCATTTTATTCAACGGGGAGCGACTATTATTTTCAGACTATTTCCTCATATCCATGGGTTTATTTATGTACTTTATACTATAATCTAACTTGACAGCCTTCAGGACATACTTTATCATGCCTCGGTGTGGGTCTCAACAAGCTTGTATGGTGGATCCCGCCAACGGTTTTTCATTTCAATGACAGATAAGGCAACGCCATGATCATCAACACCCTTTTGGACACAGACCTTTACAAACTGACCATGATGCAGGGTGTTTATCATCAATTCCCCCGTACCCACGTTGAATATGAATTCAAATGCAGGACTCCGGGCATTGACCTAAGACCTTTAATCCGTGACATTCGAAAAGAGATCAAATCATTGTGTTCACTTCACATGGCAGATGACGAGTTGGACTACCTGAGATCCCTAACGTATATCACCGAAGATTTTGTTTTGTATCTGAAATCATTCAGGCTGAACATGGATTTTATCATCATGGGTGAAAAGGACGGCGCCTTTTTTCTGAATATAAAAGGCCCCTGGATTGATACCATCCTTTTCGAAATACCTTTGCTCGCCATTATAAATGAGTGCTATTTCAAACGGGATCAACCCGAGCCGGATTGGACGGCTGGCCGGAAAAAACTGTCTTTTAAAATGAATCTTATACAAGATGAGCTCAATCACGGGCTGCCCTTTATTTTTTCCGATTTCGGAACCCGTCGTCGTTTTTCACGAATCTGGCATGAGGAAATTATCACCACACTCCAACAGGAATTACCAGGGACTTTTACCGGGACCAGCAACGTGGATCTGGCCCGGCGTCTTGGCCTTCTACCGGTGGGAACCATGGCCCATGAGTGGCTGATGGCCGGCCAGGCCCTTTGCCCAAGCCTTCCGGACAGTCAAAAATTCGCTTTGGAGCACTGGCTCAAAGAATACCGAGGGGCTCTGGGTATTGCCCTGTCCGATGTGGCGGGCTTTGATGCTTTTTTGAATGATTTTGATTTGAATTTTGCCAAAGCCTATGAGGGATGCCGCCATGACAGTGGAGACCCTTTTTCCTGGGGTGATCGATTGATCAACCATTATAATACCCTCAAAATAGACCCCATGAGCAAACTGGCCATTTTCAGTGACGGCCTTACCGTTCAAAAGGCCATTCAGATCGCCCGGCATTTCCAAGGACGGATCAACACCGCCTTTGGAATAGGCACGAATCTTACCAATGATGTGTCAGGGAAACCGATTCAGATTGTAATCAAAATGACCCGATGCCAGGGTTCACCCGTTGCAAAATTATCGGATTCTCCCGGAAAGCAGATGTGCACGGACCAAGCTTACCTGAAAAATTTATCACTTATTTTTAAAGGAGAAAGACAATGAATGTCAAAGCTGTGATCAACACGATCTGCAGTGAAATCAAGAGCCATGTGGATACGGCCGTTGTGGGCCTGAGCGGAGGTGCGGACTCGTTTCTGGTCATGCTCCTGTCCGCAGAAGCCCTGGGCAGGGAAAACGTTTATGCGTTCAGCCTGCCCTATTCCGATACCGATGTAAAAACCTTCAACAGTTTGAGTAAAATGTATGCCGATCATATAGGTGTTCACCATACATCGGTCAGCATCAAAGCCGTTGCAGACGCTCTGACCGCAACCATTTCAGGTATTTTTGATCCAAGGTCGTCTTCGGCGTTATCCACCCTCAACGCAGGAAATGCCCGTTCCAGGGCCAGGATGTGCGTCTTATATGGGGCAGCCCATCACCTCAATGAAACGCTCAATAAAAGAGTCAGGGTCATGGGAACAGGCAATCTGTCCGAAGATTTCATCGGATACGATACCAAGGGTGGCGATGCCCTTGCAGACATCTTCCCCATTGGCCAGCTGTTCAAATCAGAAGTCTATAAACTACTCGAGTATTTTCGTGACCAGGGGAAAATCACCGAAGCAATGATCAACCGGGTTCCCTCGGCAGGCCTCTGGGAAAACCAGACCGATGAGGATGAGCTGGGGTACACATACAATGCCATGGAGCCGGCAATTCGTCATATTATTAAGCATTACTCCCACATTGACGAATCGGGTCTGGATCCAATCCAGCATTTTGTATGGAACCGCCACACAGCGAACAAACACAAACATGAAGCCCCATTTGTCATCAAGCTGAGGGATGAAAAAGGACAGATGATCCCATGAAAACCCATCTGTTGATCATTGACCCGCAAAACTCCTTTTGTGATCCCCAAGGCGAACTGTATGTGCCCCGGGCAGATCTGGATATGACACGCCTGAGTCGGTTTATTGATGATAAAGGCGATTTTATATTCAGGGTTACCGTGACCCTGGATTCCCACAACCGGATGCATATTGCCCATCCGGTATGGTGGCTGGATGAAAAAGGGCATCATCCCCGGCCGTTCACCGTAATACAGGCCGATGATCTTACAAATGGCAGGTACAGAACCGTTGATCCCCAGGATCAGGCGTGGTCCCTCACCTATCTTGAGAAAACGGCTCCCCATGTGATCTGGCCCATGCATTGCCTTGCCGGGACATGGGGCCATAAGGTGTATGCACCGTTGAGTCGTTCCCTGGATGCCTGGACTGAAAAACACACGGACCTTGAGTTCATCTTCAAGGGCTCATCCCGTTACACCGAACATTTTTCCGCCATCAAACCCTCTGTCCCAGTTCCGGACGACCCCATGACACAACCCAACCGGATGCTGGTCAAAACACTGGCAAAGGCGGACAGGATTCTTGTGGCCGGGGAAGCCTCGTCACATTGCGTGTCAGAAACAGTCAGGGATCTGATCCGTGAGGCCCCGGGTCTTGCCCATAAAATCATCCTGCTGAGGGACTGTATGTCTTCGGTAGGCGGTTTTGAGTCTCTGGCTGAAAATTTTTTCAAGGACATGGCGGACCAGAATGTCCAAATTACCGAATCGGCACGGGTCACACTGACCTAAATCCTAAAACCTTTTGCAATCAGGTATAATTGAACCATGATAAAACTCGGCATTGATGTTCACGGCGTAGCAGACACGGCCCCCCATTTTTTTTCGGAGCTTTCACGGATTCTTGTTGAAAACGGCCATGAAGTCCATATTCTAACCGGTGCGGAACATACCGATGCACTTGAATATGAGCTCAAACACGTTCTAAAACTTTCATGGACTCACTTTTTTTCCACCACCAGCTATCATAAAAACACCGGGACTGAAATCACCTATATTGATGGCAATCCCTACATGGATAACAAAATCTGGAACCGGTCCAAATCCGAATATTGCCGAAGGCATGGAATCCAACTCCACATCGATGATTCGGATGTCTACGGGAAATACTTCAAAACACCCTACGCACAGTTTGGATTTTCCAAAAGTGACGAACAAAAGTCCGATGAGACTGATGGTGCCACGATTGAGGAGGCAATAAACCACGAACCCAGCGTAAGCAGCCCTGCCCGGACACCTGACCCTTCAGCCATGATGGGGCAAAGACCTTCCGTTCGGGTGGACATTGCCATTTGCACCATTATCAATGCCAGTCTCAAGGTGCTTCTGGTCAAGCGGAAAGAGACGCCCTTTAAAAACCATTGGGCCCTACCCGGTGGTTTTATCGATATCCAGTTGCACGAAAGTCTGGACAAGGCAGCCTCCCGTGAACTCACGGAGAAAACAGGTCTTGAAAGCCTTTATATTGAGCAACTCAAGACTTACGGGGATGTGAACCGTGACCCCAGGGACAGGGTGATCTCCACAGCCTATTTTTCCCTAGTACCTTATACCATGATTGAAAATCAGCGCATCCGCTTCAAACCTGAAACAAAAGAAGCCCGATGGTTTTCACTGAAAAACCATCAGATTGAACTTATGCGGGCCAAGGAAGCCCTGGCATTTGACCATAATCTGATGCTCAATGATCTGTTGAGGCGCATTCAGGGTAAGATCTCCTACACACCCATTGCATTTGAGCTGGTGAGCAGTACCTTTACATGGTCGGATTTAAGAACGGTTTACGAAGCCGTGCTTGATAAAAAGATAGACCCGGCCAATTTTAAGAAAAAAATCAAATCCCTTTACAGTATCAAGGAGCTCAAGACCCGGAAAAACATCAATGCAGCCGGACGTCCACCGGCATTCATCGCCTTTGAGGGTGTCAAGGATCAGTACATCTGATTTTTGTCCGGCCTTTAACTTGCAACCGCAATTCATGGTTTTATATGATGGGATAATCGAAAAAACTCAATTCCAACAAACGGATGCACTGGGTGCTCATTATTCGCCCCAGTGATCTTTGGCGATTAGTCGTGCACTTAAAAGGAATGTCATGAAGTCTCTGCGCCATGGTCTTTCAGAGGAAAATGCCCATACCTTCGCCCTTGTTCTGGCCTCCCAGGCCATAGACTTTAGCCTTGAGCATAAAGAGGAAGGATTTGACCTTCTCATCAGGGAGGAGGATCATGAAAGGGCCATGATCCTCATTGATTTGTTTTTGGAAGAAAACCGTGAGCCTGTCTCTACCCCAACCCCTTTTGCCGACCGCTTCCACAAAACGTACAGCGGTCTTTTTGCAGCAGTCCTGATATTTGCCATCCATGCGCAGCTCCCGGTCGGTCCCCACCGCCAATCCATAATCGCCCATTATGGGGCTGACGCAGCCGAAATCCTTCATGGAGACATTTACCGGCTGGTCACGGCCCTCTTCCTCCATGGGGATGATATTCACCTTGCAGGCAATATGGCCGGACTCATTCTATTCGGTACCTCGGTGGCCAGCATTACAGGGCCGGGCCTGGGTTGGTTCATGGTGTTATTGACCGGCATTCTGGGTAACGGCATGAATGCCTTGTTCTTTAAAAGTCACCATCTGTCCATTGGTGCGTCCACAGCCATTTTCGGAGCTGTGGGCATCCTTGCCTCTTACAGAAGCATTCAAATTTTCAGCCAAAAAGGTGTCCATTCGTCGACCCTTCTTCCCCTTGGGGCCGGCCTCGCACTTCTGGGTCTCCTGGGTGCAAGCGCCCATGCGGACCTGACCGCCCATCTGTTCGGTTATTTTTCAGGGCTTTTATGTGGAGCAATCTACGCCAGACGGATCAAACACAACCCCCGGGAATGGATCCAGGTCCTGTTTCTTTTCCTTTCAGCCATCCTCATAGCCCTGTCCTGGTATCCCCCACTTAGATAATGCTGTCATATTCGGAGTTGACAGACACACCAAGGCTCTTTAAAATCATCGCAATACAATGACAACACGTCAGACCTTTCAAACAATTTCACACGACATGGGGACCTAAGCATGAAAAAACTGTTTTTAGGAAGAGATGGGGACAGTGATGTTTACATGTCCGTTAGCACCATGCAGCGGCATTTTGCTTGTTTTGGTTCTTCGGGAAGCGGAAAAAGTGTTGCCTGTAAGGTTTTGATTGAAGAACTTGCGCGAAAGGGTATTCCTGTGATTGCCTTTGATCCCCAAGGTGACATCGCCAGCCTTGTTGATGTTGAAGATGCTGAAAAAATTGCAAAATACAATGTCCCCCCTGAGATTAGATCAAGTTACGTGGAAAACACCGAAGTTGTTATCTGGACCCCAGGAAGTTCAAAAGGTCTGCCCTTATCGATCAACCCCCTGCAGTTCAGTGGTATTGAGGATCTTGACATTGAAGATCAGGTCCGATACCTGTCCTCGGTTGCTAAAAATCTTGTGGGGCTGATTGGGTTTGATCTTTCCGATGATGAAGGGAAATCAGCCGAATCAGTCCTTTCTGTGGTATTTGAATATTGTATTAAAATGAATATCAGCCTCAGGGATTTTGAAGGTCTGATTACGTTGCTGGCAGATCTACCCGAATCGGTATCAAACCAGATTAAGGCCGTCAGTTCTGAAAAACTGTTAAAGGAAATATCAAAAAAACTCAGTATCCTGACCATGGGGTCACGAAAGCTGATCTTTGAAACCGGGATCCCGGCCAGTATCGAAACGCTTTTGGGCCTTGATGACCCAAATGGTAAAACACGAATTTCCGTGATTTATCTAAATACCCTTCATACCCAGGAAGAAAAGGAATTCTTTGTTGCCAGCATCACACAGATGCTCTACAGGTGGATGCTGAAAAACCCCTTGGCGGACGGACAGGACGGTGTCCAATGCGCCTACTATATTGACGAAATAGCACCTTATATCCCCCCGGTTCGCAAACCCTCATGCAAAGACATCCTAACTCTTTTATTCAAACAGGCCAGAAAATACGGCGTTTCATGTGTGATTGCAACCCAGAACCCGGGTGATATTGATTACAAGGCCATTGCCCAATTTTCGACCTATAATCTCGGATGCCTGAGTACAAAACAGGATATCCAAAAAGTCAAAACACGACTTGATTCAATTGCGCCCAAGGAATCCGATGACATTGTCACGAAATTACCCGCCTTGAAAAAGGGCAATTTTATCATGCTGTCTCCTGACGAGTATGATACAGCCAAAAACTTTATGGTCAGATGGCTCGTGACAAAACACACGGTTCTTGGTGAAGATCAACTATCTGACTTTGTGTCCGATGAATTGAGGGAGAAGTATTCTAAAAAAATGCCCATGGCCGATGTGCAACCCGATCAAATCGAGCCTCTTGAAAAATCTCCGGACAGGGGCGCATCTGCCATTGAAAAAGCAGCGAAGCCCGGCGGTGAAGACGTTTTTTATGTTAAGACCAAGCTCTTTGAAACAGATATCCTGAAAGCCATAAAACCGTTCCTTTCAGGCACACTGATCAAGTCTGAAAAACTTATAGAAAACACCTTTCGCTATCGACCTCTTATTAAAGTGACTCTTGTATTTTTTAAGGAGAAGGGACTATTCAAAAAAACGACATCCGAAATACCTGTGAATTTATACCTGGACCACAAAACCCACAAGGTCTTTTATTATGACGGCAAACAACCCAGGTTCAGTCAGGTGGTTGATGCAGACCCCAATCAAATATGCGATATTGATGACCATTGCACCATTGAAATAATAAGCAAATCCGAAATCGATTTCGATTTCCGAAAAATTGGAAAAAAAATTGATCCGGTTGAGATAAAAAATCTCATGGAAAGAAAATATCGGGTAGAGGTTCATGCGGTTGATCTTTTACTTTACCCCACCTGGGAATGCGCCATTTCGGATAAAAAAACCAATACCCTTCGCACCGTTATTCTTGACGGTATTTCAGGTAGAGAAATTGTTGAATAAAAAAGGAGCATCATGGGGCAAAACGCAAAAAAACTGATTCAGCATCTTGGTCTCAAGCCCCATCCCGAAGGAGGCTATTACAAGGAAATCTACCGGTCTGATCTTTATTTCGATGCCCGTAAGGTTTCAGACCGGTTTCCCGGCCCCCGCTGTTGTTCCACCTCCATCTATTATCTTCTGAACGACCTTGATTTTTCAGCGTTTCACCGCATCAAGGCCGATGAAATCTGGCATTTTTATTCGGGCTCAACCCTGATAGTGCATGTCATCACACCCGAGGGTGTATATCACCCCATTCATCTTGGGCCAAATACGGAAAAAGGCCAGGTTTTCCAGGCCATGGTCCCTTCGGGGTGCTGGTTTGCATCAGCACTCGAATCAGGTTCGGGCTATGCCCTGACAGGCTGCACCACAGCTCCGGGATTCGAGTTTGAAGATTTTGAAATGGGACACCGGGATGAACTGAGCAAGACCTTCCCCCATCTTTCGGCATTGATCACACGTTATACCCGATAAAATGAATGCCTGGCATATGTGAACTCAAACCATGCAGGTTTGATGAACCTTTTATCCATAAACTTCATGGTTAAACCGTTTTTTTATTTCGTTTCCAGGCAAAGCCTGGAAACTTAACTCTTTTTTTCACCATGAAGGTCATGAAGGACATGAAGTTTAGGGTGGAGATGTTTTCTTTTCTTCATGAACTTCATGCTTCATGGTAAATTTATTTTTAAGGTTTTTATCTACCACCCGTTCGCGTGGCTCACTGAAGGACACGAAGTGCCACGAAGAAGGGCAAGTAACAGGGTCTTGGCGACCATCGGCAAATACCTTGGGGATCTGGAAGATCTTA
This sequence comes from Pseudomonadota bacterium, assembly GCA_018818835.1. GTDB lineage: Bacteria > Desulfobacterota > Desulfobacteria > Desulfobacterales > Desulfolunaceae > JAHIRD01. The sequence goes on from JAHIRD010000060.1 coordinate 140,753, forward strand.
CAGGGCCAGCCAACGCGGCTACAATTAGCATCAAAAATAACTTCCTGCGATGGGGCGTCCTGCATATTTTTGAGACATTTTTGAACAAACAATCCCAGAAACTTGAACGCATCATTTTTCTTTACAAGGTGGAATTACAACCTATGAAAGTGAATACGAAAAATTAATCAGGAGTTGCATATTTGGACCTCGAATTCCCGTTTTCTTATTGTCTATCTATCCCTGATGGATTGTGTGTTTCTGCGTAAGGTATCATTGAAATCAGAAAGCCCTATCGGGCGTCCTTTTCGAAGGGAAATGACCGTCAACCTAACAGCTTCCGGGTCTGCCTTGATATCGTTGATCCATACTTTATGAGTCGTATAATCTTCAGGCTGTTTTTCCAGGAGTGTTTCGTATGTTTGGTAACCACCCGACACTTTGTTGCTTAGCCGTTGTAATACCCTTTCAGTGTAATACTGGGCAAGCCCTTCTATCACTCCGGGGTCAGAATACTGCCAGCTATCGTCACGCCATCTGTTGCCATCGATATCATAACCCAGGTGGGTATAGGCATGGGCCAATTCATGGGCCAAAACCACGGCAGTGAGTTCTTGAATCTCTACGCCAAGGATTTTCGCCACTAACCCTATTGAGCCCCAGAAAAGTGAAATGCTGCTGTTGGCAGCCATTTCATTTCCAGAAAACAATGATTGATTCCGCACGGGATTATAGGTGTAACAACCCAGAATGTTACTGTCGATTTTAAGGAGTTCTTTTGCCAAATCATATCGATCCGCTATTGCCAGCAACTCTTTGGCCTCACCCCCTGCACGACAAATATTCCCATCACAGTAGTTGAGAATCTGTGGGTCACCTTGATAATGCTCAATGAATCCAGACGTCACTTCTGAGGACGTGATAAGATCCTTCAAAGAGGGTCGAATTTGGGACAACAAAGCCGCAATCTCAAACTCTTTGGGTATCTCAAAATTTTTTAAATGATCCGGGTAGCACACATCCACCTTTATCGGAACCTTCACATAAGAACTCTTTTGCTGCTGCTCTGAAGGCATGCTGTTTTCCGTACCTGAAACAAGTGAAAATCTGGTTTCAAACCGGATGGCGTCCCTTAAATACGCGTTGTACTTATTTTTGGCGTCTTCCACATATTGCTTTGTGTCTGACGACAGATCCTTTATTAAATCGGCAAACTTCATCGCACTCCTTACAGGTCCATCATTAAGGCGTCTCTCTTATTTGCTGATACACAGCTCGCATCAGATAACCGGCAGCTACATTTCTGAAAGAATCGTCGTTCATCAATCGGACAAAAATTTCTTCATTTCCGTCCATTCGTTCGATGAAAAGGTCTTCAAGCTGCTTATTGAAGACAGGTTCAAAGTTTTCAATCGTGTTAGCCATTACAGCCTGTCTCATGAGTTCATTCGAAACAGCGGTTTCACGCACTTGATCAAAGAACAGCTGATCTGCGGGGGTGAATTCGGTTCCGAAACGCTCGTTGAGTTTATCGACTAACGTTGAAAGCTGCACATCTTCATCGGCCTGACCTGTACCGACATCAGTAGGGCCATACACCGTTTGCGATTCACCAACCTTAAGATCAATAGATCCTTCGCTGATCTTTTGCAGTCGATAGTATTTCAATTCCACTTCATCATCGACAAGAACCTTGCGGTTATCCGTCGTTCTCGGAAGTTTCGTCAATAGAAATCGTGTATAGGTGTATAGCTTCTCATGATCCGAATCCTGATATGGAATGATCTGTGAAACAAAACTGTAAAGATTACGGAAACTAACCAGTTGCCCTTTAAATAGATTTTGGTCCTCTTCTTTGTGTGCTTTGTACCGCTCAATTGCCAAGTCCAACAGGCCATTCAATTTTTTGTGCTCACCTCCAGTCGGGTTCAACCGGTTTCGAAACCAAATCTCACACCATCCATTCACCTCGTCACAGGTAAATATCTTCCAGTTGACCAGTGTGTGTGACAGGGTATTCAGGTGCTGTGGATCGGTATCGTCACCTTTCGGTGTGATCTCGTAATAGGGCTTGAATGCTTTGTAGATATCTTCCCGTTCATTGACAAAATCGAGAACGAATGTATCGGTTTTTCCGCGAGTGGTTCGATTAAGGCGTGACAGTGTCTGAACCGCCTGTATGCCCGACAGACGTTTGTCAACATACATACTGTGTAATAGAGGCTGATCAAAGCCAGTCTGGTACTTTTCGGCAACCAGAAGAACCTGGTATTCCTCGGTGTTAAATTTTTCAGGAAGCTCGGATTCTTTGATGCCCTTATTCATGCTCACCTCGGTGAACTTCTTATCTGCAAACTCCTTGAGATTGATCTCACCGGAGAATGCCACCAGAGATTTAATGTCTGTGTAGCCCTTGTCTTTGAGGTATTTATCAAAGCCCAGCTTGTATCGAACTGCATGTTCACGAGAACCGGTCACCACCATCGCCTTGGCTCTTCCGCCAATTTTGTGGCGTGTATGAGTGCGGAAGTGTTCAACAATCACCTCGACTTTCTGAGCGATTTCATAATCGTGAAATTCAACAAACCTGGCCAAGGCACGCGCCGCCTTTCGGCGAGGCACTTCAGGATCATCCTTTACCTTTTGGATCAACTTGCAATACCGCTTGTAGCAGGTGTAGTATTCCAATACATCATGGATAAAGCTTTCCTCAATCGCCTGACGCATGCTGTAGAGATGAAAGGGCGCGTTGCCGTCCTTGCCGGGTTCATTGAACACGCACAGAGTTTTAAACTTAGGGGTCGCAGTAAAGGCGAAAAAGCTCAGATTGGGCTGTCTGGGGCGTTTCAACTGCTCCCTGAGCATGTTTTTCTTCGCCTCCTCGCTGAGGGTGTCGTCGTCTTCCAGGTCAAGCAGCTGTTCGGCAATGGCCGATTCAATGCCATCCTTATTGAGGATCTTACGCAGTTCCATGGCCGTTTCCCCGCTCTGGGAACTGTGGGCTTCATCCACGATCACAGCAAAGCGTTTTCCGGCCGTGGCGATTTCGATGGATTTCCCCTTGGACTCCAAGGTCTTGATGGCCTGGGAAATGAACGGAAACTTCTGAATGGTGGAGATGATGATCGGCACTCCATCTGACAGCGCCTTGGCAAGCTGCTGGGTATTTTCATCAATCTTCTGCACCACCCCGAGCTTATGTTCAAACTGGAAGATGGTGTTCTGAAGCTGTTGATCCAGCACACGCCTGTCGGTAATGACCACCACCGAGTGAAAAATTTTCTCATTGTCGGCGTCATGCAGACAGGACAGTCGATGGGCCAGCCAGCCAATGGAATTCGATTTGCCCGATCCTGCGGAGTGTTGAATAAGGTAATTGTGACCCGCCCCATGACCCTGAGCATGGTCGGTCAACGCCCGCACGGAATCAAGTTGATGGTAACGCGGAAAAATCATGGTTTCTTTACGGTGCCGCTTGAGGCCCTTGGCGGTGACCACTGTCTTTTCTTCGATATCCAGATGAATAAAACGCGCCAGAATATCCATAAGGCTGTCCCGGGTCAACACGTTTCGCCAGAGATAGGCCGTGCGGACATCTCCGTCTTCAGGTGGATTCCCCGAGCCGTGGCCTACTCCCAAGTTGAAGGGCAGAAAGAAAGTCTCCTTCCCTTCCAGTTTGGTCGTCATAAAGGCCAACTCGGTATCCACCGCAAAATGAACCAGACAGCGCTTTTTGAAGGCAAACAGTAATTCCTTGGGATCGCGTTCGAATCGATACTGATACTTGGCGTTTTCCACGGTCCAGCGGGATGCGGACATGGGGTTTTTCAACTCCAGTGTGGCAACCGGCAAGCCATTGACCGCCAGCACCACATCGGGAATGGCCCCGCTTTTTGTATGGACCTGCCGAATGATGGACAGACGATTATCCCCATAGCGATCCGTTGCAGAGGGATCGAGGCCGGTATTCGGCGCAAAGTAGGCCAGACGCACCGTCTTGCCCACGCACTTGAAGCCTTCCCTCAAAATCGCCAGCGATCCTTTAACAGCAAGCTCCTTCACTAAACTGTCCAGCAACATGGCGGAAGCTTTCCGCGCATCAAGTTGGGTCAAACGCGTCCAGATTTTGGGTTGGGTCTTCTGCACAAAGTCAACGACATCCCCCGGGAACATGGCAACTTCCGGATCATACCGGTTTGGATCTCCCTTTTCGTATCCACCGCTTTGAATCAGCGATTGTTCGATGTCCTTTTCAAAATCAATTTCTTTGTGCATCAGCGTCTTCCTTCAACGGTTCATGGTTTAGCGAATCATCTCAATATTGCTGTTTTCCAAATCTGTTAAAGATAGACCATTCACGTCATCATAACGGTAATGGCGTATCGTGTGATCACGCTGAAGGTACTTGCCTTCATCATCCAGATAAGGGCCGGGATCGGGATGATTACTCAAGACAAACTTCGTCGCCTTCATCATGCTGCCCTTTGCGGTATAGGCTTTAATTGTTGCATGCAATGCCTTGAGCCAATCCACGCTGGCTTTCAACTGATCCGGCACATCCTGCGGAATGCTCTCCGATTTAAACTCCAGGCAATAGACAAAAAGGCTGTTTCGTCGCAGGTTGAAGACGACATAATCACAGCGTTTCGACCACGGCTTGGCGTTGTCATCCAGAAAATGAAACAAGGGCGGAGTGGAGCCTTTATTGTTTTTTGCATCCAGCTTGATCACCAGCGTCTCTCCGGTGGTCTGCAGGCACACCTTGTATTCAATCGGTTTCGTCCCGCTTTTACCAAATCCTTTATCTTTCAAAAGAATCTCGCCATCCTTTGCCTGAACTTCACCATAGTGGTTGGTGTTCAAGTAGGATTTTAAGCAGTTGAAGTAGCCCTGAGCGTTTAGAGCCATTGGTTATCTCCCATTTTCATGAGGCCTCGACTTGCTTGTTTTCAGGAAAACGAAAGTTTCGCACGTCGATCTTGCCTGTGACGGCGTTGGTGATGAGGGCGGAACGGTATTCTATCAGTCGCCGAATGACTTGCTTTATTTTTTGTTGCTGCAAAGCCATGTGCTTTTCTTCCTTCAGCAAATGATTTGATATTTCAATTTGTTCGTCTATTGGTGGAGCAATTATTTTTAAGGACTTAGTTTCATCTTGGTTAATGATCGGCAAAGTCGTGTATTTACCGCATCTCACAATAAAGTCCCTAATAGACTGCAAGAAATATGCGACAAAAAGATAGTGTAGTTTCTCGTTACAAATAATGCCATTAATTTGTTGGTTGCATGAGCACTGCTGAGTTGTAACCCCAACTTTACCAATAGTTGCACCAATACCAACATGCATGACAGTATCTTTAGGAAAAATGCGTACCTCAGCAACCCCCTCTTTCGATAGGTGTTTTTCAGCAACATCGAGAAAAAGATGATCTGAGAAATCACCAGGCCGAAACCATGGCATGCCTTCATCATCAAAGTGGATCTCATTGACTCCTGATGGAGTTGAGCCAGTCTTTACAGTACGTACAAGTCTACGCAACGGAAGGGCTTCCCAATGCGCCGGAATCTTGCCCAGCCAATCCACGTTCGAATCCTTCATCGGAACCGATGGATCAAGCCCTTTGGTGACGGCGTGGCTGATCAAGGAGATGCGTTTTTCGGCCAGCTTATCAATCAACATTTTCTTCTTGGCTATCAGCGCATCGATCTGTCCTGTTTTGAAATCGAGAAACCGGGCGATAGTTTGTTGTTCTTCAACATCAGGCAGTAGAACAGGAAGATTTCCGATAAAATCCCAACTAGCTCTTGGCATTTTGGTGCCGTAAGTAGACGAATCAACAATATTAATAAAATCAAGAGAAAGCATATAATACTTAAGGAACTCTGCATAAATCTCTGGCTTGGTTCGTACAACCAACGCCTCACTGGAAATTAATCCATCTGCATCTGCTAAATATACTTTCGCTAAATAGGGCCTCAGTTTTCCGAAGAGAATGTCACTGGGTGCGAACTTTGATGCTAAACCTTCACTATTGTTGATTTCACCAGCAATTCTTCGACCGGTCCACGACTCGATATGTTCAAGGCCAAGGTAAGGTAAATTCGAATCTTCAACGCTAACTTTGTCGTTTATTAGGTATGTTGAAAATTTTAGCCTTTTTAACCGCCAGTTTCGTGGAATATCTTGTAACCACACAACCTCAGAACTTTCTTGCTCATTATATTGCGCATATCCCATCACACCACCTCGCTCAGCATGGTCATAATCTCTTTTTCAAGCTGACTGATTTCACCAGCAATTACATCCAGCGGCCGTGGTGGCTGGTAGACATAGAAATAACGGTTCAGCGGGATTTCATAACCGACTTTGGTTTTACTGTGGTCGATCCAGGCATCGGGCACATGGGGCAGGACTTCGGCTTTGAGGTAATCCTCGCAATGATCTTTGACCAGCACCAGCAGCGTATCATGGCCCGTTTCGTTGTCGTAACCCAACGGCAGCGGCAAGGCGATGTCATCGGGCAGTGCCACGATTTCCGTGTCACGCAAATCAGCATCCGGTTCGGGATTGCCTTTGGCATCCCGGCAAATATCCGCCTGGGGATCTCGTTCCGACAACGCCGTTAGGATGGCTTTTCTGATCGGTGCGCCGATTTTGGTGCCCGCTTTCTTCAAGGCGGTATTCAGCACCGTTTCAAATGTGTCTCGATGACGATAGAGCACGCTTCCATCCATATTCTGCAAGGCGTCTTTAATGGTGGCCTGTGTTTTTTCACCCTCCGCAATCTCGGCTTTATAGGCCGCTTCACTCTTTCGTTTTTTGCTGGTTGCCAGATTCAAAAAGGCTTTCTGTTCATCCAGCGTTTCGATCCGTTCGGGGCTGGCCTGAAAATTCAGGCGCAACGGGCGTTCGACCGTTATCTTGAGAAATCCAAACTGGCGATTATCAAACAGCTTGCTGCAGATGCGCGGCTCAGCCTTGTTATCAACGACCGCATCACTGGTGGCATCATGGGTATATTCCGCATAGAGTCTCACCATTTCCGCGATGTGGTCATTAGACATTTCGTTTCGCTTGTTGCCGAGACTCTTATCCATCTTCCTGGCATGGCGGGTGCCGTCGATCAACTGAACCTTTCCCTGACGATGCTCCGGCTTCTTGTTGGTGACAATCCAGACGTAGGTATAAATGCCGGTATTGTAGAACATCTGATTCGGCAATGCGATGACGGCATCGAGCCTATCGTTTTCAATGATCCAGCGGCGGATATTGCTTTCACCGCTGCCCGCATCGCCCGTAAACAAGGGCGAGCCATTGAAAACAATGGCTATTTTAGAACCGTCGCCGCCCATGTCAGGCGGATTATGCATTTTAGAGATCATGTGCTGCAGAAAGAGGAGTGAGCCGTCGTTAATACGCGGAAGCCCCGCTCCAAAACGTCCGGAAAAGCCCTGTTCGTTGTATTCTTCCCGGACAAAATCTTCTTCCGGTTTCCATTCCACGCCAAACGGCGGATTGGCCAGCATGTAATGGAACTTTTTATCCGGGTGTCCGTCGTTCGGTACGAACCCGTTGGTTTTGTTCTTCGCGTCTTTGATGCCCAAGGTGTCCCCATAGATCAGGTTGCCGATGGGCTCGTCTTTGATCAAAAGGTCTGAACAACAGATGGCGTAGGCTTCGGGGTTGTACTCCTGACCGAATAGTTCGATATGGGCATCGGGGTTCAGACCTGATGTCTGCCCATCTCCGCAAATAAACTTTTCCGATTCAGAGAGCATACCGCCCGTACCAGCCGTGGGATCGTAAACGCTTCTATAGATGCCTTTTTCATAGATGCCCTTTTCACCGGTGAACAGCAGCTGCACCATTAATCGGATGACTTCACGGGGCGTAAAATGATCTCCGGCTTCCTCATTGGCTTGCTCATTGAACTTACGTACCAGTTCTTCGAAAAGGTATCCCATCTGCAGATTGTTAATGGCTGTGGGAGATAGATTGATTTCATCCGAGCAAAATTCTTTGATGATAAGAAAAAGTCGGTTGGCTTCGTCCAGTTTTGCAATCTCTGTTTCAAACTCGAATTTGTCAAAAATGTCACGAGCTCGTGGTGAAAAACCCTGAATATATGCAATCAGGTTACCTGCAATGTTGGGGGCATCGCCCAGCAGTTTTTCAAATGTAAAGCCACTGGTGTTGAACAGCTCCTGCTTGCGGTCAGCTGCAGCAATACGAGACAGGGCCTTCTCCAAGGCAGGACCTTTAATCCCCTTATCTTCAAGGCGCTTCTTTTCATCCAACACCTTTTGCTTATTTTTGGCCAATACCAGATCGAAACGCCTCAACACAATCAAAGGCAGCATGACCCGCCGATACTGGGGTGGACGATAGGGGCCACGGAGTTTGTTCGCTACATTCCAGACAAAAGAAACAATTTGGTTGTGATTCGTTGCTTGCATATCAATTATATTTCCTTGTTCGATGGTTGGCTTTCCTGGACGCACACCCTTTTTTGCCAGGAAACCTACGGGACCTTTTATTTATTTCCTAAGGCGATCCATGGGTTCCTGTTCATATCACATGCAGTGATTCAAACACCAATATTTATCCATATCGTATTCGTCGATAATATCCCCTTGCCCCTGATGTCTGGCCCGACTGGTTTCAGGTGATCCGATGTTTTCTCATACAATAAAAATCCACCATCCACATGCTCACGATAAATTTAAATTCAACCCATTACATTTTCTGCCATAATCGTTTAAAAAATCATTAAAAATACAAATCCGCCGTTTTTCTGACCTCATCAATGACTTCATTTTTCATCTTTTCCAGAGATATTACCCGCGCATCCGAGCCGAATCCGCTTCACATCAGCCCAGCCATAGGTCTTCAGGTCAAGGATAATGGAAACATCAGCATTTTTGGTGATGGCCTGACCGTCAGCCCAACGTCTTTCTTCGATATAGCGTGAACATCAGACGTTCTTCCCAGCCGGAATAGTTCTTCGAAAACCTGTCAAGGCTGATGAAAGCAAATTCCAATGTCTCAAAAAGGCCCTGCATGTTATCTGATACAAAACTTTTCAGCTTGGCAAAGTAAGAATCGGTATAAGGTGCGATGTCTGTATTTTGGAAGATCGATGGCTCTGAATATTTTTGCAAGATTCCCCCACATATGCAAATTTATGCTGTCCTTGATGAATCAACAAATTAATCACAGTATTCAGGTATGAATTACTTATCATGAATAAATCGCCATCAAATAGACGAAGCAGCACCAGCATGCTATCGAAGAATAAAGGCTCCCCCGCCCCTGACTACCACTGTTAATTACTCACCAGAAGGATGCTATTGAAGGAATCAATAATTGTCAACATCTTTCAGACAAGGCCAAACCTGGAATGGCAGATTGCAGTTCATGCTGGAGGAATTTTGATACATGATCTTTATAGGCTATTGATAAAAATGCAGGGATAACGATATTTATTATGCTTACGGCCTCAAACCAAAATCCTTGACCTTTGTGATTCCATCAAGGAAATCAACAGGGCATTGGTCTCGGATGAAACGAAACCCTATTCTTTGAATTTTTCATGGTGGGGATCTTTCTTTTTACAGTTCTCCACGCTCGGATTTATCACCCAGGCTTTTCCATAAACCCAGAAATCCGAGACGGTAAAGGAAATGTGAACTGAGTTTTTTTCTTGCTCATATCTTTCATTCTTGATCAATTATTTATTAAATATAACGATCTGTTTTTATTTATATTTAAAGATATTTCTATGGTTTTACCGCAATATTCAAAGCTAAACTCAAGCTAAGGTCAAGCTAAAAATCAAGGTTTCAGATACTCGAAAAGGTCATTCCCGGAACCGCGTCCCAGGTCTGTCCATCCAACAATCGTCCGTTCAGTTTTTTTGCCCGTTTTTTTCCGTCAACGCCCCATCCACCCCACTGTTTGAAAAAAAAGGCCACATCTTGTTCATCGCACTTGTTTTTGATGCTGATCACCCATTCCCGCTTCATCGGGCGGGCTTTCGGGCCTGATTCACCACCCACGATGACCCAGTGAATGCCCGCAAGATCCATATCCCCAAGATCTTCCAGTAAGGGTTCGACAGAAATAAAACGAACGGATGCCCGGATGGTTCTCAAATCATCGAGTCGAGGCAAACCGGAAGCCCGATTTTCCGCTGTGACACCCAACCAGGCATTTTTCGGAGGGGTTTTTCCGTTAAAATAGTCGGCCATTCGTTCCGAACGTTTGGTCAATATCTGAAAATTATGCTGGGGAGACTTTCGAATGACTGTAAAGATCTTATCCAGATAGCTGTCAGGAATACGCTTGTGGAAAAGGTCACTCATGGAGTTGACAAAATAGGTGGTGGGCTGTCTACGTTTTAAGGGTTCGTCAAGCCTTTCCGGGAGAAGGGTCAGCTCAAATCCGTTAGCGTATCCATTTGTACCCATGGCTTTCAGCCGCCGGGCCATGACTTCGGCATAACAATGGGCGCAGCCCGCCGAAACCTTGGTGCATCCCACCGCCGGGTTCCAGGTATGTTCTGTCCATTCAATGGATGTTTTTGTACTCATGGTGTTAACCTAATCACCTCTTCGCCTTTGTTACGATTGGCTTCAAAATTCACATGATTCTTTCGGCGACGGCCTTTCTTATCATCAATGTTCACCAATATACCTTTTGTGAACAGCTCTTTGAATGCCGTCTGGAAATTTCTTTCAAACCAGCCGGTCTCTTCCATCATGTCAGCCAGTTTTTCAATCCCAAATCTCATGGAAGATCCCGTGATTATCTTCAACAGATAAGTTTTCACATTTTCGATATCGACACTTACTACCACATTCGTGTCGTCGGCGGAATCAAAAAGCTCAAGCTGGCGTGTTCTGTTTTCACGCTTTTCCTGTTTGGCCTTTTCCCGCACTTGATGTTGAACAGGGTCCAATTTTTCAGAAGCCTCCATAAATACGATAATCCCCTTGGGATGGCGAGTCAGATAAACCAGATGATAATAGGTCCGGTCTTTAACCGGATAAAGAATCGGGACATATGCCGTTCGTGGTTTTCCACCCTTTAAAGGAGCGATCTCTTTCAGTTTGGAACGGTATAAATTAATAAGATGCTTGTCTTTCTGTTTTGGGTTTAAACTGGCGGTATCTGGGATCTTTCCGAAGATGGCTTTCATTTCATCTTGAAATGATTCCTGGGTATGGGTTCTAAGAACAAAGTCGTACATGAAGTTGATGAGAAATTCAGAGTTTGGTCGTTTGAGGAGAGGCTCTAATGTTGGAATTTCGACAATATTTTTCCAGCCCTTTGGATCGATAAAGAAAAATACAAAATCATCTTGACCGCACCAGCGAAGAATTTCGTTCCGTAAATCGAAAAATTCACCATTATGCGCAGTAGTGGAGATCCCCGGCATAGTCGTTGCTTTCAAATGTACGTCGAGTTTTTCAAACGCCCGACGATCTTTTTCGATGAAAAGGGCGTGAAACGTGACATTTCTACCTATGCCTCTCAGGCCTTCAAGACATTTTTTCATGATACCAAGGGATATGCCGATGGATGTGTCCTTGAGTTGTTCATCTTTCTCGTTCCATGGCCCGGAAAAACAGTCCACATAACGGATAACCGGCTGGGAAAGGCCAATAATCATGAAGAGACGTTCAAGATAAGTCTTAAGCAGTCTGTGTTTGACAAAAGCCTGTTCCCGTCCACGATAGTTTTCCGGTACAACCATTGTTTTCTCCCGTTTATTCTGTGCAGTTACCCCCCAAATGCTACCAAACAAATTGAATTTTTCATGGTTGGGATTTTTCTTTTTACAGTTCTCCACGCTCGTATCTTTCACCCAAGCTTTTCCACTGATCCAGAAAACCGAGGCGGTATAGGAAATGAGAGCTGAGTGAAAGATCCGTAGGCATGTATGATACCCCTGATCCAATAGGGCTTTGTCTCGAGCGGTTTACGATGCAGTAACCATCGGTTGTACTTTGAACACACAGCAGCTCACCATCCACATCCTCATCTGCGCTGGTCATGGCTCCGGCATGCAGGCCGCCTTCCGCAGGAGGCCTACGAAAATCTTCCAGGGCCTTGGGAAACCAACTCAACACTTTCATGGGGAAATCATATGAATTGCATACATATTTATCTCCGATTTCGAGGTGTAGTGTGAACGTCTTTAAAATAGATAAATGGTCTCCACGTTTTACCAGCACAAAGAGTCGTTCTGTCTCAGTAGTATCTAAGCACCGAATCAGTTCATGTGCATCGGAAGGGAGCTGTTCATGGTGACTGATCTGGGGCAAAGCATTGAGTACCGGGTAAAGTTGTATATAGGTCATATGGGTTTGAGTCCTTTGATGATTAAAATGGCTCCGTTGTCGCTCAGGGTTTTTAAATTAACTTCTGTTCGCTCAAAGTTCAGCGTTTCCACGACTCCGAATTCATTAGGGCTATTGCTGTCCAGATCCTTGGTCAGACCGTTTCCCACGTATTCCGTATTGTTGCCAATCTTATCGTGCATCTTCATTCTGGTCGTTAATAAATCTTGGTCGGCCTCATTCAGATCTGTTGTTTTAAAATATTCCTTGAAACTATCGATATCTTTTGACCATTGATCTTTTAAATATTTGCTCTTAACCGCTGCCGCATGATGCTTGGCGTATTCGGCCTGAAACTCCGGTGTCATAGCGGCATCAGTGAATGCCTTGGGAAAATCAAGGGGCAATTCGGTATTGGCAAACTCGCTAACCTTTTCAAAGGTGGCGGGGACGCTTTTGACACCGGTCAGGGGCATGGATTTTTCCGTGTCCGCCACGATCAGGACATACTCTTTTTTGGAGTCATAGTCCAGTCCCAGTTTTTGACTGATCAACCGGGGATCGGTGTCGCTGTCTTCGATTTGGTCAAAGCTGGTGGACCAGTATTTGGCCCCTTTTCCGGATGCTCCTGTCATCACATTTCCCATGTTTCCGCTTAGGGGTACATCCGGAGTTGTTTTATGTTGCAAATAGGATTTTTCCATAAATCGAGCTTGAAACCGTTCATCGCCCACATTGCCTTTTTTTGCCATGTCGGCCAGTTCATCATCTGAATATTTAGGCTGGTAGCCGTTCTCGGCGATGTCTTTACGAACGTTTTCAAGGCGTTTTTTTGCACCACCAAGAGACACAGGAGGCACGCCTTTGCACTGGGCAAAGCGGTCCTTTGGGACAGAAGGCGATATTTTCGAAACACCCTTCTGTACCGGAACAAGGTTAGGGGCTTGCTTTTTCGGTGATTGGGATTTTTTTAGAGGCTCAGGCCAGCTTGTCATCAGGGGTGTTCCCAAGGATTCCGAAGAATCCCAGGTATCCGAGGTTTCAAAGGGTGGGTTTTCCCAGCGCCAGGTTATTTTATGATAAGAAAAGGCCACGATTTCCTCCGCCATATAAAGGACAATGGAGGTTATTCGTGCCTTTTCAAGCACGACTGTATAATATTGCTCCTCATGGCCTTGGGAATTGAAACGATAGGATCTGATAATAACTTCGGATAACGATTCAGCTGATGCAAGGGCTTGATTGAGCAAGGGTGTCGCCCTGTCAATGACTTTGGTGATTGTAAGGGGGGCATGCACCCGTTTGCCGCTTAATTCACCTGACGGTATAGTGATTTCATGGCAAACATCATTCGTCAGAATTGTATTTTCCCGTCCTTTCATCATGCAGGATCCTTTGATGGCACCCTGCTTTCCTCCTATAATTTCGACATGACTTGGTAAACCCATAAATGCTCCTGTAATAATGCAACCTTTTGAGGAATATGTACGTGTTCAATGGTTAATAATGAAATCACTATTCCTTGTCAAGGAAAAATATAAATTAAATCATGGCAAATAAATGAGCAGGAAAATAATACAACATGCTTGCCTGGCACGGAGCATCGTGACTACAATTGATGAACTCGTAAAGTCGAAAGATGGCAATGGGAAAATGTTTCGTGCCCTTGCTTGCATCTCGGCAGCAGCCATTTGAATCATCATTGATTGATAACGAAATACGGCAAGATTTTGGTCTATATGGTATGTCGGTACACAGACACGAAACACCGATCACCATGACTTGTTTGCGTGTCAGTGCGAAACCTTGGCGAAGACCGATCCGGATTTTTTAGTTCTGGCCGCCGGAGACATGTTTTTCTTCGTGCTACTATCTCGTAAAATTTAGTTTTTTTGCTGGAAGTTAGAATCATAATCTAATAAACGACTAAAATTCTTTGTTTTTCTTCGTGCTCTTCGTGTCCTTCAGTGAGCCACGTGAACGGGTGGTTTAAAAAAAGAATTAACAAGTTTACCATGAAGCATGACGTCCATGAAGAAAAGAATACAGCTCCAGCCTAAACTTCATGTCCTTCATGAACTTCATGGTGAATAAAAAAGTTAAGTTTCCAGGCTTTGCCTGGAAACGAAAAGAAGCACTGGAGATAGGTGCCTAATCATATAAAATAATATCCTTATGCAATCCGGATAAATAGGTGTAAAGTGTAAGATGATGCATCAATTCCGATTTTTGGAAGTTTGAAATTCTGGCTGCGTCCCATGTCCTAAAAAGGTAAGGTGTGTTATGTCATCCCTGCGCATTCGTTATCAAACCATCGAGTTTGGTGATATTGATATTCATGTCCGGACATTACGAAACAAACAGCAATTTCTTGACCGTGATGGTGTTGCGGAAAAATTAGGCATATCATCGGCCACATGGCCCATATTTGGAGTTGTCTGGGTTTCCGGCGAGGTCCTCGCCCACCTGATGTTTGATTATTCCATTGAAGGAAAGAGAATACTGGAGGTGGGCTGTGGGATCGCACTGGCCAGTCTGGTTCTCAACCATCGGCTTGCCGATATCACCGCCACGGATTACCATCCCGAAGTAGAATATTTCCTTGGGGAAAATGTGTCGCTGAATAAGGATAAAAAAATCCCATTCATTCGGACGGGATGGGGTGATACAATCAGCAGCCTGGGCCTGTTTGATCTGGTTATCGGCAGTGACCTGCTGTATGAGAGGGGCCATGTAGAGCTCTTGGCTGCTTTTATCAACCAGCATGCAAAGCCCCATTGTGACGTGATCCTCGTCGATCCGGGCAGGGGCCATCATGCGCAATTCAGCAAAAAAATGGTGGGACTGGGTTACACCCACAGCCAGGGCAAAGCGTCACATCTTGAACTTCTTTCCCAACCCTTCCAGGGCCAGGTCCTGCGGTATCATCGTTAGCAACCGGAAAAATGGATTGTAAATTAGGGTTCAGGCCACGTGTCCGGCATAGCCTTGGCGACGACTGAAGGCCGCAGGGTTTTCGAAACCGCAGGCGTAGTAGTGCGTACGCCCACGGATTTCGAAAACCTGAGAACGCCGGCATGGACTGTGAGATGCCGTTTATGGATGGGCACTCACTCTTTCCCACCGGACAGAGCCTTAACCCCCAATGTTTCGATCAAGCCATTGATATCCGTCGTCTTGAGATTCATTCCACCTTCCGAAACAGGCAGCAATATAATGCGCTTTCCCTGTAAGGCCTCGGCAATTCTCAGCTTTACAATGGCTTCACCACCCGAACCGGAAAGTGCGTTATTCATTTCCCGGATCCCTGCAGCCTCGGCAATCCCTTCGGCCTGAATGGCCTTGGCAAGCAGTTGCTGCTGCTCCAAATAAACATCGGCCTCGATTTTCGCCTTGAGATATTCCCCATCGGCGCTGGCCACCATCTTGTTCACTTCACCTTTGACTTCTTCGAGTTTGCGTTTGTATTCTTCTTTGGCTGCATGCTGTGCTGATTTATTCTTTTCCACCTGCTGATCAGCCACTTTTTTGTCCTCGATGGCTTTTGTGTATTCGTCATTAAACCGGTAGTCATTGGTCAGCACCTTCTCAACGATGATCCCCATGGGCCCCAGAATTTCCTGTAATGCCTCGCGAGCCTTGGCAGACTGGGTTTCACGGGCTTCAGCCACATAAAATGCCTCGGTTTTAAGTTCACCGAAAATATCACGGGGCTTGCTGCGGGCAACAGTCCTGACAATGGTCCCCCTAAGCGTCTCATCATTTCTGGCCACATACTGGAGAATGTGAGGGGCTTTTTCTGCATCAATACGATAGACGATAATCACATCGAGACTGATGTCATTTCCATCGGTGGTTTTAAACAAAAGGTCGTCCCTGGTTTTCCGATCCCCCCTCATTTTTGAAAAGGTCATTTCCAGGTTCTGGAGTTTCGTGTCAAACACATGCCAGTCATTGAAAAAGGGCATGAAAAAATAGGTTCCGCCCGGAGCGTAGATCCGATCCTCAACTCCTTTAGGACCGAAAAAAGCAATCTTTCGGGTTCGAACACCCACCTCGGTCAGCCCTGTGGTATGTGGAACACAGGCACTCACAGTCAGAGCAGCCATCACCGATGCGATCAGGATAAAAAACCGTCTCATTATTTACCTCCTTTACGAACATCGAACAACTGCAGGGTGTTGTCAAGATTCAACGGATTAACACCATGGGGGCCATCACTGGGCAAAATAACAACATCAAGACCCTTGTAGACGTCAGCCATGGTCAGAGCCACCATTCGCTCGGAGCCGACCCCTTTCAACGCGTCGTTTTTCAACCGCACCCGTTCGGCCTCAGCCAGTTTCACCTGTAAATCTGCATTTGCTTTTATCTTCCGCGAGTAAAGATCCTTTTCAGCAATCTTACGGGTTACATAGGCCTTTCCGTTTTCCAGCTCAACGGCGGCAATCACTTTTCCCTCCTGGACAATTTTTTTCAGCTCAGCCTCTTCCTTTGCTGCACGGGCTGCCGACTGGTTTGTAAACACCATCTGGTCCTGGAGTTTTTTCTCCTCGATATTTTTTTGAATTTCAGGGCTATAGATAAAATAGCGCACCAGGACCTGATCCACTTCAATTCCCTTTAAATTCAGCTCTGCATTGAGCAACTGCTTGGCTTCTTCGGCCTTCTTGACTCGCATGGGACTGTTGTAAAATTCTTCAGTGGTCAGTTTCCCTAAGGTTTCTTTCAGTGCCGGTTCGGCCTTGGGGATGATACCGTTATCTTCAAACAGTGTACCAGGGCCGATGGTCGTGAACACCAGGTAGGGGTCCTTGATGTGATACAGCATGGAGACATCCACATCCACGAAAAAACCATCCGAGGTCTGGATATGGGCAGCACGGTCTTTACGTGCGTCACGGGCCGCCGTTTCCGGTGAATTGGTCAACTCCAATACCTGGATGCTCTTGGGCAGTCGATACATCTCCTGAAATCCAAAGGGCAGGACAAAGCTCAGGCCTGCATTGTAAACCTCTTTTTGAACACCCCGGTTCAACCCCACCCGGATGGCCTTAATGCCGTATTCGTCGGGCTGGACGTAAACAAAAAAAAGGTTAGATACCAAAATTACAAGCACCAGTCCTGGTATCAGAATTTTCAATGCCCCGGAAAGTCCGCGACTGAGACGCGGAACCCGGACACGACCCTTCATTTTTATTACAGAAGCTGACATGCTATCCATCTGGTTGTCGCTCATGGTTATATTCTCCTTTTTAAAAAAATATCGCAAACGACAGCGACTGTGGCGTTAAGCCATTAATATGTAGCCAATCACGGAGATTCGTTAGGCGGGGTTTCATTTTGAATAGGGACATCCTGATTAACCGTTTCATCAGGCTTCTGATCCATCTTTCGCTGTTTTTTTTGATCTTTCTTTGCTTTCTTTGCCATTTCTTTCTGTCGTTTTTGGAACGAGTAGTTTGGTTTTGCCAATGCGCATTCTCCTTTGGTGCCTGTTAGGGTAATTCAAAAAAAGACATGTGCAGAAAAGGCATGCCATGTTGCATTCCTTTTCGAACACAGATGTCCGAAAAATATGTCACGTGTCTGGTTTTCAAAAAAACATGAAATAATATCGATTCGTGAAGGGACCGATGAGAATTTTTGAATTTTATTTAAAATAGCCTTTTAGGGCAAAAAAATCAAACCGAAAGGACCACCTGCACAAACAAGTCAAACCCTCTGAATATAAAAAGTGTTTTTTAACCAGCATGTTACACATGATATAATAGGCAATGGTTTTTCCCCTTTCAAACCTATCTATTCGGATTCCCTAAAAATTTGCCATTGCATATATCGAATGTCCATCCCAAAAAATCCATTGACACCATTCTCAAAGAGTTTGATTTGCTTTCCCGTGGTGAAAAAAAAATAGCGGAGGACGTTCCCTGTCTCAGAAAAGACGGAAAGATCCTCTATGCTGACATAAGAACCGGGATCATTTCCCTGGAAGACCGAAAATATATCATAGGTTTTTTTGCAGATATTACCGAACAAAAAAAAACAAGGGATGAACTTCATGGACAACTGGTTTTTTTGCAGACTCTGATCGACACCATTCCCAGTCCCATTTTTTACAAGGATGAACACGGTTGTTACCTGGGCTGCAACAGGGCCTTTGAAAAAGTTCTGGGATTAACACGGGAAGATCTGGTCGGTAAGTCGGTCCATGATATTTCCCCAAAAGACCTGGCTGATAAATACAAGGCCGCAGATAAGGTCGCAGATGATGAATTACTTGAGTCACGACAAGTTCAGGCTTATGAAGTCTCTGTCAAGTCTGCCGATGGAACGCGCCACGACGTCATCATGAACAAGGCAGTTTTTTTGAAAAAAGATAACACTGTGGGCGGACTTGTGGGTGTTATGATAGATATTGCGGAGAGAAAACGAGCAGAGGCTGAAAAAAAAGTGCTGGAAGCCAGACTTCATCAGAATCAAAAAATGGAAGCATTCATGTCAAAAGCAGGCCGGGACAGGGGTCCCTGTTCTCGATCATATTACCGGTGCTTAACATTCAGGTCAATTACAACGAATCCATTGACAATAAAGACATCCCAAGGGGAGCCGAACGCATCCTTTTTGTGGATGACGAAGATTATCAAACAGAAACAGGCAAGATGCTTATTGAACGTTTGGGCTATCACCTGACCACCACCAACAGCAGTGTTCAGGCCCTGGAGTTGTTCCGTAATGCACCCGAGACGTTCGACCTGATTATCACAGATTTTACCATGCCCCAAATGAATGGTTATGCCCTTTCCCAGGCCATCCACAAAATCCGTCCCAACATACCCATCATCCTCTGCACAGGGTACAGCGACCAACTCACCGATGAAAAAATAAAGCGTTCGGGCATCAATGCATTGGTCATGAAGCCCTTTGTATACAAAGACTTTGCAAAAATCATTAGGCATTCGTTGGATAAAAAGGATTGCAGCCTAAAAAAAACATAATCTTAATGTGGGGCATAGGCAAAACAAGTCTGCCGATATACCCTAACTCTTTATCGGCACGATGAGTCAAGCCAATCTTTTTTTCAGGTTTTCCGACTCAACATACATGATGGCATCCAGTGAATTTCTCTGGGCTTCAAAATCTTCCGTTGTCTCCGCTTTGTCAAATCGAATCATATCCCCGTATCGGAGAACGACCTTTGAAAAGGGTTTGGGAAGCATGAATTTATCCCAGCTTCTGAAATACCAGGCATTGTCCGATGCAACATAAAAAGGGACGATGACGGCGTTCGATTCAAGGGCCATGCGGATGATTCCGGCTTTCACCTTAAACGCCGGCCCTTGGGGGCCATCAACAATATGGGCGGCAAGACGATTTTCTTTCACATGGTCGATCATCATCTCAAGGGCCTGCTTTCCGCCCCGGGTCGACGAACCACGTACCGTCACCCATCCGGTCCGGTTTGCAACAGCTGAAATGATCTCACCATCCCTGCTCTGGCTGATCATCAGGCCAGGCTTGTAATGCCGATACGTCTTAAAATACCGGATCGCAGAAAAAAACTGCTGATGATAAACACACAATATTACGGCACCACCTTGTCTATAATGATCCAGCCATTGCGTTTCATTTTCAACTCTGAAGCGAAAAAAAAGAGAATAAAAACGTATAAAATGATATAAAAATAAATGCATCAAGCTTGAATAATAAAGTTTTTTTTTAAGTGATCGCATGGTACTCCTAATGAGTCTAAGCAGGATAATGGCATTCCGGATGAACACTAAATCAAAAATGACTTTAAACAATATCAAAGAAGATGTAAAAAGTTTTTTACGTACACCTTAAACAATGTGTCTGGCCTGAATACACCTCGTTTATTTGTGGGACCGGATCATTGAGCCCATGAAACGGTCATTGTTCTGTTGATGCTTGAACCTGACCGGTCATTTCAACATAGTAGGACTGAAGCATCAATCGATCCGCATCTGAATCGCCAGATGTGTATAGAATGGAATTTTTATCACGGATGATGCGACTGTAATCAATATACATAAAGTCATCTGTGATCAGGGCAACATCGCTTGTCAAGTCCGGCCGTTTCCCTGAAACATTGCAGTAGAAACTTTTGATCAGCTTCATGTCTTCATCAATATCCCCTGTGGGCATCAGGGCCGGTCCGATCCCCCCCATCTTCAACCTGAAATCAAGAAATCCTAAGGCAATGGGGACCCCCGCACCATGTGCAATGTGATAAAAACCTGTTTTCCAGTAACGCGCTTTAGACCGGGTCCCTTCCGGAGGGACCACCACAATTAATGACTCAGAACGATCAAAGGCTGCAACGGACTGAGCAACCACGTTGTTTGATTTACTCCGGTTGATGGGGATACCCCCCATCCATCTAAAGAAATAACCCAAGGGCCAACGAAATAAAGAGTCCTTGCCCATCCAATATATATTGATCCGCAGGGCGAATGAAATAAGCATGGTGTAATAAAAATCCCAATTGGATGTATGGGGTGCAGCGATCATGACATATTTTTTCAATTCAGGGGCTTTCCCTGCAACCTTCCATCCGCTGAATTTCAATAAAAGAATGGATGTCCATCGCAATAATGTTTTAATAATCGGTGTGTCAAAAACAGTACGTTTCATATTAACTCCTGCGTAATGTCGCGAAAAAAATCCCGTGACAGGAATGCCTGCAACGGGATTACTGATGATGCCTTCAAAAAATATTACTTAGTATATAACAGCAATTTCTGCACCTTACAACACCGGAATCACAGAAAAAACCAATTTTATTTATTG
>JAHIRD010000322.1 GCA_018818835.1 Pseudomonadota bacterium
AGAGTAGGGTAGAATAGGAGAGAGTTATGATTATTAAAATAGATTCAATGCACAATTGCTCAAGTTGTAAGTGGTGGAAAGAAGAGGTAGTATTCAATCCTATAAAGAAAATCTATGAGGAACAGTTGGTCTGTATGAATACTAACTGGACTCAGCCAAGTAAAGATATGGGACCAGAGCTACCTAATTGCTTAAACAAGTATGATTTTATGATGGGATATGAGGAGGTCAAATGAATAGTTGGTCCTGGAACAAAGAAACACGTACCAAAAAAGAGGTTAGGAAAGAGGAAGAGAGCTCCTTAGGTAGACTGCTAAGTAAACATGAAAGGAGATACTTAGCGCGCAAGGATAGAAAAGAATCAAAGAGAATACTAAGGACAGCGAAGTACGCAGGTGATGTAGACTTTTATACAAGGTAGAAGTAAAGTAGGAGAAGTAAAGTAGGAGAAGTAAAGGAGGTAAATCTAATGTCAAGAAGCTACCAAGAAGTAGGACTTAAACCTGAAGCGCGGGCGTGGCTGGAGGAAAATGTTTCTAAGAATGATCAAGTTTGCCCTGAATGTAGTCATGTGATAAGTACAAAACTGGATTGCTTCTCGTATGAAAAGCGTGATTCTTTCTATGGTGACGGCCCGTCTCTTATAGTGTACAGACTTAAGGATGGTCGTGAGATTCGAGAAGTAGTTCAATTAGAGCCTTGGTCTTCTGGGCCTATGGCATTCTTTTGTTTAGAGTATACGGATACAAAGGAGAGACTATTTCAGTGGACGGGAAGAGAGGTGAATGAAGTTGAAGAGGGCTTAGCAGAGGACAATGATGAAGTAGTAGGAGAGGGTTTAGCAGAAGATGATGATACTATTGTAAGTTAAAAAGGAGAGAAAACAATGAAAATGCAACTGAACTTCAATAAGAACCTTGAGGTGACACACGAAGGTAGGAACGTTAACCTTATCATCTCTATAAGAGAAAAGGATGGAAAAGAGAAAGTACTTACTTCTATAATTCTTACTCCTACAGAGATAGCAGCATTAAAAGCAATAATATAAAGTAAACAAGCGGAGGAGAGAAAACAATGAAATTAAATACTTCATTAGTACAACGCGCATTGCAGTTAGTTAAGCGGCAACATAAAGAGGGAACAGTTGTGAATGTCTGTTTGGAGATTTCGGTCCCAAAGAAGGAAGGAAACATAATAAATAATACCTTCTATGAACAAAGGGTTTATGGAGGCTACGATCAATATTGGGTCGAAAGTAGTCAGAAAGGCTGAGGATAAATAATCGATAGGGAACCGGTAGCAAGTCCGGTAAACAAAGAAAAGGAGAGAAAACAATGAAACTTGGACAATTGCTGGGTCGAGAGGGGCAGTATGAGTTGTATAAGAAAGTAGCTCCTGAGATGTTTAAGGTAAAGAAAGACCGAAAACAAGTTAATCGCGTTATAAGAAGAGCAACTTATAATGTGAGCAATGTGAGCAATGTGAGCAATGTGAGTAATGTGAGCCAGGTCAAGATGAGCTAGGCCCTATAAGTTTTCCAAAAAGAAAGTTTCCAAGACAACGTTGAAATTTGTATAATAAGTAGAAGGAAGTAGAAGTGCGTAATTAAGGTAATTAAAAAACAAAGAAAAGGAGAGAATAAAATAAAACAATGGAAACAAAAACAATGACAAGACCAGCCCAAATAGCGACAGAAGTAATAGACGCAAAGAACTTACCAGCAGGAAGGGAGAGAGGAAGTATGTATGGTGCCGCAATAGTTCAAGCACTTAAGTTGAAGCAGGGAGAAGGCCTCAAAGTTACGAATCCTTCCAATACACACCTTCGTAACACCTTGTACCAGTTAGTTTCTCGAAAGGGTCTGAAGGCCCAGTTAGGAGTGATAGTTTCAAACAAAGAGACTTACCTTATTAAAAGGTAAGATCCATTCAGGGTAGGACACTAGAATTTTATTTTTCTAGTGCCCTACCCTTTTATTTTGTCCTTTTATTTTGTCCTACTCTTCCTAAGATTCTAACTAGATTCTAAGAGGATCCCTACAATGTTCAAAGACAATGTTCAAAGACAATTCCTAAAGACAATGTTCAAAGACATATGGTCTTTTTGTAAAATTAAAGAGAGTATTTTATATTCTTAGAAAAAGACAAGATTCTTAGAAAAAGACAAGGAAAGAAAATGAACATTAGGGATCAAGTTTATAATCAAGTTAGGGATCAA
>JAHIRD010000061.1 GCA_018818835.1 Pseudomonadota bacterium
CTCGCTGTCCTACGCTTAAAGCGCTGTGTTACCACATCGCCTCCAAAGACTCGCTACCCGGTGGATGGCCTTCCTTCCGGGACGGGATTCTCACCCGCTCGATTACACGACCTTGCCCGGCCGCACTATTGGCCTGTCCCCGGTTTACTATAACAGAGGATGCTTTTTCGTGTCAGTGAAGAATATTCTGGAGTTTCAGAGAGCGGACCACATGCCGGTATAAAAATGGATGAATACGATATACATGATCCGTATACTGGAGTATTCCCATTTGGCCAAGATTCTGTAGCACAAGCAAGCTTTTCTGAATAGGCTGGCGGAAAATCACGGCATGGTCCTGGATGGTCAGAGAATCATGATGAACGATTGCCCCGAGGGTGAAAAGATCTTCAGTGTTCAAAAGCGAAAAAAATTTAACGTTTAAGTCGACTTGAGACGACAAAAACAATTCATGTTCACGGATTGTTTCGATGGATCTCAGCCAGAATAAAATTGCCACCGAGATGTTGCCTGAAGCCACACTTTGAATTTGTACAAAAAATATTTTTCGAAGAAAGGCCTGGCGCTCCTTTTCCGATGAGAGTTTTCTATAAGCTCTGCTAAACCTTATTTTCTTGGGGACAATGAATTTCAACTGATACCCTGTGATGCGGTGACGTGCAAAAACCATGGACTCAATTTCATTGCCTCCAAAGGGTTTCAGGGTAATAATTCTGTTAAAGACATTCGATATTGAAAGGGTTTTTTCCAGGTATTCCCAGCTGTACAACGTGCAGGAGCAGATCCATACTGCATGTTCCCGCGTCGAGTTGAGCAAACCCAGAAAAGATTCGAGAAGATCAAAACCATCCATACTTTTGATAAAGAGATTCTGTATGTTTTCAAAAACAATAACATGTTTATTTCTGTTTGAAATCAGGAAATTATCAAGGTCTTCAAGGGTTGAGAACGGCTCATCCGGTCTTATGGGGCTAAACACGTGAAGAAGTTCGCCCACATCATGAAGGGTGGTCTTGACATCCAGGGTGTGAATGGAAAAGGTCTTGGGCAGTGTTTCGCTAAAAAGGTTGATAAGGGTTGTTTTACCACTTCCCTTTTCACCGACCATGGCAAAAAGAACCCCCCCTGTTTTCTCCAGGTTCGCCATGTCGGTTTTCATTGTCTCAAGCTCGGTTTCACGGCCATAGAACAGACGATCGTCCGTAAGAGGTTCAATCTGAAACAATTGCTGGTACACGTATGGAAGTGCATTCAGTTTCTTCTTTGTATCCAACAGAAACTGTGAAAACTGAATCTGTACACCCTCATCAGGAAGTGAAAGCCCCAGATAGGATCGAGTCTCAAGGTATTTTTCATGAACCTGGCCATAGGTTTTCGATAGATGCACATTCAGTGCCGTCACTCGATTCTTCAGTCGCACACTCAATTGTCCAATAATTTTTTTCAAGCGGCCCTTGGCTTTTGCCTTGGCCAGCTTCAACTTCAGTGCAATGAGTTTTTCATTGTCCAGGATTATCTGAACCTGAGAGATCCACTGATAGGCTATTCCTCCAAGGTCTGTGGAAATCCCTTGGGGAAGACCCATAATCTGATCCATGAGGGTTTGTAATTGATTAATACTTCGGTCAATCCCTTCAATAACCATCTGGTAGGCTTCATCCGTGTAGTCTTCCTTGTCCAAAAGATTAAAGGACGTTTCAAGGTTGAACTCCACAATCTGACGAATATCCGACATTCCATTCACTGTGTCATCCAGACGAATTCGGAAGTTTTGCTGAAAGGCATCAAGCACGGACTGAAGGCCTATCAGAAATTCCTCGTTGAAAAGCTCTCTGATGGGGATTTCCGCAAGTTCGGACCTGGGGGGGATATGGGTGTCTCTTTTTTTAAATACCTTATGGGTGTCCGCAAGATGACTTGCCTTATCTGATGCAAAACGAATTATCGCGTTAAGATCCTGGCTGATTCCAGAACCTAAAACTTTGTTGGCTATGGCAGGAAGCAATTCTTTGCGGAAATTCTGAACCAGGGATCGGCTTTCACGGATCATGTTTTTCTTGAGCAACCATTCTCCGGCGTTTTCCATGGAAGCCAGACGTTCCTTGGTTTTCATCAGGATCTCGATGGCGTGGCTGCATTGGGGGACAATCTGGCCATTAATTTTATCTGACACCGACCCAACGGTTTCAAAGGTTTTAAGTGCCACCTGGACCTGAATTCTTCGAAGTGCTATATCATGGGACCAATCCCTGCCTTCTCCTTCAAAATGTCGTTTCCAAAGTTCCTGATTTTGTGTAAAATTTTTAATTTGTTTTCCATGAAGCTTCTGGAAGCGAGTTCTTCCATATCGTGCATGGGGCATCACCACCGTGCCGGAAAAATGGTAGGCAAAGGCCCATGTCTTTCCCAAAGAGCTTTTAACTTTATTCAAGCCCTCCCGCGATTCCTTCCAGAGAGTATCCAGGGTTTCTGAAACGTTTTCAGTATCAACTCGACCATGCCCACCGGCTTCCACAAGAGATTGAACCGTGTCATGAATATCTTTCGGCCAACGTTCTTTGTCCTTTTCAAGGCCAAGAAATGCCTCTGTGTACACACAGGATAAATCATGCATTGCCTTTGAGTGACCAGAGATCAAATCCATGACCCTGTCCATAAATTCCGAAAGAAAATCACAGTAAGGAATAAGAATGTGGAGACGCATAAAGTTCTGAAGAAAAAGAACATGGCTGTCATCAGCCATGTTCTTTTTCTCTGACCTGAACACATTTGTACAGGCCAATTGCCAGATTCCCAGTTGTCTCTTGACCCTCTTGATCCGTTTAAACAGACGAACACCCATGGAGTCATCTGCCAAGGGCATTAAAAAATCAGGTTCCCAATGGATCTCAAGGGCCTTGGGCAAAGCGTTTATCATGTCATCAAACTGTTTTCGGCATTCCTTGTCCACCATGGCTCTGAGTTCAGGATAGGCATTAAAATCTGCCCATTCTTTCTGCTGATCCAGCCATGTGTCAATCCTGGCCCAGCCTGCACACAAACGTTCTCCGGGTCTACGGGAATCGTCGTCTGAAACGTTCTCAACAGATTTTTCCATAAGAACACGAAAAAGATTCACCTGATCAATAAATTGATCCTTGAACTGCCTGAATGCCTTTTCAATGAAAAGGTCGGCCGCATCAATACAGGGTGATATAATTTGAGAGTCGTGCCTATTGTAATTATCAGTCATGATCATTCCGTTCGTTCAAACACAGGACCTTGGACAGGTGTTCTGCTTTGACCAACTTTTTCGCCAGCAGGTCTTCAACAATCAGTTCAGTCATATCGCTTGCAAAAGCAAACTCATAACGAATATCAAGGACATAAGCCTTAACTCTCATTTTGAGCATGGACTGACCTTCATGGATTTCATTTTTAAAAACAATGGCAATGGGTTTACTCAGATACACATAGCGTGATATTATTGCAGCCCGTCGAGCTGTTTTTTTCAACAAGGAAAGATCGATTCCAAATGGAAGATAAAACTCTGCCACAACCTGACAATTGGATTCGCCATTGTTGGAATTTGAAACTGGCTGGTTCACAATATCACTGTTGGGAATTGAAACAATGGAGTCATCGGGTGTCACGATCCGAACCGAACGAAGTCCGATCTGAACGACTTCGCCGTAGTGTTCACGGACTTGGATCTTATCCCCGATCTGAAAGGGACGATCCATAAGAATCATCATGCCGCCAAATACATTTTTCAATATGTCTTGGGATGAAAAGCCAAGGGCAATTCCAGCGGATGCGGTTAAGGCAAGAAGGGTTTCAATGGGTGGTGCCAAGATAGCTGAAACAATAAGGTAGATCACCACGCTCCACCCCATTACCCGCATGAAGGGAATCAGCCTCATTACCATGAGTCTCAGGTTTACCCAACGTTCGGCAATTCTTTCCAAAATCTCTGTTATAAATTTAATTGCATAAAATGCCATCAGAATCATAACGATTGACCAGAAAAGTTTACCTGCACTCAATGACCATTGCAAGTTAGGTTTGGTCTTATTGAGAGCATCGGGAAGAATTTTTTCTGAGGTCAAGGCAGACGGTTCTTCTTTGGTTTTATGCGCAAGTGACCCAACATCTTCAGTTAGGGATGCCGAAGCCTGGTTATGGGAAACATCCTCAGCCCAGACATGGGGGCTTCCTAATATAATTAGGAAAAACAGCATGGTAATGTGTATTGGTCTAAATATCATGAGTATCTTTTTTTTATTTGGATTTACTTGTGGGTCAGTGAATTAATGACTTACTTTACTGAATACCACAATGGGTCCACCTTTTCAATGTAACATTCCATGGACCACATGAATTTGATTTGTATTTTTGATAAGTAAGCCGCACCAGGGGTCAAAGCCTCGTGTCTTTCATTAACAACACGCCTTCACCTGGAATGACAGAAAGGATATCGTTTGAGTTTTCTCTTGTCGGATGTTATATTCATTATGTTTATACAAACTCCCATACTTTGATCAACGTTTCATGCCCTTAATTTTATTATTTTAATAGCAGCCAAAATGGAATAATGAACGATATTATGTCTTGCTATATTCTTTTGATTGGTGACAGCATAGAGCCGGATCCCGGTATACTGGAGGCACTGAACTCCCAGAAGAAGCCTGTTATCTGTGCTCCTTCAGGGAGTGAACCCATCGCCCTTCTTCTGGAATTCGACATATTTCTTATCATCATCGATATCCAGGGTGAATCATCCCATGGGATTGAAACAGCTCTTCTTATCCGGAGCAGTGATCGTTTTAAACAAATCCCCATCCTTTTTATTCTTGAACAAAACCCGGGCCCGGACTGGAAATGGTCACATCAGCCGTCTGGCATTGTTGACTATATGATCAGACCTCTGAATCAATACATCCTGTTTCAGAAAATTTTACTTTTTGAGGATCTCAGGGAAAGAAAAAAGACCGATGAAGATCTAAAGCAGTCCAAAGAAGAGCTTGAAAAAGCCAATACCGAATTATACAGACTCACGGAAAACCTGGAAGAAGCCATTGAAAAAGCGAACAAAATGGCTGTTGAAGCAGAAATTGCAACAATCTCCAAAAGCGGTTTTCTCGCCAGCATGAGTCATGAGATTCGAACACCCCTGAACGCTGTTGTGGGATTTACCGATCTGGTGCTGGATACGGACCTTTCACTTGAACAGAAAGAATATATCGAAGCCATCCGAACAGCTTCAAACACATTTCTTGAACTGATAAATGATATCCTTGATTTTTCTAAAATTGAAGCCAGCATGGTCAGTCTGGAAAATATCACATTCAGCCCTGAAACGATCATTGACGATGTGATTAACACGCTGAGTGTGCGAGCCTATGAAAAGAATCTCGAATGTGCTTACAAAATATCACCGAATGTTCCGAACCATATCGTGGGAGATCCTATACGGTTGAAACAGATTCTTGTGAATCTTATGGGTAATGCCATCAAATTCACGTCCCATGGCCAGATTATCCTAAGGGTCAACAGAGAAACAGCGCCTGATTCGGAATGTTGTCTCCACTTTTCCATTTCAGATTCAGGCATCGGTATTCCTGAATCAAAATGGAACAAACTCTTTCAGCCCTTTTCCCAGGCCTCATATTCCACCACCCGTGAATTCGGAGGCACAGGACTGGGACTTGCCATATCAAAACGACTGGTGGAGTTGATGCGGGGACGAATCTGGATCCAGAGTCCCAACCCGGAATCAGGGGATCATCCGGGAGCCATTTTTCATGTCCGTGCCGTGTTCGGAATGATAAAACCCTTATTATCAGAAAAAATACCTGAAACTTATGAAATCCTTAAGGGAAAACACATCCTTGTTTTTGAAAAAAATACCACGATTTTAAATATCCTTTGCGATACCTTGGGTGATTATCATATGCGCCCGGTCCCCATAGAGGACTCCGGATTTATCCTCCAGAAAATTATCCGTGATCACCAGGCAGGCGTTTCCTTTTCACATATTCTTTTGGATGCGGATATTCCTGTCACGGATTTAAAGGATCTGGTCAAATCCATACGTGAACTCAAGGAATTCAATGGTAAAATTATTCTGATGGTTAAACCCTGCAAAGGGATGATAAACAGCCATGATTTTTCTAATGACCCTGTCATTGATTCCTGGCTTCGAAAACCCATGAAACGCTCAACTCTTTTGAGTAAATTATCACAGTTACCCGAGGGACCAGAACCTGAAAAATGTGATGTAATCTCCCATGGGGAAGACCTTCCCAAGCACTTATTCAGAATTCTTTTGGTTGAAGACAATAAAATTAACCAGAAAGTGACCTCAAAAATGCTCAGCCGCATTGGGCATACGGTGCTCATTGCCGATAACGGGCTGGCAGCCGTCGAAATCATGGAAAAAGAAGAACACTTTGACCTGATTCTAATGGACGGCCAGATGCCCGTGATGGATGGTTTCAAAGCCACAGAGATAATACGCCGACGAGAAAAAAGCAACCAGGGTGATAAGCGCATTCCCATTATCGCCTTGACCGCAAATGCCATGAAGGGGGACCGGCTCCGATACATTAACGCCGGGATGGATGATTATATTGCAAAACCCGTCAAATCAATTGATCTTTCAACTGTCATCAATCGGGTTATGAGCAAAAAAAATGATGGAAATCTTAGTGAACATCAACATGAGTCTGATTCGGATATCTCTGATTTTTAAAGAAGGGTCACGGTGTTTTTCTTTCAAACAGGAGGGGCTATGAAAAACGTTTTATTTATTTTATGCTTTATTATGATTTCAACAACGGCTTCATATGGTGATGTTATGGTAATTGCCAATAAATCCGTACCGGACAACGTCCTTTCCCATCAGGATGTCAAGGACATTTATCTTGGAAAACGACTTTATTGGAGTGACAAATCCAAGATAAGTTTTGCGACCTTGAGTAAAGGTGACACGAACACGGATTTTCTGTCCCAATTTCTGAACAAAAGCCCTAAACAATACGCATCCTATCTTGAAAAAAAGGTATTCACAACTCCAGGTCAGTCACCCAAAAGTTTTGCCTCATCTAAAAAAATGGTGGAATTTATTTCAAGCACCAAAGGGGCTATCGGTTACATTGATTCAAAAACCACGTCAGATGACGTTAAATTCCTTGTTATTGAATAAATAGATACCTCTCGAGCCTGGGCAGAACGATTCAATATAATGCTCATCCGGCCTGAGGCGAGCGACAAACCATGTGGCCAGTGGGCCCTGAGAATGGGTCCACTTGGCCATGCAACAGCGTATTATTTAAAATAGGATTTTGATTATCCCAACACGGTCGATTTGGATTTAAGGCCTTGTCATCCTCTGGTTGCATTCTCGCCATCCACTACCCCTTTTTGTGCGAATGTTGGAAGTTACCCCCATTATAAGGCCTTCGATACTTCAACCTTTACATTCAACACGGCCTTTGCCGCCAATTCGATCAATTTATCCACGGAGAACAAATCAATCCATCCGGGTGTTTATTAAAGGCTATTTCACGACAAAATACGCTTTGTCATAGAGGGGATCCTTGGTATTTTTTTTATAAACCCAAGCTTCGACGACATGTTTCCCTTTTTGTAAGGTCCATAAATAACGGCCGCCCATGGTTTGGTCAAGATCCTTGCCGTCAAGGATCCAGGTGATCTGATCGTGGTCTTCGACACCGTCCAGTTTAAATTCAAATGCTTCATCACTATCCGGAATTCTTGGATCCATGGCCATCTCAAGTCCATCCACAGGTGTGATAAAACGAAAGGGTGTCTGCCCTGCTACAGGAATTTCCCCATGGGGTTCGGTGCCTTGAATGAACCACTCTTTTCGTTTGTTCCCGTTTCTTTCCGGGTGTTCACGAGGCCCCTGAATATCGGCTTGAACAAGCATGGGGCTCAAAAACAAGGGCCGGGTTTCACACCCTTTATTGAGTTCTGCAAAGACACTTCTAAGGATAATTGCCGGGCCTGTGGACCCGGTCATGCCGTCCATGGGCCTGCTGTCAAAATTTCCCATCCAGACACCCACAACAAACCGGTGATTGTAGCCCATGGCCCAGGCATCCCTGTAATCACTGGATGTTCCTGTTTTCACAGCGGCCTGAACCGGAAAATTCAAGAGCCCGCCCTGGCCGAATTCATGATTCCTTGCTTCAGGATCTGACAGAATATTTCCGATCAGAGAGGCGGCTTCTTCGGAAAAGATTCGCTGTCTGTAAGAGGTCCCATGGACATGGGCAAAGAGGTTCAACGGTCGAAAAACACCTTTATTTGCGAGGGTTCCATAGGCCTGAACCATATGGAACAACGACACTTCTCCACAGCCCAGGGCCAGCCCGTCCCCGTAAAAATCCGGATGCTTATTCAGATTATCAAATCCCAGTTTATGCAGCTGAGCAAGATAGTCCTCATACCCAACATATCGTATGGTTTTAATGGCCGGGATATTCAATGAGTTTCCAAGGGCATCCCTCAGGCTGACCCATCCGTAATACCGCCTGCTGTAATTGTGATAGGTATGGAGCCCGCGCCCCACCGGATTGGTCAGGGGGCTGTCCAGTATCTCCTGGTCAGCTGTCCAGCCCTTGTCCAGGGCAAGGGCATATAAAAATGGTTTCATGGATGATCCCGGCTGCCTGGGGCAAAGGACACCATCAATGGCCCCACCGAATCGTTCTGACTGACCTGTTGCCAATGAAACCCAGGCCAGAATATCACCGGTCTCATGGTTGGCAACCAGACACGCGGCGTTCTTCACCTTTTTATCACCCAGGGATTCCAGAACCTCACGAGCAAGGTCCTCCACACGGATTTGCAGGGATCCGTCAAGACTTGTCCGAATTTTCATGGGATGGCCCAGACCTTCAGTCCCAAGACGGGTATAGACATGACGTGCAAAATGATTTGCCCGAACAGAAATGCCTGGCCGTTCAAGATCAAAGTCTCCGATCTTCACCTCGGATACTTGGTCGTCTGACATAAGGTTCTGTTGATTCAGACTGATGGCCAATCGATTGATCCCTGCTTTGATGGCCGACGGATTGCGGTAAAGATCAAAGTGGGACGGAGCTCGAACCAAAGCCACCAGAGCCAGTGTTTCAAGGCGATTCAAGGTATCCGGACTCCGATTGAAATAATACGCAGATGCCTGGACGATCCCCTTACGATTGGCGGCATAGGGCACCTGATTCAGATAGAATTCCAGGATGTCTTCCTTTGTGTGTTTTGATTCAAGATCCATGGCATCAAAGCCTTCAATCCATCGTGACCAAATTGTTCTCGGTCTTTTGTGGATCATGCGCACCACCTGCTCACTGATGGTACTGGCACCACGGACAGCCCCTAAGGCTGCCACATTCTGGACCAGTGCATGGCAGCGTGCCACCCAATCCACGCCCTTATGGGAATAAAAGCGTTTGTCTTCGGAAAGGATAAATGCCTTTTTCATGAAATCCGGAATCCCATGAAGAGGAAGATAAGACGAACTGTTCCATTCATTGACATACGTAAGGGTCAGAGGTATCCCTTTTCGGTCCGTCAGTTGAGGTTTTCTTACCTCAGTGAGCAGATCCGAAAGAGAATCAGGCATGTCGTGCGTGTCATGAACAGTCAATAACACAAGGCAAAAAACAGAGACCATGAAAAAAAGGCACCCAAAAAAACAGAATCGTTTCATGATCGTCCATCCCAAGGTGTTCATTTATTGCCAGTCACGGTCAGGGTCCCTGGAAGTCCTTTTCCAAAGACGTCCGGATCATACATTTCTTCAGCACTGACAGGCATGAGCGTAAAGTCTCCTTCGGCAATGGCCTGGGCCGTATAGGACAAATGATAATTTCCGGCTGGCAGGTAATCGGAATAGAATCTCACACTGTCATGACGCAGTTCCTTGTGATAAAAGCTCCATCGGGCCGCATTGTATGCCAGCCAGTCTGAAAAGGTAAACC
This sequence comes from Pseudomonadota bacterium, assembly GCA_018818835.1. Taxonomy (GTDB): domain Bacteria; phylum Desulfobacterota; class Desulfobacteria; order Desulfobacterales; family Desulfolunaceae; genus JAHIRD01. The sequence goes on from JAHIRD010000061.1 coordinate 9,990, forward strand.
ACCAGGAGCCGCCAGCAGGGATAAAATCTCCTTTTTCGCCATCAAATTTGGATGCTGTTGCCAAATCCCGGTTCACGGGTTCCAACCCTCCGGGAACCGGGTCATCCACCACCATAAAATGCCTGGGTGAGGGTAAGGACACAAAGATATCCACCCGGACCAGTTCCCCCCTGCTTAGACGGGCATTCTTTTCCAGAACAAGCCATTTGCCATCCCGTTCAACGCAGATTTCTTTCCGAATATCGATTCCGGCATTCAGGCGTTGTGCATGGTCCTGCACCGTGGCATAGCTCATCCTCGGCGAATAATAAAGTCGGCCTTCCCCTTGCCTGGAAATCGTGAGAAGTCGTTCTTTTCCTTGATCCTCCCCGCTAATCTTCCGGCTGAATGATCCGGCTTCATCCTTAAAATCCGTGAAAGAAATCTTACCAATCCTCACATTATCAACAAAGGCTTTGACCAGCATATCGGGTTTGTCTTTTTCATAAATGCGTGCATAATCGATCAATGCATTCATACAGAACATGTTTTCCTGGGTATTTGCCCAGTGATCACGGTTCGCCCGGGCCTGGGTGATGGCCCTGACCAATTTTAAGGGGATGTCCCCCACCAGTTCCCTGCCCTCTTCCTGCTCCCCGAAGGCCGTCAACACGGAAAGAATGGCTGCATTGTCACGGATGGGTGTGGCCAGAATCCGTGTAAAACTGTCGTCCTTTTCTTCTGAAAACATGAATTTACCGCCGGTCTGACTTGAATGGGCCAGGATCAGGGTGCAGGTTGATAGGGCCAGCTTATCACCCTTGGGTGTATTCATGGCCGCCTGCATAAACATGGCTTTCCCGAACAGGCTCATCTGGGGGACATGGGATTCATAGCGCTTCAAATCATCCACATGCAAACCTCCATTTTCCGAAAGGGCGCACAAGGCCACGGCACGAACCGTGGCAGCCATCCCTTTGGAATAAAAATCAGGCAGAACATCCCGTTTGAGAAAATCATCCAGATAGCTGTGAAGCTTTGATTCTACCGATGCTGGGATGGTGTACCCACTTTTTTTCAGCCAGGAAAGAGCAAGGGCGGTGTAGGCGGAAAGATAAGGGCTGGCATAGGCATCATCCGGGATATAAAAGGTCATGGCTCCGGATGGGGATTGAAAACTGGCGGCCTCTTCAAGGGTTTTAAGAACACAGTCACGGGCATTTCCCCAGACGATATCCTCGGGTAGATAGGCTTTGAGCTCCAGATAATGGGCAGCCATCACACCTCTGCTGAGTTTCTGTTCCCAACAGGAATAAGGATAGTTTTTCATGTAACTGAACGCACCGGCAACATTCCCGATGATCGACGGAGACACGACCACAGAGATGCGTCCCACATCAGGATAAATTTGATCGGGCACCCGGATGGGTACGTTTATTTCCTTCTCGGTGGTGGTTCCATAACTGGCAGAGGTTTCAAGACTTCGCCGGGCCATGACCGGAAGGTGATAAATAAGACCATCCCCATCTTTTTTATCCTTTGCCGTAACAGTGAATATCAGTTCCCCTGTACCACGCGTTTTAACAGGTAAAAACAAGGTTTTGCGTTGAAAGGGAGGACAACTTATTTTCTGGTGCATCTCGGGTGGCATGGCCTCGGAATCCATGGGGCCCTCCACACGAATGACAAGATCCAGGGTCCGGACCTTGTCCGTACGGTTCATCACAGTAACACCCGCTTTAAAACTGTCGCCCTCGGTCACCTGATTGGGCATCACCGGACGAAGTTCCGTGGGTTTGTTTACTTTGAAGCCCTTATCGCCCAGGCCCATTCGATCCGTGGGTGTCACGGCCATGGCAAAAACGCGCCAGCCCGTCAGATTATCAGGAACCTTAAATTCAATGTCCGCCCGTCCCATCTTATCGGTTGCAAGGGAGGGGTTCCAGTAGCTGACATAATCGAACACGGATCGCATGCTGATTTCCACACCTCCGTCCCCGCCGGGACTGGCCCCTTTTTTTTCAAATTTCTGAATACCGATTAACCGGGTCAAAAGACTGTAATTCATCAGATCAAGGCCATCTACCCGGTAAAAACCGCCATAGGGATCAAAATGGCCCCGGCCATCTGAAAGCAGGTCAAACACCGCCTCATCAAGGACAGCCACGGCAAGTTCAACCGGTTCCTTGGACCGTTCATTGTCAACTCGTGTTTGTATGGAAACCCGAACCAAATCGCCGGGTTTATACGTTTCTTTGTCAGGTTTCACATCCACAAAAATCGCCTTGAACGGATCCTTGACCGTCATTTCCACATACCCTGTCTTGAATAGGGGTTTTCCAAGGTCCACTTCACCGGGTTCCTGTGCCTTGTCAACCCTGGGAGACACCACAGTCACCGACATAAAAAACCCCGGCAGTAACTCGGGTGTCACTGCAAATTCTATAACCGGTGTTCCGGTTTCAAGGACCTGGGTCCAGTGTTTCAACACACCATAGCGTTCCAGGGTGACCATGGCCGTGGCCCCTGGGTAGGGATTTTTGATCAGGCATCTTGCCGTATCTCCCACCTTAAGGTCGGTTGCTTCAGGGATAATTTCAAGGCTGTTTCCTTCGGGCTCCTCCCAAACGACCTGACCTTTTCCGGTCACCCAGGTGTGGATTTCCGTGCTGTGACTCATCCCCTTTGTGTCCGTGATTTCAGCCACAATTTTATATGATCCGCTGTCATAGGGCGTGAATGTATAGTAACCGGGTTTATTTTTTGAGTTGAGCTCCTTTGTGTGAACAGATTTCCATTCGTGGGTGTAATGGGTCAGGTAGGCGTTTCCTGCACCCTTTACACGGGAGGCCTTGGTCACCAGATGTTCGGCATGAAGACGGGTCCTGACCTTGGATACGGGAACGCCACGTTCATTGACCACGATAAATTGAAAGGTTGCAGGTGTTCCCTGTTCATAAACCCATTTGTCAGATATAAGACCGACAAGTCTTGTCCGTCCTGAATAATCGGCACTGCTCATGGACGCCACATGTTTTCCACGGTCATCCTGTACCATTCCTTCCACCATCAAGCGCCCATGGATAAAATCAGGCTCATTCAGGGTGAAACGGCTGACCAGATCCCCTTTTTCATCCAGAGTCCCATGTTCATCAAACACGGTTTTACTGCGCGAATTTTCCGAATGGGTATTAAAATAAAAATTCTTGGCAAGGGGGTGGGCGGATGTAAACATGGACCCTTCTAACCTGGCAGTCACCCGGGTCCCTGCCGATGCATAGGGCCCCCCGGCATGGAGACGGGCAAGGAGGGAAATTTCCACCCTATCCCCTGATTTGTACAAATCCCCTGACAACTCGCTGGTGACCCTGAACGGCGACGGAGTAAAATCACTGACCAGAACCTCCATGGGAGACCAGGTCTCTTCGGTAAAATCCGATGAAAGTTCAAACCTGTACCAGCCCACGGCCCCATTTTTTGCCACGGTGAATGTTCCGTCACAGGCACCGTATTTTGAAAGTTCCAGATTTTTCAATTCATGGACGGTTTTTCCCATGGGATCGATAACGGTCAGAGAATAATTTTTCAATGGGGGGGCAATAAAAGTCTCATTATCCTGATTTCTCACATAAATTTTATAGGAAATTGTGTCACCGGCACGATATACCCCCTGGGGCGTTGTTCCCCAGGTATGGATATGACCGTAACGGGCCGACTGGTTTGATGAAACTGAATAATTCGACACACGCCAGGTGTCCACCTCAAAATCCGGTGAAATGGGCAAAATTGCCATCTTGTCTTTTTTCCTGACCTTGACAATCAGACGGACAGCGTCGTCCTGATACCAGCCCCAGCGCTCCACGGAAAGATTCGGGTCCAGGATTTCGTTTCCCGGAAGAACAGCTGCCCCATCTTCATCCGTAAGGGCTCTGGCCAGAATTATTTTTGAATCATTCAACTGATCAATCCGGTCTTTGTACACGGTTACCACAGCATCCTTCACAGACAGTCCATCTGAAAGATCAGTGACCCATACCATGGAATTGAAATGCCCTATTTTGGCCAGCACCTGGAACGGCGTGACCTGGGCAAAAAAGGAGTTTTCTCTCTCGTATTTTTCCACAAAGGGCTGGCTTTCAAGGGTTCCGTATACTGCACCGGACTGATTGCCCAGCATGTCACGAACACCCAGGGGATAGAAATAAGCCACATCCTGGGCAAGGGGAATCGTTCGGGTGATTTTTTTATCTTGATCCTCACCGTGTGTGGTCAGAGTCCTGTAATTAATCTTTAATTTATCGATATTTGTGACCACGATGGGCAGGTCAGTGGGAACGGCATCTTCCAGAACCCCGATATGGTGGCTAAGTTCAAAGTCGGGTTTCCGGTGATCGGTATAAAAGGATATTTCAAGGGGTTTATCAAGGAGTCGTCCAAACTCGTCTTTCAGATTAATATCACTTTCTTTCAGGATATATTTCTGATTGGCCAGAAGAAGTTCAGGAATCCTCACCCGGTAAACCTGACCACGCCGATGGGCTGATCGAAGATAAGAATAGTTATAGCTCCCGGCCCATGGATCGTAATCGTTTCGGTTTCCGGCAAGATCGGGATCAAAAATGACGGACTCCTTGATTTCCTGGGGAATAACCGGCGACGTGAACACCAGGAAAACAGACGACAGAGGGTCTGCCTTGAATGTTTGTTTGTCTCCGGGCACATCCGCAGATATAAGGACGCTGTCTTTCTGATTATGGGTGTCATAGTCAACACCAAGAAAATGAAAGGGAGGAAAGGTGTCAAACCCCATGAGCAGACGGTTACCTACCCCTTTTTCAGGCCCCATGGCCGAAACCAGCCCCGGCTTGACCCATAATTCAATTCCCGTGTCCAACGGCATTTCAGCCTGGGGTTCCACCAGCCAGATTCGCCGTGCTTCGTCGCCCAAGACAGCCTGCGGGTCATCATCGCTTTTCACGGTCTTTCCAGGCCCAAAATCAAGGGCATAGGGTTCCCCTGGAACAGGAATCACACAGGGTTTATCATAATCATTGGGATCAGGCGAAACCAGGAGTTCCGAGGGTGTACGCCCATCTGGCCCAAAACGCATCATCATGGATTTCTTCACTGAGTTCAGGGTCACCGGCTGGTTAAAGGTGAGACGAATCACAGGATGCCCCGGTGCTTTCCATGATCCAAAATTATAATATGAGACATCGGGCCTCTGTGTGATAAAGGAATGGACCTTATTTTCTGTGAGTGTTTTTCCGTCTTCACTTAAAGCACCGGGGTGAACCACCAATGTATATCGGGTCGATGGTTTCAGTGCATGAGTTTCATCCAGCTGATACGCCAGGGCGCTTGTATTTAACCATCGCCACTGACCTTCAATGCCAGGCGTGATTGACACGGGAATTTCCTCGGCCTTCCGTTCCATGCGCCCCAAAGGCACCACCGGCTGGTTGAATTGGATGACAATTTGTCTTCCGGCAGGAACATCCTCCCCATCGGGTGTAATCCGACTGATTTCAAGCGGTTTTTTTTCCGAAAACTCAGCCGAATCAAATGCCGCGTCGCCTGTGACAGAAAAAAGTAAAATCCATAGAACAGCTATGACACTGTATCGCCTTTTCATGGGAGGCTTCCTTTTTTGAAATTGCATTGATCTTGTCACACAGGGTCATGGAACGAAAAAACACATCTATTTTGCCATTTTTTCTTTTTCAATGCAACCAGGCAAATTTTTTTAACCACCCGCTCCCGAAGGGGCGTCTCTCGTACGCGGACTCGAAAAGGTGCAAAATGTTCGACCATGTATAATTACAAACATTTAACCCACAATGACTTCCATAAGATTTCCACTGGGATTCTTGGTTTTTTCGGATTTTTTCCCATCCCAGAATGCACTTCCCCCAAAATATTTTACCGCATTATAATAGGCCTTGGCCCTTATCCGTCTTAAGGGTTTAAGTGCCCCTCCCTTGGCATTGATCAGGCGGATCAGATTGTTCAAAAAAACCCTGTCAGCAATTTCCTTGTCTTCAATTGAGCGCCCGGCGCTGTACATGTAATCATGGATATTGCAGGCATCGGTGACCCGAAGTCCCCAGATATGGTCCGGCACAAAATCAAAACGTGCCTGGGCTGACCCGCAGCCATTGACGATTTTACTTCGTTTAACAGGATCCAAATTCACATAGTCGACCGGCGCATACAAATAGGCTTTCATCACTTACCTCCTTTTGGATGATTGTGTTTTTTCTTGTGTCAACAGTGGTTCATCTGATAATCATTATCCATTCGGCGAGTGTCGGAAACCAACAGAGTGTCGCTTTAAACTGATAGAAACAAAAAGATATGGGTGGACGAGCAAGGAACGCGAATGGTTCATTTAAATATATGACTGTCTCGGTATGGGTTGTCAACTCTATAGTATATATTCGCCAAGGCTATTATTGAAAACACCATAGGACTTATGGGACGTATGAGACTTATGGGACGTATAAGTCCATATCTTGCTAAATGGACTCAAAACAGGAAACAATAGCAACTCATATTTACCTGTCCCGGCAAAGCCGCCAGAGGTTTTTTGTCTTACTTCGTGCCCTTCAGTGAGCATAGCGAATGGGTGGTGGATAGAAACCTTAACAACAAATTTACTACGAAGGGCACGAAGGAAAGATATCAGCTCCAGCCCAAACTTCATGTCCTTCATGACCTTCATGGTGATTGTAACAATCCCAGGCTTTGCCTGGGATTGAAAAAAAACAGTTTAACCATGACATAAAGTCCATGAAGAAAAACCATTATTCCCAAGCTTTTTGCACTTTTCCTTGTTCTTTGTGCCTCAGTGAGGGACGAGGCTTTTTGGTTGTGGCTTTGCCGCGCTGGGCTCTTCGTGTTCTTCAGCGACCAACGTGAGCGGGTGGTGGATAAAGGAATGTATGCGTCCTAAGCCGGAGCCTGGAAACGAATGGGACTTACCCCGTGAACAAATACAATTTTTTTTAAAAAAAGGAGGCATGATCATGAGTTCACAGACATGGACGATGAAAGAAATCCTCGAAACCTCCAGTTCCTACTGGAGAACATGCACTCTTCACACCGGAGTCAAACTGGGTATTTTTACTCTGTTGGGTGATGCTCAAAAAGACGTGTCGATGATCTGCCATGAGCTTAAGGGTAATGAGCGGGGAGTCACTGCCCTTGTGAACGCCCTGTGTGCCATGGGGCTGCTTGTCAAAGAGGGGGACTTCTATAAAAATACGCCGGAATCATTACGATTTTTATCAAAAGACTCCCCGGAATACAGTGGGTTTATCATCATGCACCACCACCATCTCATGGATTCCTGGAACCGCATGTCCGAATCGGTGGAAAGTGGAAAGCCCTGCCGAAAGCGAGCATCCCATGCAGGTGAGACCGAGCGTGAAAGTTTTCTCATGGGCATGTTCAACCTTGCCGTGGGTATGGCCCCTGCCCTTGCTGAAGCCCTGGATCTTTCAGAAAAGACCCGCCTTCTTGATTTTGGAGGTGGGCCCGGAACCTTTGCCATCCATTTCTGCAAACGGAACCCCCAGTTGTTGGCCACGGTGTTTGACCTCCCCACCACCCGGACATTTGCGGAAAAAACAATTGAACGTTTCGGACTTTCAAATCGCATTGATTTTCAGGAAGGAAGTTTTACAGACAGGCAGATTTCACTCAGGCACAGCTATGATGTGGCCTTTCTATCCCATGTAATCCACGCCGAAGGACCCGAGGGTGCTGAGCAGATCATCAAACATGCAGTGTCTGCCTTGAAACCCGGAGGCAGCCTGTATATCCATGAATTTATTCTGGACAACACCATGGCAAGCCCCTTGTTTCCGGCTCTGTTTTCCATCAATATGCTTGTGGGAACGGAAAAAGGACAGGCTTATTCCGAACAGCAGTTAATTTCCATGATGAAAAAACAAGGCATCAGGGATATCAGCAGACTGGATTATACCGGCCCAAGCACGTCGGGGATACTTGGGGGAATAAAAATCTGATCACCATGCCCAATCAATTTCCTTTACCAAACCCGCATTTGGGGTAGAGGCATTCATCGCAAGACATACAATATCCTCCATAACCCAAACGGGCGATATCCGTTCGACTGATCGGATCATTGGCCAACAGTCGGGGAACGATCAACTCAAAAATACTGGTGCGCACATACATGATACATGCAGGTAAGCCGACAATGGGAATCCCGTTGATGTGCGCCATCAGAAACATGGCACCGGGTAAGGTCGGAGCCCCATGGGTTACGATTGTTCCTCCGGCCGCCTTGATACCCGACGGGGTAACATCATCAGGATCAACGGACATACCTCCGGTTGTCGCAATAAAATCGGCGCCTTCATTGATTAATGTCTGGATAGCGCCTGCTATCATATCAACATCATCATCAACAATAATCTGGCGGAGGATCTGGCTGCCAAGGGCATTAAATTTTTGTCTAAGCACCGGTCCGAATTTATCCTCAATCCGATTATGGTAGATTTCGCTTCCCGTGGTGACAATGCCTATGGTGTGAGGTTTAATGGGTTTCACTGTAATGACAGGGTAGAAACTCTTGCAAATACCTTCAACGCGTTCAATTTCACGTTTCTCAATGACCAGGGGGATGATACGTGTCCCACCTATCTTTTGACCCTTTGGGACAGGATGGCCCCCATGGACCGTGGCGAACATAATCCCATCAAGAAGGTTGATTTGTTCAAGGGCCCTGGGGTTTATTTTCAGCAAACCTGATGTTGAAGTAATAAACTCTACCTTACCTTCACTGGGCTCGGATAATTCCACACCAGGCCCAATGGCTGCTTCAGCCATCCGCTGAGCCGCTTCATTTTCATGAATAAGATCCTCTGCAAGATCCAAAACATAAATATTTTGTTTGCCAATATCCAAGAGACGATCAATGTCATTTTCTTGAATGATATGACCCTTCTTGAATGCCGCACCTTTAAACTTGCCCGGAATTATTTCTGTAATATCATGACCCAGCACCAAACCAATTGCTTTTTTTACGGATACTATCTGCATTTTTTTACTCCAACGGATTTAACCCCCATAAATACCCTCCAGGGTTTCCTGAAGGTTAAACCCGTTAAATATCTCACAGTATCACTATAACCGGCTCAGCCTTGAAGGCATAAACCAAACTACATCAAACATGGTATTGCGTTAACCCATGGAAAAGCCATCTGTCACTCAGACCCAAGTTTAGACCAATGATCCAAAGAATCAGCAACATCATCCATCCCAAGCTCCTGAAGAGTGCTTCGGGTTGGCCATCCAGTATCCGTGTCCCAGCCCTCCTGGGAATAGAACCGTGTTTTAAACATATCAAATTCAGCTCTATCAAGATGCCGATGTCCGACATCACGGTAAACCCATGGATATAACTTTTTCGGATCATGGGTGGGCATTTTCCATTCTTCGTGAAAGTCATCTTTATAGATATAGTCTGCAAAGTACACCATATCCCGGTGCCTTCCCTGAAGCGACCAGATGGCATTATCAAGATTCCATATTTTCCTGCCGATCTTCATACAATCAAGATAGGATAAATCTCTGCCGGTTACGACCTTGATAAACCGCTCTTCCGCCGTAAACGAGGAGCCCCGTCTGTCTTTCTTGTTTGTATTGAGAATATCCGGGTATCTCCAGTCGCAAAAAAGCAGGGCAGACTTGAAGAACCTTGTATAATGACGATGCCAGGAGACCAGGCGCGCAATATGTTCGGAATACATATTCTCCGTGGCATAATTCATCATTTGCATGGCATCCTCTTTACTGGCGTATTCAGAGGCATGGGGCAGCATCTTTTCAGTGATCAGGGTGACAGCCTGTAGTGCTGTGGCGTCAAAATCCCTTAACGGAATACGTTCACCAAAGTAACAATCCCAGTAGACAGACGTAAACAAATGTTCACATATTTCCCGATCACCCAGAATTGTACCATAGCCATATTCAAGCTGGCTTCGAGAATCATAATGGTGCTCAGGCAGGCCCCAGTAAGGAAGCGGCATATGTGCCATATCCTCCAGAGAAGCGTCGCCTATGTCATCCTGCCTGCCCCATAACTCGATGGCCCTGGCAAAGCCTTCGGCAAGGGCATCACCAAAGGGTGTATCCCTTTCGGCAATGATTTCTAAAAGCCGCCGGGCAAAATCAATGGAACCAAACGTGGAAAAATCAAGATCCGTTTCGATTTCGGCACCTGATCCCGGAAGACCGATAACACCCGTCTCTGCAAGGGCATTGAGATAGGGAACGCCTTGATAGAAATCAAAGGTATTAAACCCATATTGGTTAATCAGTTCCGTTGCTTCGATCTGAATATCCCGGGTGTCTGCCTGGCCGTAAAAATAAGTTCCTGCACAGCGGGTTTCATTGGCTTTTCCTGATTTATACCGTCCTCTGCATCCACCATAGCATCCCATACAACTGGCAGGTCCCATGACTTCATTCCTGAGAGAGGCCGTCATACTTCCCCCTCCCCAATTCGTCGGGGTCTTGCCAAATGCCTCACCTGCACCGATTAGAAAATTATGACGTAACATGCCTTTGGACCGATCCAGCAGTGTAAAACTGTCCATATTGGGTCCATATTCTTTCAGGTTTGCCAGTCGCTCTGCCAATATTCCGGCAGGGTCCGCAACGGGAATACTCCCTGTCCCAATAACACTGACAGCCTTAAGGTTCTTTGATCCCCATACGGCACCAAAACCTCCAGCCCCGGCAGCATAGCCGGAATCATGTATAAGGCACGCCATTCGGCATTTGGTCTCGCCAGCCCTACCCATGGCAAGAACCGCCGGTCTTTGGGTTGTCTGACCGCTTGATCCGATGGGTGAAAGCCATGAATCGTAGCTTTCATCACCCGCCACGTAATCCCAGATTTTTTCCTGAGCATCATAGGTTCCAAGTCCCCATATGCCAATCTCACTGCAGGGTCGTATTGTGATGGTCGAATCACGAATATCTATCCACACGGGTTCTGAAGAAGCCCCCTCAATGGCTATGCCGTCATATCCCGCAAATTTGATCATAGGACCAATGCGACCGCCGACAATTGATTTGGTATACCAGCCAATGGGATATTGATGTACGCCAATACCCTGGACTTCCGTTCTGCCGGTTGCAGATGGAATCCCTGTTGCACTGAGTGGCGAGGTCATAATGGTGACAAGATTATCAGGATGAAAACCATCGATTTCCTCAAGGTTCAACCCTTTTTCCTTGACGGTAATATCATAAAACAGTGCAGAGCCAATACCATGGCCGCCGACCCACTCTTCGTAACGACTCGTATCAATCGTGCTGATTGTTTTTGTTGTTAAATTAATTCTGGCAATTTTACCTGCATATCCGCTCATGAAAACACCTCCAAAATAGTTTACAATTCCGTATCAAAGCCCAGTGCTTTCCAAGCATTGTCTCTCAAATTGACTTCATATCCCTCGTTCCCCTCCTGCACTGGCATTTCAGTGGAAAATTTGATTGCACCTAACGGACATAAGGCTTCACATGCCCGTACGCCGTCGACGCCCCCTCCCTTGGAATCAAAATGATAAGGCGCATTGAGACAAAGATCACACTTGCGGGATTTCAGGCGCCCGTCAAATCGATCGTCAGGCGCGACCATGGGTCGTTCGGGTTCATAGGGGCATGCCTGAACGCAGCGGCCGCACCCAATGCAGTAAATCGGATTGACCAGTCGGATATTGCCATGGTCTTCATCCACAATCAGTGCGCCATTGGGGCAGGCTGTAACACACTTGGGATCCTCGCATTGGCGGCATTGAGTGGTACGGACATCATCCGGGTAGGTTCCAAAGGAATTGATGGACACCTGTATTCGAGACAAAGAAAGACTGACGCTTCCCTCATTGACCAGGGAGCAGGAAATCATGCATGTTAAGCAGCCCTGGCATTTCCTTGAATCAACAAGAATATATCCCATACTGGCATTCTCTGAAGGCAAGGCGGCTTCATCACAGGAGAAGAGTCCCACTCCGCTGGCACCAATGGTAAACACCCCGACTACTTTTAAAAAACCCCTTCTGGATACCATGTTTTTCCCAAGGGAATCCGCTGTTTTTTCATTATTATTTTCTATTTCCATGTTTAAACTATACCTCCTCACTCAGATTAAAAACGGCTATAATCATTCACGTGCTCCCGACATGATATATTGCTTAGTGTTTGATCAATTGGTCTCCGGGGAATGCCTTTTCCGCACATCCCACGCAAGGGACGCCAGCCTGAATACAGTAATTAAACCCGTTATTCCAACCACGGGCAGAGCAATCAGCAATGGTGTAGGGCCCTCGGCAGCCCAGTTCATAAAAGCATTTTCCCTCCTGGCCGATCGCAGTGGCAAAGTGGCCTTTTTCATACAAGGGCCGTCTGGGACAGGTGTAGTGCACTGTTCTGTGATAAAGGTCAACGGGCCTGTTATCTGTCTGATCCAGGACAATTTCCTCACCACAAAGCACCTTGGCGATGGTTGCAGCGACCCAGTCCGGGTGGGCAGGACATCCTGGAAGGTTAATTGTCGGAATTCCGGTACATTCCGAAACTGATTTAATGCCTGTGAGGTTTTCACCTGTTGCAGGAATTCCGCCATAGCTTGAACAGGTGCCCACACACACGACGGCCTGGGCACCGGCTGCGAGCTCATTCACCGCATCCAGCATGGTCACGTCAACACCATTTTCGCTAAAAAGCGTACATGTCATGCCATTAAAGACTGTCGGGACACCACCTTCAACAACGAGAATATAGTCAGTCTGCTGTGCGGCCCTGAGACTTTCCACGGCATGGTCTCCTGCCGCTGTCATAAAGGTTTTTGCAAAGGATGCATTCATATAATTAAAGAGCAGGTCCGGAAAATCCGTTGGCCCATATTCGGAGCAATCCCCGATGAGATTGGCAAGGGAGACCGAACATCCTGAACAACTGGCACCTTCAATCCAGATGATGTTGGGAACAACACCCGGATTTTCCAGGGCCTTGACCAATTTGGGTAAAAGTGCAGGTGCGAGTCCGAGAGAAGCGGCAGAACCGATACAGTATTTAAAAAATTTTCGTCTTGAAATATTCATAATAAGCTCCCTTTTAGTGTTACCTATCGATGCAGTCTGGGATGGCATCTCAGACATCTCGTGTCATTAACATTCCATATATCTCCCGACGAACAAAACGTATGCGCTGTGGATGGCGTACAGCTTGTATGACATGTCGTGCAATCAGAATTATAGGGTTGATAGTGAAGCTTCCAGCTTGAAATATCCGGGATACAGGTGGGTGTTTCGACGCATGGATCTACCGTCGGTTCTTCTTCAACTACCACTTCATCACAGGAAATGAGGGCTCCGACCAGGAAAAAAATAAATATTAAAAAGATGGTTACTCTCTTCATTACACACTCCTTATGGCATGAGTTGAATATTCCGCTTTGTTATACAAAAAGTAAGGTATCATGTGCTCTCATACATAGAGCGCTTCATTCGAATGACTAATTTCACTTAACACCGCATTGATCAACCGGGGCATTGACTCTGCAACAGGCTTGGAGATCTCCATAGACCAGTCAATCACCTCAGGTTCAATACCAAAAAAACTCACCGTATCAGGCAAGGAACACTGGGCAAATTTCATCATATGGATAACGGACATGCCATGGATGGAGGTACTATAGCTCGTAAACGAATCCGGTGTGATCGGAATTCGGTATACAGTCCCTGGTTTCTTCCCGCATGTTATGGCGTCGATAATAATAAGCTTATCGATGTGGTTCATATGGGACACGGCATCGATAAAAGCCGTGCCGACATCCAGTAATTTCACGCCATGGGGTAAACGGACCTTTTCAAGTTCATATATGGCATGAACACCCACGCCTTCATCACCCAGCAGCAGATTCCCAATACCCATAATCAGTACCTTGGGTGAGTGCTCCTTTGCGATATCATCGGCCATATTGTGCTCCTGGGGGTATTTCAGTGACCTGTTCCCCACTGGGTCGAAACACATGCACGGCACAGGCAAGGCAGGGATCAAAGGAATGAACAACTCGAAGCGCTTCAATGGGTTGTTTTTCATTGATGACAGGAACGCCTATAAGGGCGTGTTCCAGAGGCCCGGGGATTCCTTTATCGTCCCTGGGTGATGCATTCCAGCATGTGGGAGTAACCACCTGATAATTACTGATTTTCCCGTCGTCACCCACGGAAATCCAGTGGCCGAGAGCCCCGCGCGGGGCTTCAGTCAAACCTTCACCGGAACCGCTCCCCTTTGGATAATCAGGATCACAAGCCGAACCGGTTTGAAGATTTTCAAGCCAGCGATTCATGGCTTGTCCTATTTTAAGGGCCTCATAGGCTCGTGCCAGATGCCTGTCAAGAACGGAAACACCCCCGGTATAATCTCCACAGACCTTCATTCGGGCAAGGGGCCCGGTTTCATAGGATTTATCAAACAGTCGTGGTGATTTCACCCAGGAATAGGCATCATCTTTGGGGAATTTCATCCGGGTATCTCCCTGGGACGGGGTGCGGCCTGCATCATCCTCATACCATGAATGGGTCACATATTCGGTAATGTCACTGCTGTTAAAATCTGCGGAAGCCACAGTTTGACCGGCTTCCAGATATCCCCCTGGAAAAAGTCTGCTGGAGCCGTCATCTTCAAAGGCACCAAAGGCCAGCAGATTTTCCGGACCGACACCGATGTTCAAATAATCTCCATAGACATCGCCTATACGCTCAACATCCGGGATATAGGTGTTTTTGATAAAGTCATTTAAAATGGTAAGATACTCTTGAAAGGCATTTATTTTTTCACTGGTAACAAAGGCGGTGACGCCGCCAGGGACATTTGATGCTGCATGGGGCATCTTACCGCTAAAAAGTGCCCCCATTTCATGGGCCTGTCTTCGTGCTGTAAGAGCATCTGTAAAATGGTCCATGACACTCCCAAGGCCAGATCGAATGTCCGTGTCCCAAGACGGAGTCCAGGGCGCATGCTGGGGACCTGGGGTAAAATCAACCGCAGATAAAACATAGAAATGAAGAATATGAGACTGAATGAAATTTGCACCCAGAATAAGATTTCTTAAAAGGCGGGCGTTTCGGTCAGGAGTCCACTGGGTAACCCCTTCAATGGCCATAACCGAAGCCTGGGCATGTGAGATAGGACATACCCCGCATATCCTCTGGGTGATAATGGGGGCATCTTCAGGTGCCCGCCCCTTAATCAACTGCTCAAAGCCCCTAAACAAGGTACCGCACATTTTCGCATTGGTGATTACCCCCGCATCAATCTCTATCTCAACCTTGAGATGTCCTTCAATACGAGACACAGGATCTATAATTGTTAATGTTGACATGATAATCCTCTCCCAATTTTTGTGAAATTCTTATGTATCGCTGCTGTATAAAATTATGAAATCGTATCTTTTTGTTGAATGTTGGATTATCACGTCTCATTTTGACTTATTCAATGATCATATAATCCACCATTTTTATATATTTTTTCAACAACCAAGATATGTATAAATAAATAAAATACCAATAAATTCGGACTATTATTACATATCATACTCTTTATTTAGCATGACTAAACCTCAGATATAGCTCTGCCACAAAAAGGAAAAAAACGTTTTATGCCATTCAGCAATAAACTGTTTTATGTCTTAAAAATAAAAAAAAAATTTTATATAACCGTGACGAACGGAATCTTTTGAGGGATATTGCTCTAATGAGCTAATATAATTAAATAATTATATTAAATAAATTCTTTATCACAACGATAAATCGGCCGTAGTAATCATTCTTGCAACACTTAAGCAAGTACATACTTACAAACAAATCAAATGTCAAGATTTTTTATTTACCCATAAACGAACACAAAGATTTTTTATTGATTGTTTAAAATTGGAGAAGATTGGGATGATTGGGAGCGTTAAGGCAAAGTCATCGCTATTTTTGCCTAAACCAAAAAAAGCCGGGTAACGGACTGACTCAAGGAGGAACGGTCATATTTTCTAAGGGGTGTTAATTTTTTTACAATCCTGCTGGTCGCCATCTCCAGGCACTGGCAGAGGAGCATGTGGGCCAACATTTCGGGGTCTTCTTTTGATATGATTCTATTCTGATCCTGAAGTTTTCTGAATGCATCTGAAATAAATTCTATGGCCATGCTCATGTTTTTTTGAACAAAGGTTTCTTCAAAGCCATCAACACCATCGAACAAGGCCAAATTCAGAAGGCGAATCTCTCGTGGAAACGTTTCAAATATCTCAAATATAGCCTCAACACAAAATCGAATGGTATCCTCCGGGTCAAAATCAAGCCCTTCTATCCTCTTCGCATCAAATCCGATTTTTTTGATTTCATTCAGAACTTCATGGAATAGCGTCACCTTGTTTTTAAAATGCCTGAACACTGTCACTTCATTCACACCCGCTTTTTGGGCAATTTTAACCGTCGTTGTTGCATGAAACCCCTTGGCTGAAAAAAGATCAAGGGCTGCTTCAATGATCCTGGTTCTTACATCTTCTGTTTCCACTTTTTGAGATGACATTGTACCTCTTTAAATTCCGTATTATCGCGTTACTATATTTAGCACATGGATCAATGACTCATAACTATTGAAATTGAATTTTTAAAATAAATAATATATCCAGTACGTTAAACAGATCACCCCGATTCGTTATTCCCCCAAATAACTTATTAAGAAATACTACTCTAAACATGAATGAAAAGCAAATAAAAATTGGATGTGCAACCTTATCCACGTTGATATATAAGAAAAAATGGATTTGAAGTGTTTCAAAAAAGACCCCACATTGATAAACCGCGATAAAAACATTATTTACTTAATTTAATCATGTTCATATACACAAGCAACATTCCAAAGCATATAGATGGACATATTATCAATGTTCAAATCACCCTGTGTACGAAATACTCGTGAATTATAAATTCCGTAAAGGCAAGAGATAGGCCGTGTCTTGTTGTAATCGAAGTCAGTCACTGAAAAATGGGGCATGATTGGAGCCAAACACCGGTGGATCATGTTTCACAATATCAGCGATTTTGGGATGTTTTTTGAATTCCTTGGAAAGAAACTGGCGGATCCCGGACCTGTCCCAACCCAGGGGATGTTTGAATTCCCGGTAAAGGGATAAATCCCCGTCGTAGAAGAGATGGGTTTCAAGGTTTGCTGAATTGTCCGAAAAATAAGGCAGATTGAATAGGGCAATATTCAAAAACGAGATCATGGGGCTGTGAGCCACGACAAAATCCATGGTTTTTCCTGCTGCAATCTCGTTTTCCGCAGGCGTTCCGAATAGAAGATACACATAGGTTTTGATTCCTGCATCATGAAGAGATAAAAGAGACCGTGAGACCAGGGTAAGGTCAATGCCTTTGTTCATGCATGCAAGGACATGGGGGTCACCGGACTCAAGGCCCAGTTGGAGCATGGCGCATCCGGAGGCTTTGAGTGCCTTGCAAAAATCAGGGTCTGCAAGATGGGGCGTTATCCGGGCAAAGGCGTACCAAGGTGTGGAAAAGTAATCAGATGCCAGAGCTTTTAGCATTGAAGGGCTCACCGCATTGTCAACCAGATGAATCATTACAGGGTTAAGGGTTTCACTGAGCTGCCTTAGATGGGTCATAACCTTGGAAACCGGAACAGGACCATAGGGATTTTTTTCCGCCATTTCCGGGCAGAAGGTACATTTTC
>JAHIRD010000062.1 GCA_018818835.1 Pseudomonadota bacterium
CGATGATGAGGACCTCGAAGAAATTGACGAGGACGAAACAGAGATTGTCAATGATGAGGACCTCGAAGAAATTGACGAGGACGAAACAGAGATTGTCAATGATGAGGACCTCGAAGAAATTGACGAGGACGAAACAGTGATTGTCGATGATGAGGACCTCGAAGAAATTGACGAGGACGAAACAGAGATTGTCGATGATGAGGACCTCGAAGAAATTGACGAGGACGAAACAGTGATTGTCGATGATGAGGACCTCGAAGTACTTGACAACGATAAGGCAGAGGATGTCGATGGTGACAAGGTCTCTGATTTAATGGATGGCGGCCCCCATGGTGGGCAGGGACAAATTACAGCCTCTGGCCTTCCAGACGATGACATTGAGCGGCTTCTGTCCGAAAACGAACAAAAAAGACAACTGACCGAACAATTTTCAAAACAACTGGGGGCCATGGATCGGTATTACAACAGTTATCTGAAAATTCCCCGGGGAGACTACCTGGTAGGAAGTCCCAATCCAAAGAAACATGAAGTTCAGGAGCAGCGCATGGAGGTCCATGGCTTTTTCATGGGAAAATTCCCCATAACCAATTCCCTGTTCGAAGTATTTGTCAACAAAACAGGATACAGAACAACCGCTGAAAAAACAGGGCATGGCATTGTTTACGCTGGCCGTTTCCAGAAAAATATCGATAAAAAATCCAGAAGAATAACGTCGGTGTGGAAGGCAAGCCACAGCTATGACATAGTAAAAGGGGCCTGCTGGTACCACCCCGAAGGTCCTTCGAGTTCCATTGCACACAAACTCCACCACCCGGTGGTCCAGGTCAGCCTGGAAGACGCACTTACCTTTGCCGCCTGGATCGGGAAACGGCTTCCCACCGAAACAGAATGGGAGGCTGCAGCAAGGACAGATAAAGGCTATGCATACCCTTGGGGAAATCAGTGGATGCTCCATGCCTGCAACATGGAAGACAGCGCTGTCTCAAATACAACAGCCGTGGACAACTACCTTGATTTCATGAATGATTATCATCTCGCCGACCTTATTGGCAATGTCCTGGAATGGACGTCGGAGTCCATAGCGTCTCCCTATCACACCAAAAAAAATATGACCTCCATCATCGCCAAAGGCGGAAGTTTTATTTCAACCCCCCCTATCCCTCTCTGGTCACGCTTTATTTTTAAAGAAGATTACACGTCCAATATCGTGGGTTTCAGATGTGCCGTTCAATAACTCTATCCAAGGGCAATGGCCATTTTTATGGCCTATTTGTTTATTTTTTCTTAATAAAAATCCTTTTTCCTGATAATACATTGATTCAAATTTTTAATAATTCATAAGAAATGGCCGATAATATTTTTTTAAGCCGGAATTAAGGAGTTCGCCTTGATGAGTCTTTTTGAAAAAAGGATACAGGAATTTAGAAAAAAATTACGACTGAACAAAATCGATGGTTTTTTAATACTTCATGAGGCCAACCGCAGATATCTTAGCGGTTACACCGGCCATGATTCGGGGGTTGAAGAATCTGCAGGCGCTCTTTTTATTTTTCAGGATGCCCAAATTCTTGCCACAGATTCCAGGTTTGAACTTCAAGCAGCCCAAGAGGCACCGGATGCAGAGGTTCTTTGCTATAAAACCGGTATTCATGAACTCTTGCCCGAGATTCTTTCGACCTGGCCGTGTAAAAAACTTGGATTTGAAAGTAACCGGCTGACCTATTCAGCCTACTGCAAAATAAAAGAAAGTATCAACGCCAACAATCTTAAAACAGAAATCTGTCCGGCTGATTTCATTGTTGAAGACCTAAGGATCATCAAATCCCAAGAGGAAATGGGCTATATCAGAAAAGCCCTGGCCATTGCCGAAGCTGCCTATCTCAAAACACTCAATTCGGTAAGAGTCGGCATCTATGAAAAAGATCTGGCCTGGGAGCTTGAAAAAAACATGCGTGAGATGGGCGCCGAGGGCCTTTCCTTCCCACCCATTGTCGCATCCGGGCCCAACAGTGCCCTGCCCCATGCCATACCGGGACCTCGGGCCATAATAAACAACGCTCCGTTGCTCTTTGACTGGGGAGCTGTTTTCTCGGGATACTGCAGCGATACAAGTCGGACCCTTTCCATAGGACAGCCCGATGACACATTTAAAAAACTATATGATATTTTATATGTGGCACAGCAAAAGGCTATTGAGGCGATCAAGCCAGGTGCCAGCACAAAAATGATTGATGACATTGCCCGGGGGCACATTGCCAAAGCGGGTTATGAAAAGAAATTCGGTCATGGACTCGGCCATGGGGTGGGTCTTGAAATCCATGAATCCCCACGGTTAAGCCCCTTAAAAAATTCCCAGCTTGAACAAGGCATGGTTGTCACTGTGGAGCCGGGCATCTATCTTCCGGACTGGGGTGGCATACGCCTTGAAAACATGGTCCTTGTCACGGACCAGGGGGCCGAAGTCCTTAACACCTTAAGCTATGATGATTATGTGATTGAAAGGTGATGGCGTCAGCCATCGTTATACTTTTTACAAGTTCATCAAAGGTAAACCATGGCATCCGTTGATGTGCACATTGATGTTTTTTTAAATTACATCCTTGTGGAAAAAGGTTTGTCGGAAAAAACACTGGAATCATACAGCCGCGACCTGACCCGATACGCATCCTTTATGTCGGAAAACGGGATTTCCCAAGTATCGGCCGAAGACACCTATATTATTTTGAAACACATGATCACCCTCAGAGACCAGGGGCTTTCCCCACGTTCCCGTGCACGACACCTGGTAACCATCCGGAGTTTTTACGCCTTTTTATACAAAGAAAAAACCCTGTCCCGTGATCCTGCAAAACTGATTGATATGCCCAAAAGCGGTCTAAAGCTTCCCGACACACTGAATCTCTCCGAAATCACAGCCCTGATTGATGCTCCGGATATGACCTCACACCGAGGGCTTCGGGATGCGGCCATGATCGAACTCCTTTATGCAACCGGATTGCGTGTCAGCGAGCTGGTTTCCATTAAAATGAATGATATCAATCGTGATGCGTCCTTTGTGCGGGTATTTGGAAAAGGGTCCAAGGAACGGGTTGTCCCCATGGGACAGTATGCCATGGAAAAAATCGAATTATATCTCACCTACGCCCGGCCCTATCTTTTAAAAAATAAGCCCAGCGAATATATGTTTGTAGCCAGACAGGATAAGCCCCTGACCCGCCAGGGTTTCTGGAAGCTTCTCAACCGCTATGCTCTGAAGGCAGGCATCATGAAAAACATATCCCCACACACCCTGAGGCACTCCTTTGCCACCCATCTGCTTGAAGGCGGGGCGGATCTTCGTGTGGTGCAGACCTTGCTGGGCCATTCGGATATTTCAACCACCCAGATCTACACCCACATCACCCGTGATCATCTCAAAAAAATCCATGCACGATTCCACCCCAGGGGATGATACAAAACACATTCTTTTAATTCATCATCCCGATTTATCACGTTTTTTAATTCAAGGCATTAGCATTCAGCCCCGTCAAACCAAGCCATAAAGGTTCATCCTAACGGTCTTGATGCTTGACATTTCAGCGTGAATCTTTTAAACAGACAATTTACGAAAAACGTTGCCTAAATCTTGCACAAATGGCATCATGAAGATATACTTTATCAGGATTTGAGAACACCATGAAGTCGAACAACAAAAAAGAATCCAACGGTTTAATGAAAAGTATATTTGCGGCCCATCTGATACTGGTTTTGCATGTTTTCTTGATTGCAGGTCTGGGCTGTATGATCTTGTTTTTCCGTGGCATTGTCCAGTACATGCTGTGGATTATGATCATTGGATCAGCAGGCATCTTCCTTGGGGGCTATCTGCTTCGAAAAAAGATGATCCGTGAAGGCAAGCAACTGCGGGATATGCTCTCCCTTCCGGCATTCACAGGCCGAACCATCGAAGTAAGCATCCTGGGCGGAATGGCATCATTGAGGCTTGAAAATCCCGTACCGTCTGCCACGGAACAACGCCCGGCACTTCCTGATCATACAGGGCATCTCATGGATTCCGATTCTTACCAACTGAGGGAGTTGTCCGAGCTTGTGGATCTGTTGAATAAAAATCTCATCACCCTTGATGAATACAACAAATTCAAAACCAAATTGATTGATTCCTGATTTATGGTTTAGAAGCCATTCATCAGAAAGAGACCACGTTAAAGATCAATTATTGATCAGATGAAGGTTTCCTGCACCCAGGGTTTTCAGAAGCAAAGACAAAGACCAAACGAGCAAGACGCCCTCAAAAGTTTTCATTTCAAGGTTGAGATTGTTTCCGAATATAAGAGCCACCCTGATAGGTCATTTCATATCTTCTTATCTTCATTTTTTCGAAAGAGCAAAATAAAAATCAACCGATTGTTTGAAAAGGTTTAACAGGGTAGAACCTGTGTACTTGACACATGCCATTTTACTGATAATATTAATTTAATTATAAATTTTATCCAATGGTTAAATTGCTTTTTATCTTTCCCAGGCATCGCCTGGGAATTTTTTTCTCACCATGAAGGTCTTGAAGTTTAGAGTAAAGCAGTTTTCTTTTCTTCGTGCTCTTCGTGTCCTTCAGTGAGCGCAGCGAACGGGTGGTTAAAAAACATGTGGTTGCGGCTATGCCGCCCAGTGTCCTTTGTGATAAATCCCTTCCACTTCATGAACGTCATGGCCTTCATGGTAAAACAGCTTTTTTCTTATGATGAAGAAGACCGGAATCCATCCGGGTTTTCTGTCTGCCATCTCAAGGCATCGCGGCACATGTCATCCACGGTTTTTATGGCTGTCCAGCCCAATTCACGGTTTGCCTTTTCAGGGTTTGCGTAGCATGTGCCAATATCACCGGGGCGTCGTGCAACGATCCGGTAGGGGATCGTCTGTCCTGCTGCTTTTTCATAGGCTTCGACCATATCCAGAACGCTGTAGCCCTGGCCGGTTCCCAGATTGTATATGGACAGACCCGGATTTTCAGGGATCTTATGCAAGGCCTTCACATGGCCACGGGCAAGATCCACGACATGGATATAGTCCCGGACACCTGTCCCGTCATGGGTTAAATAATCATTCCCGAATACCGAGAGTTCCTTGAGCTTTCCCACATGGACCTGGCTGATATAGGGCATAAGATTATTGGGAATCCCTTTGGGATCTTCACCGATCAGACCACTTTCATGGGCTCCCACAGGATTGAAATACCGCAGAAGTGTCACATTCCAGCGTTTATCAGACTCAAAAACATCGGCCAGGATCTCTTCGACCATCAGTTTGGTCCGGCCGTAAGGATTTGTCGCACTCAGGGGGAAATCTTCGGTGATGGGAACGCTTATGGGATCTCCGTAAACCGTTGCCGATGAACTAAACACGATATTCCGTACCCCTGTATCCATCATCACCTGGCAAAGATTCAAGGTACCGGTGATATTGTTGTGATAGTAGCTAAGGGGAATGGCCACCGATTCGCCCACGGCTTTGAGACCCGCAAAATGGATGACTGCAGAGAAATCATCTGACTTGAAAACCCCCTCAAGCGCCTCTCTATCCAAAAGATCGACCTGATGAAAGGTGATGGTCTTACTGGTCAATGACTCCACCCGTTTAAGGGACTCCATACTGCTGTTTGACAGGTTGTCCACGACCACCACATCGTAGCCCTCGTTGAGAAGTTCAAGGCAGGTATGACTGCCGATATACCCTGCCCCGCCTGTGACAAGTATCTTCATGGAATATTCTCCTGATTTTTGTGTTGTGATAAACTATTTATGATCAATTGTATTTCGGTAATTGAAATATAATCGATTTTCATTTAAAATATCTAAAAGGTTGTCCAGATCAAAGCAATGCCCATGGCAAGAAGACCGACTGAGCCCTTGCTTATATATCATTCCAAGGCTCACCTGTACAGATAATTGGGACTTTCTTTGACAGAGCAACGTCAATAAAACCTATAAACGGAGTCCAAGGATGCTGTGTCCCGTATGCAATTCCAACCGCAAACCCGAAGATGTCAAATGTCTTACCTGTGGCATTGATTTTTCCAAATGGCTCAGCAAAACCATCAACAAGCTCAACAAAAAAACAGACAAAGTCATGCAGAACGTCAAGTCAAAGAAAAACCCTGAAACTCCTGAGCAGGTCGCCCCCAGCCGGTATAAAGAAATAATCAAACAAGATTGATGGCGTCGTAAAAAGTCCCATATGCGGCGTTATAGTGTTTGGACGGACGTTCGACATACTACAATGTATGCCTTCACGCCCGGCCAAAAACTATGCCTTGCCTATGGACCTTTTTCCATAGCCATCCATTTGTCGTAAAAAGTCCCATATGCGGCGTTATAGTGTTTGGACGGACGTTCGACATACTACAATGTATGCCTTCACGCCCGGCCAAAAACTATGCCTTGCCTATGGACCTTTTTCCATAGC
>JAHIRD010000328.1 GCA_018818835.1 Pseudomonadota bacterium
GAGAATGATCACAGAACTACTAGATCTCGACCTTGAGCAACAGAAGGGTGGCGGCTGATGGCTGGAGCAATACCAGATTATGTCTTGCAGGCGATCCTAAAGTTCAAGAACGAGGGCCAGGCCGAAACAAAAAAAACAGTCTCCCAGCTTGACAAACTGAAACAGACAGTTCAGAAGGTCGCGGCAGCTTACGCAGCGCTAAAGGCTGTCAAGGTGGTCGCTGAGTTCGTGCAGATGGGCGCGGCCTCGCTGCGTGCAGGCGCGTCTCTTGATGCATTGGCAAAGTCGGCGGGCACTTCTGGCAACGCAGCGCCTCTGTTGACGAGTTCAAGTTCGGAACCTACGGGCACCCTGCGATCGAACAATACTTCCCGGGGCACGTGGCCCGGATTCATCTGCCGACGTACCTGGCCGATTGGCGCAACTACGAGACCTGGCTTTGGGAAGAGGTCGGCAAGGGTGTTGGCTATGGCGTGCCCGGAGCCGACCATTACAACAACGACGGTATAGTGTATGGCATGGCGGTCTATCACGAAGGCCGCAAAACCTACCTCGTTGTGGTCGGGCATTTTCAATACGTTTTTGACGCCGAATATGCTTATGCCGCCCCCTCGCCGGTTGACCCGGAGAGCCGACAAGCATTCGAGGTGGCCCGGATCGACATAACCGACCCCGACAACCTGCCAGAGACCTTCGAGCCCTGGCAGGGGGAGAGAACTATGTCTGGCGCGGTAGGCCGGGGACTCAGTGCTTCAGGAACCAATATAGATCATCGCATAATCTCCATCGGGCGGTGACTTAGGAGCAATGCATGACCAACAATAACGCAACGAAAGCGAAGTGGGCAGGTGCAATTATAACCGCAGTCAGCCTGATAGGCGCCGCCATCTTCTCGCTCTGCATCCTGTCATACAACGCCGGCCAGCTCGACCAGTTGCAGAAATCGCAGGGATTGGCGATCAGTCAGAACGTAGTGGCGACGCAACTGAACGCCGAAGCTATCGCACGTGTCAGCGTCTCGCTCGCCGCACTTGACAAGTCTATTGCGCTCGTCGCTGCTGACGTTGGCTGGATTAAAGAGGAAATCAAGGCCAAAAACGGAGGCTAGATGATGCGCCAACACACAAAAGACGTGCTGTGGTTTGCGCTGATTTCTGCCGCCGTCGTCGCGGTATGCTGGGGCATAGCCGCGCTAGTAGGAGCGTGACATGGCAGAACAGAAACGACTCTACCTAGCTGGCCCCATGCGGGGTCTGCCCGACCTTAATCGGCCTACCTTTCATGCTGCGGCAACCCGCTGGCGAATGGAGGGCTGGTGGGTATTCAACCCGGCCGAAGCGGACGGGGATCAGAACGTGGAGGCTTTCACCGATGAACAGGTATGCCGGTGTCGGCGGCTCGACCTGTTTATGTTGATTGGCTGCGACCACGAAGGCGCATTTGATCGCTTGCTCAATCCCGGCTGCGATGCTTTGGCCGTTCTGCCCGGCTGGAATAGTAGCCAGGGCGCTCAACTCGAAACGACCGTTGCTGCCTACATCGGCATCCCGATCCTCGACGTCGAGAATCCGATCGCACCGGAAGATTGCCCGTGACGCGCGAACTACACGCCGTCCTCGGGTGTATCCACGTTCCCTATCACGACAAGGGGGCAACGCGAGCGGTGCTTGCGGCGCTGCGCCGACAGAAGCCGGACGTCATCCACCTGCTAGGCGACGTTGCTGATTGTTATACGATCAGCATGTACAACAAAGACCCCGCCCGCAAGTTCCTGCTTGTGGATGAAGCGCGGCAGGTCACGACGTTTCTTGATCGTGCGCGAGATGCCGTACCGGGTGCGCGGTTTGAGTTTTATGAGGGCAACCACGAAGACCGGCTTCGCCGCTATATTTGGGCTAAGTGTCCGGAGTTGGCCAAGCTGCCTGGCCTTGATACGCGGGGCATTTATGGCCTCACAGAACGCAACATAGGCTTCCATGATTATCGCTCGCCTGTGCGAATTGGCCAACTCTGGCTACATCACGGCGAGGCGATTCGTAAGTACGCGGGGTGGACAGCGCGCGCGGCTATGCTCAAGACGGGCGGCAACGTAATGGTTGCCCATTCGCACCGGCAGGGCTATGCGCCGCAGACGACGTGGGAGCACACGTTACAGGGCTGGGAGATTGGCTGCCTGTGCCGGCTCGATCCCGAGTACATCATTGGGCGCCCGGATTGGCAACAGGGCTTTGCCCTTCTGCGGCTTGGCAGAGAGGCCCAGTTCGGCGTTGACCTGGTGCGCGCTGTCCGGGGCAAGTGTTGGATCGGCGGCGAAGAGTATAAGCCGTGAGAGCGTGGCGAACTCGAATCAATGGCCGCGTCTGGCGGATTCGTCGCGAGCGAATACCGGAAGGCCCGCGCAAATACGCCGGCATGTCCTACGCTGCCCTCCGATTGATTCGGC
>JAHIRD010000225.1 GCA_018818835.1 Pseudomonadota bacterium
GAGATAAAGCCTATTTTACAGCCGATGAAGCGGCACAGGAGAACCAACTTAACCAGAAGATAGTAGACGATATCCAAGACACTTATGACAAAGCACAGAAGGCAAGAGAGAACTGGGTAGCCGAGAATCCGATGCGCCAACCAGTATTCCCTGACGGGCCTCTACAGGCTATCCAAGATAATCCCGCCAATATGCTTAACCCGCTACTCTACACGGAGACTATAGCAAGCACTCTACCCTATACGATGGCTGGAGTAGTCCTTATCGCTGGTGGTGGTGTTGTCGGCGGACCCGCAGGGGCAATCGCTGGTGGTGCTGTGTCCTTCGGTTTTACGATGGCGGTAGAAGGCCATAATATCTATGAGCAGGCTATGGCAGCAGGGGACACTAGAGAACACGCCCGTATGCTTATGACCGTGTACGGTGCTTTGTCCTCTGCTGTTGAGACTGGTGGGGATGCTATATTCGTAGGTGGTCTAGGGCGACTGGCAAAGACGGTGATGCCTTCTCTGGGCAAGAACGTAGCTGCCGAGGTTATGGGTGCTGCTGCCAAGAAGTATGGCTGGAAAAACCTTACCGCCGATGTGATAATGAACTTTATTAACCAGTCCAGCCAAGAGGCTATCCAGGAGATTATCGCCAACGCTGCCGTCAGGACGGTGGATGAGAACCGACCCCTGCTGGAAGGCGCGGTGGATTCCTTTGTGGCAGGTGCTATCGGTACTGCTCCGTTCGTGCTCATCCCTGCTGGTGGCACAGCGATTAAAATGAATTTGAACTCTGCCGGGAACCTACTCAAGAAGAAGGCAGATTACGAAGTGGACACCAAAACACAGGCTACGATCGTGGATAGGGCTTTGGGGAATACCGAAGGCTTTGTCAATACTGAGATGATAAAAGACCCTGTGAAGGCCAGAGAGGTTGCTGCTCTCTATAACGAGATGGGAGCCAAGACGAGGGGATTCGCGCAGGTGTCTTTAGCCCTGAAGCAAGTGCAGAAGGCTATGTCCGATATGTCTGCGGAAGGTCTTGAAGTCAAGTCCAAGAAAGGTGCTGCCGTTTTCAATGCGCTCAAAGAGCAGGAGCGGAAACTATCAGCGCAGCTGAAAGCCCTCACAGAACCTTTGAAAGCGTCCGTTAATAAGTTTACTGTTGCTTTGTTGGCAAACGCAAACATCGGTGATGAGACTATCCGCAACGACATCGGGGATATGTCTAAGAATATCGTGCGGGACATAGATACTCTTACTTTGCAGGTTCTCGGTGAGAGGGATGTTCTGGAAATCAATAAAGAGATACGTACTATAGAAGCCCAGATACAGGAACTTCGCAGGATGCTTGAAGCAGAGACGTTGACACCAGAACAGCTTGAGGCTATCGGGAAACTTGTTGATGTATTGAGTGCACAGGTTGATGCGCTTCACAAAGAGGCTTACAAGCGGTATCTGGGGACGGGAGAGGAAGTTACTTTAACCCAATCTGGTGAACTACAACAAGAGATAAGGACGCTTGCCCAGAATTTAGTTGAGACATCTGGGGTTGCTGAACCTGAGACAACTATCAGACAAGTAAAGGCAGACTGGAGAAAGGGCAGAGTTGACCCCTACTATGGCAACGATACTGTCGTGCAAAGTATTCTGTCTAAAGAGCGCAGTCTGGGGTGGTCTGATGAAGTGATTAGCCCTGAACAACGCACCCTGATAGATAAGTCGGGACTAAAAGTACACGACAGCCCGATTGGCAACATTATCTATGACCCATCCCGAGCATCAATGTCGGACTTGTCAAGGGTGGTAGATGCTTTCCGTGCCGCCTTCGCTGATACGTCTAGTAAGTCCAGTATTCGGGCTAATATAGCTGTAGGTAGAGCGTTGCAATACACGGATAATGACATAGCCGCTTATCTCCGTGAAGTAGCGATGAACTGGAAGAAAAGAGGGTTTGGTAAGCCTCCATGGACACTAGACGATATAGCTAAATACGCTCCTGAGTGGATGAGCGCCGTGTCGGACACCCCAGCAGTAATTGAACCATCCGCTAAAGACCGTGCTATCAGGTTAGGTGCTGAACGAGAGTTCTTTGAGGCTATGCAGTCGGTATACGACCCCATCTGGGGCAAAGAGTCCTACGGGGAAGCCCTGTCCAAACTTGAGGACGAACTTGAGACCTTATTGACATCATTGGAGACTTCCCCAAGAGTAAAGCCCGCCAAGATAATCAGGGATATATTCGGGGTGATAAAACGGCAAGACCCTAAACGACTGCGGACTGTTGTAGCGTCTCTCCAACTTGAGGCGGGTAAGGTATCTCCTGCTCTGCAACTCAGCATCGGTCAGTTAGTTCAGACAGCCGAGGACTTGATGAACCAGTTTCAGTATAGACCAGTCTCCAAGCCGGAGACCAGAGAGTTTGCCCGAGACGTGGACTTCTCGTCTCTACAGGCGAATAAGATAAAGCAACAGGTAGAGAGGATTATTGCCAATAACTGGCAAAAGTTGACCGAGAGACTATCATCCAGCATCCTTCGCCGATCACCGCAGGCCATCAGAGAGTATCTGGAAGAACGCTTTAGCAAGGAGTATATTGACAACCTTTTGAACCCCGATAGAGTAGAACAGGAATTACGGGATGAACTACGCAGGCAAGAGGACTTGGAAGCCAAGCGAAAGGATATCGAACTGCACGAAACCGAGCAGAAGCTGTCCGAGTCCTTCCGTGATAAGACTGCTAACCCCGATACTAAGAGGAACCTTGACGAGCATGCTAAGGAACTCAAGCGACAGGTAGAGGAGAAGAAGAAGGCTCTCCAGGTAGCCGAGAAGGAGAAACTGGTTATTCCTCTGACCCAAGTCCGTGAATTAGCAGGAAAGGTCAAGGACGA
>JAHIRD010000269.1 GCA_018818835.1 Pseudomonadota bacterium
CTGATACCACGCCTCCGTGACGACGTGCTCCTTACCCACGTCATCCAGTACCAGGAGGTGCGCGCCGGTGGCTTGCCGCACTATTGAATATTCGTCGTGCTCCGAATCCTTGTCGTAACTGGCCCGCACTTTCGACAAAAACTCAGGCATTAGCCAGCTCTCTACGATCCACCCGCACCGCCGGGCCTCGTTTGCTATCGCGCTCGCCAAATGTGTCTTGCCCGTGCCATAACCCGTAGACCACAGCACTAGCGCCAGCGGCTTGCCTCTCTGCATCTCTGAGAGAAATGCTTGTGCCGCCGCCTTACCACGCGCCTGGTGAGGTAAGCCGGTGACAAACTCGTCCAGCGCGGCCGCGCCGTGAAGCGGCGACATTTGCGCTGCCAGTTCCAGCGATTCCCGGATGAACTGCGCTTCGTTTGCCCGCCGGGTGCAATCGAGGCAGGGAGCAAGGACATCCTCGCCGCCCGTAAGCGTGACGATCCAAAGCGGCTCGCCACAGTCCGGGCAGGATTGCTCAGACGGGCGCCCCGGCAGCCGCTCGCTCGGCAAGTGCTCGCACAGCGTAAGCGGTTTGCTGGTCCTCGATCTGGCGCTTCGTTGCCTGGCTTGCGTCAATAGGTTCTGCCCGTCTCTCATCTCGTCTGGCATTGTTGCCTCCATTCTCTAGCCATTCTTTGGCTCTGCCCCAATTACTGGGGACGTCGTGTGGTGTAGGTGCTTGCCCCTTCTGCCCGCGCCAGTCGGCGGCGTACCAATACCGCGCAAACTGGGCGAGGTGTTTCGGCGTTTTCCCATTGTCCCGGAGCTGCTTGCCCACCCTGTTCAGTATGCCCCGGTCCTTCCCGGACAGCAACGCGAGGTCGTATTGACACAGATCCGCTAATGCGTTGAACATCTCTTGGGCCGGCGTCGGTGGTTTCGGTTCTTTTGGTGGAGGTGTCGGGGAAGGCTCGGAAGGTGTCGCCGCGCCAGCGGCGAAATTCTCTGTTATTGATTCTCGTTTATGAGTATCGTCATGGGGGTCATTTTTGAGGGGGGGAGGTGTGTCACTTTTGGGGGGGAGGGGTACGTCATTTTTGACGTGGGTCATTTTTGATAGGGGGTTGCTCTTTTCTTTGCGTACTTCTACCTTTGCCTCCCAGCGTTCCTTTTCCCCTTCCGGCTCTGCCAGCATTTCGTAAAGGGTGGAGCGTCCGCGCCGCGTGTGTCTCACGACATAGCCGTGTGCATCAAGCTCCCCAAGTCGCCGCCCGACAGTTTCGGTACTGACCCCCAGGTCATCGGCTATTGTCTGCTTTGACGGCCAGCACGCCGCGTCTGTGCCCTGGCGATATTTGAGATACGCGAACAGCGTCTTTGCGCCGTCGCTGATTCCCTCGTTGCACAGTAACCAGATTGGTACTTGTGCGAATGTCCAGCCTGTTGCTTTGGTGTTTCCCATTACTGCCTCCTTAAAACAAAAAGCACCGCTTCGGGGTGAGCGGGGTGCTACTCCTCAATCAAATCAAACAGGGTCGGTGTGTATACCCGGTCATCGTCTACCCGTTCCAAGTTAGCTATCGCCTGCCGAAAGTAGGTCGGCTTCAACTCAACGCCAATTCCCCGCCTGCCCAGCCTCACAGCAGAGTAGACCTCTGAGCCAACTCCCATAAACGGGGTCAAGACCGTATCGCCCCCGTTTGACCAAAGTACCATCGCCCGGTCAATCACGTCTAGTTGCAAAGGGTGGACGTGCTTCTCGTCGTCCCCATCCCGCGAATCCTTGAACGGCAACACGCGGTCAATTCGCACGTCATCCCAAAAGGCGCTTGCATATTGACGCCAGATCCAGTGGGAGTAGCGGTTCTCGATCTGCTTGCCGTCCCAATTCTTGTACTTGAGCAATTCGGGCGGTATCTGACGCGAACCGGCATACTCAGTCAAGCCGTTGGGGTGGGTGATTGGCTCCGGGTTCTCACCGTCACGCCTGAACACAAGCAGGTAGTCGGCGGCGGCAACCCCGCACCGTGACGAATCCTCGACGACGGTTTGGTGGGCAAGCCGCTTTGCCATCGTGCGGTTACGCACTCCGAGCGGCTCCTTCCAGACATGGTAGCGGGCGATGTACTTGAACCCGCAGCGGTCGTGCAAGCGAATGATGTCGCCGGGGAAGTCCATCAGGTGATCGTCTCTACCGGTGTTGCCGCTCGGCACGTCCATACAATGTACCGCTGTCATTCGGCCTGGCATTGTCAGGCGGGCGATTTCGCGCACCACAAACTCGTAGTGTGCGAAAAACTCTTCATAGCTATTGTTGTTACTCAAATCCCTTGGCGATGACGAATAGTGATAAAGTCCACCCGTGCCCGTTGCGAAAGGCGGGCTGTATATTGAGAAGTGAACTGACTCATCCGGGAATTCTGGCATAACTTCAAGGCAGTCATCCAAGTACAACGCGTATCTATCGTTTACAACCTGCGTTATCTCATCCATTGGGGCACCTCTATCTCCTTTTCTTCGTAGACATTTTCCAGGTAAAGTTCCTGTCCCATATATTTGACCAGATCAACAAACATCTGGTCGGCCTGTTTTGACTTGCGCCTCAGGTTACGCATCATTCGTTTGCCGCCGTCGGTGTATATTAGGTCAACCTTGACGGGTTTATCTTGCCCGAATCTCCATAGGCGGCGCGTGGCCTGGTAGTATTGCTCATAGCTGTGCGTGGGGAAGTAGGTCATATGATTGCAGTGCTGGAAGTTCAAACCAAAGCCGAATATCTTTGGCTTGCTAATCAAGACCCGATCCCCGCCGCCATCAACAAACCAGCGGGCCGCTTCCTCTTTGGCTTCGTCGGAGTGCCGGCCTGCAATCTGGACCGCGCCGGGTATCATCTTTTCCAGGGTGTCGCCTTCGTCGTTGAGATGACACCAGACCATTGAAACGCCGCCGTTGTTTCTGACCTTCTCGGCTACAGACTCACACCGCTCTTGAATAGTGCGGCGCGTGACCTCGCGCTCTTCGTGAAAGC
>JAHIRD010000228.1 GCA_018818835.1 Pseudomonadota bacterium
CACCGGCAGCACCAACAATGTCAAGATTACCTGTCTCAGAGTCAATAAAGTCGGGTAACAGGGCACGGGAGACGATAGTTCCTCGCTGTTCCGCCTCTGTAGCAATGCCCCTCCGTTCCAGTTCTCTGGATGCGGACACATAGGCATCATACCCTTTCTCCACTAATATCTTATGCAACTCGGGAGCCTGTTCTCTGATAAGCTCTACTTGGTCGGCAGGGATATACCCGCCCGTTTTAGCGATAAATATTGAGCCTTTAGGATAAACACCGACTTCCATCAAAGTCGTAAAATGCTGTTCAGGAGTGAGCCTTCCGCTTGTAATTAGATTATGGGTCGCAGGCTCAACAAAAACTTCTTTGCCTTCTGGTGTCTTATACGGTATACGGTACTGACCCTTCTCAATATAGGGTGCAATATACGCAGGGTCTATTCCACGGGAACTAATTTGCTTTGGAGAGTATCTTGCTATCGGTTTTCCCCTTGGGTCAGTAAGGACTATACTATCTTCAGGGACGTATTTGCCCTCGTGGAGTCCGATAGTTGCTTGCTTACCACGAGCTTGGAACCATTCCTTTTCGGTTCTGAAACCTTTCTCGTACATCGTAGAGCCAGGGATATATTGCCTTTCACCATCGACGGTAGCAACTTGCCCACCCGGGCGATCCGGAACCGGAGGTGTATCATCAACTACCTTTGTTTGTTTAGCCTGACTTTCTTGAACCGCTTCTTGTTGTCTGGCTATCCTCAATGCCTCAGTTACAGCTTCACCACGTTCTTCAGCTTCTTGAATCACCTTGGCTCTCTCAGCCTCACGCGCCTCTTGCAAAGCCTTAGTTACGATTGAGCCTCGTTCTTTAGCTTTTTGCGCTTCAGTAGGGGTAGCAGGTGTCAGTGTCTTTGCTGTTATTTCAGCTTTCGCCATTGTCGTCATCTCCCTCAATGATTTCCACATTGTCTAGTCGTTTATCCACTAACATTTGCTCGGCAATTCGCAGAGCATACAGGGCAAGTGGCTCGGAGGTAGAATAATGGATAGTAATGTCACCGTTACTACGCAAATCTACCAACACAATGCCACCAGACGATGACAGCTGTTCACCCACCTTGTCTAGTATTTGCTTTGAGGTGTGTTTTATGCCCTCGCTCCTGATTATTCTGGCGACTTCCTGCTCAATGTTCACTCGCTTGCCTCCGTAGACAAAACTTCCAGTTTCACCACCCGTTTCAGCGTTGCCAGCGTCTTTTTACGGCTGTTGCTGGTTGAGTAGTATGTCAGGTCTTTACCGTTGGCAGCTATAATAATAAAAATAGTGGGACTATCAGGACACACCATCCCAGCATCGGGTAGCGTCTCGTTGATAAAGCACAGCAGAGACTCGAACATATACCCGCCATTGATGCGTTTCGGCATTAGTCCTCACTCCTTGTCAACAGGCAGTCCCCGACCTTCGGGGTACATTCCGGCAAGTCGCAACCCAAGCAGATATCAGTCTCGTCCTTGACCACCTTGCCGTCAGGATCTAAAGTGTGGTCGGGCAGGAACATCTTGACTATCTCTGCTTCATCTCTCATTGTCATATTCGGCGTTCCCATCTCAGTTCCTCCTGAACAACGATACTCCCTTTCTTGGCTCCAGTCGTCTTGTGTCTCCTGACACTACCATATCCGAGGTCGCTACCAGACCACCATCCAGCTCCCTTGCTCCGAACGTCCTCTCCATCTTGGTAAGGCTGTCCCGAAGGCTGACACGGATGCGGCATATCGCTTCCACGTCTCCATCGCGGATAACCTGGCTGAGACGCTGGCTGAGTGATATAACCCTGTCCAGCACTCCGACCTTCCGTAGTTGCCATTCGGGATAGGCTCTCATCAGGTGTTCCGCAGCCATTTTAGCATCCTGTGTCGCCGGTAGCGTCTCGATCGTGTGTCCATGCAGTTCCTTACGTTCCAGTGTCGCTTCCATTTCCGTCTCCTTTACACCTTGACAAATGGGGCGGAAATGTGTTATTATTTGATGTTGTATCAAACCATTCCCGCCCGATGCCCTTGTCGTGTTGGTCGCACTTCAAGGGTATTTTTCTATCCATATTTGGCTCCCTTTGCCTGAGCTGTCTCCAGCCTTCGCTTCAAGTCCCTCTGCCTCTCCAACTGATTTCGTTTCTGGTCGAGCATCTTGGATTCGGCAACCAACTTAAATGAGTTCTTGTATTCCTTCTCCAACAAGTCAACTCGCAGTTTACCAACACTCTTGGCGTCCCGCACCGCAGCTCTGCGTCTGGCCTTCTGCATCCTGCGATCGCCTTCACCCTTCTCACCGGGGGTCTCCTCGAACTCTCCATAGTCAATCGGAATGTCAACCCCGTCTGCTTCCTTCTTGCGTCTCTTGTCTCCGTGGATGCGACTGATATTGATTAGTTTCTTACGCCACTGGTGGGGGAAACCAGCACGGTCAGTAGCAATCACCTTCCAAGTAGCTCGCTTGCCTTTGACGGTTTTCTCCATCTTGGCAGTTTTGACTTTGACTTTGTTGAGATAATAATCCTTTATGGCGTTAGTAAGGCGATACTGCGCTTGCCTGTCAGTTAGCCCGTCCTTCCTTGCCCGATTGAATACCCTGTTCGCCATCCTAGACCGCTGGTCTATCATAGCGTTCAAAGCACCATCGTCAGTAGGAAGCAGAGCCAGCTCACGGGCTTCCCATCTGCGGAAGCCTGACTTCATAATCTCTACGACACGACTTCCTCTGCGCCCTTCGTGGAGTTCAGACGGTGGTCGATAGAATGTCCTTCTAGGCATTTTTCTTCACAAACTCCCTGTAGTTTCTGCCACACTCAAGACATTGTAGCTTCTGAACATATATCCTCTTGCCATTGTCCTTCACCCAATCACGACCAGATTTCTTGTTTTTCCTACTATGGCAATCGGGGCAACTTGCTCTCTTTATCATTTTAGCCTCGCTTTTTAATCCTCATCCTTATTATATACGTTCGTTGGTGCGTTTGTCAATAGCAAACCCAACTATTTTCAAAGAATTATTGCCTCTGACACAAAATTCTTTTTCAGCATCTCCCTGCCAGTCTTGGGATACCGCTTGAAAGACCTATCAACCTGTGCTCTGGCTACGGACAGATCAAGAGACGGATAGACCATTGTATCAGGATTAGCCTTTATCTCGTCCAGCACCTTGTCGCAGGCTTCGTCCTTGAATCGGGTATTGAAGGATGCGATAAGCAACCGAAGGCTACCAGCATCTCTCCACTTGCCTAAATCTGACACCGGGGGGAGTTGCAAGTGCCGGGTAGAGTAGAACCCGTCTACACCGACCAGCACCAGCTCATCAGGTGTTATCTGATGGTTGATAAGGAACTGCCCGACCTGTAGCGATGCGTTAGTCATTATGTAGGCGCGGTAGACAGGATTAAAATATGGTCCCGGCTGGTAGTCTTGTCCCCTCGGTCGCCTCCATTCACCCATACGACCGATAATGCCTGTAATAGCTCTCTTGAGAAGGTAGCTGGCTGTCGGACTCGTCCCAACCCTAGCCTTGTAGAACTTGTCTACTATACCGGCCAGAGGTCGTTCACCCTTGCCTGCGGTAATCCACCAGCCGTCTTTTAGAACAAACGTTCCCATCCCGTTGCGTTCTATGAAGCGGACTTGTTCCAGTGAGAAGTGGCCCTGTAGTGTACCAGCCGGGTTGGATACCGTATTGCCTACAGGAAAGACTATCGGGGAGCAAAAGGCGAACGGATGTTTCGGGTTGATAGTCAGCTCACCCTTTAGGAATCCGAAGTTGGCAGAGTCTACGGGGTTCTTGCTGTGCTTGTAGGTAGCCCCGTCAAGGTTCGGCAGCTTGGATGCGTGGTATCCGTAGCAGGATGATATGTCGGCACTCCACAGCTCGGGGAAGTAGCCTACCTGATAGCAGTCGTTCCATTCCCTGCGGGTATCCAGCATCCCCGATACCTCCATAGCGTAGTCCAAGCATCCGTCAGGGATATCTTTGAAGGTCGGCAGGCTGTCATAAGCATCCTTGAGAAGCCCTGCGTCCTCCATCACGGCGACAGGGGAATACATCTGGCTGATTTTGTTTACTCCGATGGATTCGTAATCGGATACAAGGCGGTCTGCGTAGTCCATCAACTCGTCTATGTTATTGGGGGTTGGATGCCCGTCAGGAAGATGCTTTTTCAGCGAGTAGACCAGGACCTCGTTATGGTTGACATTCACCTGGAACATAACGCCCGGATTATGGTAGAGGCGGTATTCGTCCCAGATGGCTCGATGGGGATCGTTGTCCAGCATCTTGATAGCGAAGTCTGGCATCAGGGGACGTAGATGTGCTACCAGTTCGGCGGTTCGCCATACAAGGCGAGGAGTGGACGGGGCATAGTCGCTTGGGTTGCGGATGATGAACTCCAGTATTTCGTGAAGGTTCGATGATACCAGAACGTCACCGGACGAACATTCGATAGATACCGTCCCTTCGCAAAGGGTCTGGATATGGAAACACGGTAAGTTATTCATCTTTCCTACCTCCGTCTTTTCTATCCGCGCTCCAATATGCGCTATGGCACTTAGGGCAGAGGACGGGTTTATCCATCCTGCTAAACCACTGCCAGCCACAACGCTTACACTGGAACTGCTTTCTGTCTAATCGGATTACCTTGTCCATATTGAACCTCCTTTCTTCGTGGGTAGTACTACCCACTCCCCCCGAACCGTCTCCAGCTCGGGGGGAGCCATCGTCACTTAGTATTTCGGGGAAACTTTGACCGTTCTTGTACCCAAGTCTACGTTCATGTAGAACTCAATAGGCTGGTCGTGCCATCCATCGGGGTCAGTATCACCACCGAAGCACTGGCTGAGTGGAGCAGTAGACAAGAAGCCTTTGAGACGGACAATATTACCATCCAAGCTGACACCAGCAAACCGAAGTCTACGGGGCATCTCCACGCTGTCTCGTATGATGTGCCTCATCAGTTCGCTGTGCACCTTTTTAAGCTGATACCGATTCGTCCGTTCCAGATGTAGGGTTCTCCGCAGTACCCATGCTATTGCGTGGGGGTGTCCCAGTCTGGCTTCCTCGTACATCTCGTCTACGGAGCAAGGTATCTTGTCCTTGTCAATCAGCCCCGCATCCAGTTCGTACTTCTCGTCGTCCAGTTCCAGTTCTTCCACGTAGTTAGGGATACCTCCGGCGAACTCCGCAGCTTCCGCCTTCCTTGCTTGTTCCTTGTTGTCCTGGTTCTTCATTAGGGTTCCTCCTACTTCTGCCTTCCTCTCGGTAAGGTCTTATGATTACATTATAAACTATCATTTATGATTTGTCAATACCCTTTTGACATTTATTTTTGATATTCCCCAAAATCGGTAGTGGTGTGTACGCACCACTATAGAACATTTGTGCTGTTTTTCGGTTTCCGTCATCGCTCTACCATACCTTTCTGCCTGAACACCATTAACAACTTTTCATTTATCTGCCTACGCTTGACTAACTGTTTAGGGTATAACGACCTCTTCAATCTTGTGTCAAGGCTGAAGTCCCGTTCCCACTGATTAAGCCACCCTCTATCAAAGGCGTGTTCAATAAGGGCTTCGCTGGCTGACCTATCTATATCGTTCTGTATAATCTTCATAGACCGGAATAGACGGGTAGATGCCAGACCGAGAAAGTTATTCACGCAGATATTACCTACGATCGTCTCTATTAGGGTCTTGGTGTTCGCTATCACACAGTGGTCGGTAATCGGATGCTCCCCGCAGATACAAGTATCTCCCGGCTCCTGGTAAATGTAATCCAAGTACCATTCCAACCGAGCTACCTCCCAGACTTTCGACTCGGATCGTATTAGTATTTCGTGGTGTAAAAGTTCTTTGCTATGACCCGCCATTGTGTTTTCCATCCCATATAGGATTTCTAGCATCATCCTTGGTCTTATACGTACCCTCGTCCTCTATTGAAACGATGTGTGCTTTGTTCACCAATATCAACTTGTACCCTTCAAGAACAGTCAGATAATCACCTGAGACCTCGACTACATCCACGTGTAGAATCCTACCGTCAACCATAGATATTTCCTTGACTCCCTCCAAAGGGAACAAGTATTCAGCCCAAAGACTATGATGGGAACTACTAGGCGACAACCAGTCCCTCAAATCCTGGTCCACTTTATCCTTTTTCATTTTTATTCCTCCTCTGTCATATCGCTTGGTCGTATGCTGACACCGCCTCGTTTAGCCAGCTCATACTCAAACATCTTAGGCGGTTTTATGCTCTCGGTTAGCCTTCCTGCCTTCGCAAGTTGTCTTAACGCTTCCCTGACCTGATTTATCCCCCACTTCTGATTCATATCAAGGTATACGTCCTGTGCTCCACGACCCTTACCATCCTCTGTAAACAACCGCACTATGTCCCTATGACAATCAGAGTCGCAGTCGGTATTGTAGTCAGTCACGTAGTTCAGCCGGAAGCATCTCGTGTCATCCCATTCCTGTAAGTCTATAACCATCGGCTCGGCACCTACCAGAGCCGTCCTCTTGGCTACAGGTCGCAGGAATAACTCACTTAGCTTATTGCCTTTATTCGGTTTTGCAGCTACCACAAAGTAGGTGTCCAAGTCCTGATTGATGGATGACGCACCAAGTGAGAAAGCGTTGGCTGGACCAACCATATAGTCGTCTATAGACCACTCCGCGTGCTCGGAAACGTGATGGGTCAATGCTATGGACACATCATTGTTGAGGAACAACCGCTTCATTTCCCCCAATACCGCCATATCCTTATTCTTGGATGTGTCATACCTCCCAGCTATGGAACGAAGGGCATCAAGAACCACAAGGACGACTGAAGGGTACTGGGCAATAGTCCTGAACAAACTACCATCCGATAAAGACAAATCCTTATTCGACAGCTTGAACAACTTGTGAACCAATTTACCGCCACATCCGTTGTGAAACATCAGCAGTCTCTTGTCAAGACGACTCGTTGGGGTATCCTGGTCAATGAGAAGAACGTCACCCCCGTGTACATCTCTCCCCAAAAAAGGTATCTCGTGGGTAACACATATCGCCAACTGTTCCACTAAAAATGACTTTCCGACACCAGCCTGAGCCAAGAAAACAGTAAGATCGCTCTTGGCAATAAGACCGTCCACCAACCACGATGTCTCTGGTATATCCATCCCGAAGTCAAATACGTTATCGCTCATTTAAGCCACCTCCTGCCCGAGTAATCCCTGACAAGAGTGGCTTTCCGCAACTTGCGACACTCAGAACAACGCTTCGGGTCAGCAAGCCCCTTACTCCAGAAGTATTCCTGCTCCCCGATGGTGAAGTCAAAAGTCACACCACAGTCAACGCACTCAATGGACTTCTCAACAAAGGTAGGTTTCTCTATCTCGTTCATTCTTTCTCTCCTTGATTATATTTTTTACTGATTAGCCCTGAATGAGTAGTAATGTGGCCCCCCCCGACCGATACGAACTACCCTTACCAGCCCGTCCCCCTCCATCTCCAGCAGATACTTGCGCAGAGTAGGACGGCTGAACGACCCACGGAACAACTCAAGTAGCTCGGTCATAGAGTAACCCTTACCCGTTTCCACAGCACCAAGTATCTTCTGCAATTCCTTATCCTTGATAGCCATCTCTGTTCCTCCTTTTCTATGTCCTTGAAAACATTATAAACTAATAAAAGTATTTTGTCAAGTCTTTTATTTATTTTATTTCTTTGCCACCCCCCGTAAACGCTCACGTGGTGAAACCATAATACTAGCGTGACCCTCCGTGAAATAGACCACATCACAGTGATACCCTCAATTTCACGACCCCCTGATATAATGTTATGATTTCACGGCATAATGACGTGTAGGGGGTATAAAAGATTGTAAAGAAAGGAAAAAGGGTAGACCCCATAGACCTACCCTCTCTCCAGTAGCTCATATGTTCTAGGGTATTATTTCCACAGATAACAGTTTATTCATTTCCATTAACAAAGACGTAATATCAATACCATTTCTTTTTGAGACCCCTAAATTTTCCGTCCACCTACGCGCTTTGGCTGACGACCAGTAACCAATGTAGTAGCAGAATAACACCTTGATAGCACTAATCTTTGTAGGGGAACGCATCATAGGAAGGATATCGCACATAACTTGTAGTGCCGAAGCACCAGTGACTCGCCACTCGTACGCACTTTTCCACTCAGGGTGTTTCTTATCCCGTGAACGATAATATATGCGTCCTAACCCAACAACGGACATAATGCCCTGCACTATCTCCATCTCTGTATTCGTAACCCTGATAGCAGGGCTGTGCCCCCCATTTGCCCTGCTCCTCCCAAATCCTCCGTTCATACCAACCCAACCTTCTCCGTCAACAATACCCGCAACCCAAGCAACAGACAAGGGGTCTGTGGTCATTACATTTACCATCGCTAATCCCCGTCCTGTTTCTTGGACCCCCTCGGCTTTATGATAGCGGGAACATCCACTGCTGTATCCTGTACGAACTCACTGGATACTTCCTTATCCACTTCCTGCTCTACCTGATCCAGTATGGCATCCTGGTCTACCTCATCGGGTTCCTGCTCGTCTGTATCATCGAACTCGTCCTCGGTATCTTCTTGGACTTCACGGGGCTGTATCCACTTCGGGGTCTCCAAGTTGACTATAGCCATCAACCCGTCCGCGATCCTGTTCAACAGATCCTCTACCTGATACCTCTCCAACTGACGATATCTCGTCACCGTCTTGTAACTGTTCCCACCTATAGGGACTTGAACCTCGTATCGGTTCTCATTCAACTGAACCACAGCATCCCCGACAGCCATCGCTCTCTCTTTAGCATCATCCATCCAGCCGGTGAGCTTGTCCTTGTAGTTATCCAGCGATCGCCTCTCGTCAGCTAGCTCAGATTCATCGGCCTCAAACAAGGCTATCAGTCTGGTTACTTTTTCCTCCCGTAACTTGACCGCTTCCTCGCGCTTCTCAAGTTCGGCCTTTACAGCATCGGTATCAACCTTACCCTCTACCTCCGCGTCCGGCTGTGTGGTCGGTTGCCCCATAGCGATTACTGCCTCTGGGGTGGCATCAGCAGTTACAGATACAGCCTCAGCTATCTCCCCTTCTGGAGTCGGGATAGCATCTGCTGGTATTCTCCAGCTTTTACCAACCTTTATCCCCGGCAACCGCTTCTTCTGTAGCATCTTGTGAACCGAGCTGGAGTTCAGTTTCCACTTGGTAGCATACTCCATAACCGTTAATAGTTCTTCCATCTTGGTTTTTCCTCCCTTTTACCTATTTATCTTATGCTAACACACAAGA
>JAHIRD010000261.1 GCA_018818835.1 Pseudomonadota bacterium
CATGGGGATCGTGCGACAGTTTGAGGACTTGTCAGGTTATGAGCACGTTGCGACGGCAGACAGGCCCAATCCTGATTTTGCGGCGATTGCTAAGGCGAGCGGCTTGTTCGGGTTTGACATGAGGGATTATGCGGTTGATCGCGTTAGTCAATGGGAAATACTCTTGAATGGC
Source organism: Pseudomonadota bacterium (assembly GCA_018818835.1). Classification (GTDB taxonomy): domain Bacteria; phylum Desulfobacterota; class Desulfobacteria; order Desulfobacterales; family Desulfolunaceae; genus JAHIRD01. The sequence goes on from JAHIRD010000261.1 coordinate 173, forward strand.
GGAAATGCTGCGCTGGTTCATTGCGCTGTGGATGATTACGCGGTGTGGCCGATATTGGAAGGCGGAAAGGTGGAGATGACGAATGAATCATAAAATAATTCTTGGAGTGAAATGGATAACTGTTCTATGCGATGCGCTTGGCCTTGAGGCCAATACGATACGCAGAATAATTATTGATGCTGCGGCAGATAGTCTGGTTATTCTTTATGTCGAAAAGTACGGAGACGAACGGATGTTGGATATTGAGCCCATCAGTGCGGAATTTGCAAAGGTGGTCGTGCTGGGCGGTGAGGAAGCGGAGTCAAATGACTCGTAATATCCTATTTCTGGGTGGCGGAATTGATGCCGTTGAAATTATAAAGAGAGCACACAAGATGGGATTAATTATATCAGTCATGGATTACGACCGTGATTGTCCTGGCAGGACGTGGGCTAATTTCTTTGTTCAGGCGTCCTGCTACCACATAGAGCCTGCGTTAGATGCAACTCCGGAACTGATCAAAGTAGTCGGGAAGCTGGACGGCGTGATGTGTGCGGGAACGGATGCCCCTCACGTTGCTGCGGCGATCTCGAATATTCTGAGTCTTCCAGGGATTACACCAACCTCGGCATATATCAGTAAGAACAAGATTGGGCAGATGATAGCTTTTCAGAATGCCGGAATACGCATACCAGAATCGGTAATCTCGTGGGGGCCGTCGAATGAACTCAGGCGGCCTATGGTAGTGAAGCCGGACGACTCAAGGGGCGCGCGAGGCGTTAGTCGTGTCGTGCGGCGTGGGCCTATTCCGTTGTTCCTGGCAAGACGACGGGCGAGCAAGCACGGAAGGCCAATCTGTCAGGAGTGGATTGACGGCGCTCAGTTGTCCAGCGAAAGTATCATCATAGACGGCAAGGTTGTGTGGACGGCATTCGCTGAGAGGAATTACGATCGGCTGGATGAGTTTGTGCCTTATGTCATCGAAGACGGTTCGGACATGCCTCCAATGATTGAGGGCTTCGAGGACAAAGCCAATGCGGAGATCCAGAAGTGCGTCGACGTATTGCACATGCAGAACGGCACACTGAAGGGTGATCTCGTTTGGGACGGCGAGAACATTTGGGTGATCGAGGTTGCAGCTAGATTATCGGGCGGTAGTTTTTGCTCCGAAATGACGCCTGAGTGTTGGGACGTTGACTTTGTAGGCATTGCTATTCGATTGGCGCTAGGTGAAAGAGTGGACCCGGCGAGCATAAATCCGCGGTTCAGGAAGTATGTGTGTCAGAGGTTTGCGTTTCCGGTGAAGCCTAAATGTCATCCCGATCGGGGCGAGGGCGTGATAGCGTTTGGGAATAGCAGGGAAGAGGCAAGGATGAGGGCGGCTGCGGAGGTGCGGTGAGTGCATAGACAGGGCGAGGGCGGTATTCGATTAGACCTGGGTCTTTATGTCAGGAGCAGGTGGGAGGCGAATTATGCGCGTTATCTCACCTGGCTGAGATCTGTTGGCGAAATACACAACTGGGAATACGAACCTGACACTTATGAGTTTCCAGTGAAGCGCGGGACAAGATTTTACACGCCCGACTTCAAGGTGTGGACCAGCAAGGATCGCTATGAGTATCACGAGGTCAAGGGGTACATGGACCAGAAGAGTAGCACGCAGCTAAAGAGGATGGCGAAGTATCACCCTGACGAAAAGATAGTGGTGATTGACAAGGATGCCTATCGTGGACTGGCGCAGGATGTCAAGCGCTTGGTTCCGAATTGGGAGTGAGAAATGAAAGTTATAGCAACTGAGAGAATACCGATCAAGATGTGGCTGGGCGACATTGAGGATGGTGCGCTTGCTCAGGCCAAGGATCTAGCCAACTTGCCTTTTGCATTCAGGCACATTGCAATCATGCCCGACAGTCATCAGGGCTACGGAATGCCCATCGGAGGAGTAATGGCTACGCTCGGGGCGGTGGTTCCTAACGCCGTAGGGGTTGATATTGGTTGTGGAATGTGCGCAGTCAAGACAACACTTGAGGAGATTGACCAAGACACCACGAAGATCATCATGGGGCAGATTAGACAGGCAGTGCCGGTGGGATTTAATCACCACAAGGAGCCGCGGGCCTGGGATGGCTTCGACAACGCTCCCGACATTCCCGTTATCCAGCAGGAATTAAACAGTGCGCGCAAACAGTTGGGGACGCTCGGCGGCGGAAATCACTTTATCGAAATTCAGCAGGGCTCCGATGGGTTTATCTGGATCATGCTTCATTCGGGATCAAGGAATTTTGGCCACAAGACCGCCAAGACATACCACGAATTGGCAAAGAAGTTGTGCGAGCGGTGGTTTTCCAATATACCGAATACCGATCTGTCCTTTTTTCCAATTGAGACAGATGAAGCCAAGGAATATCTGGAGGCCATGAACTACGTGCTTGATTTTGCGGCGGCCAGTCGTTTTGAGATTCTTGATGTGATCACGCAGATTGTCAAGGCGAATGTACTGGGTGCGAACTTCGATGAGCCAATAAATATTCACCACAACTATGCGGCCTGGGAGAATCACTTTGGCAAGAATGTTTTGATACATCGCAAGGGTGCGACGTTGGCGCGAGAAGGCGGGATCGGAATCGTTCCGGGCTCACAAGGTACGAGCAGTTACATTGTCCAGGGCAAAGGCAACCCGGAGAGTTTTCAGTCGTGCTCGCATGGGGCAGGCAGGAAGATGGGTAGGAAGCAAGCAAAGCGGGAATTGAGCCTAGAGGATGAGGTCGCTAAAATGAACGCGCTAGGCGTGATCCACGGCATAAGGGAAGAATCGGATTTAGATGAAGCGCCGGGGGCGTACAAGGACATTGACGTGGTTATGGAAAATCAAGCGGATCTGGTTGAGGTGATGGTGAAGCTGACACCGTTGGCGGTGATCAAGGGGTGATGTATTTGTGAGATAGTCGCTATACTTATCACTAAGTATAGTGGTTATATCACCAAAGGAATGGTCGAGATGAAGAGTGCCAAAGATAGAATGTGGGCCGAAATCGAAGAGGCGGGATTGCATGGCCCGTGGAGCTGGAGCGATATGCTTGATTTAGCCTCACGCATAGTGGCCTATGGGATACTGCGCTTGCCCAACAAGAACCATGAAGAAGTCGTGGACGGCATACTGGCGCATATTCGAAAAAGTGCGTTGTTTATGGTGGATGGTGAGCGATGACTAAAAGAAAGACTTACGTGAGGGTTGGGATTGACTGGAGCAAATTGGGGTTTGGAATAGTAATTGAAACATTTGAGCCATATTTTGTGGATGGTTCCCGGTCATATGGTTGTTATATATATTTTGGTCCGGCTTGCCTATATATTGAAAATGAGGTTAGCGATGACTAAGAAAATGGTAATCGTTGAGTGCTGCACTATGTGCCCTTATAATATTGATACATGGGCACAGATAGTGATGTGCGGAAAAGTGCCGATGAGAAGTCACATTAATGAAAAAACCCTCTTCCCGAATGCGTGCCCTCTACCAGATGCGCCGGATGTGGTGGATGGGCGGAATGAGGACGAGTCTGGATCTTCGGCTTGGTGTAGGAGTGTGCTGGCATAACGATAAATGGGTGGAAGTTGTGTTCTGAATGATCAAACTCTTCGGTAGTTGGCATGATTGGATAAACGACATGCCCTGGATCGACCCTTGGGCGCCTCGCATTTATCGTGGAGAGTTGTACGATACCGAATTGAGGTTGATTGTCCACTTTGCCAGACAGTTAAAGGCCAAGCGGATACTTGAGATCGGAACGCATAGGGGAAGGACGGCGCTGGCATTGGCGCAGAACACAAAGGCGCAGGTGTATACGCTAGACATTAAAAAAGCTCCAGAGGATGTTATCGAGAAGGATCTGGAGTTTATTCTTCCGATTGAAAGGGTGGGGTTTATTTATCGGGAAGTTGATTGCCCTGGAATTACTCAACTATGGGGAGACAGCAGGGAGTTTGACTTTACACCTTATTACGGCAAGATCGGTGCTGTGCTGGTAGACGGCTCACATGCCTATGAAACTGTAAAGCATGATCTGAGCGAAGCGGCCAAGATGGTGAAGCCGGGCGGGATTGTCTTTTGCCATGATTATTTTAGTTGGGCGGCTGGATGTAGGCAGGCAATCGATGAGTTTGCGGAAGACAGGGAGGATGCTGTGCTATTTTTGGGAACGATCCTGGTAGGTGTTGGGGATCCGATGAGGGGTGTGGAATGAAGTGTATCCTGTGTGGTGCGACTTTTCCGATCAGGCCAATCGAGCGGTATTCGATTGAGTTTATGGGTGAGCTTATCGAGGTATGTCCGCATATCTGCTTGATTTGCGGGTTTGTGTTCCTACATCCTCAGCCTGATAAGGAATTGTTGGAACGCTATTATGGCAATCAAAACAGGGTGTTGACCGAAACGGCGGCATACCAGGATCAGGCCAAGTGGATAGGTGATGTCAAGGGGCGTGTGCTGGACATCGGCTCTTATGATGGGCGGCTGTTGAAAGAATTGCAGGCGAATGGGGCCGAGGAGCTGTATGGGGTCGAGCCGGACGAAAGCCTAAATATACACTATGAGCGGTTCCGGGCCATGTCTATTGATGATCTGCCTTCGGAAATGAATGGAACATTTGATCTTATCACCATGATGCATGTCCTTGAGCATGTGCCAGATCCGGTGTCAATGCTTGGGCGTTGTCGTGAGCTATTGAAGGCGGACGGCCGATTGGTGATTGAGGTGCCTGACCTGGAGAATCCATACATTCATGTTGAGCCGTTCTGGATGCCTCAGCATTTGTGGTATTTCACGCCAGGAACGCTTATTAATATGCTGCGGAAAAGCGATTTATTTAATATCTGGGGCAGGAGCAGAAGGCTGCCCTATTGCGGATACAGAATAGAGGCGGATCGTACGGAGCGTGTCCGTAAATGCTCTTCTCACAGTAGCGATCGGGAAGAACTAGCCGTTGAGATTTATCAGCAACGCCGACAGATGTTCTTAGAACGCACGCGGGAAAGGCTAGAGAGGTATTGTGGCAGGGTGGCGATCTTCGGGACGGGTGAGCATACGCAATTTCTACTCAAAGAGTTCGGGGATATTCTGAGGCCGGAGTTTTACATCGACAGCTTTAGGGAGGGCGAATTCAACTATAAGCCAATCTATAAGCCAAGTTCTGCGCCGCTGGTAAAAAATGTCATTATTTCGTCCTATGACAGTCAAGAGGAAATGGCGGCGATCATCGAGAAAGCTGGCGGTAATCCGATCAGGCTGTACGACAATCCGGTAGCCTATGATACGTGGGGTGGTGAATGAACGACGATAAATCACTGGAGAAATTGGCTGAGGAAGCGGAAGAAAGGGCGGGGGATTTGAACTTCAGTAACCATGCGGTGCTGTTCTTGACCAACTATCCACAGATGATTAAACAGGCCTACGGTGCTTATGCCGAAAAGGTGGGTAGACTTCCGATCACCCAGTCGGAAAAACAACAGGCATTGCTAGATTACGTGTTGAAATGCAGGGGTGGCGAATGAACGGGACGGTATTAGCTATCCTTTGTGCAAGAATTGGGTCTGACAGGTATCCTGGTAAGGTGCTGGCGAATGTAAGCGGTAGAACCGTTCTGGAGCACGTTGTGAGACGGCTGAAGCAGGCCAAGTCTGTATCAGAGGTGGTGATTGCGACATCGGACAAGGACAAGGACAATCCAATCTGCGAGCTTGCCGTCAAGCTAAAGATTCCTTTGTTTCGCGGTGATGAATATAACGTGGCCGAGCGCATGTATGGCGCTTATTACGCGTTTCATCAGAGCGAGCCTTTCATATTCCGAGCTATGAGTGATTCGCCGTTCTTGGATTGGCAGGCGCTAGACGAAGCGGTAACGATCATGCTGGCGCGCAATTGGGACTTTGTGCTACCGCTGACATTCGAGGCCGATCCAGTATATGGGGCTGGACTGTTTCCCTGGTCGGTAAGATGCTGGAAGGACATATACGCTCATTCGAGCGGTGAAGAAACTGAGCATGTAGGAATGTGGCTTAGGCGCAATCTGGACAAGTGGGATTATGGGCTGCGAGACCTACCGCATTGGACGTTCAGACCCTACCGGCTGGAGCTTGACACCAAGCCGGACCTGGAGCTTATCAAGGCCATCTACAGCGCATGGGGCAAGGATGAGCCTCCGCCGTTGCGCTGGGTCGTGACTTGGATGGACAAACATCCGGGCATTCACGCCTTGAATGCGCATATTGCCGAGAAGACAGGAACGTACACATCCTACACGCAGGCCGAAATCGACGGGTGGAAATCGGATTATGCAGGTCGTGAGGTTGTCTGGTCTGACGTGGCCGGTCTGATTGGCGACGTGAGGGACAGCAAGGAGGCGGTGTATAGGTGCGAGAAGTGCGGCGGTAATTTGGTGGCGTTGTCTATCAGGAAGGGCGACCTACAAACGAAGTGCATCCGGTGTGGGAAAAAGAGGACGTTCTATGCTGTGAAGCCGAGGAG
>JAHIRD010000266.1 GCA_018818835.1 Pseudomonadota bacterium
AGCCGCATAGCTGTCCACTACCTACAAGCCCCCGCCATACGCACAAAGAAAGGAGATAGGCATGGACATCAAGGAGATACAAGAGGTCATGCAACCGATTTGGGCTTGCTGGGAGGAGCATGCGCGCCGAGAGCAATCACCCTGGAGGCGCAACCGTATCCAAGACGCCCAGCGCTGGCAACGTAGATGTGGGCGCTGCCACCGATGGATTCATTTTCGGAGGCACCGCCTCACTGCCTTTTCGCATCGCGGGCAGAGGCTACCTACATGGTACTCTGTGCGGAAGAACCAGCTCACGATCAACGAAAACCGTGAGATATGGGAGATCGTTGGCTATGAGACGGGCGATGTCAGATTCTTCGGGACAGCACCTGACATCACCGATATCCTTGGAGACGACGGGTGGGACCATAACAGCGTCATCACCGAGGATAGCAGGGGACTGCTCCGCCTAACGAAGTATCCGCAATAGTGTGGCGTTCTGGCAGAGTCCCCGCGCACGACCGGCGGGGGCTTTGCTTTTATCGATTATCGATTCCCCCATACCTACCGCCCACACACGGCGACAGGATACAATGGAAGCACGTATCCTATCGAGAAAGGCATCACCGTGTTGTGGACATCCTACCGCGACGACCTCTGTGCTGTCCTGCGCAAGATCGACCCCGTCCAGGTCCTGAGCCTCGCCGGTGCTCTGTTCGCTGCCCGAGAGGATGGTCACACCGTCTTCACCTGCGGCAACGGGGGCAGCGCGGCCAACGCCTCGCACCTGGCGCAAGACCTGAGCAAAGGGACAAAGGCTTGGACAACCGGCAAGCCAATGCGTGCCATCTCGCTGTGTGACAACGTAGGGGCCATCACCGCCTACGCAAACGATGCGGCTTATGAAATCGTGTTTGCGTGGCAGCTGGCCAACCTCGCCAGGGCAGGGGACGTGCTCATCGCCATTTCTGGGTCCGGTAGCAGCAGCAACGTATTGTCTGCCGTGAAACGGGCCAATGCCCACGACCTCCGCACTTGGGGCATCACCGGCTTCGATGGGGGGCGGCTGATCGAGCTCGCCCACCGCCACATCCACGTCCCCTGCGATGACATGGGCATGGTCGAGGCCGCGCACGCCGCCGTGTTCCACTGGCTGGTGGACGAGTTGCGGCAACGGTTTATGGGATATGAGAAAGGATTGTGAGTTATGGATTGGGCCACGATTGTAGCCAAAGTCGTGTACGGGATCATGGTGGCGGGTTGCTGCTTTCTGATCGTGCGCTATACATGGGCCGCCTTGAGGAACAAGAAAGGATGAAAGCCATGAGCAAGACGAAAACGACCTTCTGGCTCATCATCGCCGCCGCTGTGTGCGTGGTCCTCGCCGGGGTGGTGCTACGACAACTGCCATCGGGACTCCTCACCCAACCGAGCATCGTCGCCCCAGACCAAAGGGCAAGCGCGACTCAAGGAGGTGGCAGGGCCGTGGCAGCTCCAGCGGGATCGCTCCTCGAGGTGCTCGTTTTTGGTTGCGCCCTCATCCCCGTTGCCGTGGCATGCATCATCGGCAGCATCATCATACTGGTGCAGGACGCACGTAATCCTGAAGCCTGGAGAGAGGACGATATGTGATGAAAGCCACAAGGTTCATTCGGCAACTGATATGGATGCTAGAGCGCTGGGAACAGATGTGGGATGTAACGCAAGATGAGATGAAACGCAGGGGGGAAGCGGAACGCCTGGGGGACTTGCTTGAAGAGCTGGACCTACCGGAGCGTGGATGTCCAGGAGCCTTCAAGCGCGGACTGGCCGCATGGGAAATAGGTCAGGCGCTCTGGCTCGCCGACCAGTACGGCATCGAGCTGCATATCGGGACGAGCTTCTGCGACTGCCGCGCCGTGCTGCCAAAGGAACGCTGGCTGCACCCCATCGCGCCGGACGCCGACCAGTGGAGCTACAGCTTCTTCATCCGCCAAGACCCCGCCAAGGTGACCAGCATCCAGGCTATGTCGCGCTGGCCCACCATCGCCATCTGCCAGTGCGTGGTGAACGCCAAGAGGGCAGGGGTGATATGAAAGCCATCGTCCTCTGTGCCGGCCCGGGCACCCGCATGCGCCCGCTGACCGACCACACGCCCAAGTGCCTCCTGCCCGTCGGGGGGAAGCCGCTGCTGCACCACACGCTCACATCGCTGGCCGAGGCGGGCGTGACCGATGTCGCCATCAACCTGCACCACCTGCCCCGTGCCATCGTC
>JAHIRD010000196.1 GCA_018818835.1 Pseudomonadota bacterium
ATTATGATATTCAACTTTTCTTCCTTACAAACAATCAGCGGCATACGGGTGAAAGTCCTCGTATCTTCTGCCAGCGCAGCAAGGTTGGAGTGACCGTTGTTTGTTTTTTTTTTCACTTTAGTACCATGGAAACAAAATTTCAGTATTACCCGGCATATATTACCTCAAACAAACCCAAGGGAGTGGTTACACTTAAAGAATTTATAAGGTGTCACCTCAATCCCAAGCCAGATATTCAAGAGATATTTCACAAGATCGCCAGGGTTGCAGTAGAAGGTGACAACGAAGAAAAGTCGAGGCTGAAACAGAACTATCTCTATTATTTTACCCCGTGTGTTATGATAAAGAAGTTCCGCAGGTATGAAGACATCCATCACTGGACAGGGTTGCTGGTAGTGGACTGGGACCACATAGACTACGCGGAGGAGTTCCGTGATTTTTTGTTCCAGGAATATCCATCTATAATCGCCACGTGGACCTCTCCATCACGTAAGGGTACTAAAGCACTTTTTAAAATTCCCATCGTTCATTCCACGGATGAGTTCAAGGAATATTACTTCGGCGTGGCATCCGAGATGGAACAATACGCAGGGCTCGACACATCATCTAAGAACTGCGTGCTGCCACTATTCCAGTCATGGGACCCGCAGCTAAAGTTCAGAACCGATGCAACCATATGGGATACCAAGGGAATCTTTATGGATAGCTTCGATGATCGACCTACTTACCCCGCACTCAACATCCAATCCTCAGAAAATGACACCAGGCGCGTTATCCAGATCATCCATACCGGTTTCCATAATATCAACAACGTGGGACACCCAAACCTCAGATCGCTTTGTCTAACAGTTGGTGGGTATGTCGCTTGTGGATATATCTCTGAAATAGACGCACTTGCAATCATAGACAATCATATCGAAACACACCATTACCTTAAAAAAGGAATCTATGGATACAAAAAAACAGCCCGCTGGGCCATTGGTCACGGAAAATCAAAACCTTTAACACTGTAACCAATGAACAAGAAAAAATTCTTAAAAAAAGAACAGCCTATAACCGACCCATTAAAGACCGACCCGGCAAGTTATTTTAACCAGAACCATATTGATATAACCAAACACATCCTTAGGGACGCAGGCTGGGCTATGCTTCAGGAAGACGACGCAGAGGTATGGACATCGCCTGATGGTTCTTTCACGGCCACATGGGAAGGAGGCACTTTTCATGTCGGCCCGTCCGATGCAGTCCCTTTTCATGCTGAACTAACCTACACCCCCTTCCAGATACTTGTCCTGCTTCAATTCAAGGGAGATTACCGTGGTGCATTCGAGTGGGTACTGGTTCAGTACTTTTCTGAAGATATTCCTTACATCCGTGTCGGGACCGACTACTTCAAGGTGATTCACAAGACAGACCGCTTCGGCCTTCAGCGAACAGAACTCAAAATATGGACGCTAGACACTATCAAGCTGGACCATGGTAAATCTTATCCTTCCAAAGTCCCGCACTTCGATGACTTCGCTATCCGCCCGGACAATTTTAATTACTCACCTGTTGTTAACAACTGCTACAACCTCTACCGGGAGTTTCCTCATCGCCCAGTCCCGGGTGAATGGCCATGGACTGAAATTCTCATCCGTCATATCTTCGGTGAACAATATGAACTTGGTATCCGCTACCTGCAAATTCTCTACCTTTATCCTGATCACTTACTTCCAATTCTGGTCCTCGTATCCCGTGAACGCCAAACAGGCAAAACCACATTCATCAACTGGCTCAACATGATCTTTGGAGATAATATGGCCAATGTCAGCCCGGACGATCTCATCAGTGGGTTTAATGCGCCATACGCCGCCTCAAATCTCATAGCAGTTGAAGAAACAATGTTTGAAAAGAAACTTACCGTAGAAAAACTCAAAGCCCTCGCTACCTCAAAATTCATCACAGTCAATAAAAAATATATCTCTCAGTATAACCTGCCTTTCTTCGGCAAGATTATACTCACCTCAAACAACGAAGATAAATTCGCCCGTATAGACCAGGAAGAAATAAGATTTTTTGTCCGCAAACTTGCTATACCTTCAATCGAAAACCACAACATCGAGGCAGACTTGGTCCATGAAATTCCGGCACTACTTCACCACCTCACTACCCTACCACCTGTTGACTTCGCACACGACAGATCCGGATTTCTTCCATCAGAACTCGAAAATGAATCACTCAGACTAGCTAAAGAAGAATCCAAATCAGAACTCTGCCAGGAACTCACTATGATATTTGAAGACTTATTTCTCAATGAACTCAAACACCTGAACGAATTTGAGGTGGATGCTAAATCTATTAAAGAAAAATACTACCAGAGAAACAACAACATAGGACCTTATTATATCCGCAGAGTGCTTAAAGAAGAATTGAAAGTCCAAACCATAAATGAACCGGGATACTTTATACCCTTCAGTACAGAGCAAGGTAAAATGGGTAGAATAAGATTTATCATAAGAAGAAATAATTTCACAAAAATGCCAGCTGAGGTAAAAGAAGAAACACCATTCTGATATTATCTAATAGAGAAAATAGACGCGACTTAAATAAGCGACTCATATTCAAATTCCATGGTTTTAGTCTGCTGGAATAATATTATCAACGGTATTTTAAAAATGTATTATACACGACATTTTTTAATGTATTATATCCTATTCTAATGTATTGATTTACAACGTTGTAGGATTGTATGATATTTGTATGATAAATGTATGACCGTAAATTGCTGATTTTTACTACTTTATCTATATTTTCCTACTTTCCTACAAAAATATATAAGAAATAGAAGAAAAATAAAAAAATTAGTATATAGTTTGGAAAATTTTGTATGTTTGTAGGAAACGCTGCAACGAACTGAACTATATGATTTTAACCCCCTACATAAGAATTAGTCTAAAGTAGCTTTGTAGGAAAATACTCCCTTTTTATGGAAAAAATGTATGTAAATGATAAACTAGTCCGTTTTTTTACCTCAAGGTTCATAACCATGAACCAAAGAAATTACGAAATTATATCCACTGAAAAACTAAAAAATGGCACCTTTATCCATACTGTGAAAAATGATAAAAACGAATATCGGGACTTCGAACATGAAAAACTTTGTAACCTTATCGAAAAATCTACCCAGTAAATTTATTAATAAATTATTCCCTGTCTTACTTTCTGTTGTATATTTGTCCCACTATGTTCAACCTTATTATTGTCCCAATCCTGGTGAGTTTGTGTAGGCAAGTGAATTTAATTGACATATCAGACCCCCGCCGGCGCGCGAACGAAACCGCAAACGTAACCCCACCGGGGGCAAAAATCCGGGATTTCAAACCAAATAAAGGATCCGCGCGCGAGGTCCTGCGGCCTAGGAAAAGGTATACAATGGATCAGATTGATAAAAAGCGACCCCCCAGGCGACCCCTAGACATTTTGAAAGCACGATACTTGTCTAAGGTTCACATAATTACAAAGGTTTGCTTCGAATCCTATACAGATTCGAAGGTACCAGGGGTCCTGCGGTGTGACGAATATTACACTCAGCGTTGATATATGTCAATCAAAACTCGAATCTATATCAATCAAAGTACGAATGTATATCAATGAAAACCCATATTTATATCAATATAATCGTTGATATAGATACGTGTTTGCGTTGATGTATGTCAATATGTTAATCAAATTAATATATTAGTGATACTAAAGCGATTTAATATACTACTCCTACAATCCTTAAATCTTCACAGAATTATAAAGGATGCATATTTATATAAATTTCAAGATTTAACGAGGGCACAAATTCGGTTTATTCTTTTTTTATCTACTCTTAATCTTCAATATTTTAAATCTTCGGAGTATGATATACATATTATTCGCCCGCTTTCTAATTTTCACCTTCAACGATTAAGAAAGGTAGGATATTTAGAACGGATTGGGCATGGCAAATATATTTTTACCTCGA
>JAHIRD010000226.1 GCA_018818835.1 Pseudomonadota bacterium
CTGGACAATCAGTACACGTAAGCTCAGGCCACATCACCATTGACTCCGGCCAGGTCATCGCTAAAGTCTCTGGGGAGATAGTCCAAATCTCTGGACAATCAGTACACGTGAGCTCTGGCCACATCACCATTGACTCCGGCCAGGTCATCGCCAAGGTCTCCGGAGAGGTTATGCAAATTGTACTCCCGACCGAGTTTAAGACTGGGTTAATCAGGTCGATTACATCAGCCTCAGGTGGTGAAGTACTGCATAGCGGTGCTGTAAAGGCTGCTCAGGTTAAATCTCTGGCAACCAACAGCGGTGTTATCGCCATAGGCGGTGAAACTAACAGGCCCTGGTATATGGATACTTGCTCAGGTTTAGGTTTTATCCTCGATCCCGGTGAAGTAAAATCAGAGGACATTGATGACTTCAGCAGGATTTATGTCGTTGCTCAAGTATCTGGAGACCAGGTTAGCTTTGCGGGGGTTAACTAATGTCATGGAACAGAAAAACACCGATAGCCCCCATAGTACCTTCCGGGGGGAAGGTTATAATACTCATCCCCCATCGGGATGAGCATGACTACCGCCAGTGGCGCGACTGGTGGCATAATGGCTTGCAGAAGCCTCCAGGGACTCTGTGGCTTGAGTCCCGGGGGCTTTCTTTAACCACCAACCGGACTAAGTTAGTTCGCGAAGCATTGAAGAGTGATGCTACGCATTTCTTCTTCCTTGACGATGATGTAATAGCCCCCGCTGATGTGATACCAAGCTTTCTTGCCGCCAACTTGCCTATCGTCTGTGGCTTATACATGGCGAAGAAGGCAAAGGGCCAAAGGGGATTAAGCGCCTGGATGAAAAGGGGAGGGGGCTACGCTGCTATCGGACCGCAGCAGAATGGAAGGTATGTATCGGTTGATGTCTCGGGGCTTGGCTGTGTGCTGGTTCACCGAAGCGTCTTCGAGAGGGTCACGGAGCCCTGGTTCGTATGGGAGCCAGATTCTGTTTCCGAAGACTTCTTCTTTTTCAACAAGGTGTTTGAGACAATAGGGGTTAAGCCGGTCGCGGATATGGAATGCAGGTGCCTTCATATTGGTGTATTCGCCCTGGATACCAATAATGAATTCGACACACTGGGGGTATGATGGAAAGCAGAGTGGCTTGGATTAGGAGTCAGTGCTCAGGCACTATCCTTGATGTGGGTTCAGCTGATGGCTGGATCTTCAAAGGAAGCGGTCTTGATGTGACCTGCTTGGACATCAACCAGTTTGCTTCAGGAGAGTTCCCCCGGGTAGTAGGTGATGCCCACAACCTGCCCTTCGCCGATGAAAGCTTCGATATTACTTGCCTTTGCGAGATTCTGGAACATGTACACAACCCTATTTTGGTTCTCAGGGAAGCAGCCAGGGTAGCCAGAAAGAAGGTTGTCTTCACGGTGCCGGATGAGGGGCATTGGACACCGGACCACCTGCCACTAAAGACCCTTGATGATTGGGTAAGAGAGACAAAACAGACACCAGAACAGATATTCAAAGAGGGTAACCCGAGCAACATAGAGTTGAATGACTTAAAACAGTCTTTTCATAATCGTTGGTATACCAAAGAAATCCTGGAATCCCAGCTCAAGTATTTGAGCCTACCCTACCAAATACAGACGATAGCATATGATGGCTGGAGCTGGTTCTGTGGGGAGATACTAAAAGAAGGAGTTACAAAAGCCCCTGAGATTGGGTTGGTTACATTGCCTGAGACAACCTTAGACTCCCCGATGCTTGCGAGTGCTATCATTAAATTTCAAGCCGAAGCCCAGCCTCGCTCCTTGCACATCGATACTTTCCCCTTCTGTAACGCCAAGTGCAGATTCTGCCGCTACCACACCCTAACCAGAGCTAGAAGTAAGATGGAGATGAAACTGCTAGAGCACATTCTGGACGATGCCGCTAGTTGGACCGAACCGCTAAAAGCGATAGTCCCCATACACTACGGAGAGCTTTTCCTCGACCCTGATTGGTACGACACACTGAAATTGATTGAGACCAAGCTTCCCCAGACAGGGATAGTGGTGCCCACCAATGGCGCGATGATGGACCAAGTAACAGTGGAGAAGCTGGTAACTATAAGGACACTCTCAATCGTCAGCTTCAGCGTAAACGCTTTCTTCAGGGAGACTTATCGGGAGCTAATGGGCTTAGACCCAGAAAATATACCAAGAATTAAACAGGCAATTAACCGGCTGAAGATTCTGAGGCCTAAGGTAAGAATTTGGGTATCGATGGTGCATAGCGCTCTCTACCAAACTGAGCTAGAGAAAAGCCTATTCACAGAGGAGTGGAGGCACTACACTCCTGGGACCAATATCACAACCGCTTCCTACTGCCATGATTATTTCAAGCCCCTCTTCAAAACCAATGTACCTTGCCGGTCAATCTTCGCAGATTTCGTAATACTATCTGACGGTAGGGTATGCCCATGCTGCTGGGACTCGGATGGGTCAACTATCGTTGGTGATGTAACCCGAGAGAAAATATTAGATATTTGGCATGGGGAGGCTATGAACAACTTGAGAGAACTTCATAACTCTGGACGGAGGAATGAAGTGCCAATCTGTAGCGAGTGTACATTTAGCTGAGGAGAGAATAATGGAACTCGATGCTAACTTCCATGACAGATTTTCTTGGACAAGAAACAAAATAGAGGAGCTAACTAAGGGCAACCTCAATGCACAAATTGTTGACATTGGCTGCAGGGAGTGTCCCATAACCAGGGAGTTACCTAATTGCACTTGGGTTGATATTGAGAGCTACGAAACCATAGTCGAGCTGATGAGGACAACACAGGTACTTGTCTATATTAGAGACCTAAATACTGGTGAGTTCACACTGCAAACTGTTAGGAAGGATACGCCACCAGCCCTAATCCCTGAAGATAAATTCGTTCAGGGAAATGCTGAAAATCTACCCTTCAGTGATAAACAGTTTGATGTTGCTGTAGCTACCGAGCTACTGGAGCATGTGGGTGACCCAGTGGCAGTATTGAAGGAAATCAAGAGAGTAGCAAGGCGGACAATAATAACCGTCCCCAATGAGTATGACTGGGCACCAGAGTACCAGCCATTTGCAGCCTCTCCTCATGTAAGGTTTTACACTAATGAGACGCTGAAACAGCACCTAGAGGAGGCTGGCATCGGTAAATATAAATTTAGGAGACTTGACTACGATGGATGGTCACAGTTCGCAGTAGTTACAGAGGAGGAGGGCGGCCATGGAGCTTGATTCCAACTTCTACGATAGAGAGTATTTTGAGGGTACTTCCAAGAGTGGCTATGGCAGTCACTATAGGGAGGAACTAGAAGGGCCTAAGATGGCGCTCATTGCTCAGTTCCTGAAGTCATGCTTTAGAGACCCAATGCTCGATGTGGGCTGTGCCTATGGCTTTCTGTGCGCTGCCCTACAGGATGTGGGGGTAGATGCTCGAGGCATAGATATATCAGAGTATTCTGTCTCTCAGGCTCTACCCC
>JAHIRD010000063.1 GCA_018818835.1 Pseudomonadota bacterium
AACCTCCTTTAAAATGTACGTATATTATACAATACGCACACCCTAAAAGTCAAGAAAAAAGCACGGTTTTTCCAACTAAACCGTGCTTATGAAGTTGTTTTTTTGGCTTAAAGTGTGCGCTTTATCCGATTTTCAGGGTAATATATCAATGGCGTTTTTTTCAAGCTGAGCGGGGATGAGTTGATCGAACGGACTGAACAGTTCAAGTTTGCCAAGACTTGTTTTAATGGCAATTTCCCAAAGGCTGGCAACGCTTAACACCAGATCATTGTTAAAATCGGCGATATGGTCACGGGCCTTGTCGCTGAGCCGGTTATTTCCGGAAATAAACCAGAGAAATGCATTCGTATCAAGTAAGGCCCTCATCACATGTACTCCTTAAAATCTTCCAGAGGTGCGTCAAAATCATCTGATATTTTAATCAATCCCTTGGCGGAACCGAACTTCCGTTTCTTTTTTTGTTGGGTATGCCGACAATCTTGGCGATCGGCATCCCTTGTTTTGTGATGATAATGGCGTCTTCAATATCTTCAAGAATTTGTGGGAGTTGCTGTTTAATCTGGGAAATATCTATATTCTGCATAGCTGACCTCATGTTAAAAAAAATGGTATTACTTGGCATCATCCATGGTCATGACGCTTTGGGTTTTGTTTTTAATAATCATGCCGTCAAGGATCCTGATAACGGCCTCTTTATCCTCTGTCTGGAAACGTTCAAGCTCCTTGAATCTTTTTGCCAGACGGGTGTCGTTGAGATCCCCCCTGTCATTGTGGTTACCAGTTAACAAATAATCCATCGTAGAGTCAAGCAGTTCAGCTAATTGTATGAGTTTTTCTAATGACGGAATATGCAACCCCATCTCATATTTATTGAACTGACTGAAACCGATATCAACCATTACCGCCAACTCTTTTTGTGTCCATCCCTTTTGATTGCGAAGGCGTTTAAGGCGTTCTCCAAAAGCTTTTCTTATCTATAAATTAGATATTTAATATTCGTATTAAAGATAGATATTTTTCTTGACAGGTTTTTTCAGAAGGGATTTTGAACCAAAAAGAAAGGCCATCAACCTTAATGACTTTGGACGGTCCGGTTGATGGCCTTGCAAAAAAACATCAAAGGGTTGAATCCTCTTTGATATTCTTTTTCTACAGAATCCCCACCAAATAATCAAGCGCTAACCCGCTTCAATCAAAGGAGACGTGATGGACAGCCACGGCATCCATGACACAGGATATCCACGCGTGGGGTCAAATCTTTATTCTTGACAAATCCGAAATATTTAATAATTTCAGCATCATGTCAATACAACTTTGAAGTCAATATTCAGGATAATATTATTATCAGGGTGTGAAAAACCGGGGACAATAATACCCTCGAAGCCAGCGCTTCGTGCGGGGTCACGCACCCATGGCCCGGATGTGGCCGCCTACATCTACTACCCGGACACCAACCGCTTGCAAACCATCACAGGAACCCATGCCGAGATGTTCCTCTATGATGACGACGGCAACATCACCCAGCGGATCCCCGGTGCAGGTAACCCAAACCCCACCATCACCACCTCAACCGACTTCACATACAACAACGCAGGCCTCCGCTCACAAAAACAAAGCCAAAGCCAGAGTCTCTATCACTATGATCTTGGAGGTCAGCTCATCGCAGAAACCGACACCGACGGAACCCTGATCAAAGCCTATGTCTGGCTCCATGGCCAGCCCCTTTCCATGATAACCCAGGATGGCTCCATCTATTATTTCCACAACGACCACCTGGGCACACCCCAACGCATAACCGACAGCAACGGCAACCTTGTCTGGTCCGCCGACTACTTGCCCTTTGGTCAGGCTGATGTTACAGTTGAGAGTGTTGAAAATAATATTCGGTTCCCTGGTCAGTATCGTGATGGTGAAACGGGCTTGCATTATAATTTGAACAGGTATTATGATCCGGGGACTGGGAGATACCTTACTGCTGATCCGATTGGGTTGAATGGGGGGATGAATCTTTATGCTTATGTTGGGGGAAATCCGATAAGCAGAATCGATCCTGAAGGATTAAAAGACTGTAAGTGGAAATGCAAAGCCGTTTCATGTGGTTGTGCATTACTTGGATGCTCATGTAACATGCATGAAACAAGAGATGGAGAGACAAGAAGTAGGCGGTTGGGTCTTTTTTATATCGGAAATCGGCCATTTAACCTTATAGGTGTCTTCACGTGTGAGCAATGGAAATTGATGGAAAAAAACAACGCTAATGGGAACCCACCCCCTCTTACACTTTGATATAAATATAATTGTATATTGATTAGGAAAACATTTATGGGACATATGAGTCCCATATCTTGCTAAATGGACTCAAAACAGGAAATGTGATTTCCAAATTATTATCATAACCTTTCCCAAATTAGCGGTCGTAAGATTTGCGCCCTGTGAGGAAACATTCCCAAATTAAACAGGCGAACTGGAGAGAATCGGACGCAAAAGGGCACAGCATGATACTGTGCCTTTTTTTGTTTATTCGGATGGATTTGAGAAATCATCCAATTGGTTTTTTACATGGGTTTCTATCCTGTAGCCTTGGCGACGACGGAACAAACTTTTCAAAAGCTTGGCCGCCGGAGGCATATTTTGCCCTTCTTCGTGGCCCTTCGTGTGCTTCAGTGAGCCACGCGAACGGGTGGTTAAAAACAAGTCTAACCACGAAGAAAAGAAAACAGCTCCAGCCCAGACTTCATGGCCTTCATGTCCTTCATGGTGAGTATAAAAAAAGCCTCAGGCCTAATTATCCCATTCCAGAATGTATTTCTTCACGGTGCGCCGGTCAAGACAGGTTCGTTTGGCGACTTCTTCATAGGTTTTCAGGCGTTCGTAAAGAAGACGGCAGTAGCCGGAAAGGAGTCTTTGGGCATCAAGACTCCCTTCTTCAATGCCGGAGACAAGACCGGCCTGGAGATCACCCATGTCTTTTTTCCGGTCGCCGGTGTAGGTGCGATTCAAAAGCACCCGGCGGACACATTGCTCCAGCTCCCTGACATTGCCGGGCCATTCGTAATCCGGCCCCAGCTGCCGGTCAACCACCTCCCGGACCATATCCGTGTATTCGGGGGATTCGGTGCCCACCATGCGTTTGACGCTGAAGGCCAGAAGCGTGTCCAGCTCTCCGGGTGTTTCCTGGATTCGTTGTCGCAGGGTGGGAACGGTGATGATATCCGAACAGAGCCGATAAAAAAAATCATCCCGAAAAACTTTTCGGTTCTGAACCTCATCAAAGGAACGGTTGGTGGCGGCAATGACCCGCCCCTGGAAACGGCTTTCCATCCGGCTGCCAACGGGTGTGAACACCCTCTCCTGGAGTACCTGGAGGAGTTTGACCTGGACCGGAACAGAGATTTCACCAATTTCATCCAGAAAGATGGCCCCATAGGGACTGCACCGTTCAAACACCCCTTTGTAATCCTCGAAGGCCCCTGTGAACGAACCTTTTTTGTGTCCGAACAACTCGGATTCCATGAGGGTTTCGGGGAATTGTGACAGGTTCAGGGAGACAAAGGAACGGGAAAAGCTTTCCTTGAATGTCTGGGTCTTTTCGTCAAAGGGAATGTAGCCACTGCGGCCGATGGCCATGGCAGCGGTGCCCTTGCCTGTTCCGGTCTCACCCAGAAGCAGGGTTGAAAAATCTTCCATCCTGTTCCAGAGATAGCGGGTATAAAGGCTCATATCATGGGTGAACACGTTGTTCCACAATTTACGCCTGAACTCTTTCATGGCAGGACTCTGACCGATTAGACTGTCCCTGATGAAAAAAAAGGCCCTCCGAATCTGATAACATAGGGCTATGGAATGGTAAATCTGCTCAAAATCAAAGCCCCGGGACTGGAGAAGGGCAATGGCCTGTCTGGCAAAGCCCACTTTGATGCTGGTTTCTTCCGTGGCCATCTGGTCTTTGATCAGACGGTCAAAACGATCCCTGAACCGATAAAAAAAATCAAACAGATAGGCGTTTTCCACCAGGGTTCTGTCTTTACCCTGATAAGAGCTGATACCTCCGTTATTTTTCTCAAGATCATTGATGCGTGCCTTGACCTCTTCCAGGGTTTTTTCGATAAGACCTGGCCCCGGGACTTCGGGGAAAAAACCTGCGATACGGAGATCGATTTCCTGGCGTTTGTCACTGAAGGGGTTGATATAGATGGCTTCACTGACCAGAGAAAAAAAATTCCTCTGTTCTTCGGTCAACCGGCTTTTCTTTGGCATGTCTTGTTCCTCCATAGAACCAACAACAATATACACTGAATGAATGTTAAATATACATATAATGAACATCTGTCAAACGAAACACGAAGCCCCTGGACTGCACATAAAAAATTATCATGTATTTCAAGTTACTTATGAAATAATCACATCATGGTACGATGTTTGAAAAGGATAGGGGGATGAAAACCTCCGACCTAAGCTTTTTAAATAAACCATCATCTGCTTATCTTTTATAACAGAGTGATTATATCAAAGGAGTTTTAACCCAATGAAACATATATTAAAAACCCGCCGCCCCCTTATTATTTATAATCCGACCCTGGTTTTTGACAGGGATTATTTTTCAGCCTGCGCCCGGGCCGGTGCCCTTCCTGTCTTTGATATGGAATTTTTCAGCGATGAGGCTGTCCGTGAAGCCCTTAACGCTCTTGAGAATGAATCCTTTCTTTTTGGAGTCAGAATCGATTTGGGCCGCACAGCGCTTATCCTTGAGATGGAAAAAGGATATATACCCAATCTTGACCTGATGGTTTTTTCCTATAAGAAAAAAGAGCACCTTAATGATTTTTCGTTTAGTAACAAACATTACCGCTTTTTCATGGAGGCCCGTCATATTGATCTGAATGATCAGTTTGAGCGCATTGATCCTAACGGTCTGATTCTCAAAGGCTGCGAAGCACCGGGTATGGTTTCGCCTTACACATCGTTCATCCTCATGCAATGGTACCTTGCAAACAGCCCCCTTGCCATTTTTATCCATGGGGGTGTGGGTCTTTATACAGCCGCCGGGATGTTTGCAGCCGGTGTGTCCGGTCTTGTGCTGGACAATCAGCTTTACCTGTGTGATGAAGCACCCTTGGACCCATCCTATAAAAAACTCCTGGCCGATGTGACGGAAACGGATACGGCCCTTGTGGGTGAGGCTCTGGACACACCGCACCGTTTTTTTGCCAAGTTGGGAACCCGTATCGTCAAAAGCCTCAAGGAAAAAGAAAGCCGCCTGATTCTGGACAAAGACAAGGATGCAGACCAGATCCTCCTGGAAGACATCCGCGAGAACATCTGCCCCCTCAATCAAAATGGCAACTCGGCCCTGCAAAGCCTTTTTTACCTGGGCCAGGATGCGGCCTTTGCCAAATCATTTATACGGGATTCAAGCCGGCTTTCAGATGTATTGGATCTGCTTTTCCAGTGTATCCGTGTTCAGATTCATGCGGTGGATGACCATGATCCCCTGGTTGAGGATTCCCCTCTTGCCCGTGAGCATGGCACCCGATATCCCGTAATCCAGGGCCCCATGGCCAACATCAGCGACAATCCGTCCTTTGCCAAGACCATCCATGACCATGGGGGTCTGCCCTTTTTCGCCATGGGAAATCTTCCCGGAGATCTTTCGGAAACCCTGATTTCAGAAGGCAAAAAAACCGTTCCACGTTTTGGCGCAGGTCTGATCGGCATTGAAACCTTTAATAAAACCATCCATCGTCATCTGGAACTACTCAAGGAATATAAGGTGCCCTTTGCCTTGTTTGCCGGGGGCATTCCCTCCCAGGTCAAGGAGCTGGAACAGGCTGGGACAAAAACCTATCTCCACACCCCCAATATGATGATGCTGGACAACGCCATGGAAAGCGGCTGCACACGGTTCATTTTTGAAGGCACCGAAGCCGGAGGGCATGTGGGCAGTCTCAGCAGCTTTGTTCTCTGGGAAGCCGCCATGACGCGAATTATGGCCCAGGACGATGAGGCCATAGGAAAGCAAAGCCTGATTTTTGCCGGAGGCATTTCAAGTGTTTATGCCTCATGTTTTATTTCGGGCCTTGCCTCTGTCCTTTCCAGGAAAAAGGCAAAAATCGGTATTCAGGTGGGCAGCGCCTACCTGTTTACAAAGGAAATCGTGGCTCTCAAAGGGATCGCACCCCTTTATCAGAACACCCTCACCCAATCCAAAAAAACCATTGTAACCGGAAACACCGTGGGTCTTCCGTCCCGTACGGTCCCCACCCCCTTTGCCCTCAAACTGGTTGAGAACGAACATGCCAGGATCAAGGACGGCATGGGCCTGTCCGAGAGAAAAACCGTTTTTGAAGAGGAGAATCTGGGGTCGCTTCTGATTAGTGCCAAGGGTTTTTTACCTGATATCCACGGAACCAATAAGGGCAAACCCATCCGCTTCAGTGATAAGGAACAGTATGAAAAAGGCAATTTTCTTGTGGGGGATTCCCTGGCCTTCCTCAATCCGGGAATTACCATATCTCAAATCCATGATCGATATTTTAATGAAAAACACGTCCTGTTCTCCCACTTAAACCGCCTGGAAATCATGACCTCCCCGGACAGCCTGATATACGATGATATTGCCGTGATCGGCATGGGTTGCATTTTGCCTGATGCCCCTAACCCGGACGTCTTGTGGGAAAACATCCTTTCCGGTCGGTATTCCATCCGGGATATGCCCGAAGACCGCATGGACCCGGCCCTTTATGTGGACACAGACAAACAGGCAGAGGATAAGTCCTACACAAAGATTGCCGGGCTTGTCACCGATTTTCACTTTGACCATGAGACGTACGGATACACACAAAGCCAGGCCGACAAAATCTCCCGGAGCCAGAAAATGATTCTTGAGTCAGCCTTCCAGGCTGTTTCAGACGCCGGATACCTGGACAAGGACAGACAGTTCAGACATGACAAGGCCGGTCGTACTGGGGTCATTATCGCATCCTGCCTGGGCAATGAGAAAAGCAACGATCTTCATTTGAAATCTTATTACCCCGAGCTCCGATCCCACCTTGAAGGGATTGATGCCTATAAAACTCTTCCGGAGAATCAGAAGGAGACCCTTCTTCAGGCCCTCAAACAGGACATGTCCTATGGCGATCCCGGCAAGGACCCTGTGGATGGCGTTGCCCTTCATATGGATGCCTTACGACTTGCCCGGCATTTGAAAACCAAGGGCATCGCTTATGTGGTGGACGCGGCCTGCGCCACCTCATTCACGGCCATGGATTGTGCCATGCGTGAACTCCTTTCAGGGCGCCATGATACGATGATTGTGGCCGGAAACAACACCAATCTCTCCCCTGAAGCCTTTATCGGTTTTGGAAAGATGGGGGCACTTTCGGCCGAAGGCTCTTATCCTTTTGACCAACGGGCCAACGGCTTTGTTCTGGGCGAAGGGACGGCGGTCTTTGTTCTGAAACGCCTGAAAGATGCCATCAGGCAAAAATCAGCCATCCATGGCGTCATCAAAGGCATCGGCTCAAGCTCCGACGGCAAAGGGAAAGCCATTGCAGCCCCCAACCCCGCGGGTCAGAAGCTGGCTCTTCTTCGATGCTATGAAAACATCAAAAATCCTTTCACCGTATCAGATATTGATTACATTGAAGCCCATGGGACCTCCACCATCATGGGAGACCAGGCTGAAATCGAAACCCTGAAAAACGTTTACAAAAGCTCCGAACCCATTGGTATCAGTTCCATCAAATCCCAGATCGGCCACCTTCTGGGGGGTGCCGGGGCAGCAGGCCTTTTGAAGGTGCTTCTGGCCATGAAGCACCGGACACTGCCTCCAAACGGACAGTTTCAAACACTCTCGGACAACATGGATCTCAGCGATTCGCCCCTGTATATCATCACAGAGCCCAAACCATGGACCCCGACCCAAGGGAAAGCCAGGAAAGCCGCCATCAGTTCCTATGGATTTGGCGGCATCAATTACCATGTGGTCGTGGAAGAATACTCACCAGCCTGCCCCCAGCACACGAGACAGGTCTTTCCGGAAACGGACATGGATCCCGACGACAACCGGATTGTTTTTGTCGGCTTGGGTGTGGTTCTGCCCGGGGCAATCAACAGTGATGCCTTAAGCAAACGCCTTCCATCGGTTATGCTTGAGCCCGGTCCCATGCCCTCGGATCGTTTTGCCCTGGGCTATTACGCCGATGAACCGGATCAGGTCTTCCGACTACCCCATATCAAAGCCGGGATTGTGGATGATTTCAAATTCAACAATGTCAAATACCGTATTCCTCCCATGGCCGCCAAATCCATTGACAGGGCCCAGCTTTTTGCCCTGGACGCCACCAGTCAGGCCCTTGAAAATTCCGGGGCTGGAACTCTTCTGGAGATGGGCAACAAAATCGCCGTTATCCTTGGCACTGTTTCGGGAAAACACCATGCGGAAAACATCTTCCGGGTTAGGGTTCCTTATATGGAGAAAATCATCCGGGATTTCAATGGCATCGACAAGACGATCCTGGACACCATTGCCGTAAACATGGCCACGAGTATCCGGTCACGCTATCCTAAAAATACCGAAGACACGGTACCTGGCTTTCTTTCCAATATTGTTTCGGGCCGCATTGCCAATTTTTTTGGCTGCAATGGGGCCAATTTTGTTGTGGATGCCGGGGATGCCTCGTCGGCCATTGCCATGGACGTCGCTGCCATGGGACTTCGCAACCATGATTTCGACCTTGTTCTCACAGGCGGGGTGGACACAAACCTGTACCCATCGATCATGCTCCTATACAAAGACATGGGCCTCCTTTCCGGCAATGGACAAAGCCCCGTGATGAGCGAAGGGGCCGCCGTGATGGTGATGACTCGTCTGAAAACAGCCCGTGAAAAGGGCCTCCCGATTTTGGGAGAATACCTGGGGGCCTCCTTTGCCATGGATCACGGCAACCAGGGCATCAGACCCTCGGATGAGGCAAAGAAAAAGGTTGAGAATGACTGTTTCAAGGACATGGAGATCGTCAAATCCAGGATGGATACCCATGATTCACTGGCATCCGGATTCGGCCTGCTTCGATCCGCAGAAACAGCAGTGAATATCGCAGGGACCATTTTAAGAAAAGATGAAGCAAGCCCCCTTTACACAGCTACATCGACCTGGGCCCTGGGCGGGCTTCACGGTCATATAGTGACTGGCAGTCTTTCATCGCGACCGTCCATAAAAAAATCAACAACTCTGAAAATGGACGCCGCCAAGCCCCAGAAACCACGAGTGGTAGCCCTTTTATCCGGTCAGGGAGCCCAGCATCCGTTCATGATGAAGGAGCTTTACGACCATATCCCGGAAATCCGTCACGTCATGGACCGGGGAGAGGCCCGTTTCAAGTCTGCACGGAATCAGTCCCTTCTGGACATGATGTTCCAGGAAAACGAGGCATTGAACCTCACGGAAAACACCCAGCCTGCGGTCTTTCTGTCCACGGCGGCCATCTTCGACACCCTGAAGAAACAAGGGTTTTCCCCGGATTACCTGATCGGACACAGTGTG
This sequence comes from Pseudomonadota bacterium, assembly GCA_018818835.1. Classification (GTDB taxonomy): domain Bacteria; phylum Desulfobacterota; class Desulfobacteria; order Desulfobacterales; family Desulfolunaceae; genus JAHIRD01. Next base: position 9,545 of record JAHIRD010000063.1, read on the forward strand.
GGTGAATTCTCGGCCCTCTATTGCGCAGGACTCCTTGACTTTGACCAGGCCATGGATCTTATCCTGACCCGGTCAAGCCTCATGAAAAAAGCAGCCGATACACATCCGGGTAAAATCATGGTGGTCTTTGACTCTGCTGAAAACACACAGGCTCTGATCCGGGAATCGGGAAAAACCGTTTACCTTGCCAATAAGAACAGTCTCAAGCAGACCGGCGTTTCAGGGGAAACCTCAGAGATTGAAGGTTTCTGCACCTTCCTTGCAGACAAAGGGGTTGTGCATACCAAACTGTCCCTTTCCGGTGCCTTTCATTCGCCCCTTTTCCGGGAAACCGGACAGGAAATGGGCCTGTACATGAACAATCTAAGGTTCAATACCAACCAGGCCCATCGGATTATATCCAATGTCAACGCCCGGCCCTACCCGGATCAGGAGGCATCCATCCGAGAGCTTCTGGTCCGGCAGATCTCGTCGCCTGTGGAGTTTATCGCCTCTGTTCAGCATGTTTATCAGGCAAAAAACACCCATTTTATTGAAATCGGTCCAACGCGACTGTTGGCCAATCTCCTGAAAAACATGGACATGGACACGGTCAACGCCCTTTCGTCCGTCACACCAAAAAAAGGCCAGCTGGAATCCTTTAAGGCCTTTGTGACCCAGCTAAAGGACTTGTCCCTGGTCCATGAACCCACGCAAACTGTTTTGGAACCCAAGGAAACCATGCATGATTCCCATGAAAAGGATTTTGAAATGACGTTCAACGAAAACCAGGGAGATGATTTTTCATCTTTTGTAAAAAACAACGAAGAGCATCTTAAAAAAATGCTTTACTCCGAATACATGAAGCACAAAAAACAGACTGCCATCGACGCTTTTGAAAAATTTGATTTCAATCCCGGGAAAATCGTGGTGTCCGGAGTGGCCGTGGGCCTTCCCGGAACCGGCAAAGATGTATTCGATCCCAAAAATTTCGACAAACTTCTTTCGGGCACCAATTTCATCGAGCCCCTTCCGGCAAGCCTCAAGGAATTGATGGTGGACAAAAATGTAACCCGCCTGCAAAAAGATCCGGACGGGAACGCACGGTTCGTTGAAATCACAACCACCGAGGATGTGATTCAACTGGCAGGCCAACTGGGATATTTTGATCTTGATAAGCAGTACGGGATCAAAATGAATTACGAAACAACAATCGCCCTTGCCATGGCCGCCGGGATCGAAGCATTGAAAGATGCAAAAATCCCCCTGGTCATGCAATACAAAACCACCTCCACGGGAAGTCTGATTGCCGACGGCTACGCCCTTCCAGCGGAGATGCAGGACGGCACCGGCGTGATTCTATCCGCCCTCTGGCCCTATTCGGAGACCCTGATCCGTGAAATGACCCATTATTTTTACAACAAATTTTATGTCAAACCCTACGAAGAATTTGAAAAAATCTATTACCACCTCATGGGAAACATCACCGACACCCAGATCAAAGAGCATGTGACCGACTGGTTCTTCAGAGTCAAAGAACGCAGAACCATTTACGGGGATTACAAAATGACCCGTGATTTTGCCCATAATCTGACCCCCTTGGGCTCGGCCCATTTTGCCCAGTATATCCGGGCCAAAGGCCCCAATATCCAGATGAGCGGAGCCTGCGCATCCACAACCCAGGCCATTGGAATCGCCGAAGACTGGATCCGGGCCGGACGATGTGAACGCGTGATCATCATCGGTGGCGAAACCCCCACCTCCCAGGCCCAGAGCCAGTGGGTGGGTTCGGGCTTCCTTTCCCTGGGTGCGGCTTCTGTGGAAAAAAATGTGGAAAATGCGGCCAAGCCCTTTGATGCCAAACGAAACGGCACCATTCTGGGAAGCGGAGCTGTTTCCATGATTATTGAACGGGAAGAAGGTGCTCTGAGACGGGGCATGCGGGGGCAAGCCGAAGTGCTTGGAACCCATATCGGAAACACGGCCCATCATGTATACAACATCGATGTCAAAGGCATTTCAAAGGCAATGAATCGGTTTGTGACCAAGGTTGAAAAACGCCATAGTCTCAGCAAAACAGAGTATTCCAAAAACATGGTATTCATGAGCCATGAAACCTTTACCCCGGCCCGGGGCGGAAGCGCCGATGCCGAAATTACGGCTCTCAGAACCACCTACCCCGAGACCTACCGGGATATCCTGATCACCAACACCAAGGGCTACACCGGGCATACCCTGGGTGCTGCCCTGGAAGACGCAGTTCTGGTCAAAGTCCTCCAGAAAGGCACGGCCCCGCCCATTGCCAACCTCACGGATATTTCCGAGGATTTTAAGGATTTAAGGCTTTCAAAAACCACAACCCAGGGGAATTACACCTATGGCCTGCACATTGCGGCAGGGTTTGGTTCACATCTGGCCTTTGCCTTTTTCAAGCGTATCGAAGAAAACACGGTGGAAAACAACCCCAAATACTTATCCTGGCTCCAGGCCGTCACCGGGAGCAGCAACCCCAGTCTCAGGGAAACCAACAACACCCTGATGGCCGAAGCCGGAGGCCATAAAATCACTCCGGTAGAAAAGCCGTTAACTGAGATCCTGGAGCCTCCGGCACCATCCATCCAGGAAGACATCATCCCTGCCACCGAGAGCCTGGCCAGAAAACCCCAAAATGAAGTGCCCCCAGCCCCGGCTCGTTTGAAGTCCCAAGAAACACTGAGTCCGGAACCTGCGGCACCTGTTCCTGATGTCCCTGCCCAGGTAAAGGCATCAGCCCCATTCTCCCTTTCAGCTGAAATCAAAAAAGTGATCGCAGACCAGACCGGCTATGATGTGGACATGCTCGAAGACACCCTGGACCTGGAAGCAGACCTGGGCATTGACACGGTCAAACAGGTGGAGATCTTCGGAAAAATCTCCGCAGCATACCAGCTGAAAGTCCCGGAAAACCTCAAGCT
>JAHIRD010000324.1 GCA_018818835.1 Pseudomonadota bacterium
TCCTCGCCATTCCAAATCCAGTCTTCATCACACGCACTATCGAATATAACGTCTAAGCGTTCTGTAAGTTGCTTGTCGTCTATTTTCATATCCCCTCCTTTATTTAGCTGGCGATTGCGCTGGTCGGAAAGGCAGGGCTCGAACCTACGATCTCATCCTCCCAAGGGATGCGCCATTCCATCTTGGCCACTTTCCGATTTTGGGGTTCTGGCCGGGCTCCCATCCGGCTACCTTTTATCGCTTTTCTACAAACTTTTCCTTCTTTCCTTAAACACTAGAAGACCATACATTCATATTTGCCTGGTCGTAGCAAATATACTCATCCCCGGCTTTCGCCGCAGAGCCTCAATGTTTTAGCGGCCAGGCTGTGCCAGTTTCTAACCCCTCAACATAGATACGCTACTAAGGCGTAGTTGTTCTTGCGGTTATTCCCTTGCATTACCAAGTGTTTCTGGCGTCCATCGGCCTAGGCCAATGGCTCTCTAACCTTTTCTAGAGGGGGCTTGGCCGCTATCATCCGTTATCTATCTGTCAAAGATCGTCATGATTATACTACAGATTGAGGCGTTTGTCAAGCCGCTTGACTTTTAGCTGTCTCTAGTGTATAATTAGTGTAGGTTTTGGGAGGTAAAATGACAAAAAAGTGTGATTGGGATGATGTAGGGCTAGAAAAAGGATTAGAGCAATGCGAGATCGAGACTGGTTTCTACTTCTCTCGTGCTTTTGGTGGAAAGGCGGTTATTAATAGTAATGATCCTGCAATTGTTTCGCGGCTAGTTAATTGTAATTTCTTTGAAATTGAAAACTATCGCACAGAAAATCAAGGGCGAAAGCAGATCTTGGTTTATGTTGACGGAACTATTCCAATTGGCGCAATCAATATTGGCAAGCCGCGAGCCAGCGACAGTATTAATAAGGTTGTCAAAGCACCCAAAAAGGTGTATACTGAGGCCGAGAAGAAAAAGAATCGAGAATTGATAGCGAAGAGGCTAAAAGGGAATGCCGGGTAGTAAGCAAAGGGGGTTAATATGATCCACCTTGAAACAGATCGTTGTTACTGTATTATCGGAGAGGAAAACAATATCTATCAAGAACTTAGATCGGGGCCGTTTTTAGATCATTGGCGCGAAGAAGTAATTGCTACATTTGATACAAGCCAACATTATGACCGGTAAAAGCAAAAGGAAAGGAAATTCGTTCGAGTACGAAATCGTTAATAAGGCTAAAGCGTTCGGAATTGATGCGGTTCGTGCGTTTTCTTCGGACGGTAGAGCCATGGGCGAAGCAAAAGAAGTCGATGTCGTTATTGGCAGCGCTCGCATTCAGGCCAAACGCCGCAAGAAACTACCAGAATACTTGAAAATAGATGATGGTGTTGACGCAGTTGTGTTCCGTGAAGATAGAGGAGAAACGTATGTTTTGGTTCGGTTCGACAAGGTGTTAAAGTTGATTAAGGAGGGAGCATGGAAGTAAAGACTAAGAGATGTTCTAGGTGCCATAGGTATCTTCCGGCGACACCGGCCCTGTTCCATAGAAATAAGAGCTACACGGATGGGCTACACCCATCATGTAAAGAGTGCAGGAGCAAATACGAGCACGACCTTAGAATAGAAAAAGCAGCTGGAAATTTTGCTGTTTCGGAAGATATTAAGGGCGAGGAATGGCGCGCTGCTTTTGGGCACGACGATTGGTATGATGTTAGTAATATGGGAAGAATTAGGCGAACAGCTGGCGGCGGCGGGGCAACTATAGGAAGAGTTCTTAAGCAATCTGTAACCAATACAGGATATTATAGAGTATGTTTATGTATAAATACAAAAAGGAGCTACGAGGCAGTGCATCGTATAGTTTTATCTTCGTTCCTTGGCGCATGCCCAGACGGCAAGCAAGTCAATCACATTGATGGCGATAAATCAAATAATCGACTAGAAAATCTAGAGTATGTTACGCGGTCAGAGAATATCCGCCACTCGTTTGATAACGGCACAAGATCTCAACAAGGGGAGAAAAACACACAGAGCAAGTTGACTGAAAAACACATACATGAAATAAGGCAGCTGCTCGGCAAGGAAACACAAGAAACAATTGCCGCTAAGTTTAATGTCACCAGACAAACGATTAGCAAGGTAGCAACTGGCGCGACATGGGGTTGGCTAAAACAGGAGGGATCATGACCGACTACAAAATCATTGAACGAGAAGAACAGCCAATGACTGTTGAAAAGGAAAACGACGTAAAGCGAATCGTCTATCGCATTACTACAGGTAAAAACGATTTGAATGATATTGAGTTGTTGAGAATTGCGCGAGAAATTACAGATAAAGAAGAAGAGAACGGGCATTTCCACGCATTAACAGTATTCTTTTGGAAGGAAGGGGATCAAGTAGGAA